>CAUUEB010000011.1:0-39700 GCA_963544135.1 uncultured Atopobium sp. | reverse complement strand
GCACACTCAGCTCTCTTTATTTCTGTCAGAGGAAATGACATGAGCGCTGATTCTTTGCGAAAGGTTTTCTCGTCGTATTTAGCGGCTGCAGGACTAGACAGCTCACTATCACCACATGCAATGAGGCATACGTACGCCACGGAGCTTCTTGGTGGTGGAGCAGATCTTCGCATTGTCCAGGAACTTTTAGGTCATGAGTCGCTCTCAACTACGCAGGTGTATACGCATTTGTCAGTTGATAGGCTTAAAGAAGCAGCAAAGGCAGCTCATCCAAGATCAAAATAAACCGTGCTTTGTTACTGAAGATCTTGTGCTTGGAAGCTTAATGTATTTGTGCAGTATTTGTAGAGGTTATGGTCTAAATTCTTTATAGACGTAACCCTTGTTTTCCTGTTATACTTTCAAAAGTTGTGTAGAAGCACAACATGCTGTTACCAAACAGCACAAAATCGCACGTACGACTACTTGTTTGCCGTGGTGCCTAACGCTAAGCCAGGTGTTGGGTGGTTTTAACAAGGTCTGAACTCGTACGGAGGAACAACCAATGGAGGTAAAAAATGGCTGCAAAGATTACTATTCAGACTCTTCTGGATGCTGGTTGCCACTATGGTCACCAGACTCGTCGTTGGAACCCTAAGATGAAGCCATACATCTTTGGTGAGCGCAACGGCATTTACATTCTTGACCTTAAGCAGACTATGCTTGGCGCAGACGCTGCTTACACTTTCCTGAAGAATATTGCATCTAAGGGTGGCCGCGTTCTCTTCGTCGGCACCAAGAAGCAGGCTCAGGAGCCAATCGCTACTGAGGCAGCTCGTGCAAACATGCCTTACATCAACCAGCGTTGGCTTGGCGGTATGCTTACCAACTTTGTCACCATGCGTTCCCGCATTAAGCGCCTTGAGGAGCTTGAGGCAATGGTAGAGGACGGCCGTATGGCAGCTCTTCCTAAGAAGGAGCAGGCTCTCAAGAACAAGGAGCTTCTGAAGCTTCAGCTTAACCTCGGTGGAGTCCGTGATATGACTTCTCTTCCACAGGCTCTCTTTGTTGTTGACTCCAAGCGTGAGGAGAACGCAATTCGTGAGGCAAACCGTCTTCACATTCCAGTTGTCTCCCTGCTTGACACCAACTCTGATCCAGATGTTGTTGATTACGGCATTCCTGCAAATGACGATGCTATTCGTTCCATTTCTCTTATGTGCCAGCTTGCTGCAGACGCAATTCTTGCAGGTAGCGGCAAGGAGCAGATTTCTGCTGAAGAGATGGGCGCTGAGTCCGAGACCCCAGCTGCTGAGTAACTCTTAGCAATGGGTCACATAATTTAGTTATTCAGTAGATTTTTGGGAGGAAAACATGGCAGAGATTACCGCAGCACTCGTTAAGCAGCTTCGTGATATGACCAGCTCTCCTATGATGGAGTGCAAGAAGGCACTCGTCGAGGCTGAGGGCGATATTGAGAAGGCAGTAGACATCCTTCGTACTATGGGCGTTGCTAAGGCAGTTAAGCGTGCTGGCCGTGACACCAACGAGGGCACTATTGCTACTTTCATCAGCCCAGACGGCAAGACTGGCGCAATCCTCGAGCTCTCCTGCGAGACTGACTTTGTTGGTACAAACCCACAGTTCACCGGCTTTGCTGGCGATCTTGCTGCAGTTGTCGTTGAGAGCAACCCAGCAGACGTTGAGGAGCTCAAGGCTGCTAAGCTTGGCGACGAGACTGTTGACGAGGCAATCACCGATAAGATCCACAACATCGGCGAGAACATGCGCGTTCTTCGTTTCCAGCGCGTTGAGGCTGCAAACGGCGCTCTTGCTAGCTACATCCACCTTGGTGGCAAGCTTGCTGACATTGTTACTTTTGAGTTCAACAAGCCAGAGACCGCTGAGTCTCAGGACTTCAAGAACTTTGCACACGATGTTGCAATGCAGGTAGCTGCAGCTGCTCCAGTTGCTGCTCGTCGTGAGGATGTTCCACAGGACATCGTTGATCACGAGCTCTCCATTTACAAGGCACAGGCTGCTGAGTCCGGTAAGCCTGAGGCTATTCAGGAGAAGATGGCTTATGGTCGTCTCGAGAAGTACTACAAGGAGTACGTCCTTACTGAGCAGGCATTTGTTAAGGACCCAGATATGACCATTTCTGAGTACGCAAAGCTGCTCTCCAAGAAGGTTGACGACGAGGTTAAGATTGTCAGCTTCGTACGTTTTGCTTTTGGTGAAGAGTAAGACTTTTTACTTCAATTATTTTGAGCCGGTTGTCTTCAACCGGCTCTTTTTTTACCGTGATTCCTGCAAAACTTACGGTGTCGTTTGTTAAAATTATTACAACTATGGCAAACGGAGAGAGCGAGGAAGCTTTGTCTTCAGCTAAATACAAACGAGTACTTTTAAAGCTTTCTGGTGAAGCATTGATGGGTGAGCAATCCTTTGGTATTGACCCCTCAATTCCAGAGATGCTTGCTAAAGAAATCAAACCTGTTTGGGAGTCTGGTGTTCAGGTTGCCATTGTTGTTGGTGGTGGAAATATCTTTAGAGGCGTTTCTCAGGCAGCAGCTGGTATGGATCGTGCCCAGGGCGATAACATGGGCATGCTTGCAACCGTAATTAATGCTCTCTCGCTTCAGGATTGTTTTGAGCGCAACGGCATGGATTGCCGCGTTATGAGCGCAATTTCTATGGCCCAGGTTGCAGAGCCTTATATTCGCCGTCGTGCTATCAGGCACCTTGAGAAGGGTCGTATTGTTATCTTTGCTGCTGGTACAGGTAACCCTTACTTCACTACTGATACCGCTGCAGCTCTTCGCGCTTGCGAGATTGGTGCTGAGGCACTGATGAAGGCAACAAAGGTAGATGGCATTTACGACTGTGACCCTGTCACTCATGCAGATGCAGTTAAGTATGACACCGTCACTTACAAAGACGTTCTCGCCAAAGAACTTAAGGTTATGGACGCTGCAGCAATTGCGCTGTGCAAAGACAATAAGATGCCAATTCTTGTATTTGACATGCAGTCTGAAGGCGTTTTCATGAAGGCAATTTCCGGAGAAGAAGTCGGTACTACTGTCGTTGAGGAGGACTAATGAGCGTTCATTCTGATAAAGCTAAGCAGTCTATGGAGAAGTGCATCGAGGCACTTAAGAATAACTTTGGTCGTGTTCGTACTGGTCGCGCAAATCCACATGCGCTTGATCACATCAAGGTAGACTACTATGGTCAGCCAACCCCAATTTCTCAGCTTGCAGCTATCAAGGTTCCTGAGGCATCCATGCTGCTTGTTGAGCCATGGGATAAGACTGCTCTAAAGAGCATCGAGAAGGCCATTGAGACTTCTGACCTTGGTATTACTCCATCTAATGATGGCTCTGCTATCAGGCTTCCTTTCCCAATGCCAACCGAGGAGCGCCGTCGTGAGCTTGCTAAAGAGTGCTCTCAGATTGCTGAGGAAGCTCGCGTAGCTGTTCGTAATGTCCGTCGTGACATTAATGGCAAGATTGAGCGCGATGAGGAGCTATCTGAGGACGATCAGAAGCGCGAGAAGAACGGTATTCAGAAGTTGACCGATACCTATATTGCACAGATTGAGTCTCTTCTTAAGACCAAGACTTCAGAAATCATGGAGATTTAAGTGCAGTTTGATACAGACAAGCTCGTCCAGTATTTCTCTGACGCACCAGAAGATATCAGTCTTGCTGATATCAATTTAGAAACTATTCCGTCTCACGTTTCCATCATTATGGATGGAAACGGTAGATGGGCTACGGCTCGCGGACTTGACAGAACCGAAGGTCATAAGGCCGGTGTTCTTTCTTTGCGTGAGGCTGTTACTACAAGTGTGCGCCTTGGTTTGGACGTTCTGTCAGTTTATGCGTTCTCCACTGAAAACTGGAAACGCCCTCAGCGTGAGGTTGACTTGCTCATGCGTCTGTTTGCAGAGACGCTTCTTAAAGAACTTCCACTATTCCACCAAGAAAACGTTAAGCTGCGTTTCTTTGGTGACCTTGAGGCTTTGCCTGAGAAGACCCGTAAGACCTTCCAGCGCGGACTTGATGAGACTGCGCAAAACACCGGCATGACGTTTGCGCTTGCTGTTAACTATGGCTCTCGTGCAGAGCTAACCAGGGCAGCTGTTCTTCTCGCTCATCAAATTGCTGAGGGCACCGTGTCCGCTGACTCGGTGACTCCAGCAGATTTTGAGAAGAACCTCTATACGGCAGGTCTTCCTGATCCAGACCTGTTGATTCGTACGTCAGGAGAGCTGAGGCTTTCTAACTATTTGCTATGGCAGCTGGCTTACTCGGAGCTGTATGTCACGCAAACTTACTGGCCTGACTTCTCTAAGTGGGATTTTTTGCGCGCCATTAAGGACTATCAGGGTCGCGAAAGGCGATTCGGAGGAGTGAAATAGTGGTGGACAATACGCGCGATTCCAGAAGGCCTACCTCTAGGATTCCTGCTGATGCTCAGCCTAATCCTGAAGAAACAGGTAGCGTTGGAATTGATAGACAGATTGAAAAGCTGGAGATTCGTCGCTCACTTAAAGAGCTGCAACGAGCCGCTGGTAACCTTATGGGTCAGCGAGTTCGTGGCGTTACCGAGAAGCTTTTGACAAGAACTCTGTCTGGCGTAGTTTATGCAGCTATTGTGCTTGCTGCGCTGTTTGTTGGCAAAGAAGCCACTATTGTTTTGATTGCTGGCATGGCATGGCTCTGCTGCTCTGAGTTCTTCCATATTTGCCGTATGGGCGGACGTATGCCAAACGAGCCTCTTGGCCTTGTCTTCTCGCTTGTTTTTCCCATTATTGCGTACTTTGGTCACGTCTTTCCGCTGGTATTTTCTCTGCTTTTGATTATTCTTTGCGGACTTTGGTATGTTTTAACACCGCGAGCAAACCTTGCAGACGTGGCGGTTACGGCCTTTGGACCACTGTATACCTCGCTTTCACTTTCAACGGTAGTGCTTCTAAGGTCCACAGAGCCTAGTTTTTCTATTCCTTGGATCACGCTTGCCGTCATGCTCTCTGTGTGGGCTAATGATTCATTTGCGTATTTGTTTGGATCCAAATTTGGCAAGCATAAACTGGCGCCAAGAATTTCTCCCAATAAGAGTTGGGAAGGCTTCTACGGTGGTCTTTTAGGTTCAATGCTTGTGTGGTTCTTGATGGCAGTTTTTGGCGCAATTGATATGAATCCACTATTTGCGCTGCTTTTTGGCGTAACAGAAGGCATCTTCTCTGTTGTTGGAGACCTCTTTGAGTCTCGCATTAAGCGAGGAGTGGGCCTCAAGGATTCTGGTTCAATTATGCCTGGTCATGGTGGCCTACTTGATAGAACTGATTCGATGATTTTTGGAACTATGGCGGCGTTTCTTCTCTTCCAGCTTGCCGTGCTCTTTAGCCAGGTCAAGCTACCTATTGCGCTGCCGTTTGGAGCATAGGTTTTGAGCATTTTTGAAGATACCGCGCCTCGTGCTGTAAGGCATGAGCCTCTGCGTGTTGCTGTCCTTGGCGCTTCGGGTTCTGTGGGCATGCAGACACTTGATGTATGTCGTCATTTCCCACAAAAGGTGGAGGTTGCAGCCCTTGCGGTGAGGTCGTCGGTTGAGTTTGCCGTGAAGGCAGCAACTGAGTTCAACTGCAAATACGTTGCTTTTGCCGATGCAAGTGTCAAGGGCAATGCTCTTCTCGACAGCTTGCCCCAAGGCTGCAAAGCAAGTTTTGGCCCTGAGGCTGTTCAGGCGCTTGCTGAGCTAGATGAGGTTGACTGCGTAGTCAACGCAGTGGTGGGAGAGGCTGGCATTTACGCTGGTCTGGCCGCTGTGAAAGCTGGCAAAGTGCTGGCTTACGCCAACAAGGAGTCAATTGTTGTTGGCGGAGACCTGCTGATGCCTCTGGTCAAGCCTGGTCAGCTCATCCCTGTTGACTCCGAGCACAGTGCCATCTTCCAGTGCCTTATTGGCGAGAACCCCGCTGATATCCAGAGGATTTGGCTTACCTGCTCTGGTGGTCCGTTCTTCGGATATTCTCGCGAGCAGCTCAAACACGTTTCGGCCGACGACGCCTTGGCACATCCAACCTGGAAGATGGGTGCCAAGATTACCATCGACTGCGCCACGCTCATGAATAAGGGCCTTGAGCTCATTGAGGCTCATCATCTCTTTGATACTCCAATGGATAAGCTTGAAGTGTTGGTACATCGTCAGAGTCGCATTCACTCTATGGTTGAGTTTGTTGACGGCTCCGTGAAGGCACAACTCGGAGCCTCTGATATGAGGCTGCCTATCCAGTTTGCGCTGAGCTATCCACATCGTTGGCCAGCAATTGCTCAGCCTGTTGTTTGGCAGGAGACTGCCCCTCTTACAGGAGACTATGCTGACGAGAAAACCTTTGGATGCCTAGCTCTTGCTCGTCATGCAGGGACTGTTGGTGGAACGCTTCCTTGCATTATGAATGCAGCTAATGAAATTGCTAACCATGCATTTAGGCGAGGAAGATGTTCATTTCTTGATATTGAGCGCATTGTTGCAGAGACTATGAATGCCTCTGAAGTTCAAAGGGTAGAAGACCTTCAACAATTGACGCTTGTAGACGCAGAAGCACGAGCTTTAGCCCGTTCTTTTGTGGGATAGGAATTTTGTGAATTTGTTAGCTATTTTTTCACCAATTTTTTGGGGACTCTTGGTCCTCTCGCTCCTTGTATTTGTTCACGAGGCTGGTCATTACGGTATGGCTCGCCTGTGTGGTGTCCGTGTAACTGAGTTCTTCTTGGGCATGCCGTTCAAGTACAAGCTTTCTCATAAGAGCAAAAAATACGGTACCGAGGTTGGCGTAACGCCCCTTCTTTTTGGTGGCTATACGCGCATCTGCGGTATGGAAGGCGAGCTAGATGAGCTGCTTCCACAAGCTCTGATGAGCGTTCAAGAGTCGGGTTCACTTGAGGTTGGTGCTCTTGCAGCAAAACTTAACTGTGAGGATGAGCGCGCCTACAATCTGCTGTACACCCTTGCAGACTGGGGCTCCATTGAGCTTGTCAAAGAGTCAGACGAGCTAGCGCACACCACGTTTCAGACGCTTGCACGAGACGCTGAGCTTCGCTGTGAGTATGATCGCGGCCACAACTTTGAGCTTGAAGGCTCTACAGCAGCAGGGGAGCCTCGTGTTCCACAGATGTCCGCTGATGATTTCTTTGCTCAAGAGAAGGCTCATACCTATGTTGGTGTAAATGTTCTCAAACGCCTGCTCATGATCTTGGGCGGACCTCTAGTCAACATTGCGCTGGCCTTTGTACTGGTGGTTGGCTCTTTGATGTTTGTTGGCATTCCAGCTGCTCAAAACAAAGCACAGCTTGGCTCTGTTGAATCTGGTTCTCTTGCTGCTATTTCAGGCCTTACTCCTGGGGACACTATTCTTACGTTTAACAAGGTAGAGGTTCATACCTGGGAAGACCTGACCGCTGCTATTAAAGATGCAATGTCTGCTGGCGTAGAGGATATTCCTGTCACCTATGATCGCGGTGGCATTCAGCTTCAAACTACCATTAAGCCTGCTTTGCGTCCTGACGATAAGATCATCGGCGTGTCACCCGTTATGACCATGTATCACTTCTCGTTTATTGACGCGTCTGCCGCAGCTGTATCGTATGCTGCACAGGTTGGACAGTTTGCTCTAAGGCTACTCATTCCAACGCAGACCATGGAAGTTCTCAATCAGTCGTCGTCTGTTGTAGGAATTTCTGTCATGGCTTCAGAAGCTGCCGCAGAGGGTTTCTCGACCCTTATTATGCTGGTAGCAGCCATTTCTATGTCACTTGGCTTTATGAATCTTTTACCTATTCCACCGCTTGATGGCGGAAAGATTCTGATCGAGGTAATTCAGGTGATTATCAGAAAGCCTCTATCCATCAAAGTTCAAAACATTTTGTCCTACATTGGACTGGCGTTTTTCCTGTTTGTATTTGTTGTAGCGCTCCGAAACGATATCCTTCATTTGCTGTTTAGGTAGCTGATTTTATGTCTGAGATTGCTCGCACAAAAACTCATCCCGTCATGGTTGGATCCGTCCAGGTTGGCGGTGGCGCCCCCGTTTCTGTTCAGTCCATGTGCACCACCAAAACTGATGATCCAGATGCCACGCTCCACCAGATTAAAGAGCTTGCAGAAGCCGGTTGCGAGATTATCCGTGTGGCAATTCCTGATGCAAAGGCCTTGGATGGCTTTGAAGAGATTTGCAAATACTCGCCACTTCCTGTTGTTGCCGATATTCACTTTGACTATAAGCTGGCGCTTGAAGCTGCAAAGCGAGGTGCGGCAGCTCTTCGTATTAACCCAGGAAACATTGGCTCTATGGAGCGCGTTGATGCTGTCATTGAGGCAGCTAAAGAGGCTCATATTCCCATTAGAATTGGCGTTAACGCAGGCTCTCTTGCTAAAGAATTTGATACAAGACAAGATATGACCCTTGTCGAGAAACTCGTGGCATCGTCAAAGTCATTTGTAGAGCATTTTTCTTCTCGCGGTTTTGACGACATTGTCTTGTCTGCAAAAGCTCACGATGTTCCCACTACACTTGCGGTATATCGAGCGCTTTCCAAGGAGCTTCCACAGATTCCTCTGCATGTAGGCGTTACAGAAGCCGGTGCGTTAAGGCAGGGAACGGTAAAGAATTCTGCTGCGGTGGGCATTTTGCTGGAGAGCGGTATTGGCGATACCATGCGCCTTTCTCTGACGGCCGATCCCGTAGAAGAAGTGCACGTAGCATGGGAGCTTCTTGCGGCTCTTGGTATGCGTCGCATTAAACCAGAGCTGGTGAGTTGCCCCACCTGTGGCAGGTGTGGCGTTGACATGATTCCTATTGCAGAGGAAGTTACCAAGCGCCTGGATGGCGTTCGTGCTCCAATTTCTGTAGCAGTCATGGGATGTGTTGTTAACGGACCTGGTGAGGCTAGGGGTGTTGACCTTGGTGTAGCCTGTGGCAAAGGTCAAGCAGTGTTGTTTGAAAACGGCAATCCTATTAGAAAAGTTCCTGAAGATAAAATTGTTGATGAGTTATTCGCCGAAATAGAGAATCGTTTTGGCAAAAAATAAGTAAACTATACGTATTACTTCATATTGAAAGGAAACTACCTTGAAGCACTGGATGCGCATGTCTTCTTTGTATGCACCTACGCTCAAAGAAGACCCAGCTGAGGCTGTACTTGCAAGTCACCGCCTGCTCCTTCGTGCTGGCATGATTAGAAAGACCGCCGCTGGTCTGTACTCTTATCTGCCACTTGCATGGCGCTCTCTTTTAAAGATTGAGGCCATCATTCGCGATGAGATGGACGGTATTGGTGCTCAGGAGATTCTTGTTCCTATTATGACTCCAGCTGAGCTCTGGGAAGAGTCTGGTCGTTGGGACGTCTACGGTGATGAGCTCATGCGTATGCATGACCGCCATGATCGTCAGTTTGCTCTTGGTCCAACTCACGAGGAGACCTTTACAGACCTCATTAGAAATGAGCTCAAGAGCTATAAGCAGCTTCCTGTAACGCTCTATCAGATTCAGGATAAGTTCCGTGACGAGCGCCGCCCACGCTTTGGTCTTATGCGTGGTCGTGAGTTCATTATGAAAGACGGATATTCCTTCTCGGCAAATCAAGAGTCGCTGCAAGAGTGCTATGACCAGGAGAAGGTTGCTTACCAGAACGTTTGTGACCGTACGCGTCTTAAGGCTCTGCAGGTAGTTGCAGACTCTGGTCAGATTGGTGGAGACACCTCTGTTGAGTTTATGGCGCTGGCAGACGCTGGCGAGGCAAGCCTGGTCTATTGCGATTGCGGCTATGCTGCAGATACTGAGGCAGCTGCAGCAAAGATCAACGTAGAAGAGCGTGAGTCTGGTAAGATGTGCGAGATTCATACTCCTGGTATTGGCTCCATTGATGACGTTGCAGAGTTCCTCCACGTTTCACCTGCAGCAACCCGCAAAGCTCTTGCGCTTGTTGACGGAAATGGCAAGCCAGTTGTGTGCTTTGTTCCAGGTACTCATGAGCTCAACGAGGTAAAAGCTGAGCACGCTTTTGGCGAGTACCACATGATGACTGATGAAGAGCTAGAAGAGTATGGCCTCATCAAGGGATTTATTGGACCTGTTGGCCTACCTGAGGGTATCCGCGTTGTTGGAGACCTCTCTCTTGAGGATACTCAGTGGTGGCTTTGTGGTGCTAATAAGGCAGACTATCACCTTGATCACGTTGAGCTTGGTCGTGACTTTGAGATTAACGAGTGGAAAGACCTTGTCACTTCTCAGGAGGGCGATATTTGCCCTGAGTGTGGCCTTCCTCTGCATGCGGCTCGTGGTATTGAGATTGGCCAGGTCTTCCAGCTTGGCACCAAGTACTCTTCGGCTCTTAACGCTACCTTCACAGACGAAAACGGCGAGGACAAGCCTCTGGTTATGGGCTGCTACGGCATTGGTGTTTCCAGGCTGCTTGCTGCTGTTGTTGAGCAATACAATGACGAGAAGGGCATCAAGTGGCCAGTCTCTGTTGCTCCTTATGAGGTTTCTGTTCTTTGTCTCTCTGACAAAGACCAAGAGATTTGGAATGCAGCAGGTTCTGTAGCTGACGCATGCATTGCTGCTGGTCTTGAGACTGTTGTTGATGATCGCGCAGAGCGTCCTGGTGTTAAGTTTGCAGATGCAGATCTTATTGGCTTCCCATGGCAGGTTATTGTGGGCAAGAAGGGCGTTGCTAACGGTATCGCAGAAGTCAAAGAGCGTGCTACCGGTGAGCGCTTTGAGGTTGCCCTTGATGAGGTTGCTTCTTGGTTGGCAGAGAAGATTCTTCCAGAGCGCGAGCTTTAAAATATACAACCAATTAGAAAATTGTCGATAAAAACAGAGCTTTGGTTTGCTATAGTATTTCCCGCACCACGTTCGGGGAATTAGCTCAGCTGGGAGAGCGCATGACTGGCAGTCATGAGGTCAGGGGTTCGATCCCCCTATTCTCCACCACGCATTCTGGCGGCGGCATCTGTCGCCGCTTTTTTCTTACGGGCTCATGGCGCAACGGTTAGCGCAGGGGACTCATAATCCCTGGGTTGGGGGTTCAAATCCCTCTGGGCCCACCAAATACACATGTGGCGAGAAACCCTTTGGTTTTCTCGCCATTTCTTTTACCGAAACTCTCTACCGTTCAATGATTCGATTACTTAATTTATATAAAAGACGGGTACAATAGCCAAAGTGATATTTGATAGATAGGGGATATATGACTCCTGAGACTCGTAAGATGAAGATTTTTAGCCTGACACTTTTAATTGGCGGACTTTTAGGCCTTGTGAATGTTGCGGTTCTTGTAATTGGTGCTGGTCCATCAATTGATTCCGCTCTTCTTTTGCTTGCAAGTATGATTTCACTTCTTACTGGTGGTTATGCGGCTAGAGAGGCTAATGTTCCTAATAGAGCTGCAGCCGCTTATCCTATGATTTTTGGCTCGTGTGTGGTTTTGGCTGTTACTGTTGTAGCTCAGTTGATTTTGACTCCTTCTGTAACGCTGCAGTTCATTGAGCTGTTTGCGCTGTTGGCAATGGCAAGCGCTGTTGCTCGAGGATCTCATAAAGTTAAAAAGTCTCTTGAAGCCAAGTAAATTATTATGTTGACGTCGTTTTATTGTTCTAGCTCCTCTTGTGTACGTTTTTTCTCTGTGAACTGACTTGTTGGGGGTTTGTATGGATCGTGGAACTAAGTTGATGATGGCTCTTTCCTCTATGCTTGGTGCGCTTGGCGTTGCCGGAATTGTCATCTTTGCCTTCTCAGTTGGCTATGGTCGTTTCTCTTCAAGCATGATTGTGCTTCTGTTGTGCAGCTTAATGGCAGTTTATTGCTGCTATATTCTTCAGAAATGCATCAGCTTGGCTAAAGACTTTGAGAAAACCCACGGCATTGTCCGTCTTGTTGCTGGTATTGATCTCATTCTTTTTACCATTGAATGGGTTTTTGTATCGCAGCTTTCATCTCAGCCAATGGTAATTACGCCAATGATTCTTCAGCTTATCTTCCTGGGAATTATTCTTGTTCAGATGAATAAAGCTGTGTCTACGTATTCACCTTCAAAAAAGTCAAAAGCTAGAAATTAGCTTCATTGTTTGTTATTATTGCAAGTCGTTCGGGCGATTGGCTCAGGGGTAGAGCACTTCCTTCACACGGAAGGGGTCGCTGGTTCAAATCCAGCATCGCCCACCATAGAAATTTAAAGGCCTAGGTAACTGGGCCTTTTTTGTTAGTACTTAGTTACAGTAATGACTAATATTTATTACCAAGCACACATCTTAGAACTTCCCTTATATACTTGAGCTCTAGGAAAGGGGAGATGTATGACAGATTCAACTAACAATTCCAGTGCTCTTAATCCAGTTGAGCAGTTTGATATGTACGTTGCTCACGTTGGCATTAACGCAAGCAATGCGGACGAGGCAGAAAAGATTGCAAACCTGTTCACCGCTCTTATGGGACTTCCAACTATTGAGCAGCCACCTTCATTTTTTGCAGGCACCCTGGTAGAGGTCATGAAACAAAATGGCCGTGGCACAAAGGGTCATATTGGCTTCCATGTTAACAACATTCCTGCTGCCGAGAAGTACTTTGCAGGTCGTGGCTTTGAAATTGATGAGTCATCTAGAAGGCTTAATCCAGATGGCAGTACGTTTTTGGTCTATTTCAAAGACGAGATTGCTGGCTTTGCTATTCATCTCACCATGGATAATTAGGCTATTCCATCAATCTTATTGACGATTTTTTGGCGAGAAGATCTTTCAAGTAGAGGGGTCTTCTCGCATTTTGTGTGTGAATGGATAGGGAATAGCTGTTTATAGCTAATTCTTATTGTTGACGATATGAAAATTTAATAAATTGCAATTTAGAATGCAGTTTATATTCATTTTAATGATATTTTCTTTTATCATTTGAATTAGATATTTGTAATCCTTTATGGATTTGGAAGGTTTGAAGTGAAAAAGTTCAAGTGTGTAGCAGCGTCATTTTTAGTTGCATTATGCTGCGTAATTGTCATTGGAGCTCCAAAGCTTGCGCTCGCAGCAGGGGACAATCAGCTTACGGTAAATGTTACTGATGACTATTATGCAAAGCCAGTTGATGGTGTAACAATCACAGTCACAGATACAGCAACTGGCTCTGTTATTGCAGAGCAAGTTACAGATTCAAACGGTAATGTCCAGGTAAATCTTCCTGACGGAACTTATAAGGTTCAGCAGACAAAGTTCAAAGCTGGATATGTCATTGATCGTTCATCTAAAAATGTAACTTTCTCCGGTGTTGCTGGTGGTACTAGTGATCATCAGACCATCAACATTGAAGATGTTCATATTATGGGAAAGCTTTACGTTGACGCTGATAAAATAGTTCCAGAAGCCCCAGGTAGCCCAAGTACCATTACTGACATCAAATTTGATATTGAAGATGAATTTGGAAATAGAATTGCTTCAAATGTTCCTGGTGGACAAAGCGTTACTGTTCCGGTAACGGGAAGCTACACACTTATTCCAAAAAATTATCCCACTCGTTATGCATACAATAGCGATGCCGTAATGATTGATTCCGTCTTTGCATGTACTCCAAGTAGCATTAATGGCATGGTTCCTCTACATGCGGTAACCTTCCCTTATGATTCAGATACACGTCTTTTTGAGGAAACTACTCGAGCAACAGTTAGATTTCCCACTAGACGCGGAAATATTATCATCAGAGTAGTTGACCAGTATGGAAATCCTATTGCTGGCGCAACTTTAAAAGCAAATGTTGCGAATGAAGCTGCTCCTGGAATTGCAGCTCCTGCATGTCCACCATCTATGGGCGGTTTTAATACCCCAGATCCAGCCTATTTGCCTGGTACTGACGCTCCTCGTGCTATGACTCAGGACGTACCAAATCCTGGTGTTCCATATACACAAACAGGAGAAATATCAGACGATGGTCAAAACTATTCACTTACGACAGGTCCAGATGGAACTGTAATTATTCCTAAATATCTTGTTGAGAGAGAAGCTACTATTACTCAGCTCACCACTCTTGATGGTTACACCATTGATAATCCAAATCCTCAGGTTGGTGAGATTACTGGCTCTAATGAAACTACTACGGTTACCTTTGTAAATCGTAGACCAGAGCCTCCAACTCCAGAGCCACAGCCAGAACCTCAGCCAGAACCTCAGCCTGAGCCAACTCCAGAGCCTACTCCTGAGCCTCAACCACAGACTCCGGAAAAGCCTAAGACTCCAAAGAAAAAGAAGGCTGTACTTCCAGACACTTCTGACATTTCTGATATCTCTTCTTTAATTGTTGGAATTACAGGTACATTAAGCTCTCTTGCTGGTGTCTCAATGTATCTGAGCAAGAAACGTTTCTAAGACTACAGGATTTATTGAATCTGTTTCAAAATTTGCTTATGTCTATCAAGTGAACAACCTGTGCATTTAGTAATTTGTAAATGTATGGGGAGTTCACTTGATTTTTATAAGGTGAGTACAGATTTCCTCAGTTTTGCCAGTTAAAAATTTGAAATAATTGTGTTTAGTCTTGGATATTATCTTTAATTTAATGTCTAATTCCCTTACTATAGATAGAAGTATTTACTAGTACGGTTCGGTTTTAAGGAATTGAATTGAAACGATATAAAAACATTGTTCTTGCTATTCTTGTTGCGTTGACGCTTGTTGTGTCAGTTATTACTCCAAGAATTGCACTTGCA
Organism: uncultured Atopobium sp.; assembly: GCA_963544135.1. Lineage (GTDB taxonomy): Bacteria > Actinomycetota > Coriobacteriia > Coriobacteriales > Atopobiaceae > Lancefieldella. The sequence continues at coordinate 24,965 of CAUUEB010000011.1, read as the reverse complement.
TCTAATGAGATTAGTGCTCATGCTGTTGATAAATACACCGATGAGCCAATTGAGGGCGTACATATTGTAATTTATCAAGGTGGTTCTACTATTGTGGCCGAGGGAGAAACAGACGCTGATGGTTACTTTAGTCCCCATATTCCTCTTCCTGACGGTGCTTATAGAGTTGAACAAACCACTTATAAAGAGGGTTATGTCCCTCAAGTCAACTCTGTTTCTTACGTTTTTAGTATCGCTTCATCGGATTTAGGTGATTTGGAAGTTGCTGAAATGAAGAACCAGCCTCTCGCTAACATCATTGTTAAGGTTGTTGGCACAGACGGAAATCCTATTGCTGGTGCAACTCTTAAGGCAACTGCTGCAAATAGTGTACGTCCTGCTGTTCCAACGCCTCCATTTACTCAGACTGGTATTCTCACCATGGAGGCTGACGGTAGCTACTCTCTTACAACTGGAGCAGATGGTACTGTTGTGATTCCTAAACTTATTGGTGACACTTCCACTACCATTACTCAGCTCACCACTATTGATGGCTATCAGATTGACACCACGGTTCGTGTTGGTCAGATTACTGGTACAGCGACCACTGCAACAGTAACCTTTGTTGATCCTACAGTTCCAGAACCACAGCCTGAGCCTACTCCAGCACCAGAGCCTCAGCCACAACCTCAGCCAGAGACTCCAAAGGCTAAAAAGGTTAAGAAGTCCGCTCTTCCAGAGACTGGCGACAACGCTCTTACACTTCCTATGATTGTTGGTGTTGCTGGCGTAACTATTGTTGTTGCTGGCGCAGCTCTCTTCCTTCATAAGAAGCGTCAATAAATCTTCACAAGCCTAGCTTCATTTACATAATTCACCACGTAAATCAAGTGAATGACTTATACTTATCCAGTTCAGATATGTATGAGGAGTTCACTTGATTGCTCTTGCGGATAAGATTTCAAAGTCATTTGGCGGCAGAGTCCTTTATTCAAATGCAACACTTCAGCTCAATGCGGGAGAGCGTTGGGCCTTAGTTGGTCCTAATGGTGCTGGTAAGACGACGCTTCTAAAGATCATTATGGGTCTAGAGTCTGCTGATGAGGGAACCGTTACCTTTGCAAAAGACGCTACCCTTGGATACCTTGAGCAAGAGACAGAACTCATGGGGGACAGAACTGCCCTCAACGAGGTCATCGAGTCTGCTCATGAGATTAAACAGTGGGAGAGAAAGGTTAATGACCTTTCAATCAAAATTGCCGAAACTCCCGAAGGCGCAACGCTCAATAAGTATCTTGAAGACTACGCTCATGCTATGGAGCGCTTCGAGCGTCTTGGTGGCTATGAACTAGAAAGTAGAGCTCGCCAGATTCTTGCGGGCCTGGGTTTTCCCGTTGAAGACTTCGATAAGCCTGCTAAAGAGTTCTCGGGCGGCTGGCAGATGCGTATCTCTCTGTCAAAACTCCTGTTACGTCGTCCTGATGTTTTGCTCTTGGATGAGCCTACCAACCACTTAGACCTAGAATCTGTTCAGTGGCTTGAGAGGTTCTTATCGTCATATGACGGTACGGTTTTGCTGGTAAGCCATGACCGTTCATTTATGGATGCATGCGTAACACATGTAGCGGCGCTTGAGAATCGTATGCTTGTCACGTATACCGGAAACTATTCTGGTTATCTGCATCAGCGAGAAGAAAACCTAGAACAACTCCGCGCTAAACGAGCTGCTCAAGAGCGTGACATTGCTCACATGGAGACCTTCATTGAGCGATTTAGGTATAAGCCTACCAAGGCAAAACAGGTTCAAGAGCGCGTGGCAAAGGTCGAGAAGATCCGTGAAGAGTTGGTAGTTCTTCCAGAGCAATCTCATCACATGCATTTTAGGTTCCCAGAACCTCCTCGTACCGGAGATACCGTTATTTCTCTTGAGGGCGTAGCCAAATCTTATGAGGATAATTTTGTCTACGATAACGTTGACCTTAAACTGTATCGCGGAGATCACGTAGCGCTTGTTGGCCCTAACGGCGCTGGTAAATCTACCCTTATGAAGCTTATTGCGGGCAAACTTAAGCCAGATGCGGGACAGATTAGCCTGGGCCAAAACGTCACTGAAGCTTATTATGCACAGCACCAGCTTGAAGAGCTCAATCCTGCAAATACGGTACTTGCAGAGCTTGATACTGTTGCTGCTGGCTGGACTACTTCTGAAGAGCGTAGATTGCTTGGAGCCTTCCTTTTCCATGGCGATGACGTTGATAAACGCGTAAATGTACTTTCTGGTGGTGAGCGTGCCCGTCTCGCACTTGCTAAGATGCTGGTTTCTCCAGATCCACTGTTGCTTCTAGACGAGCCAACTAACCACTTAGACATTGATTCTGTTGACGTTCTAGAGAAGGCGCTTGTTGACTTCTCAGGAACCATCATCTTGATCAGTCACGATGAGCACCTGGTCAGAGCTGTAGCAAATAAGGTTGTGGACGTTCGAGACCACAAAGTTACGGTTTATGACGGTGACTACGATTACTTCCTCTTTAAGCTTGCAGAGCTCCAAGCAGCAGCTCAGGGAGAGACGTCGAGCAAGGCGGTGTCTTCGTATGGAACATCGGGTGCAAGAGCGGTTAAGAGTTCTGGCCCAGAGGTAGGTCAAGCTGCAGGATCTTCTCGCAATGTGAAGACTAAGGAGCAGAGAAGGGCTGAGGCAGAGGAGCGCAATCGTAGAAGTCGTGCGCTTAGAGAGACCAAGAAACGTCTGGACGAGGTTGAGGCAGCGCTCACTCCTGCGCATAAACGATACGATGAGCTCATGACGCTTATGGCTGACGAGGCTCTCTATAATGATCCTCAAAAGTTTGATGAGTGTATGGCTGAATACCAGGCACTTTCTAAGAAGATTCCTGCGCTTGAGGCTGAATGGTTGGAGCTTTCAGAAAAAATGGAAGCAGACATTGATGAGTAGGTAGTTTTGCCAATCTTGGGTAAAATTGTCTTGTATCTATTGTCTTGTAACTAACGTCATGTTCTTGAGAGTCTTTGTTTGTACGTGCCTGTCTGCATGGTTTTTGCAGATGTTGAGATAAGGATTGTTGTGCCAACTGCTTTAACATCAGTTCCATCGCTTTTGACAACGCTTGCTGAATTTGCACTGGTAATCTTTGCCATTGTGGTTCACGAGGTTGCGCATGGCTTTGTAGCATACAAGTGCGGAGACCCTACCGCTAAAATGTCTGGCCGTTTGACGCTCAATCCACTGGCACACATTGACTTGTTCGGTACGGTTCTTTTGCCGTTTATGTTGGTATTGATGGGTGGTCCTAGCTTTGGTTACGCAAAGCCCGTTCCCTATAACCCCAACTACCTCAAAGATCGTCGTCGTGACGAGATTCTTGTAGCACTCGCGGGTCCAGCGTCTAACATTTTGCAGGCGTTTCTCGGCGCGCTCTTATTGCGTTTGCTTAACGCGCTAGCTGTTACATTTAGTGCAGCATATAATCCGCTGGTAATGTACTACGTTTCTTCGCTGGTAATCTTCTACATTCAGATTAACGTAAGCCTGGCAGTCTTTAACATGCTGCCAATTCCACCTTTGGACGGCTCTAAGCTGCTGTTATATTTTCTTGGCGAGAAAAACCGTCAAAAGTTCTACGCCATTGAGCCTTACTGTATGATCGCTGTTGTGGGACTCATGTTCTTTGCGCCTGGCTTTTTCTCGTCCATTATTGGGGGCATTTCTAACGTCATTTTGAGCCTGCTTGCGAGAATCATCTAATGTCGTACAAAGTAAACACTGCAACATATTCTGGCCCGTTTGACCTGCTGCTTCAGCTGGTAAGTAGGCAAAAAGTTGCTATTGGCTCTATTTCTATCTCTGAGGTTGCTGATCAGTACCTGGCAGAAGTTGACGCTATGGAAGAGCTTGACCTAGACGTTGCTAGTGACTTTGTCCTTGTTGCATCAACGCTTTTGGACATGAAAGCTCATGCGTTGGTGCCTCAAGACGTTTCGCTCAAAAGCTCATACGATGAGGATGAATTTGATGACGAGCTTGACGGGCTTTCTCCTGATGAGGCGCGAGAAGTTCTTATTGCTCGCCTTATTGCCTATAAGCAGTTCAGAAATGCAGGTGCCGCACTAGGTAGTCGTATGGAGGCAGAGTCGTACATGTTCCCACGCTCAGTGGGCCCAGATCCTGATTTCTTGAACCTCATGCCAGACTATCTTGAGGGCATTACCCTCAGAAGCCTTGCTGTCATCTGTGCGGACATTGACTCAAAACGTGAGACATTCTTGCTTGAAGCAGAACATGTGGCGCCAAAAAGGCTCCCAGTAGCTCTGACGGTAGCTTCTGTGGACCGACTGACGCGCTCTAAGGGCAAGGTGACGTTCTCTGAGCTCTTAGACGGTCAAGATACGCCAGAAATTGTGGTTGCAAACTTCTTGGCAGTACTTGAGCTATTTAAGCGCGGTCTTGTTCGTGTTCAGCAGGATGTTATCTTTGGCGAGATTGAGATTGAGCACATAGAGGGCGCAGATTCATACCAGCTTGATGAGTCAGTTCTTTTGGAACTAGAAGAACTATCTGGTGATGAGCCAGAGCTTGAAGAATTTAACTTGTCTCAAAACGCACTCGATGATGTCCAGCAGACGCTATTATCGTTAACTCAAACGCCCGATGAAGCACAGAAAGAGGCGGAATAACTTATGGCAGAAGAGCTTACCTATTTAGATTCCGAGTCGCTCAAAGGCGCACTAGAATCACTGCTTTTGGTTGCAACAGATGCAATCACCACGGCCGACTTTTCCAAGGTCACCAATGCAGCTCCTGCCGAGGTTGCCCAAGCGCTCAAAGAGCTTGCAGAGGAGTACACGCGCTGCAACAGGGGATTTCAGCTCAGAGAGGTAGCCGGCGGTTGGCGTCTTTTTACGCACCCAGCTCACCATCAGCTGGTCAGCGATTTTGTGCTCTCCTGGGATACGCGTCGCCTTTCTCAGGCAGCGCTTGAGACGCTGGCGGTTATTGCTTATCACCAGCCCGTTACTCGTGAAGGCGTCCGTGCTATTCGTGGTGTTAACTCTGATGGTGTTATCTCTTCACTTCGCGAGAAAAACCTTGTGCGTGAAGTGGGCAAAGAGGCAGATAGGGGACAAGCCATTCTCTATGGCACAACAGCCCTTTTCTTAGAGCGCTTTGGCCTCAAGTCTTTACGAGAGTTGCCGCCGCTGGAAGATTTTGCCCCTGACGAGGAGTCCAAGCAGTTTATTCGCGAGAGACTCTCTGGCAGAAGCTTCACTTCAACGCTTGAAGAAGCCGCAGAAGACATTGACGATGAGCGCTCCCTTTTGGGAGACAGCTACGATACGCAAGAGGATGCATAGGCCGTGGCAGGAGAGCGTATTGTCCCCATGCGCCTGCAGCGCTTTTTGGCGCGCGCGGGAGTGGCTAGCCGTCGTGGCTCTGAGCGCCTGATGACCTCAGGTCGCGTCACGGTAAACGGCCAGGTAGTCACCGAGCTTGGTAGCAAGGTTGATCCGCTGGTAGATGTTGTTGCAGTTGACGGTGTTGTCTGCTCAATTGCCGAGAAACCCGTCTACTTGATGCTCAACAAACCTGCAGGTTACTTGACTACTATGAAAGACCCTCAGGGTAGACCAACCATTGTGGACATGGTTCCCACTGACAGATACCCGGGACTTTTCCCTGTTGGACGCCTTGATATGGATACCACGGGTCTTTTGTTCTTTACTACCGATGGTCAGATGGCCCAAGAGCTTTTGCATCCCTCAAAGCATGTATGGAAGCACTATGTTGCTCATGTAGTAGGTACACCTACAGAAGAGCAGCTAAATCGCCTGCGCGAAGGTATTGAGCTTGAAGACGGCCCTGCAGCTCCTGCTGAGGTTGAGATTGTATCCAACGATGTCAAGCTGAAGGCACTTCTCGCCCCACAGGGTTTAGGAAAAACCGGTGGAGGAGAGCCAAACTCCCTGGTCAGCGTAACTATTAGAGAAGGCAGAAAGCACCAGGTTAAAAAGATGCTTCTGGCTATTCATCATAGAGTTCTTGCACTCCACAGAGACACGTTTGGGCCGCTCCATCTTACAGGCGTTAAAGAAGGTGAGTGGAGACTTCTTACAGAAGAGGAAGTTGCCGCTCTGGAGCGCACTATTGGTAGAGAGCCTGGTGCTTCTCCCATCATGCCTTTACATGTCAGCAAGTAATTACTAGTCGCACGATTTCTAAACGCACGTCAAACAGCTCAAACACGCCCAGAGAGGAGACATAATGCAGCCATTTGAAGTTCCAGCTCAGGCTCATCGCATTTTGTTTATGCGCCATCCAGAAAGCGTGGCTAATACGCAGCGCTTTTTTAGTGGCAGAAGAGACGTTGAGCTCACCGAGCATGGCGTTGAACAGCGAGAGCATGCCGTTCGCGCGCTTGTTGCATTTCATCCAGATAGAATTTGGACCTCTCCTTTGTCTCGCTGCAAAGACATGGCCCAGATGGCCGCGGCCGAGCTTGGTGTTTCCTGCGAGGTAAAAGACGATCTTGCGGAGATGGATTTTGGCATTCTAGAAAGCAAGCGTTTTGCTGATGCGGAAGAGATTTTAAAGCCGTATGGCCTTACGTTTCCTTGGGCCTCAGATGAAAACGGTCACTCTATACCTGCTCCAGAAGCTGAGTCATATGAGCAGGTAAGAAGCAGATGCCGCACTATTCTTAACGAGCTTTCCAGTCTTTCTGGACGCACCATTTGTATTTCTCATGGTGGTTATCTGCGCTCTATGATGGCAGAGATTTTTGGCATTCCAGGAAGTTCAAGCTGGAACGTACATCTTGCAAATGTCTCTTCAATCTTCTTTACTAGTACAGGCAGTTCTGATTTTAAGCTTGGTGGATTTAACCTTGATCCAGAAGAGGTTATACGCCGTTCCACTGAGCCAAGTTTTTATGATTTTCGTGACATTTGGGGTGTCACCAAGGGGGATAAGTAATGATTGTTGCTATTGACGGTCCAGCAGGCTCCGGAAAGTCTACGGTTGCTCGCGCACTTTCTGATCGCCTAGACCTGATTTTCCTTGATACGGGCGCAATGTATCGCTCGGTAACCGTAGAATGCCTGCGTCAGGGCATTGATATGACTGATACCGAGAAAATCATTCAGGTAGCACGCAGCATTAGCATCTCGTTTGGTAACTCCGCAAACGGTCAGACCGTTTACGCAAACGGCTCAAACGTTACGACGGAGATTCGTACTCCCGAGGTAGATAGAAACGTTAGCGCTGTTGCAGCCATCCCTGAGGTCCGTGAGGCTATGGTCACGCTTCAGCGTCGCGCGGGCGAGAATGGCGATGTAGTCGCAGAAGGTCGTGACATTGGTACCGTGGTATTCCCCGAAGCTGATGTAAAGGTTTTCTTGACTGCAGACCCTGCTGCTCGAGCTCACCGCCGCGCTGTTCAGCGCCAGGGTGGAGATGCAGCCACCGGAAACGATGCCCAGGTAGACGCTAAGAGTGAGGAGAAGATCCTCGAAGATATCAAGGCTCGCGATAAGGCTGATTCTGAGCGTAAGGCAGCGCCACTTCGTGCAGCAGAAGACGCTCATCACATTGACTCTTCTACGCTTTCTGTTGAAGAGGTTATTGCGGCTATTATTGCGCTGCATCCAGGACTCGGCAAAAGAGATGCACGCAACCACAGGTCTTCTCACCAGGGAAATGGATCAGAGGGTAACGCTTCTGATGATGGAAAGTCTCACACGGAAGAGCCTAAGCGTTCCGAAAAAAAGTCTTCTATAACAGCGGCATCTAAGCGTTTGCGTCCTTTTGGTGGAAACTCATTTGATGATTATTACGATACCGCGCTTGCTGATTTTCCAGCTCCAGCCAAGTTCTTTAAGTGGCTGGCAGTAAGTGTACTTGGTTTGTTTACAAAAATATGGTTCAGGTGGCGTTGGGACAATGACCAGCTCTTTGTTGGCGATAAGACCCCTCGTGTTCTTATCATGAACCACCCAACCTTCTTGGACCCTATTGTTACTGTTGTCCACCTGTTTGTTCATGGCATTCCCGTTAGAACCATCTACAAGAGCGAGTTCAACAAATTCAAACCACTTCAGTGGGCGCTTTCTAGACTAGGTGGCATTCCAGTAGACCGTGGAACTGCCGATATGAAGGCAATTCGTCGCGCAACTACGGCGCTTTCTAGAGGAGAAATGCTTCTTATTTACCCTGAGGGCACAAGAGTCAGAAGCAATACTGAGCGTGGAGAAACTCACGGTGGTTTTGCGCTTATCGCCCAGCTTGCAAAAGTAGATGTGCAGCCTCTGGCAATCATTGGCGCACTTGATATTAAGAAAAAAGGTTCACCTCTGGTTAAGCCTGTTAAGGTTTATCTTCGCGCAGGTCAGAAGGTCTCTTTTAGTGATCTAACTTCTACAAAGCGTAAAGATCAGGCAAAAGAGATGGAAGAGATGGCCATGGAGCGGGTATACGAACTAAGAGATGCAATGCTCAAAGAGCATCCCGGAAGGAATTAGTTTGTGCCTACTATTAGAATTGCTGACGAAGCAGGCGCTTGTTACGGCGTAGAAAGAGCACTTCAGATGGTCCAGCAAGCCGTCAAAGATGCTCATGCTCCCGTACGCACCCTTGGTCCGCTTATCCATAACCCTCGCGTTGTCACGTCTCTTAAAGACCAGGGCGTAGAGGTCGTTGATTCCGCTTCTGAAGCTGCAGGAAGTGCACTACTGCTGCGCACTCATGGTGTAACCCCCCAAGAGGAGCAGATTGCCAAGGACGGCTGTGTTGACGTGTTAGATGCAACCTGTCCGTTTGTAAAGAAGGCTCACGCAGCTGCAGAACTTCTCGCCAAGCAGGGCTATGCCGTGTACGTGGTAGGAGAGTCCGGACATCCTGAGGTAGAGGCCACACTGGCTCACGTGCCAGGATCTTTGGCTATAGACTCCGTAGAAGAAGTTACCGCTCAGGCAGACGCCATGCGAACTGCAAAGAAGGTTGGTTTGGTGGTTCAGACCACCATGAGTGCTGCAAAGCTCTCTGAGGTGGTTAACGCGGTACTTCCGCTTGTTGACGAGCTTCGCGTCATGAATACTATCTGCGAGGCTACTGCAGGCCATCAGGACTCGTGCATGAGGCTTGCAAAAGAGTCTGATGTCATGATTATCATTGGCGGCAGAATTTCTGCAAATACCACTCGCTTAGCAGAGATTTCAAAGCTCTATTGCCCCGCAACCTATCACATTGAAGGCGCAGATGAGCTGCAGGCTTCCTGGTTTGAGGGAGCAGAGCATATTGGTATTACCGCCGGCGCTTCTACGCCGGAAGCTCATATCAATGCAGTTAAATCAGCTATTGAACAAATCGTAGGCGCCTAACATGGAACAGCGCGCAGACTACGGAAATACAAAATCTGGTGGACTTGGTGCGCTTATTGAGTCCGTTGAAGAGGGTAGTCCTGCGTGGAAGGCCGGCCTTGAGCCCGGCATGATTATCGAGAAGGTCAATGGTGTAGTGCCAAAAGACCTGATTGATTGGCGCTGGGAAGCCGACGGCTCCCTCTGTGAGCTTGAAGTTTCTGTTCCTGGTGATGAAGCGCTTTATGAGTGCGTGCTTGAGCGTGAATCTGGAGAAGACTGGGGCGTTGACTTTGTTGACGTGCTCTTTGATGGCATCAAGACGTGCGTAAACGCGTGCCAGTTCTGCTTTATGGCTATGCTGCCAGAAGACATGCGCCCTTCTCTTTCAATCAGAGATGACGATTATCGTCTGAGCTTTTTGCAGGGTAATTTTGTTACTCTCACTAACCTCACCGATGAGGATGTTGAACGCATCATCTCTCACAAGCTTGAGCCAATGAATGTCTCGCTGCATGCAATCTCACCTGATGTTCGCCGTAATCTGATTGGCGCTCGTGCTGCCAGGGGTATTGAAGTTCTTGAGAAACTCATGGACGCGGGCATAGAAATTCATGGCCAGATTGTTCTATGCCCTAATATCAATGACGGTGAAGAGCTTGATAAAACGCTTGATTGGGTAGAGGCTCACCAGCAGATTACCTCGTTGGCCATTGTTCCCCTTGGCTATACCAAAGACTCCAAACGCTTTACGCATTCGTATTCTGATGATGTGGAGCTGTCCCGCTCTGTAGTCAAAATTGTTGAGCCCTACCAGGAGCGTGCGCGTGCTTCTTTGGGCATTACGCGCTTCCAGCTCTCTGACGAGTTCTACGTAGACGCTCAGCTACCTATTCCGCCTGCGTATACCTATGACGGTTATCCGCAGTTCTATGATGGCATTGGCATGCTCAGAAGCTTCCTCGATGAGGCTGAAGAAGTCTGTAGCACTATGCGTACCGCTCTTGACGAGGCAGATACCTATCTTTCTGCTCGTTCTCGCAAGATTTTGCTGATTGTAGGAGAAGCTGCTCAGCAAACCATCCAGACCTTCTGTGACGATTGGTCAGCTGACGGCAACGTTTCTACTTTTGCCGTGCGCAACGATTTCTTTGGTGGAGACGTTAACGTCACAGGACTTATCTGCGCCGTTGATCTTCTCGCCCAGGTGCCTGAAGACCTCACAGATGTTCTGGTAGTGCTTCCTGAGGTCATGTTTAACTTTGATAAAGTCACCCTTGATGGCATGTCACTGGCAGATTTAACCGCGCAGATAGAGGCGCGCGGCGCCAAAGTCATTATGTCAATTCCTGGTCCCACAAACATTGCCAAGTCGTGCATTAAAGCGCTCAAAGAGTGGGATTAGCCACGTATTGCTGGTATTATTAAACCAACTGAATGAAAGGTGAGACATGGCTAAGCCCATTGTTGCTATTGTTGGACGCCCAAATGTTGGCAAGTCCACGCTGGTAAATAGAATTGCCGAGAAACGCGATGCAATCGTGCACGAGTCTAGGGGGGTAACCCGAGACCGTTCATATCACGATGCTGACTGGAATGGTCGTGAGTTTAAGCTCATTGATACCGGTGGTATTGAGTCAATTAAATCGCAAGATCGCTTTGCTCCACACATTCGTGAGCAGGCTCTTCTTGCATGCGAAGAAGCAGATGTCATCGTTTTTGTGGTAGATGGATCTACTGGCGTTACCGATGAAGACGAAGAGGTTGCACGCATTGTTCGCAAGAGCGACAAGCCCGTGTTCTTGGTTGTCAACAAGAAAGATAACCCTGCTACAGAGCAGGATGGTCTATGGGACTTCTATGCACTTGGCTGCGGCGAGCCTCTACCTCTGTCTGCTTCACATGGTCACGGTACTGGTGACTTGTTGGATGACATTGTTAACGCATTTCCAGAGGTAGATGAAGAGCCAGAGGATGACGGCATTCTAAACTTGGCTATTATCGGCCGACCAAATGTAGGTAAATCTTCGCTGGCAAACCGCTTGGCAAATAAGAAGCGCTCTATTGTCTCTGATGTTGCTGGTACTACACGTGACGCAATTGACACCATGATTGAATGGAAGGGAACTCCCATTCGTCTTGTTGATACCGCTGGTATTCGCAAAAAGAGCCAGGTACATGAAGATGTTGAGTACTACAGTCTGGTCAGAGGCCTGCAGGCAATGGATCGCGCAGATGTCTGTCTCCTTGTAGTAGACGCTTCCATTGGCGTCACCGAGCAGGACCAGAAACTTGCAAACATGGCAGTAGAGCGTGGATGCGCGCTGGTGCTCCTGCTTAACAAGTGGGATCTTATTGATTCTGAGGCAAAGCGCGATGAGGTAGCAGTCTCTGTAGCAAAGCGCCTGGCCTTTGCACCTTGGATTGCTTCCATCAACGTTTCTGCACTTACTGGCCGCGCCATTGATAAGGTGCTTGCTGCTGCTCTTTCGGCTGCAGAATCCCGCGCACTTCAGCTCAAGACTTCCGAGCTCAACGAGCTTCTCGCCCAGATCAGAGAGGGTGGACACACGGTTTCTGACCGCGGTCGCCGTCTTAAGATTCAGTACGCTACTCAGACGGGCTCTAAGCCTCCTGTTATCTCGTTCTGGTGCAACGCCCCAGACCTTGTTGATGACAACTACGAGCGCTTTATTGAGAATAGACTTCGCGAGAAGTTCTCTCTGATTGGTACTCCTATTCGTTTGAAGTTCCGTAAGAAGGTTGAATCTAACTAATGTCTGGAATTGTTGTTGCTCTGATTTTTGGACTTATTGCGTTTGGCCTTGGCGGCATTCCATTTGGTCTGATTATTGCAAGCGTTATGGCTCATGAGGACATCCGCAAACTTGGATCAGGAAACATTGGCACTACCAATGTTGCAAGAAATGCCGGTAAAGCCGCAGGTATCCTTACGCTTCTCTGCGATGCTGGCAAAGGCATTGTCAGTGTCATGCTGGTCCGTTGGTTCTTGGGAACCCAGGGATTTACTCCTCTGGTTTCGGGAAATGATCATGCAGAGGCTGAGCTCATCATTTCTTTTGTGTATGCCTGCTGTGTTCTTGGTCATATCTTCTCGCCGTGGCTTCATTTCCACGGCGGCAAAGGAATTGCTGTTGGATTTGGTGGCGGCCTTGCGGTAAATCCGCTTGCAGCCTTGGTAGCTCTAGCGGTGTTTATTACGCTTGCCGTACCAACTAAGTACGTATCACTTGGCTCCATTGGTGCGGCGGTTGCCATTCCGCTTTTCTGCCTTTTATTTGGCATGGACCCGGTGGCAACTATCCCAGTCTTTGTTGTGGCTGCCGCAGTAATTTGGGCACATCGCGAGAATATCAATCGTCTTAATGCTGGTAGTGAGTCTAAATTCTCTTTCGGCGATAAGAAAAAGGACAAGTAATCATGAAAAGAGTTGCTGTTATTGGTTCGGGATCGTGGGGCACCGCACTTTCAACACTACTTGCTTCAACATCTGACGAGGTTATTATCTGGTCCAGAGAGGCCGATGTTACCGAGTCAATCAATAAAGAGCACGTCAACTGCAGACATCTTTCTGATTCTGAACTGCCACACAATATTGTGTCCACTACCAGTGAAGCTGAGGCTCTCACCGGTGTAGATGCCGTTGTTATGGCAGCACCTTCTGCATTTTTGCGCTCTGTTTGCGCTGCTTGTGCACCGTATCTTGACCCTGAAGTTGATGTTTTGATTCTCTCCAAGGGTATGGAGGCAGGTTCTCACAAGCTTATGCATGAGGTGGCTGCTGACGAGCTGGGAAATCCTTCCAGAATTGCCGTGCTTTCTGGTCCAAACCATGCAGAAGAGGTCATTAAACAGGGAATCTCTGCAGCAGTTGTAGCGTCAGAAGATGCCGAGGTTGCTAAGCGTTTCCAGGCACTGCTTTCTCGTCCATACTTCAGAACCTACATTAGCTCTGACGTACGTGGCGTTGAGGCGTGTGCTGCCGCTAAAAACGTTGTAGCTATTGCTTGCGGTATTGCTGTTGGCTTGGGTAATGGCGATAACGCTCTTGCTGCTCTTATGACACGAGGCTTGGCAGAGCTTGGTCGCGTGGTATGCGCCATTGGCGGAGACCCGCTTACCTGCATGGGTCTTGCTGGTATGGGTGACTTGGTGGCTACCTGCACCTCTGAGCATTCTAGAAATAGAACGTTTGGAGAAGCCCTGGTTAAGGGCAAGACGCTCCAGTCATACCAGGAAGAAACCGGTATGGTTGTTGAAGGCGCTCAGGCTGTCATTGGTCTTTATGAGCTTGGTCAGCAGATGGACGTTGAGATGCCTATCACTTCAGCTGTTCACGCTGTACTTTACGAAGGAGCTACGCCAGAAGACATTACTTCTCGCCTTACTAACCGCCTTCCTAATGAAGAATTTTATGGAATGACTCGATAGGAGAGTTTAATGAATAACGTCCTGGTAGCACCATCTGTTCTGTCCGCAGATTTCTCCAAGCTTAAGAGCGAGCTTGATTCAATTGCAAACGCTGATTACATCCATTACGACGTGATGGATGGTCACTTTGTTCCTAACATCTCTTTTGGTCCAGATATTTTCTCGTACTGCAAAAAGTCCTCTGAGCTGCCCATTGATGTCCATCTAATGGTCACCAATCCAGCTGAGATTGCACCTCTGTTCCTGGACCGTGGCGCTGACGTTGTTACCTTCCACTATGAGGCCGAGGTCCACGCCCATCGCCTTGTCCACCTTATTAAGGATTCTGGTGCTAAGGCTGGCATTTCTCTTTGCCCAGGAACTCCTGTAAGCGTTCTTGAGGATCTTATTGAAGACCTTGACCTGGTGCTTATCATGACGGTTAACCCTGGTTTTGGTGGACAGAAGTTTATCCCACACTCAATTGAGAAGCTCAAGGCACTCAGAGAGCTCTGCCGTAAGCACAACGTTAACCCTCTGATTGAGGTTGATGGCGGTATTAGTGCAGCTAACGCAGCTGATGTTGTAGCCGCCGGTGCAGACATGCTTGTTGCAGGCAGCGCTGTATTTGGCCAGGAAGACCGTGGTGCAACTATCCAGGCAATCCGCGACGCTGGTGAGTCCGCTCTTACCGTTCAGGGCTAGGCTGCACTCTCAAGCATCATTTGCGTATGCAATAACCGCAAGATTGAATCAACAGAAACACGCTATGGATTACGTTTACCTAGACTATGCAGCTTCGGCACCAATGCGCCAAGAAGCGCTTAATGCCGAGAAAACCTATGAAGCTTCACCCATTGCAGGGGTGAACCCAAACTCTTTGCACTCACTTGGCCGTCAAGCAGCGCGAGAGCTTGATGGTGCTCGTGGTGTTATTGCACGTGCGGTAGGAGGCAAATTTAGAGCCCTTGAAGTGGTCTTTTGCTCCGGCGGAACTGAAGGTAATAACCTCTCTGTTCTTGGCATGGCCGAGGGCGTCCGCAATAAGGATCACAAGCGCAATACAGTGATCTTCTCGGCAATTGAACATGATTCTATTTTGGACCTTGCACCTGTTCTTCGCGACAAGGGCTTTGAGGTCAGAATTGTCCAACCTAACCGTCAAGGAAAGATTGAGCTTTCTACACTTGAAGGTCTTTTAGATCAGTCAGTAGCTCTTGTTTCCGTAATGTATGCCAATAATGAGACGGGCGTTATTCAGCCAGTTGTAGACCTTGCGCATACTGCTCATAAGGTTGGTGCGCTTTTTCACACTGACGCGGTTCAAGCGTTTGGTCGCATTCCTCTTGAGGTGTCAGACGTAGACGCCCTGACCATTGCTGCCCATAAAATTGGTGGACCTCTTGGTATTGCTGCGGTGCTTATGCGCTCCAAGGTTCCGTTTAAAGCGCAGAGTTACGGCGGGGGTCAGGAGTCTGGTAGGCGTCATGGTACCCAGGACGTTCGAAGCGCACTAGCTTTTGCTGCTGCAGCTCAGTGGTGCCTGGAGAACCTTACACAAACGCAGGAGAGCGTTTCTGCGCGCGCTAATAAGGTGTATGAGACTCTTTGTGCTTCTCCCAAGATTAAGCCGACTACAGAGGCTTACGCTGGCAAGGATCATATGCCTGGTACGGTCAGCATTATGGTTCCTTCAATGGACTCTGAGACGCTTATCCTAAAGCTTGATCAGGCGGGATTTGAAGTCTCGGCTGGCTCTGCGTGCTCTTCAGGGTCTCTTGACGCTAGTCACGTTCTCTCAGCAATGGGAATCTCTAGAAACGAAGCTCTGGGCAGCCTGCGCATTACCTTTGACGAGCGCGTTTCTGAGGCCGACCTCGATGCCTTCTGTGCAACGTTGCTGCAGATTGTTGGATAAATTTTTCACATACTAATCTCTGCATTAGTTATGTTTTGCGTCCGATACGTCCTTATTTACGGTAGACTAGATGAGTAACCGTATATGAGGAGGCCCTATGAGTGAGTCTGTTAATCTGATGCAGCTCCAGGATATTGATTTGCAGCTGCTAAAACTCGCATCCAACTTGGCCTCAATGCCCCAGGTTCAAAAGATTAAAAACGCCCAACTTGCAGAGAAAAAGATTGCTTCTCAGCTCAAGCAGGTACTTGGCGTAAAAAAAGACGTAGAAATTGATATTTCTGACCTCAATGAGCAGCGTGCCCACTATGTCCAAAAGACAGAAGAGGTATCTGCTGCTGTAGAAACTGCCACCAATTATCGTGCTCTTAGAGACTTTGACCAGCAGCTTTCTTCTTTGGCAAAGAATATCGAGAAGTGCGATTTTAAGCTTGCAGCAAAAGCAGAAGAACTTGAGAAGTGCAAGAAGGCTTACCAGACAGCTCAAGACCTGCAGGTAAAGCTCATGAAGGAGCGTGAGAACCTTTCTCAGTCTCTTGAGATTGATTCTGCAGCACTTCGTGCAGAGATTGTAGAGCTCTCTAAGTCTCGAGAAGAACTTGCAGCTCATATTTCTGCGAATACGCTTGAGCGTTATGAAGCCGCACGTAAACGTTTTAAGGGCCTGGCAGTTGAGCACCTTGTAGGTAATGTTCCTAGCGTTTGCCGCGTCAAGCTGCAGCCAAGTTCATTCCACGATCTTCAGCACAGTTCTGAGATTGCTGAATGCCCGTATTGCCACAGAATGCTTATTACTTCTACAGCGTTTGAAGAATAAAGGAATTTATCACTATGTTTGATAAAACTGCCCAGTCCTCTGTATGCCTTGTGGTATGCGGAGGTATTGCTGCATATAAAGCCTGTGAAGTACTCAGAGGTCTTCAGAAAGCAGGCTGCGACGTTCGTGTTGTTATGACAGAAGATGCAGCCCAATTTGTGGGAAAGACTACCTTTGAAGCATTAACGCATCATGAGGTAGTGCAGTCGCTCTACAACAATGCCGAAACTCCAGTTGCTCACGTTGACCTTGCTGACTGGGCAGATAGCGTGGTAGTTGTACCAGCTACGGCCAATATCATGGCAAAGATGGCTCACGGTATAGCTGATGACGCTGCAAGTGCAACGCTTCTAGCTGCTCATACGCCAGTTTTTGTAGCTCCAGCCATGAATACACATATGTGGACAAATCCAGCCACTCAGGCAAATGTCGCACTGCTCCGCCAGCATGGAATCCAGATGGTTATGCCTCAGACAGGTCGTCTTGCCTGTGGTTATACCGGTGATGGAAAGCTTGCGCCGGTACAGCAGATTGTGGATGCTGTGCTGAGGGTTCTATCTGCTACAGACGCAACGCCAGCTAAACAAGATCTTGTAGGTAAAAAACTTCTTATTACCGCAGGACCAACGCACGAGAAGATCGATCCAGTTCGTTTTATTGCCAACTGTTCAACGGGCAAGCTTGGTTATACCATAGCTAGAGTTGCAGCACGTCGTGGAGCAGACGTCACACTTATCTCTGGACCTACGAATCTTGAAGCTCCTCAAGGCGTCAACATTAAAAGAGTAGTTTCTGCTGAAGACATGTATAAGGCATGCATAAGCGTTTTTGACAGCGTTGATGCAACAATTTTGACGGCAGCTGTTGCCGACTACACGCCTGCTCATCCAGCAGACCATAAGCTCAAGAAATCATCAGAGTATCTTGAGTCTATTGACCTTAAAGAAACCACCGATATTCTCGCCAGCCTTTCTAAGACTAAGAAAGACCAGGTTGTTGTAGGTTTTGCAGCAGAGACAAATAACGTTTTGGAGCATGCTCAGGCTAAACTTGAGCGTAAAGGTTGCTCCATGATTGTGGCAAATGATGTGTCTAGGCCAGATTCAACCTTTGGTTCAGATACAGACCGTGTGGCTTTTGTAACTCCTCAAGGTGTAGAACAGCTTGAGACTTTGCCACTTGCTGACGTAGCTTCAGAGCTTTTGGACCGTGTGGCCAAGATGCTTGAGGAGCGTGCATAGCGTGCAACCAGAAGATCTTTTTATTGGATGCCATCTTTCGGCAGCTAAGGGCTGGGAGGCAATGGGTAAGGATGCTCTCTCTATTGGGGCAACTACCTTTGCTTTCTTTACCAGAAATCCTCGTGGAGGCAACGCTAAGGCTTTAGATGAGGCTGATGTTGCAAAGCTCAGAGTACTGCTTGAGACAAATCATTTTGGGCCTCTGGTTGCGCATGCTCCTTACACCATGAACCTGTGCTCGGCTAAAGAGGAGACCAGGGATTTTGCTCGTAGAGCGCTCGCAGAAGATCTTGAGCGCATGGAGTATCTGCCTGGTAATTATTACAACTTTCATCCCGGTAGCCATGTGGGTCAAGGCTCTGACGTTGCAATTGAGCAGATTTCAAGTGCGCTCAATGATTGCCTGTTTGAAGGTCAGCACACCACCGTGCTTCTTGAAACTATGGCTGGTAAGGGCACAGAAGTTGGTAAAACGTTTGAAGAGATAGCTGCGATTTTAGATAAGGTAAATCATCCCGAACTTATGGGCGTATGTCTTGACACCTGTCATGTTCACGATGGCGGCTATGAGATTGTAGAAAATCTTGATGAGGTTCTAGATACATTTGACCAGATAGTTGGTTTAGAAAAGCTAAAAGCCTTGCATCTTAATGACTCTAAGAATCCTCTTGGAGCTCATAAAGATAGACACGAACAGATTGGTAAGGGCTTCATTGGTCTAGAAACGTTCCGTGCTGTTGTAACTAATCCGCGCATCAACACGCTTCCTATGATTTTGGAAACTCCTCATTCTGAGCTTTCTGGTTGGGGAGAAGAAATTGCGTTACTTCGTTCTTTTTTAGGTGATAACTAGTGGGAATTCTGGTAGGTTGCGAACAAATTTCTATGGAATGGCCTGGTAAGAAGGTTCTTACCAACCAAACCATTGGCGTTAATGAGGGTGACCGTATTGGTGTTGTCGGCAAAAACGGTGATGGCAAATCAACCCTTTTAGATCTTATCGCCAAAAGAATTGAGCCTGATTCTGGTAACGTAATTTGGAGAAGTGGTATCCAAGTAGGCTATATGGGCCAAAGTGATTCACTTTCTGATACACAGACAGTTTGTAGTGCTGTTGTGGGAGACACGCCAGAGTACGAGTGGGCATCTGACGCTCGCATCCGCAAGATTATTGATGAGCTCATTGGAGACTTAGACTGGAATGGCCTGGTAGGAGAGCTCTCCGGAGGTCAGCGTAGACGCTGCGATTTGGCTCGACTACTTGTGGGCACCTGGGACTTAATGCTTATTGACGAGCCAACCAACCATCTTGATCTTCACGCCATTCAGTGGCTTGCCAATCACCTAAAGAATCGCTGGTCAGAAGGAAATGGCGCCCTCATTCTGGTTACACACGACCGCTGGTTCTTGGATGAGGTCTGCGACCACATGTGGGAAGTCCACGATGGCGTTATTGACCCATTTGACGGAGGCTATTCTGCCTACATTCAAGCTCGAGTTGAACGTGATAGACAGGCAGCGGTGATGGAAGAGCGCCGTCAGAATACGCTGAGAAAAGAGCTTAACTGGCTTGCTCATGGCGCAAAGGCTCGCACGTCAAAGCCTAAGTTCAGAATTGATGCAGCCATGGAGCTTCTCGCCGAAGATCCACCACTTAGAAACACGCTTGAGCTCAAACGCATGGCAGTCTCTAGGTTAGGCAAACAAGTTATTGAGATGCATGACGTCTCGTTTGCCTACAAGAATGCTGCGCGTACTGCTGACGCAAATCAAAATACGCAGGCAGATGCTTCAAACTCCCAGGTAGACGTTATCAAGCATGTTGAGTGGCTCATTGGTCCTGGCGACCGTTATGGCATTTTGGGTGAGAACGGCGCTGGTAAATCCACACTTCTTGAGTTGATGACTCAGCAACTACAACCAACGTCTGGCCTGGTAAAGGTAGGAAAGTCTGTCAAATTTGGATGGCTTTCTCAGCAGATTGATACTTTTGCCACTAAAGAGACCTGGACGGTACTTGAGCTTTTGAGCCAGTACAAGACAAGTTACCTGGTAAACGGCAAGATGCAAAGCCCCACACAGCTGCTTGAAAGTTTGGGCTTTGATCGCCGAGAGTTCACTAATCGCTTGCAAGACCTCTCCGGAGGCCAGCGCAGGCGTCTGGCACTGCTGTGCGTTCTTCTGGAAGAGCCAAACGTGCTGGTACTGGACGAGCCTGGCAACGATCTTGACACGGATATGCTGGCTGTCCTCGAAGACCTTCTGGATTCGTGGCCTGGAACGCTTCTTGTTGTCAGTCATGATCGCTTCTTGATTGAGCGCGTTACTGACGACCAATATGCCCTTATAGACGGTCATATTCGCCACGTTCCTGGCGGCGTTGACGAGTACCTCAAGCTTGTTGATGCAGCAAAGCAGACGGCGAGAAAAGCGGGGGAGTTGTCGGGTACACGCGGAGGTTCAGGTGCAAATGAGCCACAGGTAGACGGGGCTTCTCGCCAGGAGGGCGCGGTGCTGAGCAACGCTGAACGTCGCGAGCTCAAGAAGCGCTTTGACTCGATCGAGCGTCGTATGAGCAAGGCTCAGGAGCTACCTGAGCAGATTAGGGGGCAGATGAGTTCCGCTGATACTACTGACGCCCAGCGTTTGATGGAGTTGCAGCAGCAGCTTGATGACGCAGAAGCGGCGCTTACAGAGTTGGAAGATGAATGGCTCACGCTGGCAGAGAAACTTGGTGAAGCGTAAATGGGAGAGTTGCTCTCTAGGTTTGTGTGGCCAAAGTACGGTCGTAAGAGTTTTGTTGCCTTGCTCTGCAAAGGTGTTGAGGTAGTTGGAGACCTGCTTACGCCGTTGATTATTGCACGCATGATTGACCTCGGTATTCACGGGGCAAACATGTACGACATTATTCGCTACGGAGTTTTGCTGGTAGTTATTGCAATAGTTGGCTTTAGTTTTACGCTTGTCTGTCAAAAAATTGCTTCAATTGTCTCTCAGCGCACAGGAACCGACCTGCGCAATGAGCTCTTTAAGAAAATTCAAGAGCTCTCAAGTGCCGATATTTCTGCACTAGGAACAGATACGCTGGTAACCCGTCTTATCAACGATGTCAATCAGGTTCAGGTAACCGTTGCTTTGGGCATTCGTCAGCTGGTGAGGTGGCCAATCTTAGCGGCCGGTTCCATTATTGCCACTCTTATGCTTGATGCTCAGCTTGGTATGGTCTTTTTGCTAGCAACGGTACTGGTGGCAGCTATTTTCTTCTTTGTTGCACGTAAATCTACCGCGCTCTTTACTGAGCTCCAGAAGCGGCTTGATACCGTTTCTTTATATATGCGTCAAATGCTTTCTGGTATTCGTGTTATTAGGGCCTTTAGGCATGAGACAGAAGAGAAAGGACAATTCTCCGAGGCAGTTTTAGCTCAAACAAAAACAGCCACTGATGCTGCAAATTATTCGGCTCTACTGAACCCTGCAACCTTCCTTGTTATGTACCTGGGAATTGCCGTAACGCTTTGGCTTGCGGCTCCTCAGATTACTGCAGGTACTCTATCGCAAGGAACCGTGGTGGCACTTGTCAGCTATATGACCAGTGCGCTTTTGGCTATTGGCTACGTTGCAAACCTAGTCATTATCATTACTCGCGGAGCCGCGTCTGGTACTCGTGTGATGGAAGTTCTGAACACCAAGCCAGCACTCTCTGATAAAGGAAACAAGCACCTCAACCTCACTGAATCTGACTTTGCTGGAACTGCTGTAGCGTTCAAGGACGCCTCGCTTGTCTATGACGATGGAGGAGAGCCAGCGCTTTCTGACATTAACCTCTCTCTACAGGCAGGTCAGACGCTGGGAATTATCGGTGGTACTGGCTCTGGTAAGTCCAGTTTTGCCGTCCTTATTCCACGACTCTTTGACACAAAAACCGGCTCTGTGAGTGTCTTTGGCCATGATGTCAAAACGTACACGTTTGAGCAACTGCGGTCCCTCATTGGCTTTGTTCCGCAGCATACCTCTCTGGTCACCGGCACTATCCGCACCAACCTCTGCTGGAAGAACCCTAACGCTACCGATGAGGAACTCTGGGCAGCTCTTGAGGTTGCTCAAGCAGCAGACTTTGTACGCGAGAAACCCGATCAGCTTGACAGCATAGTTGAGCGCGGCGGAAAGAACTTCTCGGGTGGTCAGCGTCAGCGCTTGACCATCGCCCGCGCGCTGGTAGGAAGCCCGCGCATTGTCATTTTGGACGACGCTGCATCCGCACTTGATTTTGCTACGGATGCTCACCTCCGCGCGGCCCTTCGCAAGCTCAGCGCAACCACTACAAGCATCATTATTTCGCAACGTGTAGCAGCGGTAATGCAAGCAGACAAGATTCTTGTTCTTGACCATGGAAAACAAGTGGGGCTGGGAACACACAAAGAACTTCTCGCCAAATGCCCGCTCTATAAAGAGATTTGTCTCTCGCAGCTTCGTCCTGAAGAGGTGGAGTAATGGCCGATATGTATTCTGGCGGAAGCACCTCCGCTATTGCCTCAAGCGCACCTGAGCATGACAAAGGCGGCTCCGCTGACGCTATC
The DNA here is from genome assembly GCA_963544135.1 of uncultured Atopobium sp. GTDB lineage: Bacteria > Actinomycetota > Coriobacteriia > Coriobacteriales > Atopobiaceae > Lancefieldella. The sequence goes on along the minus strand of CAUUEB010000011.1, from coordinate 2,630 downwards.
TCCATGTCCGCAGCAGAAGTCACACGCCGACTAGCTGCATGGATTTCTCCTCACAGAGGTTTTCTGGTTCTGGCGTCTGTGTCATCTATTGCAACCGTTATTCTGCAGCTCTGGGTACCCATCATTGTGGGTAGCGCCATCGACCAGCTCATCAGGCTGGTCCAGGGCGCCGAGGCAGCACTTTTGCCTACGCTCGCTCAGCTCTCACTGGTAGTTTTGCTTGCAAGTGCTACGCAGTGGCTAGCTTCTTGGTCTACCAATAAGCTTACCTACCTGGTTACACGCGATCTCAGAAACGCAGCTCACGCCAAGGTGGCAAACTTGCCGCTCTCATACATTGACACGCATTCTCAGGGAGACTTGCTCTCTAGGGTAGTTAACGATGTTGATCAGCTGGGTGACGGCCTTCAGCAGGGCCTGACGCAGTTCCTTACGGGCGTGGTGACCATTATTGGAACCTTATGCTTCATGTTCTATATGTCGATTCCTATGGGCCTTGTAGTTGCTCTAGCTACACCGCTCTCTATTATTGTTGCTTCCGCCATTACCAAATATGCAAGCTCATCTTTTAGCAAGCAGCAGGGCTATCAGGGCCAGCTAGGCGGATACGCAGAAGAAATGGTCTCCAACCAGGAACTCATTACTGCTTTTGCCCACAAAGATGCCATTATTGAGCAGTTTGAAGCTATTAACGAGAAACTCCGTGTAGTAGGAGAGCGTGCGCAGTTTGCCTCTTCGCTCTCTAACCCTTCTACGCGTCTGGTAAACAACTTCATTTATGCACTGGTAGCTGGACTTGGCTGCATTTGCGTTTTGACGGGCGTTCCTTCTGTGCTTACCATTGGTCAGGTACAGAGCTTCCTCTCGTATGCCAACCAGTACATGAAGCCTTTTAACGCCATTTCTGCCGTTGTTACGCAGGTTCAGACCGCCTACGCAAGCGCTCGCCGTGTGTTTGATCTTCTCGACGCAAAAGAAATCAAGCCTGATCCAGCCGACGCTGAAGTCATCCAGGACCCACAAGGCTCCATTGAATTTGACAACGTAGCATTCTCCTACGATGCAAAGCATCCGCTGCTCAGCCATATCTCGTTCAAGGCAGAGCCTGGTCAGAAGATTGCTCTTGTTGGACCAACCGGCTGCGGTAAGACCACCCTTATTAACCTACTGCTCAGGTTCTATAGCATTGATTCTGGCGCCATTTATGTGGATGGTCATAACACGCAAAAACTCACCCGTGCATCGCTTAGAGAGCAGTTTGGCATGGTGCTGCAGGATACGTGGCTCTTTAAGGGAACCATCAAAGAGAACATCCGCTATGCAAAACCAGATGCTACCGATGAAGAGATTATCGCCGCAGCTCAAAAGGCTCAGGCTCACGAGTTTATCCAGCAGCTTCCTCAGGGCTATGACACCATGGTTGGAGAGTCTGGCGGATCTTTGTCCCAGGGCCAGCAGCAGCTTCTGTGTATTGCTCGCGTCATGCTGGCCAATCCGCCTATCCTGCTTTTGGATGAGGCAACCTCAAGCATTGATACACGAACAGAGCAGCTGGTACAGAAGGCATTTGACACCATCATGAACGGCAGAACTTCGCTGGTTGTTGCCCACAGGCTTTCTACCATCCAAGGCGCCGATTGTATTCTTGTCCTCAAGGACGGCTCAATTCTTGAACGCGGTACTCACGATGAGCTCTTGGCTCAAGGCGGCTTCTACGCCAAGCTGTACGAGAGTCAGTTTGAGGGTACTAACGCATAACTATCCACACATTTTGAAAGAGCCAGCACCTTGAATGGGCTGGCTCTTTCAATGTCACCTGTAATTGACAAACTGGAATTTGCCGCTCTTTAAAGAACTGATACATCAGTTACTTTTTTATTTTGCTCTCTAATCGAAAGAATAGTTGCCATTACTATAATAATTATTTTACAAGCATAAGTTATATTTTGATCACCACCTACTGCTAATTGCGAGAAAACATTTATTAACGAATGTGTCATCACACATATCCACAAACTATTTGTCTTTATAAATAATGCGGATAAAACAAAGCAATTAGTCAACAATCCAAGCAAAAATCCAAACGCCTGTACTTGTGGCAATGTTCCTTCAATGTAGAAATAAGAGAAATGCCATATTCCCCATAAAACAAAGGTAATTAAAGTTGAACTAATATAACTATGGCGTTCCATCATAATTGGTTGAAAAACATATCTCCACCCTATTTCTTCAATCCCACCAAATAGGATTGCTTTAAGAAATAAGATAATCGGAATATACCACGCATTCAACGCTAATTTTCCATCAAATGCAACATAACAAAAATCCAAAAACAAGAATACAATAACAAATAAATAACTGCTGATGTTTTGCTTTATAGCGAAAAAATCCTTTAATATTTTCTTCGTACTGTACTTTTTGTATCTAAGTGCAATAATAGTTCCCCATAGAGCAGCTGAAACTCCACCCATTCCAATAGCAACCATTCCCATTGGCGTTGTGTACTCTACATCTATACCCAAATTACGCAATATAAAAACTATAATACATATCATCCATATTTGCCCTAAGGTTCCTAATAAATAAAGAAAAATTGCCTTTTTTCGACTCATAAATTTTCTCCTAAATTC
>CAUUEB010000010.1:0-49640 GCA_963544135.1 uncultured Atopobium sp. | reverse complement strand
GACCCATGGGTCACTACCTTGTCTTTTGTTGTTGCACTAGCAATGAGAATTCAAGCCGGAAAAAAGAAGGACGCAGATGCCAGAAGCATCTACGCCCTTCTCGCCCAATAAAGGGGGAGTGGATTACTCTTCAACCTCAAGAAGCTCAATGTTAAAGTTAAGGTCTTTACCAGCCATTGGATGGTTGGTATCAAAGACGATGGTGGTGCCGTCGTTAGAGACAACGGTTGCCATAACAGGGTATCCCTCAGGGGTGCCCAGAGTAACCTGCTGACCTGCAACAAGATTCTCAGAGCCTGGAAGCTGAGCTACGGGAACAGGCTGTACTGCCTCTTCATGGCGCTCACCATATGCCTCTGCTGCTGGAATGTGGACGTCAACAATCTGGCCAACGGTCATATCTTTGACAGCCTCATCAAAACCAGGGATCATCTGACCAGCCATGCAGGTAAATGCCAGTGGCTCGTTGCGATCACGGGAGGAGTCAAACTTAGTTCCGTCATCAAGAGTGCCTACGTAGTGGACCTTTACCTTTTTACCTTCGTTGCTCATGAAACTCCAATCGTTAAAAACATATCTTTGGCATTTTACCCAAGAGTGACGCAAATCAACCTTTGAATGATAAAGGTATAAAATACTTTACATTCAGTTTGAAAGGTTTGTAATGGAAGCTCGCTTAGCTCCTCATAATTTTATTGGTGTATTTGACTCGGGCGTTGGTGGCATGAGTGTGCTTAAACACCTTGTTGCCCAAATGCCTCACGAGGAATTTCATTATTTTGGCGATTCTGCATTTGCTCCTTATGGCACTAAACCAAAAGCGCAGATTGCCCAGCGCTCTGCGGCTATTGCTAAAAAGTTTATCGATGAGGGTGCTAAAGCGCTTGTTATAGCTTGCAATACTGCTACAGCTGCTGCTGCAGACGAGCTGAGGGCAACCTATCCTCATGTACCTATTGTGGGTGTTGAGCCAGCTCTTAAGCCTGCAGTAACTGCATATCCCCATGGAACAGTGGTTGTTCTGGCTACAAAAGCAACGCTCTCTTTGCAGAAGTACCACAACCTTGAGTCGCGCCTGCATCCTTCTGCAAAGGTTATCTCTATTCCAGGAGAAGGACTGGTGGAGCTTATTGAATCTGGCCAGGCTGATTCAGAACAGATGCATAAACGACTGGCCGAGCTTTTGGGAAATTATGCTGGCCAGGTAGATGCCGTGGTTCTTGGGTGTACCCATTACCCCTTTATCAAGAAGCAAATTAGCTCTGTTTTAGGAGACGTAGAATTTTTTGACGGTGGGGCAGGCGCCGCTCATCAGCTTAAGCGTTTGCTTGGACAGGCAAACTTGCTTGCTTCTGCAGATTCCGCTGCTGACAAGAACACCAGCGCCGTAGAGCCTGATATTTTATTCTCATCAAGCATAGATACTCCTGAAGAATTGAAGTTCTACCAGGAGTTCTTCTCGCAAGATATGTAAGCGTGGCTAGGTAAGCATATTACTTGAGCTTAGTCTCAAGCCACTTCTTGAGCACTACTGCATTATTGTACTTAGTATCTTTATCTGAAAAAAGTAGTGTTACGGTAGTTTGATCAAGCTTTTTAAGCTGTTCAACAAAGACATCTGCGTCAGGATTGCTGTCAAGTTCAGCGGTATAGGTAGACACAAAGCTGTCAAAGCGCTCTGGATTGTGGTTGAATGCTTTTCTGCACTCAGTAGTAGGAGCAATGGTTTTAGCCCATTCATCAGCGTGTAGGTTCTCTTTTTTGATACCACGAGGCCACAGTCTATCTACCAGCACGCGATACCCATCGTCAGATTCTGGCGCATCGTAAGTTCTCTTAAGTTTGATATTCATTTTTGCTCCCTTCAGCTCATGTACGTTATACCGCAAAATATCTATTCGGTTACAAACTATTTAACAGGACTAGGTATTCATATCCGCATGTTTATGATGAAGTTCATTCTTTAAAACCCACGGAGAAAGGAAAGCCATGGCAAACTCAGTGGAGAAGAAAGACATCGATTGGACAGCGCTTGGCTTCGCATATACGCAGTGTGACTACAGCTATGTTGCCCACTACAAAGACGGTGCTTGGGATGAGGGTGGCCTTACCACCGACCACAGCATCACGCTGTCTGAATGCGCAAACATCTTCCATTATTGCCAGGAAGTTTTTGAGGGCTTAAAGGCCTATACCACAGTCTCTGGCGATATTGTCTGCTTCCGTCCAAACCTTAACGCTCAGCGTATGGTTGACTCTGCATCTCGTCTTGTCATGCCACCATTTCCTGAGGATAGATTTGTTGCTGCTGTTAAAGAGGTTGTTTCTGCAAACGCAGCATGGGTTCCGCCATTTGGCACGGGCGCTACGCTGTATGTTCGTCCATTTATGATTGGTACCGGAAATACTGTTGGTGTTAAGCCGTCTCCTACCTATGAGTTCCGCATTATGGTCACTCCAGTTGGAGCTTATTACTCCAACGGCGTTGCTCCTGTTGCACTGACCGTTTCTCCTTATGACCGTGCTGCTCCTCACGGAACCGGCAATATCAAGGCCGGCCTTAACTACGCTATGTCTCTGTACCCAACCACCTGGGCACACGAGCAGGGCTTTGCAGATAGTATGTATCTTGACTCTGGCTCTCGTACCTATGTTGAGGAGTCCAGTGGCGCAAACTTCCTCTTTGTTGATAAAGAGGGAACCCTGGTAATTCCACAGTCTTACACAGATTCCATTTTGCCTTCTATTACCCGTCGCTCTCTGGCAACGGTTGCTAAAGACCTACTGGGTATGAAGGTTGTTGAGCGTCCTGTCCGCTTTGACGAGCTTGACCAATTTGTTGAGTGCGGTATGTGCGGTACTGCTGCTGTTATTTCTCCTGTTGGCAAAGTTGTTGACGGCCAGAAAGAGATTGTTTTTGGTGCTGGTATGGAGGCTGTTGGACCAGTTATGTCTAAGCTCCGCAACACGCTGACCAGCATTCAGTCTGGCGAGATTGAGGCTCCAGAGGCAGACTGGATTTGCAAGATTTGCTAAGACCTGCGTTTTCAATGACGCTTTGCTTTTAACACAAAGGCGAGAAGATCAATCGATCTTCTCGCCATATTTTTATCTGCAAAAGCAGGATACGTGCGACGGCTATGCCTTGACGCTTATGCCTTGTGGGAAGAGCCCAGGTTATCCATGTGGCTTGCGACAATCTGAGTGATTGCTTCCATACCAGGAACGGAAGGCTTCTTTGGATCAAAGTTGCCAGGGTTTTCTGACATGTACTTCATGAAGGCTGCGGTAAAGACCTGGCGGAGCTCGGTTGCGTAGTTAACCTTGCAAATACCGTTTTGAATTGCCTCTGCTACCTGGTCATCTGGAACACCAGAAGTACCGTGAAGAACCAGAGGAATATCAAGGCGCTGGCGGATTGCCTTGAGGACGCCCTGCTCAATGTGAGGTGTGCCGTGGTAGACGCCGTGAGCGGTACCAACGCCAACTGCAAGAGAAGTGCAGTTAGTGCGAGCGACAAACTCCTCAGCCTGGTCTGGATCAGTGTAGGGGTTCTCGCCCTCAACAGCTGGGCCGTCGTCCTCTTTGCCGCCAACTTTGCCAAGTTCAGCCTCAACAGGAAGGTTGATAGGACCAGCAAACTTGGTTACGGATGCGGTAAGTGCAATGTTGTCCTCAAATGGAACGTGAGAGCCGTCAATCATGACGGAAGTGTAACCGGCACGAGCTGCCTGGATGCAGCGGTCAAAGCCGTCACCGTGATCTAGGTGAAGAGCAACAGGAACTGTTGCCTCTTCAGCAGCACAACGAACCATGGCAGCAAAGTAATCAAGGCTTGCGTACTTGATGGTGCCAGGAGTGGTCTGAAGAATAACAGGGGAGCGGCGCTCTTCTGCTGCCCTAACAACAGCCATTACAAACTCAAGGTTCTCAACGTTAAAGGCGCCAACAGCATAATGGCCAGCCTGTGCGTCAAGAAGCATCTGCTTAGTAGTAACGAACATCTATTGCTCCTTTCGCCCCAAAGGGCTCTTTGATTGACTGAAAAAATTGTAACGTTTCTCTTACTCTGTTACGTAAGTTTTCTAGAAATAGTTTTGTCTTTGTAACCTTTGGCGAGAAACCCGTCTTGCTGCATATTATTCAGCAATCTTTTTGATTGTGACCTGCTTCTGAATCTTAGTTGCAACATCTTGATCAAAGCGACCGGTACCTGCAGATAAACAACTTGCGGTAGCACATGAAAGCGCAAAGATAAGACACTCTGAAGTTGGTTTTTGCTGAGCAAGTGCAACAGCAAATGAGCCAACAAGGGTATCTCCTGCACCAACAGGATTGATAGCTTCAATTTTTGGAGGATTTGCTCTAAAGGTTCCTTCATCAGAAACCATGAGCGCACCTTTTGCACCAAGCGAGACAACTACAATTTTAATGCCGCGTTTGTGCAGCTCCTGAGCTGCCTTTATGACCTCGTCTTCTGTAGTTACTTCTCTTCCTAGAAGTTGACCGATTTCATCGGTGTTTGGTTTGATCATGGTAGGAAGGGCATCAATACAGGAGGTGAGCAGTGCACCGGATGCGTCTACAATGCAAGACACGCCCGCAGCCATGGTCTCTTCAATAAGTTCTTTGTAATTTTCGGCAGAAATGCCCTTGGGAACACTGCCATTAAAGGTAACAACTTCGGCTTCGTTGGTAAGCTGGACAAGTTTTGCCTTGAAAGCAAGGAATTCTTCAGGAAGTACAGGCTGTCCAGGCTCTAAGAATTCAGTTGATTGCCCGTTTGGCTCCAGGATATTAATGCATGAGCGAGTTTCTTGCTCAGTATAAATAAAATCACTAGTAATACCATCTTTATGAGCCAGTTCAACAAGGTATCTACCGTTATTGCCTCCTACAAATCCTGTGGCACAAACGGGGTAGTTAAGGGTGGTAATGGCTCGTGAGGCGTTAAGACCCTTGCCGCCCGCGCTGTTATCTACTACCGAGACTCTGTGTACCGTTCCATCTACAACAGGAGAGTCCAGGTAGTACGCTTTATCAATGGATGCATTGAGTGTTACGGTAACAATCACGCATATCACCTCGTCTAAAAGACAGTGCACACAAAGTGCTCAGAGGAAAGCAGGGGCGAGAAACACTATGGAACAGCGCCACTGCAAATGAAATTGAGTTGAATCTATTTAACCAAAGCGCCATCAAGAAACTATTCTTTAGATGTTCTAAAAAAAGATACCAGTACATAATTTCTTAATACCAATTTTATTTTCTCATCATATTTGAGCAGGATTTTAGGGTTGTTTACTACATTTATTACGTATAAAGGTGCGTTATAAGAACTTCTCATTTTTCAAGGATAGCTCTAAATTTTTTAGTGCATCGTCACAATTTATCCATATATTTACCTGCGAAAATAACAACGTGTGTACCGTTTACGGTAAAAATAGTACCGTTAAGCCGCCGATTGTTAACGTACACATCACAAGGTACTCACTAGACTATACTTATATTAGGTTGTTATCTGGTATCTACCACTTAGAGGGAAGCTTCATCACCCCTAGTTTTCCGTGTAGCTCTCCAGATAGTTTCCAACTCTTTGAAAGGAGTTTGACATGGTAGGTTGCGTTTTAACTGGTCATGGAACTTTTGCAAACGGACTTGCTGATGCTTTAAAGATGATTGCTGGTGAGCAAGAAGCTTTTGTTCCCGTTCCTTTTATTGAAGCCGGTGCTGCAACATACCCAGAAACTCTTTCTGCAACAATTTCCGATCTTCTTGACACTACTGACGGTGTGCTGGTTTTCTGCGATCTGCTTGGCGGAACACCTTTTAATCAGGCAATGATTATTGCTCAGAGTTATTCAAACGTAGAAGTTGTTACCGGCACAAACCTTCCTATGCTTCTTGAAACACTTGGTAGCCGCATGGCAGATACCTCTCTTGAAGAGCTGGTTGATACTGCTGTTTTAGCTGGTAGCCAGGGAGTTGTTCATAAGCGTCTTGAGCTTGAGGTTGAGCCAGAAGATGACATCTTCGGAGACGATGGTATTTAAGTAGCGTTTTGTTGTTGAGTTAAGGAGATGCACATGGCAAATCTAGCAGAGAACATTCTTGCTTCATCCATTGTTCTTCTCGCGTTCTTGGTAATTTTGGGCCTTGTTTATTCCTTCTTTGTTTGGAGAGCCTCTTTTAAAAAGGCGGGAACAACTTCAGAGTTTCTGAAGAATCTTCATGCAGGTCAGAAAGTTAAGACTAATAGCGGAATGTATGGCGTAGTTAAAAACGTCAAAAAAGAAACAGTAGATGTTGAGTTTGCTCCAAATGTGGTCATCACGTTGGATCGTTGGGCGGTAATCAGCGTTTCCAACAATAAATAAATTTGCAGTAAAACACGCAGCGCAAGTTGCGAGTAGTGCGATGAAAATCGCAGATAGCACGCACAAGTGTGCGCGTAAAGAGAGGAGAACTTGTTATGGGAGAACCAGATATCAAGCTTGCTCGAATCGATAATCGTTTGATTCATGGTCAGGTTGCTACTCAGTGGAACGGCACCCTTGGAACTAACCTCATCCTTGTTGCTAATGATGAGGTTGCAGGAAATAAGATGCGCCAGGGCCTCATGGATATGGCTGCTCCAAGTGGCGTTGCAACCAGGTACTTTACGCTTCAGAAGACTATTGAGGTAATTCATAAGGCTTCTGCAAGCCAGCACATTTTCTTAGTTGCCGAGAATCCAGAGGATGTCCTCACTCTGGTCAAGGGCGGTGTTCCAATCAAAAAGGTGAACATCGGCAATATGCACATGGCTGAGGGAAAGCGACAGGTCGCCACAAGTGTGGCGGTAGACGATAAGGACGTCGCTGCCTTCCGTGAGCTTCAGGAATTGGGGGTGACTCTAGAGATTAGGCGTGTTCCTACGACCCCGGTCGAGGATATCTCAAAGCTATTCGAGTAAGTTTTGCGCGCAACTTCCTGGTAGAGATTACAAAAAGTTGCAATGGTGCAACGTTTCTAGCAGGTTGGCAAAGGTATTCGGATAGTCTGCCGATCATCGTCATCGGTAGTTATGGTGTGTTTGAAAGGAGGAGTTAAGATGGATGTTAGCCCTATTCAGGTGTTATTAATTTTCATCGTTGCGTTTATCGCTGGCATCGATCAGTTTAGTTTCCTCGAGTCTCTTTACCAGCCAATCGTAACTGGTTTTTTGGTTGGTTTGATTCTTGGTGACGTCCAGACTGGTCTCATTGTTGGTGGTACTTATCAGCTTATGACCATCGGCAACATGCCTGTTGGTGGTGCTCAGCCACCTAACGCTGTTATCGGCGGCATTATGTCTGCAGTCTTTGCAATCACTACTAAGCTTGAGCCAATGGCCGCTGTAGCTGCAGCAATTCCATTCTCTCTGCTTGGTCAGTATGCAGTAACCATCATCTTTACCATTATGTCCCCTGTAATGGCAACTGCTGATGCATACGCCGAGAAGGCCGATCCTAAGGGAATTGCTCGTATCAACTATGGTGCAATGGCTGCTCTTGGTCTCTTCTTTGGTGTCATTGTTACCCTGTTCTTCCTGGGTGGCGCTGCATTTGGAACTCAGATCACCACGGCGATTCCAAAGTGGCTCATGAATGCACTGTCCGTCGCTGGTGGCATGATGCGCTTCGTCGGCTTTGCAATCCTGCTGAAGGTTATGGTTTCTCGCGAGCTTTGGGGCTTCTTCCTCATGGGCTTTGCAGCTGCAATCGTATTTATCAGCATTCCTGAGCTCTCTGGTCCAGCACTTCTGCTTCTTGCTCTCATCGGCTTTGGTATCGCATTCTGGGATTACCAGCTCCAGACCAAGATGAAGAATGCTGCTCCTGCTGTTGTTGCTGGAGGTGACTTCGAAGATGGCATTTAATATTCCTGATACCTATCAGAACACCACTCCTGCTGAGCCACTTGATCAGAAGACGCTCAACAAGATGGTATGGCGCTCCCTGTTCCTGCAGGCTTCCTTCAACTACGAGAGAATGCAGGCAGCTGGTTGGCTCTACGGTATCCTCCCTGGTCTTGAGAAGATTCACGGCGACAACAAGGATGACCTTGCTGCTTCCATGAGTCACAACCTTGAGTTCTACAATACCCACCCATTCTTGGTCACTTTTGTTATGGGTATTGTTCTCTCCCTCGAGCAGAACAAGCTGGATATCCCAACCATTCGTGCAGTCCGCGTTTCTGCAATGGGTCCTCTGGGCGGCATTGGTGACGCACTGTTCTGGTTCACCCTTGTTCCAATTACTGCTGGTATTACCTCTAACATGGCAATTTCCGGCAATGTCTTTGCACCATTCTTGTTCCTTATCATCTTCAACATCGCACAGTTCGCTGTACGTTATTGGCTGATGAACCTTTCTTACAAGATGGGTACTGACGCAATTACTCTGCTTACCGAGAACGCAAAAGAGTTCACTCGTGCTGCTTCTATCCTGGGTGTTTTTGTTGTTGGCTGCCTGGTTGTCTGCTACGGTGGAACCAAGCTTGGCGCTGGCGCAAACATCCCTAACGGTGAGACACACAGCGTTGTTCTTTCTCAGGTAACTCTTTCTGACGAGCAGCTTGCTTCTGGTCAGTATGACAAGGCACTCTTTGCTGAGGGTTCTTATTCTGACTACAAGAAGAATCCTGAGTCCGTTAAGTTCATCGGCGGCAAGACTGCTGACGGCAAGGACGGTACTACTGCTATTGCTCCAGTCGGCAACGGTGTTAACCTGGTAACTGTTGGCGAGGAAGTTACTTCTCCTGTCTCTATTGACATCCAGAAGATCCTTGACGGCGTTTGCCCAAAGCTTATCCCACTGGCTCTTACCCTTTGTCTGTACTACCTCATGGCAAAGCGTAACTGGACTCCAATTATGTGCATCTGCCTGCTTCTGGTAATTGCACTTCTTGGTTCTGGCTTTGGCGTTCTCCCATATATTTGGGGTTAAGTAAGTGTGACGGGTGTCCACTTAGTGGGCACCCGTCTTTTATAGGAGAGTTTTGATGACAACGTTTATGGGAAGACAGCCACTCTACGAGCAGCTAGCAAATATGCTGCGCTATCGTATTGAGAACGAGATGGATCCAGATGATCCACTTCCTTCTGAGCGTGAACTCTCCGATTCCTACGGACTTTCTCGCACCACGGTAAGACTTGCCCTGCAAGAGCTTGAACACATGGGGCTCATTTATCGCCAGCGTGGCCGCGGTACCTTTGTTGCAGACGTCTCTGAACGTGCAACAGACCTTATGGGAGGCTATAGCTTTACTGACCAGCAGCGTCAGTTGGGCCGCGTTCCAAAGACGACTATTCTTGAGTTTGACACTATTGAGGCTAATAAGTTCTTAGCCCAGCATATGCATGTTATTCTTGGCGAGAAACTCTTCCGCATCAAGCGTTTAAGAAGTGCTGATAATGTGCCTATGATGCTGGAGGTAACCTACCTTCCAGTTTCACAGTTTTTCTCGCTTACTGCTCATGATGTTGAGCAAAAATCTCTCTACCAAATTTTTGAAGAAGACTACAACATAAAGATTGGTGTAGCAGAAGAGGAGTTCAAGGCTTCAATTGCTCGCTCGGATGACGCCACTTTATTGCAAATTTCTGAAGGCTCGCCTGTTTTGAGTCTCACACGCACCACGTACAATGACAGAAATATCATTGTTGAGTTCACACTAAGCGTGGCTCGTGCGGATCAGTTTAGATACAAAATTGTACATACACGCAGTTAAACAGCTGTAAGAAGGGATATCAATGTTTAAGAAGAGCCAAGAAGAGCTAAAGGCACTAGGCGCTCATATTACAACTGCCGAGATTAAGCAGCAGCCTGAGCTTTGGGTATCTACCTTTGGCATTTATCAGGAGAACCTTTCTGCAATTAAAGAGTTTGTCGAGCGTGCTCGCAATCTTGGCGAGGGTCGTCGTACCCGCGTGGTCTTTACGGGTGCAGGTACCTCGGCATATGTAGGCGATACCATTACTCCGTATCTTCGTTCTCATGGCGAGAAGAGCTCTTTTGAGTTTGCGTCTGTTGCAACTACTGATATTGTTTCTGATCCTTATGGCAGCCTTGATCCAGATGATCCAACGGTCTTGGTTTCTTTTGCACGCTCTGGTAATAGTCCAGAGAGTCTTGCTGCCGTAAATATTGCCCGTAAGATTGTTAAAAATCTTTTACTCATCAATATTACCTGCGCTCCTGAAGGAAAACTTGCCGTTGAATCCGCAGGTAAAGACGATACATTGCTGCTTCTTATTCCTGGTGCAAATGACCAGGGCTTTGCCATGACCGGCTCTTATAGCTGTATGACACTTCTTGCAACTCTTGTATTTGATAGTGCTGATGACTCACAGAAGAAGGCTTGGATTTCTGATGCTGCTGAGCTAGGTAGGCAGGTAATTGAGCGCGAGGAAGAGATTGCTGAGTGGCTCAAGAGCGATTTCAACCGCATTACCTATTTGGGTTCTGGTCCTTTTGTGGGCCTTGCTCATGAGGCTCAGCTTAAGATTTTGGAGCTTGCAGCTGGTATTAATGCAACGTCGTGGGATTCCTCAATGGGATATCGCCACGGACCAAAGTCTTTTGTCGACGAGCACACCCTGGTGTTTGATTTTGTTTCCAATAATCCTTATACGCGTCAATATGATCTGGATATTCTTGACGAGATTAAGGGAGACCAGATTGCTGCTCTGACTATTGGTATTGAGCAAGAGGGGGCAACAAACTTTACGGGAAGAACGTTTAGTCTTCCAGTATTTACAGAGCCTCTACCAGCACCTTATTTGGCTCTGCCTTTTGTAATGGTTGCTCAAGTGGTGGCACTCTTGAACTCAGTTCGTGTCAATAACAAACCGGACACACCTTCTCCAACTGGTCAGGTTAATCGAGTGGTTAAGGGTGTTACAATTCACTCACTATAGGAATTACTAAGAAGGACGTGCCTATGGCGCGTCCTTTTGAGAATGATTGAGGTCGTATGAGTACATTTGCAGTTAAAGCAGATAAGTTCTTTTTGCCAGGAGCAACTTCTGGTCCAGGATATTTGCTCGTAGAAGACGGTGTATTTGGTCATTTCACTAAAGAGAAGCCAGACTGCGAGATTATTGACCGCACTGGTTCTTGGGTGGCTCCTGGCCTTGTTGATACCCATATCCATGGCTTCCTGGACCACGATATTATGGACTGCGATCCTGATGGCGTCATTGAGATTGCCCAGGGTCTGCTCTCTAACGGCGTAACTTCTTGGCTTCCAACAACACTAACCGCAAGCGTTGAGCAAACTGGTGATGCTTGTGAGTCCGTTGCTGATGCCGCAGAGGGAATTGCGGCAAACGGTATTGATGCTGCTCGCATCCAGGGCATCTTCTTAGAGGGACCTTTCTTTACCGAGAAACACAAGGGTGCCCAGAATCCTGCGTACTTCCTTGATCCAGATGTAGAGGTCTTTGATGAGTGGCAGGAGCGTGCTGACGGCTGGATTGCCAAGATTGCTATTGCTCCAGAGCGCGATGGTGCTCCAGAGTTCTGTGCAGAGATGGCAGACCGCGGTGTTCATGTTGCACTTGGTCACTCCGATGCAACGTATGAGGAGGCTCTTGCCTGCGTAAACGCTGGTGCAGACATTTTTGTTCATACCTATAACGGCATGAGCGGTCTTCACCACCGTGAGCCAGGTATGGTTGGTGCTGCAATGACCACCCACGGTACCTATGCAGAGGCTATTTGCGACGGCCATCACCTTAATCCTATTGCTGTTCGCGCTCTGGTAAATGCAAAGGGATATGATCATACCGTTCTTATTACAGACTGCATGCGTGCAGGTGGTATGCCTAATGGACAGTACAAACTTGGCGATTTCCCTGTTGTTGTTGAAGGCGGAACTGCTCGTCTGATGGATGAGTCTCATAGCCTTGCTGGTTCAATCCTTCGTCTGTTTGAAGGCGTGAAGAACGTCTTTGACTGGGGTATTGTTTCTGCTGAAGAAGCGGTTCGTATGGCTTCAGAAAACCCAGCTCGCTCCTGTGGAATTGATGATGTTTGTGGCTTCATCCGTCCTGGATATGATGCTGACTTTATTATTGTTACAAAAAATCTTCAGCTTGAAGAGACGTTCCTTGGAGGAAAGAGCGTTTACAAGGCTTAAGCAGCAAATCTTGAGTAATGCAAACTAAAGGAAGCCTATGGAGTTCTATTCCCATAACTATTTAATTCACCATGCAACAGTATTTGACTGGACTCAGCTTGTTCTATTTGGCCTTGTTGCACTTCTAATGATCTTCTCGCTTGTGCATTACATGCGTGATAGAAAGAATTCTAAGTATCGTGAGCTGGCGCTTATTGCGCTGTTCTCATTAATCTTTCTTGGACTTCTACAGCTTGATCGTGTGCTAGAGGTCAATCAGACAAGTAAGCACTATGAGTCAATTGTTTCCTCACAAGAAAGCTTCGCTCGACGTCTTGAGGTTGATTTTGACCATGTGTACGTTGCCTTTGATAGCCAGGGAAATCCCTCGTATCTTGAGGTTGACGGTAAGTATTATCACGTTTTGAAAAATACCGAGAATGACTATGTCATTGAACAGATCAATCTCATTGGTAATGACATTAAGCATGTAGAGGAGTAGATCGATGAACTTTTATTTAGAAGTTGCCATTAAATTGTGCATCGGTCTTTTCTCGCTTGTTCTGGCAATTAACGTCAGCGGAAAAGGAAACCTAGCACCAACTGCAGCAATTGACCAGGTTCAAAACTTTGTACTTGGCGGCATTGTTGGCGGCATGATCTACAACAGTTCAATTACCATTTTGCAGTTCACCCTTGTCCTGCTTATTTGGCTCATTATTGTCATGGTTCTCAAATGGTTGAGAACAAACAATATGCTGGTCAAGCAGTTGATTGATGGACGTCCTGTTATTGTTATTGATAAGGGCAAGCTGCTTGTAGACAACTGTAGGTCTATGGGTCTCACTGCCTACGATGTGTCGCTGAAGCTTCGCCAGGCAGGAGTGAATTATATCTCAGACGTTAAGCGTGCCATTCTTGAGCAAAATGGACAGTTGATTATTGTTAAAAAAGGAGAAGAGAACGTTAGATTCCCGCTTATTACTGACGGACAAGTTCAGACGAACATTCTTGAGACGCTGGACCTGGAAGAGAATTGGCTTGAAAGAGAACTTGAGCATCAAGGTTATAAGTCTGCTTCAGAGGTTTATTTGGGTGAGTATAATAGTGGAGCTCTGATTATTACTCCGTATGCGGAGAAAGATCAGTAGCTTAGCAAGAGATAAAACAGTTAACCTGTTTATTCCAATTCCGTTTGCGGAAAAGATAAGAAATTTATCGTTGACTTGAATTGGAATATGTATACTAAGGCTAACTTTTAGAAAGCGGACTGTCGGATGACAGCCCGCTTTCGTGCTAAAGGGGAAGCATGAATGCATGTTCAGATGATGAGAAGTGAGTAGAAAGGCAAAGAAGTGAGGAGAAACATGGGTTTCTCGCCATGTTTTTATGCTTGGTAGTGATGACAATCGCACGATTTTGTTTGAAGAATTTGGCACTACACCGTATTGGTTTTTATAGTTTTGGGAGATGTAACATGAATTTGAATCCAACCGTTTCTCGTCGTAGCGCACTTGTAGCATCCGCTTTTGGCGTGAGTGCTATTCTTGCTGGCTGCAAGCCTGAGGCTCAAAAGCAAGAAGGAGCTTCTGATAATAAAGACCAGAAGAAGCTCAGCATTGTTGCAAGTTTTTATCCTATGTACGATTTTGCAAAGCGCATCGCTGGCGATCATGCTGAAGTAACATGTCTCGTTCCAGCAGGTACTGAGCCACATGATTGGGAGCCATCCAGCAAGGATATGAAGACTATCCAGGAAGCAGACTTCTTGATTTACAACGGTGCTGGTATGGAACACTGGGTCAAGGACGTACTTGATGGACTTGGTTCTGGCACAAAACTTGCAGCAGTTGAGACCAGCAAAGACGTTAAACTTCTTGAGCTTGAAGAGGACGATGATCACGATCATGAGGAGAAGAAAGACGACCATGATCATGACCACGATCACGACCATGGCGGAACTGACCCTCACGTTTGGCTGAGCCCTCTGAATGCAAAGATTCAGATGAAGAATATTTGTGATGCACTTTCTGAGAAGGACTCTGAGCACAAGTCAGAGTATGCTGCCAATCTTGATAAGGCAAACGCAGACTTTGATACGCTTGATAGTGAGTTCCACAAGGGTCTGGATTCACTACCTAACAAGACCATTGTTGTTTCTCACCAGGCATTTGGTTATCTATGTGAGGCATATGGTCTTACACAGATGCCAATCGAGGGTGTTGAGGCAGATGCAGAGCCAAATGCTCAAGAAATGAAAGAGATTACTGAGTTCGTAAAAGAGCATAATGTAAAGGTTATTTTTACGGAGGAACTGGTAAGTCCTAAGGTTGCTCAAGCAATTGCTGAGGCAACAGGCGCTCGTGTTGAAGAGCTTAACCCACTTGAGGGACTTACTGATGACGAGCTCAAGGCGGGCGAGGATTACCTCTCTGTTATGCGCGAGAACCTCAAGGCTCTTGAGGGCGCTCTCGCATAGTGTGTTGCCAGCTTAGGCTGGATGTTTGGAGGACGTGTTGCAGGAAAGTCAGATAGCCGTTTCGCTTCAAGACGTGAGTTTTTCTTACAAGAAGACGCGTGTCTTAAGCGATGTAAATTTAGACGTTCATCAAGGTGAGATTTGTGCGCTTATTGGTGATAACGGAGCTGGTAAATCTACGCTCTCTCGTATTGTGGTGGGTGAGCTTGAGCCAACTAGCGGTAAGTCACTTCTTTTTGGAACGTCCTCGACTCGGTTTAAAGACTGGGAGCGTGTAGGCTATGTCCCACAGCTGCCTTCAGAATCGGTTAATCGCTTTCCTGCAAGCGTCGTCGAGCTAGTAGATGCAAGTCAGTATGCTCGTGCCAAAAAGGTAAAGATGAGCGCTAAAGAGCGTCGTGAGCGTACGCTTGAAGCGCTTGACCTTGTGGGTATGACTGATTTTTCTACACGTATTATCAGGGAACTCTCTGGAGGACAGCTCCAGAGAGTCCGTCTTGCCTGCGCACTGGTAGGAAATCCATCGCTACTTATCCTGGACGAGCCTACAACTGGTCTTGATAAAGAGAGTCGCAATCATTTCTATAGCCTAGTGCGAGAAGCCCATGCAGCTCGAGATCTTGCGGTACTTATTGTTACGCATGATCTTGCAGCTCTTGATGCGCTGGCTTGTCGAGTTGTTGAAGTTGCTGACCACAAAGCTACAGAAATTGCAGGTAGGGGTCACGGTCATGATCACTGTGCAGTTCATGGAGCTCACTGTGACCTTGACTCTCATCATGTCCACGACCACAATCGCGGAAAATTAGATGATTTTGCTTTAACGGAGTCCCTTGGTCCTGCGTCCGACGTTGTTCAAGATGCCCAAGACTCGTACGAGAGGAGGGCATAAATGTTTGAATACGTATTTATGCAGCGAGGAATTCTTGTGGGAATTCTTCTGGGAGCAATTATTCCGCTGGTAGGCGTTACGGTTGTATTGAAGCGCCTTTCTATGATTGGCGACGCTCTCTCACATACCTCTCTTGCAGGTGTTGCAGGAGGCATGATTGCGGGCATTAATCCTGTTGCCGGAGCAATTGCCGCTTGTTTGGGTGGTGCTCTTTGTGTTGAGGGAGTACGTCGCCACTTTAAAGATCAGTCAGAGCTTGCAGTTGCTATTGTTATGGCAGCAGGCATTGGTCTAGCAGGTGTTTTGTCAGGTTTTGTTCCCAATTCATCAAGCTTCAACAGCTTTATGTTTGGCTCTATTCTGACGGTAAGCGAGCAAGAAGTTCAGATGATTGTGGTCATTAGCGTTCTTGCCGTTGCGTTCTGCTTCTTCCTTAGAAAAGAACTTTTCTTGATGTCTTTTGATGAGCGTCATGCCCGTTGTGTTGGTGTACCCGTAAGTCTTATTAATTTTGGCTTTGTTATCGCAGTAGCTTTGGTGGTTGCCGTAGCAGCAAGAACGGTTGGCTCACTTATTGTTTCATCCATGATGGTAGTTCCTGTTGCCTGTGCTTTGCAGATTTCCCGCAGCTGGAAGCAATGTTGTTTGTATGCGAGCACGGTGGGTATGCTGACCTCACTTGGTGGACTTGTTGTCTCCTATGAGCTTGGCCTTAAACCTGGAGGAACCATCGTTCTTCTCGCGGTTGTTACGCTTTTGTTTATCTTTCTGGTAAAAAGGGTTGTGCTGCTGCTCAAAACTCGCACAGTGTGATACTCTGAACAAAGTGCGTTGACGGAGAGGTCTGCCGGAGCACGTTGTGAACAGAGAGGGTGTTCGTGGTTGAGAAACACCTGCACAGCGCTGGTAGAGTTCACTCCCGAGCTACAACTTGAACGGCAGTTTCTGCTCAGTAGGGAAGTCGTCCGCCTAACGAAACTAGGCTTTTAAGTGGATTGCACAGAGAGAAAACTGTGCAATCAACCGAGGTGGTACCGCGGAAATTTTCCGTCCTTGGGCATATGCTCAGGGACGGTTTTCTATTGAAAGGGTAATTACATGGGAATGTCTGAGGAACTCTCGGCAATTCGCGAGCAAGTACTTGAAGGAATTGCTAAGGCAACAAACCTTGAAGCACTTGAGAAGGTGCGCGTTGCATCAATGGGAAAGAAGGGCTCTCTTACCGCAATTATGCGTATGATGGGTCAGGTTCCCGCAGATCAGCGCCCTCAAATGGGTCAGCTTGCAAATACCGTTCGTGCTAACGTTGAGACCGCTATTCGCGAGCGTCAGCTTGCCTTAAAGCGAGAAGCCCTTGAGGCTCAGCTTAATGCTGAGGCAACTGATGTTACCCTTCCAGGTCGTCGTCTGAGCCCTGGTACTCAGCACCTCATTGAGCAGGTACGTGAGGAGATGGAAGACATCTTTATCAGCATGGGCTACACCATTGAGACAGGCCCTTATGTTGAGACTACCTACTACAACTTCACAGCGCTGAACGCTCCTGAAGATCACCCAAGCCGCTCTGGTAAGGATACGTTCTACGTAGTGGATAATGCGCCAGAAGGTAAAGAATCGCACGTACTGGGCGAGTCCGACGTGCTTCTTCGTACACAGACTTCTGGCGTTCAGGTACACACCATGGAGACAAAAGAGCCTCCTATTTACATGATTTGTCCTGGTACGGTATTCCGTCCTGACACAGCAGACGCTAACCACCTGCCTCAGTTTACGCAGATGGAAGGCCTTGTTGTTGATGAGGGAATCACCTTTGGTGACCTCAAGGGCACCCTTGACCACTTTACTCGTGAGATCTTTGGTAAGGACCGCGCTACCCGCTATCGTCCTCACTTCTTCCCATTCACCGAGCCAAGCTGCGAGGTAGACGTTTCTTGTGGTGTTTGCCACGGTGAGGGCTGCCGTTTCTGCAAGAACACGGGCTGGCTTGAGATTCTTGGTTGCGGCATGGTTGACCCTAATGTCTTCAAGTACTGCGGTATTGATTCCGAGAAGTACACAGGCTTTGCCTTTGGCATTGGTGTTGAGCGTGTTGCAGCGCTCCGTTATGACCTTCCTGACCTGCGCATGCTCATCTCTGGTGACCAGAGAGTTCTGCGTCAGTTCTAATCATCGGCGTCTTATTAGAAAGGCAATCACATGCGTGTATCTTATGAATGGCTGAAGACGCTCGTTGATCTTCCTCAGGACCCAAAAGACCTTGAGCGTGAGTTTGTGCGCACTGGTACTGAGGTTGAGGCTATAGAGCGTGTCGGCGCAAATCTTGACCATGTTGTTACTGCTCAGGTTGTAAGCAAAGAGCCTCATCCTGATTCTGATCATATGTACGTTACCCTGGTTGACGTGGGTAAAAACAATGTAGATAAGGACGGAAATCCTGTTCCTCTACAGATTGTTTGCGGTGCTCAGAACTTTAATCAGGGAGACCACATTGTTACGGCAATGATCGGTGCGGTGCTTCCTGGAGACTTTAAGATTAAAAAGTCCAAGCTGCGTGGCGTTGAGTCTTGCGGCATGAACTGCTCTTCTCGCGAGCTGGGTCTTGGCGATGACCAGAGCGGCATTATGATTCTTCCTGAGGATGCTCCAATTGGCATGCCTCTTACCGATTACCTGGGCATGTCTGATGTTGTTCTTGATTGTGAGATTACCCCTAACCGCCCTGACTGCCTCTCTATGACAGGTATGGCTGTTGAGGTTTCTGCAATGTATGACATCGACACCCACATAGAGCTTCCAAGTGTTGCCTCTGAGTCTGGTACAGATGCATCTGAGCAGGTAGATGTTACTATTGCTGACCCTGAGCTCTGCTCAAGGTATACCGCTCGCGTGGTTCGTAACGTCAAGATTGGTCCAAGCCCTGAGTGGCTTGCTCGTCGCGTTACAGCTTGTGGTGGCCGCTCTATTAACAACGTTGTTGATGTTACCAACTACGTTATGTACCTGACTGGTCAGCCTTTGCACGCCTTTGACCTTGGTAAACTTACCAAGGAAGATGGCAAGTATCACATTGTGGTTCGCGCTGCAGAAGACGGTGAACACATTGTGACGCTTGACGGAGAAGACCGTGAGCTCACGTCTGATATGACCGTCATTACTGATAACGGTAAAACTCCTATTGCACTTGCAGGTGTTATGGGTGGCCTGGATTCTGAAATTACCGAGAATACCGTTGATGTCCTTTTGGAATCCGCTGTCTTTGATAACGGCCACATTAGCCGTACCAGCAGAAACCTTGATCTGATGAGCGAGGCTTCTATTCGCTACGAGCGTCTTGTGGATCCAAACGGTTGCGCATCTGTTGCAGATATTGCAGCAGCACTCTTTGAGGAGTGCTGTGGTGCTGAGGTTTGCCCTGGTATTGTTGATGTATATCCAAAGGTAAAAGAGGCAGTAACTATTACGCTTCGCCCAGAGCGCGTTTGCTCTCTTGCAGGTGCTCAAATTCCAGAAGAGTTTATGGTTTCTCGCCTTACGCGCCTTGGCTGCAAGGTTGCTCCAGCAGACAACGGAGAGCTGAGCGTTATTGCTCCTACAAACCGCCCAGATCTTACGCGCGAGGTTGACCTTATTGAGGAGATTGTTCGCCTGTGGGGTGAAGGTGATATTGAGGCTACGCTTCCTGCTGCTAGAAACCATGCAGGCGGTTTGACTTCAGATCAGCGTCAGATTAGAAAGATTGGCCGTACGCTGCGCTCCCTTGGCCTCAACGAGACAAAGTCATATTTGTTTGCAAGTCCAGATGACCTCTCTAAGCTTGGTATGAGCGAAGAGGGAAGAGGCGTCCCTGTAAAGGTTATGAGCCCACTTGTTGCTGACCAGTCTGAGATGCGTCGCTCCATTGTTCCAGGTCTTCTGCGCTCTATTGCATACAACCTTGCTCATGGTGTCTCTAATATTGCCATGTATGAGCTGGGTCGTGTGCTCTTTGGACATAAGGATAAGAGCCAGCCAGATGAGCCAAGCTATGTCTGTGGCGTATTGGTTGGTCGTCCAGCAGATGACGCTTGGAATGCTAAGTATCCAGCCTACGATTTCTTTGACGCCAAGGGTATTGTTGAGGGCCTGCTTGAGGCACTTCGCATCCCTAAGGTTCGTTTCCGTGTAGCTGAGCCAGAGCAATACGGTTGGCTGCAGCCTGGTCGCGCTGCTGAGATTCTTGCAGGTAGCGAGACAATCGGTTGGGTTGGAAACATTCATCCTTTGTCGCTCCAGAACTTTGACATTGAGGTTCCCGTCATCGCCTTTGAGATTTCTGTTGCGTCGCTTTTGCGTCTTTCTCAGAAAGACCTTCCTATTGTGGAGCCTCCAACCTACCCAGGTATCTCCATTGACCTGGCAATTGTTGTTGACGAGAGCGTCACTGCAGAGCAGCTAGTTCAGCGTTTGAAGTCTGCTGGTGGCAAGCTCCTATGCGACATCAGACTCTTTGACGTGTACCGCGATTCGCTGCGTGTTGGTGAGGGCAAGAAGTCCATGGCCTTCTCGCTTACGTATCGCGCAGACGACAGAACGCTTACTTCAGAAGAGGTTGAGAAGACCCACACAAAGCTTGTGGAGAAGGTTCTTCGTTCTACCGGCGGAGAAATTCGCGGATAAGCAGGTAATTGTAGTGCCAAGTTGGAACGTACATATTGCTCATGCTGACCGGCTCCTTGAGAAAGGAGCCGGTTACTTGGGTGTAGATATTCACTACCCTGATGCATTTCTGCTTGGAAACGTTGCTCCTGATGTGCACATTGGCTTTATGGTTCCAGACTATTCTCACAAGGTGAGGTACGGTCGAAGCCATCAGTCATACCCAGGAAGTTTGCCTATTCCAAGTTATAAGCGGTATCAGCGTAATTTTATGGATGGTCTTAACCCAGCCGAATATCTGCTACAGACTGACTTCATCCAGCCAAATGTGAATTATTGCTCAGCTGAGCAGTGCGGTTTAGTAGATCAGCGCCAGCTCAGAGAGCTTATCGTGGGCATTTGGTGCCACCTTGTTTGCGACCATGTGTATAACACTCATACACGTGCATTTTTGCGTGCTCATCATATTCCAACAGGAGAAGATGCACGTATTCGTAAGCAAGCAGATTTTGATATTTACGGGCGCTCGCTTGATATGAGTCGTCTGCCAGAAGCATCTGATGAGCTCTTTGCAGTTGCCGCGGCTCATCCACAGTATGGGTTTACGCATTCAGATGTTGAGCAAACACTTCAGGTTATACAGCGCATTGCGGAGGAGAATCGCCAGAATAGTGTGAGCTCTCCGCAGTATCAAATGCTTGATACAGAGTTTTTCTCGTCAGCCTATAAAGAGGCAGAGGAAACGCTCGTTCAAGGATTTATGCTGCAAAAACATAACTAATTCAGTTAAAGTTATATTCTCGCTTTTCTGAGATAGGTTTTGGAGGATGCTATGGAAAAGATGGAATCTCGCGGAACATTTACGGAGTATCTGCCTTCATACACCATTGGTGTTGATGCTTATAAGTCGGTACTGCACATTGTTAAGCGCTTTGGCAAAAATGCCGTAGTCATTGGTGGACCAACTGCAATGGAGAAGGCACGTCCAAAGCTTGAGGCTGCACTTGCGGGTTCTGAGGTTTCTATCTCTTCTTGGATTTCTTACGGCACTAACTCTACGCACGCAAATGCCAAGAGAATTGCAGCGATGCCTGAGGTTATTGCTGCTGATATGCTCTTCCTTGTTGGTGGCGGTCGCGCAATTGATGAGGGTAAAGAGATTGCAACTATTCTGGACAAACCATACTTTACCTTCCCAACACTTGCTTCTAACTGCGCTCCTGTAACAAGAATTGCTGTTTTCTATAAAGAGGATGGTTCTGCAGATACGTACTTCATTCCTGCTGAGCTACCCGTTCATACCTTTATTGATACGCAGATCATTGCAGAGAGCCCTGATGAGTACTTCTGGGCAGGAATTGGCGATGCCTTCTCTAAAGGTCCCGAGGTCGAACTTTCTTCCAGAGAAGTTGAGCTGCTCCACAGCCCTCTTATGGGACGAGCTCTTGCCGCAGGTGCCTGCATTGAGCCTCTGTTTGATAATGCAGAGCAGGCACTGGCAGATAAGCGCGCTGGTATTGTTTCTGAAGCATTTGAAAACGTTGTTCTTAACATCATAATTACCGCTGGTGTTGTGTCTAACATGACCACCAACATTGGTGCTGAGCGTGGTGCGTATTACTTCAATTCCTCTACCGCTCATGCCTTCTACAATGCCTTTACCGCTCTAGGCGAGCGTGGCGAGAAGCACCTTCATGGTGAGGTTGTTTCCTTTGGTACCTGCGTTCTTTATGCCTTTGACGGCAACCTTAAGGCACTTGAGGAGCAGGTGGCGCTTAATAGAAAGCTTGGTCTCCCAACCACCTTGGCCGATCTGGACATTACTCCAGAATCAGTTGACGCTGACCTGGACATCATTGTTGAGCGAGCTCAGAAGACCAACGAGTGGGGTCGCGCTCCTTATGGATTTACAACTGATCGCTTCCGCCAGGCAATTCTTGATACCGACGCATACGGTAGGGCAGTTGCTTTTAGCGAGAAGGACCAAGAGACAGCAGCTCTCGATGT
This sequence comes from uncultured Atopobium sp., assembly GCA_963544135.1. Lineage (GTDB taxonomy): Bacteria > Actinomycetota > Coriobacteriia > Coriobacteriales > Atopobiaceae > Lancefieldella. Next base: position 27,483 of record CAUUEB010000010.1, on the reverse strand, counting down.
AATTGCTGCACATGCTCCTTCAGCTGAGACGACTGTACCACGCAAGATGTAGCTGCAAGTAACCTGAAGAATCACTTTAGGAAGAGGACTTGTAGGAGCCAGCTTTCTTAAGTCGCTTCACGGTTATATAAAAAGTTTTTGTATCAAATGGCAGTTTATTTGGATAAGCTGCCATTTCTTTTAGTTGCAATTTTTATTCACTATTATTAACAAAAATCGGTAAAAACAAAAAAATAACGTGTACGGTTGTTTTTTATCGGTGAAAGACATATTGAGTGTTTGTTACCGTGTTTTACCTTGTAATGGTTTATCTTAGTAACTATCAACTACGAGTCTTTATGGATAACAAATCTACAAGATACGTAGATTTCATTGGTAAGCGCGGAGGTGAGCATGGCAGAGTTAAATGCATCGTTAGTGGTAAGTGACCAGGATGCATACTTGTTTGCACAAGGAAAATGGTTCCAGAGTCACAAGAAATTAGGTGCACACCCTGCGGTTCAAGAAGATGGAGTTGAAGGCTATCATTTTGCGGTTTGGGCCCCCAATGCAGCCTCTGTCTCTGTTGTTGGAGACTTTAATAATTGGGATGATACCGTCAACGTTCTTTCTCGCTCAGAATACGGCGGAATCTGGGAAGGCTTTATTCCAGGAATCACCTCGGAAGTATTGTATAAATTCCTGATTGTATCCGCTTCTGGACAGAAGATTTTTAAGGCTGACCCATATGGTACCTATGCGGAGGTCAGACCACATACGGCATCTATTACGTTTGACCCAGACGTGTACGTTTGGGAAGACGAAGCATGGATGAAAAGGCGTGCATCGCTTAAGTTCCTGCATAGTCCTCTTAACATCTTTGAAGTTCATCTTGGAAGCTGGAAGCAGCATACTGACCTGACTGCCCAAGAGGAAGATTCTGCTGATGCAGAAGCTGCAGAGCAGGCTGAAGAACCTAAAGACTACTTTGATACCAACGTAGATGCTTTCTACACCTATGATGAATTGTCAGAAGAGCTGGTAGCTTACGTTAAAGAGATGGGCTACACCCACATCGAACTTCTCCCCGTTATGGAGCACCCTTTTGATGGATCTTGGGGTTATCAGGTAACGGGTTATTTTGCTCCCACCTCAAGGTATGGCAATCCTGCCCAGTTCAAACACTTTATTGATTGCTGCCATCAGGCTGGCATCGGTGTCATTTTAGACTGGGTCCCAGGAGGCTTCTGCAAAGACGCTCATGGTCTTGCAGAGTTTGATGGCACTAGGCTCTTTGAAGAAAAAGAGCATCCTAACTGGGGAACTCTTAAGTTTGATCTTACTCGTGGTGAGGTTAGAAGCTTCCTTGTTTCTAACCTGCTTATGTGGCTGAATGAGTATCACGCTGACGGCATTCGTGTTGACGGTGTCAGTAGCATGCTGTATTTGAATTTTGGTATCGACGATCCTTCTCAGAAGCGCTTTAACCATAAGGGCACAGAGGAAGATTTGGATGCAAGCGCTTTCTTGCGTCTCTGCAACGAGACTGCTCAAAAAGAACATCCTGATATTTTGATGATTGCAGAAGAGTCCACGGCATGGCCGCTGGTTACCTATCCTCCCGAGGTTGGGGGACTTGGCTTTAACCTTAAGTGGGACATGGGTTGGATGAATGATACGCTGCACTATTGTCAGACTGATTTCCCTTATAGACCAGGTAACCACCGTCTTCTGACCTTCTCCAGCATGTATCAGTTCAATGAGAATTTTGTGCTGCCACTCAGCCATGACGAGGTTGTGCATGGTAAGTGCAGTCTCATTCAGCGCATGCCGGGAGATTGGTGGAGACAGTTTGCTGGCATGAGGGCTTTGGCACTTCATCAGATGACTCATCCGGGCGCTAAGCTCAACTTTATGGGCAACGAGATTGCGCAGTTTATTGAATGGCGCTACTACGAGGGTATTGAGTATTACTTGACTGAGGAGTATCCAACTCACGCTCATCAGCAGGCATTTATTAAGGCTCTTAATCATTTCTATAAGAATCATCCAGGACTTTGGCAGTATGCCTACGACAACCGTGGATTTGATTGGATTGACGCAGACAATAATGAGCAATCAATCATCTCGTTTGTTCGTCACGGAAGAAAGCCTTCCGAGGACCTGGTTATTCTCATCAATTTTGACGTTGCAACCCATCAGAACTTCCGTTTAGGCATGCCTTCTGCAGGTGTGTGGAAAGAAGTGTTCAATTCCGACGCAAAAGAGTTTGGCGGTTCGGGTATTGTGAATACTAAGAAACTTTCCACCAAGCCAGTGGCATGGAATGGAAGAGATTATTCGGTAGAGCTGTCTGTTCCTCCGCTTGGTGGCATTGTTTTAGCGTTTGAGAAAGAACTTCCAAAGAGGGGGAAGCATGGCCGTAAATAACGGACAAAACATTTTTACCGATAAACAAGATTTTGAAGAGCAGTATCGCGATAAGTTCATCAAGATTCTTGGCAAATACTATGGAGAGTGCACTGATCAGGAGCGCTATAACGTTCTTGCCCACCTCATTGCAGAAAAGGCGCGAGAAATTCAGTCAACCTCCTATATTCATGCTGACAAGCAGGTCTATTACTTCTCTCTTGAGTTCCTTCTAGGACCACTACTTGAGAATTATCTACTCAATCTTGGTATCACCGATGTTGTTGCAGAGGGCCTTAAAGAAATGGGTACTTCGCTTCAGGAGCTTGCTGCTCAAGAGGTAGACCCTGGCCTTGGCAATGGTGGTCTGGGTAGACTTGCCGCGTGCTTCCTTGATTCTATGGCACACGAGGGCATGGCTGGCTTTGGTAACGGTATGAGATACCGTTATGGTCTTTTCCGCCAGGAGATTAAGGATGGACGCCAGGTAGAGCGTACCGATAACTGGCTGGCAAATGGATATCCATGGGAAGTCAGAAAAGACGATTCTAGCGTACTGGTGCGCTTTGGTGGCACAGTTGTAAGGCATGAGGACGAGAATGGCAATTTCTGGTTCTCGCAAGAGGGTGGCCAGGTAGTAAGGGCTGTTCCATACGATGTGCCTATTGTTGGCTATGGTGCAAAAACCGTAAATAAGCTGCGTCTTTGGTCTGCAGAGCCAGCAGAGGAAGACTTTGATCTTGATGCTTTTAACGCCGGCGATTATGCCCGTGCTAATAAGTTCCGCTCTGACGTTGAGGCAATTTCAACCATTCTGTATCCAAATGACTCTGGTGAGCACGGACGCATTCTTCGCTTAAAGCAGGAGTATTTGTTTGTTTCCGCTGGTCTTCAGACCATTCTTCGTGCTTATAAGGATAAGTACGGCGAGGATTGGGAACACTTTGCAGATCACGTCTGTATCCACACTAACGATACGCACCCAGCAATGTGCGGACCAGAGCTTATGCGTCTGCTTGTCGATGACCATGGCGTTGACTTTAACGAGGCATTTGATATCGCGAGAAACGCAATTTCTTATACCAACCACACCGTTATGCCTGAGGCTCTTGAGAAGTGGCCTATTAACACCTTCCGTGAGCTGCTTCCTCGCTTGTATATGTTTATCGACGAGGTTGATCGTTGCTATAAGGAGCAGCTGCTTGTTGACTCTAACGGCAACACCGAACTTCTCGCCTCAACAGCTGTGTTGTGGGATAACACCGTTCGTATGGCTAACCTCTCTATTTTGTTTAGCCACTCGGTTAACGGTGTATCTGATCTGCACACTAACATTTTGAAGCAGAGTGTTTTGAAGGACTTCTACAAGCTTCGTCCAGAAATCTTTAATAACAAGACTAACGGCATCTGCCACCGTCGCTTCTTGGCACAGGCAAATACCGCTTACGCAAAGCTTATTACTGAGGCTATTGGTACCGGCTGGCTTGATGATGCCAATGAGCTTCAGAAGCTTTCTGCTTTTGAGAACAATGCTGAGTTCTTGGACAAGATGGACGCTGCAAAGAAAGAAGAAAAAGAGCGTCTTGCTGCATACGTCAAGAAGACAACTGGTGTTGAGATGGATACCAATACCATCTTTGATACGCAGGTAAAACGCTTCCATGCATATAAGCGTCAGCTGCTTAATGTCTTTAAGATTTTGTATCTCTACAACCGTATGCTTGATGATCCAAGCTATAAGCCAGCTCCAACAACCTTTATTTTCTCGGGCAAAGCTGCTCAGAGCTATACCTTTGCAAAGGAAGTCATTCGACTTATTCACTCCGTTGCAGACGTGGTTAACAACGACGAGCGCATTGAGGGTCGTCTGAAGATTGTCTTTATTCCAAACTTTGCTGTTTCAAATGCACAGCTTATCTATGCTGCATCTGATATTTCAGAGCAGATTTCGGTTGCTGGTGCAGAGGCTTCTGGTACCTCAAACATGAAGCTTATGATGAATGCGGCTCTGACCCTTGGAACATATGACGGTTCGAATATTGAGATCTCTGAGCTTGCAGGACCAGAGAACATCAAGATTTTTGGTCTTCGTGCAGACGAGGTCCAAGAGGTATATGCTTCCGGCACCTACTTTGCACAAAACCTGCTTAACCAGAACCCAACACTGGCTCGCATTGTAAATATGCTGACCGATGGCTCGTTGAGCCGACTCTCTGGCAACTTTGAGTCAATTCACGACTATCTGTTGATCAACAATGATCCTGACCTGGTGCTTATTGACTTTGACGCCTATGTAAAGGCATGGGAAGAGCTTACTCAGTCCTATGCTGATCGTCGCAGCTGGAATGCTCGCGCACTTCACAATACTGCAAACTCTGGTTTCTTCTCGGCTGATAGAACTATCAGGGAGTACATGGAAGATATTTGGCACGTGTAAGGATCTGCGTTTAGGTTCAATCGTCGTAGGGCGTTGAGAATATAGGCCTCTGTTGGGGAGAGAGGAGATTTGAATATGAGCAAAAGGGAATGTCTTGCAATGCTACTTGCAGGAGGACAGGGAAGCCGCTTAGGTGCTCTGACCTCAAAAGTAGCTAAACCTGCTGTCTCGTTTGGTGGCAAGTTCCGCATTATTGACTTTGCATTATCCAACTGCGCAAATTCAGGAATTTCTACGGTAGGTGTTTTGACACAGTATCGTCCGTATTTGCTGCACTCTTACGTGGGATCAGGTAGTGCTTGGGACCTTGATGAGCGCGGTGGTGGAATTTCAATTCTGCCTCCCTTCGCAACACAGTCTGGTGGTGCATGGTATGCGGGAACCGCAGATGCCGTCACCCAGAATATTGGTTACATTGAGCAGAATAACCCTGATTACGTACTAATTCTCTCTGGCGATCAGCTTTACCGTATGGACTACGGCGAGATGCTCGCCTGCCATAAGAAGAACAACGCAGACCTTACGATTGCCGTCATGCCTGTTCCTTGGGAAGAGACCTCTCGCTTCGGCATCATGTCCATTGATGATGAGGATAGGATCACCAAGTTTTCCGAGAAACCCAAAGAGCCAGAGTCCAACCTGGCGTCCATGGGAATCTATATCTTTAGCACAGACCTGCTTCTTGAGACTTTGCGTGAGGACGCAAAGAACCCTGAATCTTCTCATGACTTTGGCGGCGATATTATTCCGACGTTGCTTGATGATGGTAAACGTCTTTTTGCTTATCGCTTTGAGGGCTTCTGGCGTGATGTAGGTACTATTGCAAGCTATCATGAGACCAGCATGGATCTGCTTGGCTCTGAGCCTAAGTTTGACATCTTCTCGGACAAGTTCCCTATCTTGTCTAATGCTTCCACCCGTCCACCAGCGTACATTGGCGCTTTTGGAGAGGTAGACGACTGTCTGGTAAGCAACGGATGCCAGATCTTTGGTTATTCTCGCCATTCAATTTTGTCTACCGATGCCGTTATTGGTGAGGGAGCGCGCGTTATTGACTCCGTACTTCTTCCTGGCGCAGAAGTTAAACCTGGTGCGGTGGTTATTCGTGCAATTCTTGGCGAGAACGCTGTGGTCGAGAAGAACGTCCATATTGGCAGCTCTGATTTGAACAAGGAGATTGCTGTTGTTGGAAATGATGTAGTAGTCGAAAGAGGTGAGCAATAATGAATAGAGTAATTGGTCTTATTACCTGCAATTATGCGTCTACTAACATGGAAATCGCCAATGATGTACGCCCAATTGCATCCATGCCTTTCTTGGGAAGATATCGCCTGGTGGATTTTCCTCTTTCAAATATGGTTAATTCGGACATTAGTACCGTTGGTGTCATCATGCCATTTAACTATCGCTCACTCATTGATCACCTTGGCTCTGGTAAAGACTGGAACTTGGACCGCAAGAGCGGTGGCATGTTTATCTTGCCAGGATCCGCTTTTGGTACCTCTCACACAGGCGCTCGTTTCCTGCTCAGAGATCTGATTTCCAACAAGCCATATCTTGAGAGAACTGATGCAGAGTATGTTCTGTTGTCTACTTCAAACTTTGTTTTTAACTCTGATCTTACCGAGCTGCTTGACCAGCATCTAGAGTCTGACGCGGACATTACCATGATGACCTACACCACTCGTTATAACGATAGAGATGTTGTTGGTGTTGAGCTTGAAGGTGACCGCGTAGTCAAGACACATAATGGTGTCCAGCGCGGAGATGAAGCTTCCCTTGACTGCTTTATTATCAAGCGTGACCTGCTTATTGATATGCTTGATTGGTATAGAGCTACTGATTATCTTGACCTCTTTGAGGCGCTTCATGCTGACTACAACCGTGTTAAGGTCCGTACCTTCCACTTTGAGGGCCATGTAGCATCTATCTTCTCAAAGAACTCTTATTATCAGGCTAACATGGAGCTTTTGAACCCCATGCCAGCAAATGAGCTCTTTACCCCAGAGCGTTCCATTAAGACAAAGGCTCACGATACCGCTCCTGCAAAATTTGAGATTGGCTCTAAAGTTAGCAACTCAACCATTTCTGCAGGTTGTCGTATCCGTGGATCTGTTACCGGTTCCATCCTTGGTCGTAACGTCATCATTGAGCGTGGCGCAGTAGTACGTGATTCCATTGTGATGGAGGGCTGCATTGTTAAGGAAGGCTCTGTAGTCGAGCACGCTATTGTAGACCGCTCTAACATCATTCCTGCAGGTACTGAGCTTCGTGGTACCAGTGAAGAAATTCTTATTCAGCGTAAAAACAATAAGAGGGTGGCGTAATAATGTCCCAAGTCTCCAAGCGTCGCAAACTTCGCGTTGTCTATGCAACTTCAGAGGTAGCGCCTTTTTCCAAGTCGGGTGGTCTTGGAGATGTTTCGGGCTCATTGCCACAAGCACTTAAAAAAGTAGGAGCAAGAGTGGCGGTTATCTCGCCACTCTACAGCTCTATTAAGCCCGAGTGGAAACAAAAGATGAAGAAGGTCTACGAGCTGCAGGTGCCTCTTTCGTGGCGCTTTGAGTATTGTGGGCTTTGGCATCTGGTTCATGAAGGCGTTGATTTTTACTTTGTAGATAACGAGTCTTACTTTGCTCGTGATGGTCTCTATGGCTACTTCGATGATGGAGAGCGCTATGCGTTCTTCTCCAAGGCTCTGTGTGAGCTGATTGCACACGTCCCAGAGCTCTCCTGCGACGTTCTGCACTGCAATGACTGGCAAACGGCACTAGCACCCGTATTTTTGCGTGAGCAGTATCAGGGCGTCCCTGAGGTCCACAACGTTAAGACGGTCTTCTCCATTCATAACGTTATGTTCCAGGGTCAGTTTACTGACAAGATGCTGAGCGACGTACTTGGTCTTGCTGATATTCCTGCTGCAGTTGATCAGTTAAGGTGTGACGCAAGCTCTATCAACTTTATGAAGGGTGCGCTTTGCTACTCCGATTATCTGCTCACCGTTAGCCCAACGTATGCTCGTGAGCTGCAGACAGAGCACTTTGGTGAGGGAATGGATGATATCTTCCGTCGCCGTCAAAGTGTACTGCGCGGCATCCTGAACGGCATTGATATTGGTGCGTGGTCACCTGCAAGCGATCCTTACATTCCACAGAACTTCTCGGCACGTCATATGGAAGGTAAGGCTGAGTGTAAGCGTCAGCTGCAAGAGGAGCTGGGCCTTGAGGTAAATCCAGATGTACCTCTTGCGGTAATGGTTACGCGCTTGACCAACCAGAAGGGTTTGGGCCTGATTCGCTATGCGATGGACCGTCTTATTTGTGCAGGTATTGAGGTTGCTGTTCTAGGAACTGGTGACGCTGAACAAGAAGATGCTATGCGCTTCTTTGATGAGCACTATGGCAACCGTATGGCAGCACGTATTGAGTTTGATATTGCGCTTTCTCACCGCATGTATGCAGGTGCGGATATGTTTTTGATGCCATCAGAGTTTGAGCCTTGCGGCCTTTCTCAGATGATTTCTATGCGTTATGGCACGCTTCCTGTTGTTCGCGAGACGGGCGGTCTGGCAGATTCTGTAAAACCGTTCAACCAGTTTACGGGAGAAGGAACCGGCTTTAGTTTTGCCAATCAAAACGCAGATGAAATGGCAGATATTATTCTGTACGCTGCCGATGTGTATAGAAATGATAAACAAGCGTGGGCAAATCTTGTAAAACAGGCGATGACAGAGGACTTTAGTTGGCATAACGCTGCAAATGAATATCTTGACGTGTATCATTTACTACACCCTGAGATTATCAGGTATGTACGTCGTCGAGATTGGTAAGAATGCAGGCTTTTCACAACACCTCAAACATTGTTTGTAGAAATCCAAAAGGCGCGGTAGAACTAGGTACTTCAGCAACAATCAGACTATTTGCTTGGGACGATGATGTTCAATCAGTAACGCTTCGTCTCTGGCAAGAGTATGGACCTGAATCGTCTCCAGAGGCCCAAGCTCTGTCTGGCGAGAAATGCGTTGTGATGCAAAAGAGTGATTTTGCTGGCGCGCTTCCGACTGGCGTACCTGACTATGCGCAGTGCTTTGAGGCAATTGTTAAACCAGCTGCTACGGGCCTTATTTGGTATCGTTTTGAGCTTCAGGCTTCTGACGGAGCAGTTTGGTCATATGGTGCTCAAGAAAATAGATGCACCGGTGTTGGTAGCTTTGCCTATGGCGAGCCACCATCATTTCAGATTACTTGCTATAAGTCTCGTGGCAGCTTTGCAGGTGTAGAAGACCCTAGCTGGTACAAGGGTGGAGTTGTCTACCAGATTTTCCCTGACAGGTTTGCACGAGATGCAAACTGGCACGAACGTACCAAGCAGGCGCTTGCTGTTCCAAGAAATGGGGTTTCTCGCCAGCTGGTTGAAGACTGGGAGAAGACCCCTGAGTATCAGCGCGACGCCAACGGTCGCGTGACTCAGTGGGATTTCTACGGCGGTTCTTTGGCTGGTATTGAAGAGAAGCTTTCCTACTTGGAAAACCTTGGAATAACTGCGCTTTATTTGAATCCAATCTATGCTGCTTCCAGTAATCATCGCTACGATATTGCGGATTATTTGGAAGTTGATCCTGTGTTGGGCACTGTAGAGGATTTTGAACGCCTCTGCGTTAAAGCTGCTGAGCATGGTATTTCTATTATTTTGGATGGCGTATTTAATCATTGTGGCGCTGATTCAAAATACTTTAATAAATTTTCTAACTACTCTGAACCAGGAGCAGTTCAGCAGGTAGGCTCAGCTTATGATGACTGGTTTACCTTTCATGAGGACGGAACGTACGAGAGTTGGTGGGGTGTCGATGCTCTTCCGACGATTGTCTCTGATAACCCTGATTATCAGGAGTTTATTTGTGGCGAGAATGGCGTTATTAGAACGTGGATTCGTCGTGGAGCTCGCGGTTGGCGCTTAGACGTTGCTGACGAGATTTCTGACTCATTCATTCAGAAGATTCGTGCAGCAGCGCTTGCCGAACGCAGTGATGCGGTCATTATTGGAGAGGTCTGGGAGGACGCAAGCAATAAGCGAGCGTATGGAAAACTCAGACAGTATCTTGAGGGCTCTGAGCTTGACGGTCCTATGAATTACCCTCTGCGTAAATCTATTCTTTCATTTTTGATGAATGAAGTTGGTGCTGAGGCAACAACTTCTGCTCTTGAGGAACTGTGGGAAAACTATCCTCACGAGGCGTTTTATTCTTGCTTGAATGTGTTTGGAACACATGATAAAGAGCGTTTGATTAACGTAGTTGCTGGAGCTCCTGCTCCTGATGCTCTTTCTGCTCATGAGCAGGTAACGTATAGACTTTCTGCTGATCAGCGAGGTCTTTCTAAGGCTCGTATGTGGCAGACAGCTGTACTTCAGATGACGCTTCCGGGTGTTCCGTCTATCTATTACGGCGATGAAATGGGTGTTGAGGGATTTGTTGATCCGACAAATCGCGCAACTATGCCATGGCCTGAAAGCAGTCCTCGTGCGGACTTGGATTACTTGCATATGTATCGCAATGCCATCGCGCTCAGAAAAACGCTGCCACTACTGGTAGATGGTTCGTTTGAGCCATTTGTCCCAGAATGTGGATCTGATGACGTTCTGGCATTTTGGCGCAAGCCTCTTCAAAAAGATAAGCAGCAAGAGCAGCAGGGCAAAGCCGCTTCTGGCATTTGTGTTCTAGTAAACAAGAGTCGCTCAGATGCTAAAACAGTATATGTTTCTGTACCTCAAAACATGCAGGTTATTGATGTTATTAGTGGCCAAGCAGTCCCCGTTAAGGACGGCAAAGCAGAGGTCTTTTTGTGGCAGCTTGGATGCACTGTCTTAAATGTGCAGCCAGCTCACAGGTTACAAAAGCCCCTTGAGCCTGGTATGGGAGTGCTTGCTCATATAACTTCTCTACCTGCCGATGAGGACTCTGCAATTATGCCAGGTCAGAAGCCCGGTGTCATTGGAAATACAACTTCCGAGTTCATCGATTTTCTCGCCAAATCAGGTCAAAGGTATTGGCAGATTTTACCTGTCAGTCCAACCGATGAATACGGCTCTCCTTACGCGGGAATTTCCGCTTTTGCAGGAAATATCAATCTACTTGATCCAGCGGCAATGGAGAGAGTCATCTCTGAGTGCGATGATCCTCAGAGCAGGCGAGCCGCTGAATACCAGGAATTCTGCGCGAGAAACTCGTATTGGCTTGATTCGTATGCGGCGTTCTGTGCAATCAAAGACCTTCTTGGTGAGGGAGTGTGGCAGGAGTGGCCTAAGCAGTATCGCAGCTGGTCGAAAGAGCTTCTTGAGCGTCCTGAGCTTGCTCAGGCAATCGAACTTCACCGAAAGCAGCAATTTGCTTTTGACGTAATTTGGAGTCAGACATTAGCGGAGGCTCGTGCTAAAGGCATTCAGATTATTGGCGACATGCCTATGTTTGTTTCAGAGGATTCCGCTGATGTTTGGGCACATCCAGAGCTTTTTGCCCTTGATGCTACTGGACATACAGAGCTTCAGGCCGGCGCTCCTGCTGACGCGTTTTCTCAAGATGGCCAGTTGTGGGGTAATCCAACGTATAATTGGCAGGCTCATAAAGACGAGGGATACCGTTGGTGGATTGAACGTTTCCGCAGGTCTTTCTATCTGTATGACTATACTAGGTTGGACCATTTTATTGGCTTTACGTCTTACTATGCTATTGAGCAAGGAAAGACTTCTGCCGAGGGCTCATTCAAGTTTGGTCCCGGCCTGGAGCTGTTTGATGTTGCTTATAAGCAGCTTGGACCACTACCTTTTATTGCAGAAGATTTAGGAGCAGTTACTCCTGCAGTCCGAGCATTGCTTTCTCAGACAGGTTTCCCTGGTATGAGTGTTATCCAGTTTGCTGATGGAGACTGTAGATATTCCTTTACTCCAGCTCAGGAGTCTATTGTGTACAGCGGTACCCATGATACGCAAACGCTTATGGGTTTTGTAGAAGCTCGTTTTACAGGTGGCCAGGCAACTGATGAATCACATCAGATTTTCGACCACCTTATGGAGCAAGTAGTTAGCACTTCTAATGCAGTGGTTATTTTGTCGCTACAGGATGTCTTAGGTCTTTCTGACGATGCTCGTATGAACATTCCTGGTAAAGCTGAAGGCAATTGGTCTTGGCAGGTTAAAAAGGACATGCTCACGATAGAGATTGTTCAGAAACTACAGAAGTTTGTTGAGCTGCACCAGAGTAAGCTCGACGCTTAGCGCACGTTTTTTTGTTAGAACAAAAGGTCCTTCTCGATGAACTGCCTCCCATTTCTTGGACACGAGAAATAGGAGGCAGTTCAAAACACACCTAAGTCAGATAATCTGTTAAAAAGACGTATACATGACGCTGAAAATACCTCAATCATGCAGATTATCGTCATTAGATGTGTAAAATGCCCTCATCTGAGCAGATTATCCGACTTAGGTGTGTTCCGTAGATACAGAATTTATCGATAGTTAAATTTCTTATATAAGTCTATTCATGTTTAAGCATATTAGATGAAGTTTATGCATAGAGATGCATATCAGGTAGTGCGACCGCCTAGCTGTCCGCTATCTTGATTAAGAACATGTCGATTCTTCGGCAGAACCTACCAAAGCTGCGCTATTTTGTGCGCCAGGCCTAAAAGCCGACGCTAACACGCTGCAGAATCATAATTACCCGTATATGAACTACCTCCCATTTCTTATGTCCAAGAAATGGGAGGTAGTTCACGACTGGCGAGAAGGACCTTTTACTTGTAGACGCTCTTTTGAGTTCACTATGACATCTCTCGAGGTAAAACGATGGTAAAGCGTGTGCCTACACCTTCGCGTGAAAGTACCTCAATAGAGCCGTCATGGTTATCGACAATCCATTTAGCAATGGATAAGCCAAGTCCAGAACCCTCGTTGCTTTCAATACGAGCGTTGTCGGCTCTCCAGAATCTCTCAAAAATATGAGCGGCTGCTGTCTCGGACATGCCCATACCTTCATCTTCGATTGAAACTTGAACAGTTTTCTCGTCATACGCGACATTAAAAGAAATGGTGGTCTGAGCAGCAGAATATCGAGCAGCATTTTGCACGATGATACGGATAGACTGCTTAATCATTGCGGTATCAGCAAGCACCTGATAGCAATCGTCTGTTTGTGTACTCTGATCAAATTTCAGCACATACTGATGATCTGGATCAATCATCTCCGACTCTTCACAGACCTCAGAAGTTATCCGTGCAAGATTGAGCTTAGTCTTTGTGAGGGTATTTCTTCCAGCGTCTCCGCGTGCTAAGAAGAGGAGCTGCTCAACAAGGTCATGCATGTGTTCGCTCTCGGATTTGAGTGCAGCGATAGACTCATCTAGTACAGCCTCGTCCGTCTTACCCCAGCGATCCAGCATGTCAGTATAACCTCGGATAACAGCTATAGGCGTTCGAAGCTCGTGGCTGGCATCGTTGACAAAGCGCATCTGTTGCAATTTTGCTTCTTGCATACGTTGAAGCAATTTATTCAAGGCAATCTCAATACTTGCCAGGTCTTGGTCACCCGTTTGAATCTTTGGAGCGTTGATATTGGCTTCTTCAATTGCCTGTTCAAGACTCCTAATTTTCTCGCTTTTGACCAGGACGTCATTTGTTGAAGCTTCGGTAGAGAGAACATCACTATTTACTAGTTGGTCGGCTTTAAGTGCAAGTGTATTGAGGGGCTGAAGAGCTCTTCTGACACGACGCATATCACCGAAGAATGACAACAAATCAATGATTTCCCAGACAAGAATTGCAATATACATGGGCCAGAAGCGTGCTAACTCTTCGCCTAAATCAAATATTTTTGCGCCAAAAGTAGGGCCATGAACAATGTATTTTATGCTTGAGAGTCCGTGTAAGAAACTGAATCCAGTAAGAGAAATAGAGTGAGACTCAGTAGGGAAAAAACCTAGGTAAAAAGTACCTTGCGGAACATGCTGGTTATACATATAAATAAAAATCAGAGCAATAGTTACCAGTAAAAAGAGATTAAAGCCGACGCAATTCATCAGCTTACGCCACCAAAATCCCCAGGTAATTACTCCAGCTGTCGACGAATCAGAGGGAGTAAAGAAAGGCTTTTTATGCTCTTGTATGGTGGACTGGTTATGCTTCTCTGATGACATATCCGACTCCACGAACAGTAGTAATTAGCTTGATGTTGTAACGATCATCAATTTTTGCACGTAGATGAGCAATATGAACATCTACGTTGTTTGTTTCTCCAGCAAACTCATATCCTAGGGCTTCAGATGCAATACGCTCACGGCTCATAACAACACCAGCGTGTTCCATAAGCATACGGAGGACTTCAAATTCCTTAGTAGTAAGTTCGATTGAATCGTTCTTGACACAGACTTCTCTACGATCAACATCAAGCGAGACACCTTTAAGCGTAAAAGTGTTAGCAGCCACTGCTTGTGGAATTACTTGAGAGTTTGTGTTATCTGCCTCATGATGCTTAAGGGCCACGCGAATGCGGGCGAGAAGTTCCTCTATCGCAAAAGGTTTGGTGAGGTAGTCATCTGCACCCGCATCGAGACCAGCTACTTTATCCATAACCGAATCACGAGCAGTGAGCATGATAGTTGGCGTGTTTTTCTCGCGACGAATCCTTCTAAGAACTTCTAGACCATTAAGCTGGGGGAGAAGTACATCAAGCAAGATAAGGTCGTAGTCATTTGACAGTGCTTTTTCAGCTCCGGTTCTTCCGTCAAGAGCTTTGTCTACTTCATAGCCCTCATGTTTAAGCTCGAGTTCTATAAAGCGTGCAATTTTTTCTTCATCTTCAACGATAAGAACCTTAATCATTTTCTCGCCTAAATATCGAAGTTTTCTATTTTAGGTTTGGAACCAATTGCATTTTATTTTTTGTCGATAACATCTTTTTTGATGGAACCCGCTGCATCTGCAGCCTTATCCATTGCCTCATTTACATCAACAACAATAGGATAAGCTCCCTGGATGTGATAGCGCATTTCAAAGAAGAGACCAATGATGAGCAGCCAGAATGTAGCACCCCAGAGGAATAGTCCAACAATTGGAATAATTACTGGCATGGCCATGAACTGCTCACCGCGACGAGTAACAATAAATTTTGTCTCTACGCTTTTATGGAACAGCTCTTTGCACTTCTCCCAGAGAGAAGACATGTTCTCTGAGAAATCTGACTTCTTGCTTGATTCTTGGTAGGCAATTTGAGCTGCTTCCATTTCTGGAGAAACGTCTGACTGTGCAGCTGACTCAGTAGTATAGTTTGCAGTCTGCTTAGTGGACTTGCCCTGCTTCTCGAGCCAAATAATTGCATCAAGAACATTATCATCACAAGCCTCAAGTGCTGCCTTTGCGTCCTCGTAGCTTACGCCGCACTTCTCGCGAATTACCTCAACCTTTTCTAGCTTTTCCATGATCAGCTTCCTTTCGAGATGTTAAAGACGCCTCTCGTCTTCGTGATACATGGTCTCTTATAAAGATTAACCAATTATTGAGGCTAGATTAAGCTTTCATAAGTATTTTAATGGGATTATTTTCACGTCTCAATTACAGGCAGCGTGCTTACCACTTACCGATTACTTATAAAACTAGCTTGATTTAGCTATTCAGCAGTTTGAAACTATTAAATAGTTATATATAGCTAACTTATGGCAGTTGAAGCTTTGCTTTCTCTGTCAAAGCCAGCCTGAATAACAGACACTACATTGTGAGTTTGTGGCAGGAGGCGGTGTGGGTATGGCAAATCGTCAGAACCAAAGTATTCAAGCTACTGAGGCCAACCAAAATACAAAACAGGATTCTCAGCAATCTGAAGTAAATCCTGTTGCAGTATTGCTCGAGTGGTCAGACAGAAAAAGTATGTACGCGCTCTCTGTCATCCTTGCCATTATTGGCGTTTTGGGAGGAATGGTTCCCTACGTTGCCGCGGGCAACATGGTAGTTGGTATCTTTAATGGAGTTCAAGAATGGCCGTTTTACCTGTATTGGGGACTTATAGCGGGTCTTAGCTATTTAGTAAAAATAGTTTTTCACCATCTTTCAACTATCGTTTCTCATAAGGCAACGTTTGCGACAATTGCAAACATGCGCACCCGAGTGGCAAAGAAGCTGACAACTATCCCCATGGGATATGTGCTTGATACTCCTTCGGGTTCCCTCAAACGCTTGTTAGTCGAGAAGATCGATAGTATTGAAACCACACTTGCTCATGCAGTTCCTGAGCTCACTTCAAACCTTACCGCTGCATTTGCAGTCTTTGTCTATCTGATTGTTTTGGATTGGCGTCTTGCTCTTGCTGCGCTGCTTACCATTGTTGTAGGACTAGCGTGTTTATCAGGCATGATGAAAGACTATGAGTACTGGTATCAGAATACTATCGTAACCGGCAAGGAGATGAATAATGCCTCAGTTGAGTATGTGTCAGGAATTGAGGTAATTAAGGCTTTTGGACAGTCTGCAAGTTCTTACGAGAAATTCTCAAAGGCTGTTTATGCTTCCGCCCATGCTTTTATTGATTGGATGAAGCACTGCCAAATCTGGCAGGATGCCATGTTGTCAATTGGTCCTGCAACGTTAGTAACGGTATTGCCCCTTGGATGCTTGTTTGTGCTTCAGGGAACTCTTTCTCCTTCTACGTTTGTTATGTGTGCCGTGCTTTCTTTAGGTATTTTTCAGCCGCTCTTTGAAGCGATGAGCTTCATGGATTCCCTTGCACAGGTAGGTTCTGTTGTCAAAGAAATTTCTGAGGTTTTGAATTACCCAGATCAGATGAGAGCTACGGCTCCCTGCACACTTGAAGGGACTGAAATTAAGTTAAGCGATGTTCGTTTCTCGTACGGAAGCAATGAAGTAATCCATGGGATTACTTTAGATATTGAGCCAGGACAAGTTACGGCACTTGTTGGTCCAAGTGGATCAGGTAAGTCTACTGTTGCACGACTTATCGCAGGTTTCTGGGATCCAAATGAAGGGTCTGTTTCTATTGGAGGGCAAGATATTCGCTTATGCACTCCAACTCAACTCGCAGATCTTGTAGCTTACGTTGATCAAGATAGTTACCTTTTTGACGAGACCATTATGGAAAACATCAGGATGGGCAAAAAAGACGCTACTGATGAAGAGGTCATTGCTTGTGCAAAAGGTTCTGGATGTCACAACTTTATCCAATCGCTTCCTCATGGTTATCAAACGGTTGTAGGAGGCTCGGGAGGTCACCTTTCTGGTGGCGAGCGTCAGCGCGTAGCAATTGCTCGAGCTATGCTCAAAAATGCACCTATTATCATGCTCGATGAAGCAACAGCCTACGCAGATCCAGAATCAGAAGCAGAGGTTGAATCTGCAGTTGCAAAGCTGGTGGCTGGTAAAACGTTGGTGGTTATTGCGCACCGTCTTTCAACCGTACAAAATGCCGACAAAATTGTTGTCGTTAATGATGGATCTATTGAAGCTGAGGGTACTCACGAGCAGCTTATGGAGACATGTCCGCTTTATGCAACCATGTATCGCGCTCATATCGGCGCACTTGATGAGGCTTAAGGAGGGGAGTAGCAATGTTATCTGTCTTAAAAATGTACTTTCAGTTTGGAAGTTCTTATCGCCAGAAACTCTATAAGGGCCTTTTCTTTACCATTCTTGGCTGCCTCTTTGAAGGTGTACAAATAACGGCGCTTTGGATTGTTTTTACTGCTCTTACTACGGATACACTCTCAACTCAGACGATATTTTCTGCGCTGGGAGTTATGCTTCTGAGCATTATAGGAGCATTCATTTGCGCTCACTTTAAGAGCGAGAATTTCTGTGATGCTAATTTTAGTATGGCTGGTACCAAGCGTGCGGAAATTGGAGACACGCTGCGCCGCCTTCCTATGGGTTATTTTAACGAGAATAGCCTTGGAGGAGTAACAGCTGTTATGACCAATCAGCTAGATGTAATGCAAAGTCTGGGTGGCCTACTTTATATGATGGTTGTTGGAGGATTAGCTTTAACTGCAATTATTGTTGTGTTCTTGTTTGTGTTTTGTTGGCAACTAGGCCTTATAACTGCAGCTACGTTTGTTCTTTTCTGCATTACTATGGAGCTGCTTCAGGCTTACGTGCGCAATGTATCAGATAAGTATGTAGCTGCTAATACCACCTTAATCAGCGCTGTTCTTGAATATGTCCGCGGCATCAGTGTAGTAAGGGCGTTTTCTCTTATTGATGATGCTGAAGGAAAATATGCCAAGGCAGTTGACGATTGTCGCGTTCAAGCGCTTAACCTTGAGTTTAAGGCGCTTCGTTTCTCAGTTTTGCAAATGGTTATCTCCAAGGCTACCAGCATTATCATGTGCCTAGTATCAGTTGGTCTATGGCTCTCTGGAACACTTGATACAGCTGCTTGTTTAACCGTAGTAGTTATGTCATTTATGTTGTTTAGTCGTCTAGAATCTGCTGGTCGTTTCTCAACTATTCTGCGCAATCTTGAAATTGCAATGGAACAAACAAACGCTATTCTCGCCACCCCCGCAATGGAGGAAGGAGAAGGTCTTGAGAAGGCGGCATCTTGCGACATTGAACTTTCTCATGTTTCCTTTGGCTACGATGATAGGCAAATTCTTGAAGATATCAGCCTTTCTATCCCTGCAGGCACCTCTTGTGCCATCGTGGGGCCAAGTGGATCTGGCAAAACAACCCTTGTCCGCTTGATTGAACGTTTCTGGGATGTAAATGCAGGTCAAGTGACCCTTGGTGGACGCGATGTGCGCGACTATAAAGTAGACGCCCTGCTCCAAAATTTCTCCACCGTATTTCAGGGAGTATTCCTTTTTGATGACACCATTGAGAACAACATCAAGTTTGGCAATCCAAGTGCAACTCATGAGCAAGTAGTTGACGCAGCTAAGCGTGCCTGCTGTGAAGAGTTTATCCAGGCGTTACCTGATGGATATGAAACACGCTTAGGAGAAGGCGGCTCAATGCTCTCTGGTGGCGAGCGTCAGCGTCTTTCTATTGCGCGCGCTATCTTAAAAGATGCGCCAATCGTGGTGCTTGATGAGGCAACAGCTAATGTTGATCCAGAAAACGAGCTTGAACTCCAGCGCGCAATCGCCGAGCTCACAAAGTCTAAGACTGTCATCATGATTGCCCATCGCTTAAAAACAGTGCGCAATGCTAATCAGATACTTGTCCTAGATAAGGGTCGTATTGTTCAGCGGGGAACCCATGAATCTCTCATGAAAGAAGGCGGCATCTACGCTGATTTTGTTAACATGCGCGAGAAAACCGTCGGCTGGAAAATTGCGTAACTACTGGCAAGCCACTGAGAAATATCACACGTAAAAAATATGCACCCAAGCAAGCGCTTGGGTGCATATAACGTTAAAGCTGAAATGCGGTTTACTGAACCTGGCAAATCATAGCAACATTAGTTGAAGTGGTGTAGTCACCAAGACGTGGGCTGGTATGAGGATCGCCAGCAGTCAGAACTACAATGTCGCCGGTCTCAACAACGCCAACCTCTTTTGCAACGTTCAAAGCGTTGTACATGGTGTTAGAAAGTGTGCCCTGCTCAGAGGTCTTGAATGCATAGACGCCCCAATAGAAGCAAGTGCGACGAACTGCCTCATCGGATGGAGACATTGCATACAGAGGACGCTTTGGACGGAAGTTAGAAACAAGGCGAGCGGTACGGCCAGAGTGTGTTGGGCAGATGATGCACTTTGCGTCAACACGGATTGCCATATCAACTGCAGCAAAGCCAGTAGCGCCATTGACATTCTTAAGGCCCTCACGCTGGTGATAAACATCCTTGACTGGCAGGTACTTCTCGGTCTCCTTGCAGATGGAAGCCATAGTCTTTACTGCCTCAACAGGGTACTTACCAGCTGCGGACTCACCAGAAAGCATGACGCAGTCAGTGCCGTCGTAGATTGCGTTAGCAACGTCGGTAACCTCTGCACGGGTTGGGCGAGGGTTACGAATCATAGAATCAAGCATCTGAGTTGCGGTGATGACAGGCTTGTAGGCATCGTTGCACTTCTTGATGACAGTCTTCTGGATGTGAGGAACCTCAGCTGCAGGAACCTCAACACCAAGGTCACCACGGGCAACCATGATGCCGTTAGAAGCTGCAAGAATCTCGTCAAAGTTCTTTACGCCAAGAGCAGACTCAATCTTAGGGAAGATCTGTACGTTAGGAGTGCCCATCTCACGGCAGATGTTACGAATCTCCTCAACTGCAGCGCCATCACGGATGAAGGAAGCAGCAATTGCGTCAATACCAAGCTCGCAACCAAACATGATGTCTGCGCGGTCCTGCTCAGTGACGGAAGGAAGACCAATGTTGACGTTAGGAACGTTTACGCCCTTCTTCTCGCCAAGCTCACCGCCGTTGATGATCTTGCAGTGCATGTCGGTGCCCTCAACGTGATCAACCTCAAGACCAATGAGGCCGTCATCAATAAGGATGATAGAGCCCTTCTTGACCTCTTTTGGAAGATTCTTGTAGTCAAGCGAGAAGCGCTGAGCATTACCAATGACATCATCATCGGTGGTTACAATGACGGACTCACCAGTAGTAAGGGTGACCTTCTTGCCATCCTCGAGAAGACCGGTGCGAACCTCAGGACCCTTTGTATCAAGCATGATAGCAATAGGAATACCAAGCTCATCAGAGATAGAACGAACGCGACCAATCATAGTGCGGTGATACTCATGGCTACCGTGCGAGAAGTTGAAACGTGCGACGTTCATGCCAGCAAGAATGAGCTCACGAAGGACCTCATCACTTTCTGTAGCAGGACCCATAGTACAAACAATCTTGGTCTTTTTGCGAGCCATATCTCTCCTTTTCATAGGAATTGAAATCACATTCAGATATCAATAGTAACCGTTTTTGAAGCGATTGTTTCTCTGGCGCTTAGCAAACCACACTTTTATCAACGTAGTCAGTGCCCTCAGCAAAAGCAGTTGCGTTATCAAGCGTAACCTGAGCAATTTGCGAGAGAGCCTCATGAGTAAAGAATGCCTGGTGACTTGTCATAACTACGTTAGGGAAGGAGCAAAGGGTAGAAGTAACTGAGTCAAAGACCTCTGCACCGCGATCCTTATAGACGTTTGGATTTTCTTCTTCATAAACGTCAAGGCCACAAGCACCAATCTTGCCAGAAAGAATGCCACGAATTAGAGCCTTGGTGTCAATAAGTCCACCGCGACCAGTATTAACGAGGATGACACCATCTTTCATCTTTCCGATGGTCTTATCGTTAATCATGTGATAGCTCTCGTCATTCAAGAAAGCGTGAAGTGAAATAAAGTCCGAACGCTCCCAGAGCTCATCGTAGCTGACATATTCATCAACAACGTGCTCGTCATTAACAAGGCTCATGTTTGGATAGAGATCTGCGCCAAGGACGTGCATGCCAAAGCCTTTGCAGATACGGCAAAGTGCTGCGCCAATACGACCAGTTCCAACAATTCCAGCAGTTTTACCGTGAAGTGTATCGCCAACAAGGCCAACAAGAGAGAAGTTATTCTCGCGAATTCTGATGTAACCACGGTGAATACGACGGTTAGCAGCAAGTGCAAGACCCATTGCATGCTCTGCGATTGCCTCAGGGGAGTAAGCAGGTACGCGTGTAACGGTAATGCCAAGGTCTTTAGCAGCGTTAACGTCAACAGCATCAAAGCCAGCGCAGCGCATAAGCAGAAGCTTAACGTCAAAGCCTGCAAGAATCTCAAGGGTCAGAATTGAGGCGTCTGCGTTAACAAAAGCACAGACAGCGTCATAACCCTTGGCAAAGCCTGCGGTCATAGGCGTAAGGTTTGACTCAATGTAGTCGATTGAGATGTCTGGATACTTTGGAAGCTCAAGGTTGAAAGAATCCTTGTCGTAACTTTGAGCACCATAAAACAGGATTTTCATAGCTGCCTCCTTGCCAAAACTAACGTTTGGCTTATGTTGTTATGTTCTGCGTTTATTGTACCCCTTGGATAACAATTATTCGCCACATAACAGGAGTTTTAAGAAATATTTATGAGGTTTGAAAAAAAGAAGAATACGGTAAAATGATAGAGCATTGTAAGGTCCTATGATAGGACGTTGTAAGGTCCTGACACGGCAACCTTGGTGAGCCCTTGCCCCTCTCCTGGGGAATTATGATCGGGCATCAATCTGTCAGGTAGAAACCCAGGAGGAACTTTGAAAGAGTATCTTTCAAGTGCGGCTGATGTTATCAGTGCGCAAAAAACTGATGCTGAAGTTGGTCTGTCTGATGCAGAAGCAGCTTCACGTCTTGAGGCTTATGGCCTCAATAAGCTTAAAGAAGCTCCAAAAGAATCAATTATTAAAAGATTCTTTGCGCAGATGGCTGATCCTATGGTCATCATGCTTCTTGTTGCTGCTGCTATTTCTGCTGCTGAAGGTATTTATACCGGAGAAGGCGGAGTTGCAGACGTTGTAATTATTCTGTTTGTTGTTGTTATTAATTCTGTTCTTGGTGTTGTCCAGGAGGGCAAAGCCGAGGAAGCCCTTGCTGCTCTGCAAGAGATGAGCGCAGCTCAGAGCAAGGTTATCAGGGACGGCCGCCTTGAGACGATTGCCTCAACTGAGCTTGTTGTGGGCGATATCATCCTGCTTGAGGCGGGCGACTCCGTCCCAGCTGACTGTCGTATTCTTGAAAGCGCTTCCATGAAGGTAGAGGAGTCTGCGCTTACAGGTGAATCAGTTCCTGTCGAGAAACACGCGGAGACCCTCAGTCTTGCTGAAGGCACTGATGACATTCCTTTGGGTGACCGAAAGAATATGTGCTACTCCGGATCTATTGTGGTCTATGGACGCGGTCGTGCAGTTGTTGTTGCAACGGGCATGGACACTGAGATGGGCAAGATTGCAGACGCAATTTCTCAGGCAGAAGAGGGACAGACTCCACTTCAGATTGCCCTTGATAAGCTTTCCCACACACTTACTATTCTTGTTGTTGTCATCTCGCTGCTTGTCTTTGCAACAGGATTTATCAAGCACGGCGCTGAGATGCTTGGCAACTTTGACCTTATCCTCAGTACGTTTATGGTTGCAGTTTCTCTTGCAGTAGCTGCAATTCCAGAGGGTCTTGTTGCTGTTGTTACCATCGTTCTTTCTATGGGTGTTACCAGAATGAGCGAGCGTCACGCTATTGTTCGTCGACTTACCGCAGTTGAGACCCTTGGTTGTACTCAGGTTATCTGCTCTGATAAGACCGGTACTCTGACCCAAAACAAGATGACTGTTGTCCGTCATGAGACAGAAAACCTTGACGCACATGTTCGCACCATGGCACTGTGCTGTGATGCTACCTGGGATGATGCGGAACAGGTAGCAAAGGGTGAGCCTACTGAGGCTGCTCTTGTTGCAGACGCTGCAAAACTTGGATACACCACAAGTGACCTTGCTTCTTCTCGCCCTCGTATCGGCGAGGCGCCCTTTGACTCTGTTCGTAAGATGATGTCTGTTGTGGTGCGCACCCGCTCTGGCAAGGTTGTACAGCACACTAAGGGTGCGCCTGACGAGGTGCTTGCTCGCTGCACCAAGATTATGACAAGTGATGGCATTATTGACCTCACCGATGAGGCTCGCTCTGAGATTTTGGCTCAGAACAAGTCTATGGCTGACCAGGCTCTTCGTGTTATGGCATCTGCTCGTCGTGACTGGGGAACAGAAGCTCCTCAGAGCTATGACCCAGCTAACCTTGAGCATGACATGGTCTTTGTTGGACTCTCTGGCATGATTGACCCAGTTCGTCCTGAGGTTAAGGGTGCTGTTGCAGAGGCTCATGAAGCTGGTATGCGCACCGTTATGATTACAGGTGACCACATTGATACGGCCGTTGCTATTGCAATTGAGCTGGGCATTATTACCGATCGCTCTCAGGCTATTACTGGCGCACAGCTTGATAAGATTTCTGACGAAGAGTTTGAGCAGCGTATTGAGACAATTGGCGTTTACGCACGTGTCCAGCCTGAGCACAAGGTCCGCATTGTTGATACCTGGCGCAAGAAGGGCATGGTCACAGCCATGACGGGCGACGGCGTTAACGATGCACCTTCCATTAAGCGCGCTGATATTGGTATTGGTATGGGTATTACTGGTACCGATGTTACTAAGGGCGTTGCAGATATGGTTCTGGCTGACGATAACTTTGCCACCATCATCAGCGCGTGCGAAGAGGGAAGACGCATCTACGACAACATTCGTAAGTGCATCCAGTTCCTCTTGAGCTCCAACCTTGCAGAGGTTATTTCCGTCTTTATTGCATCTCTGGTTGGCTTTACTATTCTTCAGCCTACCCACCTTCTGTGGATTAACCTGATTACCGACTCTCTGCCTGCGCTTGCTATGGCTACCGAGAAGGCTGAACCAGGCATTATGAAGCGCAAGCCTCGTAATCCTAAGGATGGAATCTTTGCGGGTGGCGTTGGCTTTGACTGCCTTGTTCAGGGCTCTATCATTGCTCTTCTCACCCTTGCCAGCTATTTTATTGGCCACTACTTTGAGTATGGAACCTTTGATATCTCTCAGGTTATTACTAACCCAGAGGCTGGCGTTGAGGGTATGACCATGGCGTTCTTGACGCTTTCTATGGTTGAGATGTTCCACTCCTTCAATATGCGTTCTCTGCGTGGTTCCATCTTTAAGCTGACCAGCCAAAACATTTGGCTGTGGGGTTCCTTTGTTATGTCTTTGATTCTTACCTTTGTGGTAATTGAGACACCACTTTCTCAGGCGTTTGGCTTTGCTGAGATTGGTTTTGAAGAGTACGCCATGGCAATGCTTTTAGCTGCATCTATTATTCCTCTGATGGAGCTGTACAAGGCTGTTATGCGTTCTGTGCAGAAAAACAAAGCATAAGGTAGGGAGCACTCTTGTCCGCTAAGCGTACAAAAAGTTCCAAGAAACTAGGAGCCGGCAGGACTCAAGGGTCACTGCCGGCCCTTTCTTCATTGCTGGATGTTCCAGCGTTTGAGCAGTTGACTCCATCGTCGGCTCAGACGCAGGCTTATGCAGACGTCGTATCTGAGCTTGAAGCCCAAGGGGTTTCTCGCCAGACGATGACCATGGCCTGCGTTGTCCGCTTGGATAGGGGATTTCCTGCGGTTGTTTCGGAGCAGGGAGTGTTTCGCGCCGAGTTTGCCGCGCGCGTGACTAAGGGCCAGAACTCTACGGTGGCCGTGGGAGACTGGGTATGTGCGCGCATTCCGGACTCGCACGATATGGGTATCATCGAGGCAGTTCTGCCGCGAGAGACCGATATTGCACGCTGGAAGGGCGGAGCTCGTGGTCAAAAGCAGACTTTGGCCGCCAACGTTGATTTGGTTCTTGTGGTACAGGCCTTGGACGGCGAGGCTGTCTCGGTAGATCGTATTGTGCGTTCAGCAGTTATTTCTAAAGACTGCGGAGCTACCTGTGCCGTGGTGCTTACTAAGTCAGATGTAGCGGGTCCGGAGCTTTTGGCTCAAGAGATTTCTTCTATTACCGC
Source organism: uncultured Atopobium sp. (assembly GCA_963544135.1). GTDB lineage: Bacteria > Actinomycetota > Coriobacteriia > Coriobacteriales > Atopobiaceae > Lancefieldella. Next base: position 2,115 of record CAUUEB010000010.1, on the reverse strand, counting down.
AGCTCTTAGCTCTACAGTAAAGATTGTTGCAACAGCTTCAAAGCTTGAGGGCGAGAAAACCGATGCACTTGCAGATCTTGCTCAGACTGCTCAAAAGCTTGGGGCTGCGTGGGGAATTGATGCTGTTCGTAGCCTTGTTCCTTACGGCTCCGTGGCCATAGTGCTAGGAGAATCAGGTGCTGGTAAATCAACGCTTCTCAATGCGCTTTTGGGACATGAGGCGCTTGAAACGGGAGAAGTCCGCGAATCCGATAAGGCAGGACGGCATACAACGGTTGCTCGTCGCATGGTAGCGCTTCCTGATGCTGGCGTCATCGTGGACGAACCTGGCCTTAGGAGTCTGCCTATTGTGGGCCATGAGAGGGGATTGCAGAAGATATTCCCGCATATTTCTGAAGCTGCTCAGACCTGTAAGTTTAGGGATTGCACCCATACGCACGAGCCAGGATGTAGCGTTCAGGATGCTCTGCATGAGGGCAAGATTACAGAGCCGCAGCTAAAAGCATATTTGTCTTTGGCAAAAGAAATGCGAGAAAGCCAGCAATCGCTTGACCCTGATGTTGTGCTTTAAGCTTTAACAGCGTAAATCCTCAAAACACCCTGGCTTGAACTGCCTCCCATTTCTTGGACATAAGAAATGGGAGGCTTTTTATGCGTATGGATCGTAGGGTAAAGTACGATGTAGAGGTGAGGAGAAAGGCAGCAGAGCTCTTTGCTTCTGGTATGGGATTTTGTACGGTTGCAAGTACTCTTTCTGTTCCACTCTCAACTGTGAAAGAATGGCACCATATATACCACGCGTTTGGAAGCGAGGTGCTACTGATCATGGATGGCAAACAAGCTCCCTATACCTACGAGCAAAAAGTTGCAGCAGCAAGAGCTGTCGTTGAGGGTGGCATGACAAAGGCTGAGGCAATGGCCGAGTTTAAGATTATGTCGCTTTCACCACTTAAGAGCTGGTGCAAGCTCTATCGTACAGGTGGCGCAGAGGCTCTTAAGCCAAAGCCAAAAGGAAGACCTAAAGGCTCTAAATCCAAGCCACAGAAACGCACCCGCGAACAGGAACTTGAGGAGCGCTGCCGCAGGCTCGAGACCGAAGTAGCCTACTTAAAAAAATTGCGAGCCCTGGTCGAGAAAGACGAGCTCTGACCGGGGTAAAGGCTAAGATTGTGAGCGCTTTGTGCAGTGAGGGGTACTTTTTGTCCTATTTGCTGGAGTGCTCAGGACTTGCAAGGTCTACCTACTACTACGCACTAGCTCACCCAGTAAAGCCAACACGCCCAGAGCTACACCGCGCGGTTGCAGAGATCTTCTCGCGTACTACAAACGGCTGTGGTCACAGACAGATAGCCATGTGTCTGCGCGCTGAGTTGGGTGTGAGGATCGCCGACAAGACTGTTCTTAAAATCATGCGTGAGATGGGTATTCGCTGTAAGATACGGCGTGAGACAGACTATCACCGCTATAGCTCCTATAAAGGTGTTGTCGGCAAGACCTTTGAAAACGTCATAGGACGCGACTTTTCTGCCGATGGACCGTGGAAGAAGATGGGTACCGACGTCACAGAGTTCAAGCAGGCGTGGGGCAAGGCGTACTTTGCTCCCGTCTATGACTTCGGAAGTAAGGAGATTGTCGCATGGAGTGTGTCGAGGGGTCCAAACATGGTTCAGCAAAAAGCTCTTCTCGATCAACTTTTAGCGAAGATACCTAAAGGCACAACTCCGATTCTGCACAGCGATATGGGTTGGCAATACCAGCACAGCGCATGGTGTAAGCGACTGAAAGATGCAGGAGTTATCCAGAGCATGTCCAGAAAGGGTAACTGCATAGACAACGGTGCTACCGAGCAGGTCTTTGGTCATCTGAAAGACGAGTTCTTCCGAGGAAGAACGTGGCCTAACTTTGAGTCTTTCAAAGCAGATTTGGACGCATATGTTATGTACTGGAACACACAAAGGCGTCAGGTTAAACTAAAAGGACTGACCCCGGAGGAGTTCCGGAATCAGTCCTTCGTGGCCTAGCTCTTTATTAAATTCGTCCAAGTTTTGGGACGCAGTTCAATAGCGGGTGGTTTGCTCTTAGGGTATAACCCTAAGTATACTTGCCCAGGACTCA
>CAUUEB010000009.1:0-50369 GCA_963544135.1 uncultured Atopobium sp. | reverse complement strand
AATGGTAAGAAGAGGCTTTACTACATCTCTGCAGAGTTTCTCATTGGAAAGCTGCTTTCAAATAACCTCATTAATCTGGGAATTTATAACGAGGTAAAAGAGCAGCTCTCCAAGGCAGGCCATTCATTAGAAGATATTGAAGAGCTCGAAGTTGAGCCTTCGCTTGGAAACGGTGGCCTTGGTCGATTGGCAGCATGCTTTATCGATTCTATGTCAACTCTTGGCCTGCCAGGCGATGGTGTGGGTCTTAAGTATCATTTTGGCCTCTTCCATCAGAAGTTTTTAGACAGACAGCAAACCACTGTCCCAGACGCTTGGCTTTCTGATGACAGGTGGCTTGAAGATGAGAAGACGTCATTTACCGTGGAATTTGGGGATTTCTCGGTGACGTCTGAGCTCTATTCCATTGACGTTTTGGGATATGACCGAACAAAGAAAAACAGACTTCGTTTGTTTGACTTGCAAAGCATTGATGACTCATTAGTTTCTGATGACGCTATTGATTTTGATAAGACTGCATTAAAGAAGAATTTAACGCTCTTTTTGTACCCCGATGATTCTGATGAAGACGGCCAGCTTCTTCGCGTTTATCAGCAATACTTTATGGTTTCTAATGCTGCACAGTTGATTGTTAAAGAGGCAGTTGAGCGCGGTAGCAATATTCACGACCTTGCTGACTATGTTGTGATTCAGATTAACGACACGCACCCAACAATGGTAATTCCAGAGCTTATTCGTATCTTGACCGAGAAATACGAAATCTCGTTTGAAGAGTCTGTAGACATTGTTTCTTCACTGGTCGCGTACACAAATCATACGATTTTGGCAGAGGCTCTTGAGAAATGGCCCCTTAAATTCATCGAGGAAGTTTCTCCAAAGATTGCTTCGATTATCAAAAAGCTTGATCAGCGCATCCGCAGTACCGTTGCTGATCCAAGCGTACAAGTCATTATTGATAAGAAAGTTCACATGGCTAACCTTGCCATTCATTACGGCTTTAGTATCAATGGTGTTGCGGCACTTCATACTAAGATTTTGGAAGAGACAGAACTCAAGCCATTCTTTGATTTGTATCCAGAAAAGTTCTCAAACAAGACTAATGGAATTACGTTCCGTCGCTGGTTAATGGGTTGTAATCCTGAGCTCGCAGAGTATCTTGATACGTTATTAGGAGATAGTTGGAGAACAACTGCTCATCTCGAGGGACTTTTAGAGTATCGAGACAACGAAGAGGTCCTCAATAAACTACAAGACATTAAGCAAGCAGCAAAAGATCGAATGGTCAAATTTTTGCTGGACAATCAAGATGCAAAAGTTAATGCCGACTCCATTATTGATGTCCAGGTGAAGCGTTTCCACGAATATAAGCGTCAGCAAATGCTGTTGCTCTATTTGATTTGGAAATATTTTGATATTAAGTCTGGCCATCTACCAAAGCATCCTATTACTGTCATTTTTGGTGGTAAGGCTGCACCAGCATACGTGGCTGCTCAAGATATCATTCATGCAATTCTTGTTCTCTCGTCTTTGATTGCAAACGATGCAGATGTTTCACCATATCTTCAGGTGATAATGATCGAGAATTACAACGTTACTGCAGCTGAGCATGTTATTCCAGCAGCGGATATCTCAGAGCAGATTTCGTTAGCTTCTAAGGAGGCTTCTGGAACTTCCAACATGAAGTTCATGCTTAACGGCGCCATTACAGTTTGCACTATTGATGGTGCAAATGTAGAAATTGCCGACTTGGTAGGCAAGGAGAATATCTACACGTTTGGTGCTTCAAGTGATGAGGTTGTAAGCCTTTATGAGCACAAAGGTTACAAAGCAAAAGAGTTTTATAAGAAGCCCCAGATTAAACCACTCGTTGATTTCTTAATTAGCCCAGAGTTTATTTCTCTTGGAAATGAGGAGCGCCTGGAGCGTCTTCACAAAAACTTGTGCTCAAAAGACTGGTTTATGACGCTGCTTGATTTGGAAGCATGCATTTCAACAAAAGAGCACGTGTTCGATGATTATGAGGATAGGAGAGCATGGCTTCAGAAGTCTCTTGTAAATATTGCTATGGCAGGAACGTTCTCATCTGATAGAACTATTGCCGAATATAACAATGAGATTTGGCATCTTACTCCTGATAAGTAGATGTAAGTAATACGGACCAGCAAACCACCACTTAAGCCAGCGGCCTAATGCAGTCTTAACAAGCGAGCTTAACAAGCGGCCTAGACCAGTACTCTAGGCCGCTTGGATATATTTCTTTAGCGATTTAATGAACAAAAATATCATCTATTTTGGTCTCATCTGCATATATGGCAAGAAATGAGCTATGGTATATACATAAATATTCACCCTTCACGCTGAAAGAAGGATGTATGAACGGCACTTCTGTTAGAAGCGTTAGAAGCACTCGATTTTCTCGCTTTACGGTTTTAGCAATTCTTATGCTATTTATGGGTACAATTCTGGCGTTTGCCCTTCCACGCACGGCATTTGCTGCTGACCCAACAGTTTATTCTGAAGATGTGGATGGTGCTCCGCTGGACGGAACACATACCTCAGCAAATCCATTCCCAGATTTTATCTCTGATGCTGAGATTCAGGCAGAGATTAATGCTCAGGCTGCCAAGCCGCGAGAGGACCGTACAGGTGTTATCGCGCGTTATTACTGGGTAAAGCCTGATGGCACTGCGCTCAAGCTGGACATGGATCCAACTAAATATTCCGTTGCGCAGATGATTGCTGAAGGCGGAGAAATTCGTGCGTACTACGTCCTTCTCGGTAATGCAGAGAATTTGATCAACTTCCCACAGAACGATCCAAATGGCTATGGTCTGCGTAAGGTGGCTGTTTCGGCGCATGCTGCTGTTGATACGTACAAGCCAATGGATGCAACAGGTGCTCTTTCGGGTGGTGGTCCAAAGACTAACTTGATGTTCACTGTCAAGGTAAATGGCCAGTCCATCATGGGTGGTAATTCATATGAGGAGCCCGCTGCTGTATTTACTGCACCAGTTACAGCTCGTCAGTACATTGAGTTCTCCGCGCCATTGAACATCTCTGATAGGTCTTATCAGCTGGGAATTCAGGGTGGTATTAAGAAATCTTGGGGAGGCACTCACGCATACACCAAGCGTTATCCTGCGCGAGTTATTGATACCGCAACAGCTGTGTATCATTATGTCGATGACCTTGCGTACAGGCAGCTTAACGGCCTTGGCCTCAGTGATCCTATTGCTCAAAGAAATGCTGGTCTTCCTATTTATGGTAATGGCGCAGTAAGCGTTCTTGGTCTTGATGATCTTGCTGCTACGTATACAACTTCTGCAGCGTTTGAGGATCGTCAGGTATCTGCTCGTTACAACACAAAGGGTCATGTCGTGTATATGCCTGAGTATGCTGGCGTTACTGTAGATGACTCTGTTGCTGGCGGTAATAAGTTTGAGACCGATCCTTCAACCAACCTGTTGCTAACTACTGTTCGCAAGTCAGTCGACGAGATTAAGGCTGCAGGACCTGGTGATTCTTACGTTTATATTGCAAACGATATCGACGTTCCAGAGGGAACATCTCTTGCAATTGGTACGTATAACTCTGGTCCTCGCGATAATTCCGTTTTGGCTCCTGGCTTCAATGCAGACGGTTCTGTAAACCGTACTAGGCAGTATTACCTCACGTATCGTGCCGTTCCATCTCCTTTAAAGCTTGTGAAGACTGACTCTGACGATGCTTCCAAGCCTGTTGCCGGTGCAACTTATAGCCTCTATAAGGCTGACGGTACACTGGTCAAAGAGGGAATCACTACTGGCGCTGATGGTACTTTTATATCCGGTGATATTCTTACAAAGACAGAGTTAACCGCACTGGTTCAGAATACCGCGGCTACTGCAGACCTACTGACCAAGGGCATTTATCAGGATGGAGATAAGTTCTATCTGACACCGGGCGATTATTATCTGGTTGAGACCGCATCTCCTGAAGGATATGAGCTCAATACAAATCAGATTCCATTTACCGTAGCTCCTGCAACATTTAACGCTGCAGATGAGACTATTGTTCCTGCGGAAGTTACCACAGCTGATAAGCCAATTACTCCTACACCAACCCCAACGCCAGATCCTAATCCAGAGCCAAAGCCTAAGACTCCTAAGAAGAAAAGGTCTAACCTGCCAGATACCGGCGATGCAATGTCCATTGCAAGCGCACTTGCAGCTGCAGGCATTATTGCTTCTGGTCTTGCGTACTCTGTAAAGGTTCGCCGTTAGTTCTTGGTTTACAGATTACAAGTGCTAAAGAGGCTGTGCTTCGCACAGCCTCTTTTTTGATGCTTGCAGTTTGGTAACCGTTGCAACAAGTGGGCGCTGACCTGCACAGTCTGTGCGATCGATGCTGTTTGAGGACTAGTTTATCGTGCAAGCGGTAAAAAATGCGTTTAGTTGGAGATTTCATTTTTCTGCATACAATGTTTGCCCAGATAAAAGTTTTTAGTGCGGTAAAAAATCGTCTTAGTTGGAGATAAATCGGCTAATTTTCAATTTTCATTTCCAACTAAACGGGTTTTTTACCTTTTTCGGCACATAATTTTGAGCTCAAAAATTATGTATTCATAGAAATGTATTTAATTACATAAATATGCAAGGAAATTAATCAAAAGTAGATGATGACAAGTAAATAGAAAAATTGCTAATAAAATGTCCGGGAAACAGGGAAGAGGCACAGGAAAAAGCCGCAACGCACTTAAAAGTTATCAGCGTGTTTGACAGAGTCACAGTAAGAATAAGCAGAATGAGCAGGGAATAAGCAGAGTGATGCTTAGAGCAGGGAAGTGATGGAAGAAAAATAGGGAATTTTATGGAGCGGCGGACGGGACTCGAACCCGCAACAGTCAGCTTGGAAGGCTGATGCTCTACCAATTGAACTACCGCCGCAAGGGTAAAGCAAAAAGAAAAAATGGTCGGGGTGACTGGATTCGAACCAGCGACCCACTGCTCCCAAAGCAGTTGCGCTACCAAGCTGCGCTACACCCCGAGCCGAGAGAAAAGTATAGGTGACAAATCGCCCGAGAGCAAGAAGAAATTGCAATCTTTTTGAACTAATTTTTCGTCAATTAGAATTTTCAATTTTGTTATGTAATCGAAACAATGGATGACTATGCTATTCGTAACCACTTCGAAAGGGGTTTTATGAGCTACTCATCTAAGGTAATTGCACAGCTTGAAGAGCGTTACGCAGATCAGCCTGAGTTTATCCAGGCAGCAAAAGAAGTTCTTACCACCATCCAGCCCGCACTTGACGCACATCCAGAGTTCGAGAAAGCCGCTTTGCTTGAGCGTCTTGTCGAGCCTGAGCGCACTGTTATGTTCCGCGTCCCATGGATTGATGACGCCGGCAACGTCCAGGTCAATCGCGGATACCGCATCGAGTTCAACTCCGCAATTGGACCTTACAAGGGCGGCCTCCGTCTCCATCCAACCGTTAATCTTTCTATCCTGAAGTTCCTCGGCTTCGAGCAGATCTTCAAGAACTCCCTGACCACGCTTCCAATGGGCGGCGGCAAGGGTGGCTCCGACTTCGATCCAAAGGGCAAGTCCGACCGCGAGATTATGGCGTTCTGCCAGTCCTTCATGACCGAGCTTTCTCGCCACATTGGTCCAAATACCGACGTCCCAGCTGGCGACATCGGCACCGGTGCACGTGAGATCGGCTACATGTTTGGCCAGTACAAGCGCCTCCGCAACGAGTGGACCGGCGTCCTGACCGGCAAAGGCCTGTCCTTCGGCGGCTCCCTTGCTCGCACCGAGGCTACCGGCTACGGCGCGGTTTACTTCCTCACTCACATGCTTGCCGAGAAGAACGATGCACTTGCAGGTAAAACGGTCTGCATCTCCGGTTCCGGAAACGTTGCTACCTACGCTGCCCAGAAGGCACAGCAGCTGGGAGCAACTGTGGTAACCGTTTCCGACTCCTCAGGTTATGTCTATGATCCAGAGGGCATCGACGTTGAGCTGCTGAAAGACGTCAAGGAGGTCCGCCGCGCACGCATCAAGGAGTACGCTGACGCACGTCCTTCCGCAACTTTCTTCCCAGGTGAGCGTCCTTGGAGCCAGAAGTGCGACATTGCTATGCCATGCGCAACTCAAAACGAGCTCGAGCTCGCTGACGTGCAGAAACTTGTTGCCAACGGCACCAAGTACGTCGTCGAGGGCGCTAACATGCCTACCACCCTCGAGGCAACCAATTACCTCATCGAGAACGGTGTCTTCTTCGCACCTGGTAAGGCTGCAAACGCAGGCGGCGTAGCTGTTTCTGGTCTTGAGATGTCCCAGAACGCCGAGCACCTTTCTTGGACGTTCGAGGAAGTAGACTCCAAGCTTCAGGGAATCATGGAGAGCATTTACACTGCTGCTTCAGAGGCTGCCGCAACGTACGGCCACCCTGGCAACCTAGTCTTTGGCGCAAACATCGCCGGTTTCCTCAAGGTTGCAAATGCAATGATGGCTCAGGGTGTTTGCTAGTTTGCATCGCATTTGGCGAGAAACCCGTTGTTGCAGCACTTGATTGAGTAAGCTACATCATTGGTTTAACGAAATTGTCAAAAAGGACCTTGGTCTCCCAAGGTCCTTTTTGTTCGCGCTCTACGCTCTTGAAACACCCTACGTCCTACGCTCGTGAAACAAACTCGTTTCCTTCGATGAAAAAGCGCTTTGGAGCATCAGCGTTTTTACTGATGCCAACGCGAGGTGAGCGTCCAATCGTTTCTCCTGGTAGCAGGGGAGCAAAGTCCAGCACCAGCGGCTCAGCTGTTAGGTCATGCCCATACAGAGTCTTGTCGATGCCAAGTGCAGCGCACACTTTACCTGGGCCGTTAGTAAGATCGCGCAGCTTGAGCGGATGCTTGCGAGTACGCCCCGCTTTCGCTTTACCCGCATGCCCAGCCTCGCGGAGCTTGCGCATCACCTCTACACCCTCAAGAGGCTCAACCGCGCGCACCAAGCAACCGCTGCCAAATCCCTCAGGACCACACACCACATTGCAGCAGTGATGCATGCCGTACGAAACGTAAACGTAGAGGTGACCCGCAGGTCCAAACATGGCAGCATTGCGCTCGCTAGGACCGCCAAACGCATGACTTGCGGGATCGTCTTGGTCGTAAGCTTCGGTCTCCACAATTCTTGCAACTAGTTTGTGTTTCTCGCCATTAAGCGTAATTGTCCTTGTCAGAGTGCATCCCAGCAGCAGCGGCGCGGCCACATCTGAGGGATTCTCTAGAAAATCTGGAAACATGCCATCTCCTTTATTGGTTATGCGTTACAATACTACCAACCTTTAAGGACGGTGCGAGACACCGGCAAGGCCCATAGCGTTGAGTGCGCATGTTCGCTGTTGAGCCTCCACAAGGAGTGCTCTTTTTTTATGGCTCGGCATGCTCCTACGCAGATCGGAGAATATATGAATCCACTGGCAAGTGCCACCTCGCAGCCTCGCGCGCTGCTTGTTCTCGAAGACGGAACAACCTTCGAGGGGAGGTGCTGTGGTGCTAGCGGAGAGACCTTCGGTGAGATTGTTTTTAACACGTCTATGACCGGCTACCAGGAGATTATCTCCGATCCAAGTTATGCCGGCCAGATTGTCACACTGACCTATCCGCAGGTAGGCAACTACGGCATCGATCCTGCGGTCATGCAGCGAGACACCCTGCACCTGCGTGGCTTTGTCGTCCACGACATGTGCTACGAGCCAAGCAACTGGACATCCAAGCAGAGTCTGCCAGAGTTCCTGCAGGAAAACGGCGTCGTTGCCATCGAGGGCATCGATACTCGTGCGCTGACCATGCACCTGCGCGATTTTGGCGCACAGAAGGCGGCCATCTCCACCGAGGACCTGGACCCTGCCCATCTGCTTGCGCGCGTCCAGGCGTCGCCCAACATCTCCGAGCACAACTTTGTCCCTGACGTCTCCGTTGACGCGCCTCACGTGGTTCCTGCTACGTCCAAGAAGCGCTTCAACGTTGTCGCGTATGACTGTGGCGAGAAGAACGGCATTCTCCAGGGTCTTGCGGCAAACGGCTGCGAGGTCACGGTTGTACCGTGGAACACACCCGCAGAGGACGCCTTGGCCTACAACCCAGACGGCATCTTCTTCTCCAACGGCCCTGGCGACCCAGAGCAGGTTGACGCTACGCAGGAGGCCGCTCGCGGCGTCCTGGGCAAGGTTCCCGTCTTTGGTATCTGCCTGGGCAACCAGATGCTCTCCATTGTCGCAGGTGCAGATATCGAGAAACTCAAATTTGGACACCATGGTGGCAACGAACCGGTTATGAATCTTCTGACCGGTAAGGTTGAGATTACTGCTCAAAACCACAACTATGGTCTGGTTTTCCCAAGCTTGGGCAAGCTCATTGCAGAGGAGTCTGGTGGAATCTCCGAGCACTTTGACAACCTCTGTGAGTGGTCCGCAAGGCGCATTGCCCCTGTTGTCCAGACAAAGGAGTTTGGCCGCGTCAGGCTCACACACGTCAACCTTAACGACGGAACTCCAGAGGGCATTCAGTTCCTGGATATCCCAGCATTTTCTGTCCAGTATCACCCTGAAGCAAGCCCAGGACCTCACGATTCATCCTACTTGTTCAAGGCGTTTGCACGTTTGATGGAGGGACATTCTGACTATCTTGCCATCGACGTTCGTGAGGGGAGGCGCTTCTAATGCCAAAGCGTACTGATATTAAGAAAATCCTGGTCATTGGCTCTGGTCCAATTGTTATTGGTCAGGCTTGCGAGTTTGACTATTCCGGCACTCAGGCATGCCGTGCTCTTCGCAAAGAGGGCTTTGAGGTTGTTCTGGTTAACTCAAACCCAGCAACCATCATGACTGACCCAGAAACCGCAGATAGAACCTACGTTGAGCCAATCACCGTTGAGTCCGTCACCCGCGTCATTGAGCGCGAGCGTCCTGACGCACTTCTGCCAAACATGGGCGGACAAACAGCCCTGAACTGCACTATTGGCCTTGGCGAGGCTGGCGTTCTTGACAAGTACAACATCGAGGTCATCGGCTGCAATCTGGAGTCCATCCGTACCGGTGAGGACCGTGAGCTCTTCAGCGAGGCAGTCCAGGACATTGGCCTGGAGGTTGCTCGCGCAGACATCGCTCACTCCATGGAAGACGCCCAGCGCATTGTTGCTGAGCTGGGATATCCTGTGGTCATTCGTCCAAGCTTCACCCTTGGCGGTGCGGGCGGCGGCATTGCACACACCCCAGAAGAGCTTGTAGAGATTGTTGAGCAGGGTCTTCTGCTTTCTCCAGAGCACGAGGTGCTGGTAGAGGAGTCCATTGAAGGCTGGAAAGAGATTGAGATGGAGGTCATGCGCGATACCGCAGGTAACGGTATTGTTGTCTGCTCCATTGAGAACCTCGATCCAATGGGCGTCCACACGGGAGACTCCATTACCGTTGCTCCAGCTCAGACGCTTACCGATGAAGAGCTCCAGAACCTCCGCGACTACTCCATCGCTATTCTCGAGCGTGTAGGTGTTGCCTGCGGTGGCTCTAACGTTCAGTTTGCGGTCAATCCAACTAACGGCCGCGTTATCGTCATTGAGATGAATCCTCGCGTCAGCCGCTCTTCCGCGCTGGCTTCCAAGGCAACTGGCTTCCCAATTGCAAAGATGGCCGCGCTGCTTTCTGTTGGCTACACGCTTGATGAGATTACCAACGACATCACCAAGGCAACTCCTGCTGCCTTTGAGCCATCCATCGACTACTGCGTAGTTAAGGTTCCTCGCTTTGCCTTCGTCAAGTTCAAGGGCACCAGTCGCGTTCTGACCACCCGCATGAAGTCGGTCGGTGAGGCCATGGCTATGGGCAGAACCTTTGAGGAGGCTCTGCAGAAGGCGCTTCGCTCCCTGGAGCAAGATCGAGCTGGTCTGGGCGCAGACGGCCACGATGTCTTTGACGAGAAAAACTTTGATGAGCTGGTCAGCAAGCCAACACCAGAGCGTATTTTCTACGTCGCTGAGGCTCTGCGCAGAAACTGGAGCGTTGAGCGCATCCACGATATGACCGGCATTGATCCTTGGTATCTGCATCGTATGGCAGGCATCATCAACGCCGAGAAACGCATCAAGGAGCTGGGACTTTCTGGTCTCACCACCGATAACATGCTTGCTGCCAAGCAGCTGGGCTTCTCGGATGAGCAGCTTGCACACCTTACCGGTACTAAGACAGACGTTGTCCGCGCTGTGAGGGAAGTGCTGGGTGTTCGTCCGCAGGTCAAAACAGTTGATACCTGCGCAGGTGAGTTTGGCGCAACCACGCAGTACCACTACGTTACCTACGAGAAGGGCAACGCCACAGAGTACGTGAAGGCAGAAAAGCCACGCGTCATGATTCTTTCCGCTGGTCCTAACCGCATTGGTCAGGGTATTGAGTTTGACTACTGCTGCGTTCATGCTGCCTACGCTCTTCGCGAGCAGGGCTATGAGACGGTCATGGTCAACTGCAACCCTGAGACGGTTTCTACAGACTACGACACCTCTGATCGCCTGTATTTCCAGCCTCTGACCTTTGAAGATGTCATGGACGTTATTGAGGTTGAGAAGCCAGAAGGCGTCATTGTCACCCTTGGCGGCCAGACGCCAATCAAGCTGGCACGCGCCCTTAAGGACGCTGGTGTTCCTATCATGGGTACGCAGCCAGAGGCAATTGACCTGGCAGAGGACCGCGACCGCTTCGCAGCCCTTCTGGATCGCCTGAACATTGCCTGCCCACCATCGGCAGTTGCTTCTACTATGGACGAGGCTCGCGACGCTGCACGCCGCATTGGCTACCCACTGATTGTCCGCCCAAGCTACGTTCTTGGTGGTCGTGGCATGGCCATTGTCTACGACGATTCCGACCTGGTCACCTACATGGAGTCTGCGACGCACGTCACACCAGACCGTCCTGTCTACCTGGACGCCTTCCTCGAGGACGCTATTGAGCTGGACGTCGACGCTCTCTGCGACACCGAGGAGTGCTACGTAGGCTCCGTCCTGGAGCACATTGAGGAGTGCGGTATTCACTCTGGCGACTCCGCCTGCTGCTGGCCGCCCTTCTCGCTTTCTGAAAAGATTGTTGACCAGATTAGGGCCATCACCAAAAAGCTGGCGCTTGCCTGCGGCATTCGAGGTCTCCTGAACATCCAGTACGCCGTTCGCGATGAGCACGTCTTTGTCATTGAGCTCAACCCTCGCGCTTCTAGAACCGTGCCTTTCTCGTCTAAGGCAACAGGCGTCTCCCTGGCCAAATACGCATCTCGCATCATGGCTGGCGAGAAGATCAGTGAGCTCAGAACACAGGGCCTGCTCCCTGATGAGAACCGTACCGTCGACTACTACGCGGTCAAAGAGGCGGTTATGCCTTGGTCTAGGTTCCCTGGTGCTGACTCAATTCTTGGCCCAGAGATGAAGTCCACCGGCGAGGTCATGGGCATTGCCCGTACCTTCCCAGCAGCGTATGCAAAGACTCGTGAGGCAGTTGAGAACAAGCTTCCTGAGCAGGGCTCCGTCTTCATCAGTGTGTGCGACCGCGATAAGCGTGCTATTGCTCCTGTTGCTATGGCTCTGGAGAACCTTGGCTATGGCATCTACACCACAGGTGGTACGGCTAAGACGCTGCGTGCGGCTGGCATTGACTGCACTACCGTCAATCGCATTTCCGATGGTCATCCAAACGTTGTTGACCTCATGCGCGATAAGACCGTCAGCTTTATCATCAATACCCCTCACGGTCATGAGGCCCACAGCGACGGCACTAAGATGCGTGCAGAGGCTGTCAGCCAGGGTATTACCTGCGTTACCGCAATGTCTGCAGCTACCGCTCTTATCCAGGCACTTGCAGCAGCAAGAAAGAGCGAGCCAGAGACTTTTGCGCTGCAAGATCTCTAAAACGTGCTTGGAAGATGAGCTTGTTACTTGAACTTGGACCGGTCTTGAAAAAGACCGGTCTTTTTTCGTGAGGGAAGTGTTTAGAATGCGAAGTTCTCCTAGTGAAGAGCGCAAAAGTTTGTTATTATTGCAAGGCTGCATAAATATGCGGGCGTGGCGGAACTGGCAGACGCGCTAGATTTAGGTTCTAGTGGACTAAGTCCGTGGGGGTTCGATTCCCTCCGCCCGCACCATGCAGAAATTTGGTTAAGCGCTGGTACGCCAGCATTTTTTACGAGACACTGGAGGAACGTTGAACATCACCGTTACCGCAGATAAGCCAGTTGACGAGAAACTCACCGTCAAGGTTACAGTTCCTGCTGCAGAGGTAGACGCTGCCATTAAGCAGGCTTACAAGGACATTGCAAACAAGTATTCCTTCCAGGGTTTCCGCAAGGGCCGTGCACCTCGTCCTGTCATTGATGGCATTGTTGGTCGCGAGGCAGTCCTTGCTCAGGCAACCAACAATCTTCTCGGCGCAGCAGAGCCACAGCTCCTTGAGGAGCTTGACCTTGTTCCTGTTGGCCGTGGTGATTACAACCAGGATGCAGACCTTCCTGTTGAGGGTCAGGATTACTCCTACGAGGTAGTCTTCAACGTTCGTCCTGAGGCTAAGCTTGACTCTTACGATGCTCCTGCAATTAACATGCCTCCAAATGAGGCAACTGAGGCTGAGGTTGATCACCAGATCAAGCAGCTTCTTTCTTACCAGGCTAAGTTTGAGAACACCAAGGAGAAGCGCGCTGTTAAAGAGGGTGACACCATTGGTGTAGACATCAAGAACATTGAGGGCGCTGCTCACATGGAGGGCGAGGACCGCGTTCTTACCCTTAATGGCACCCAGGCTCCACAGGAGCTTGAGGAGGCACTCATCGGCATGAAGCCAGGTGAGGAGAAAGAGGTCAAGTGGACTCACAGCCACACTCACGGCGATGAGGTTCACTCCCACACTTACGATATCAACGTCAAGGTTGTTGCTCACAAGAAGTCCGTCACTCCAGAGCTGACTGACGAGCTTGCAAAGACCACCTTTGGTTATGACACTGTCGAGAAACTCCGTGAGGCTGTTAAGTCTGAGATTGAGTCCGACAAGAAGAATTCTCTTCCAACTCTTAAAGAGGACCGCGTCGTTGAGGCTGTAGGCAAGCGTCTTCAGCTTGATGAGGTTCCAGAGGAGTACAAGAACGAGGTCTTCAACGAGATTGCTCAGGAGTTCCTGAGTGGTCTTCAGCAGCAGGGTATGACTCTTGACATGTTCCTGGCTGCACGCGGCATCAAGACTGATGACTTCATCTCTGATCTTCGTGTTCAGGCTGAGGAGCGCGCACGTCAGTCCCTGGCTCTTGACGCAGTGGCTGCAGAGCTCAAGCTTGAGGCAACTGAGGATGACATTCGCGCAGAGTTTGAGCGCGCTGGTGTTCCTAACGTTGAGACTGCAATTGAGGAGTGGCGCAAGGCTGGCCGTCTTCCTGCAATCCGCGAGTCCATCCGTCGCTCTAAGGCTCTTGACTGGCTGCGCGACAACGCAACCGTCACCGTTGTTGACGAGATTGCTGAGGCTGCTAAGGAAGAGCAGAAGGCAGAGAAGAAGCCTGCTAAGAAGGCTCCTGCTAAGAAGAAGGCAGCTAAGAAGGACGAGGACGCAGAGAAGGACGCTGAGTAGTCCGCAACTGGTTGGGTTTCTCGCCAGAAAGACTGCGCCAAAAGTTGCAGTTACTTTGAATTTTTCATACCCCGGGTTAGAGACATGCTTCCCGGGGTATGTTTCTAAGGAAAGACCTTTGAAGGAGGATTATGCATTATCCAACAAACATTCCAACCATTCCATATGTTATTGAGCAGACTCCTCGTGGTGAGCGTAGCTATGACATCTACTCCAGACTGCTCAATGATCGTATTGTTTTCTTGGGTGAGCCTGTAACGCGCGATTCTGCAAACTTGGTCATTGCACAGCTTTTGCACCTTGAGAGTCAGGACCCAGACAAGGATATTTCTCTCTACATTGATTCTCCTGGTGGAGACGTTTATGCAGGCCTGGGTATTCTTGATACCATGAACTTCATTAAGCCTGACGTGTCTACCATCTGCGTTGGTATGGCAGCATCAATGGGTGCCGTTCTTCTTGCAGCTGGTGCAAAGGGTAAGCGTCTTGCGCTTCCTAACTCTATGGTTATGATTCACCAGCCATCCAGTGGTGTTCAGGGTCAGCAGACTGACATCCAGATTGTTGCAGATGAGACAAAGTGGATTCGTCAGCACCTCAACGAGCTGCTTTCGGATTATACTGGACAGCCTATCGAGAAGGTCAATGTAGACACCGAGCGCGATAATTATCTTCGTGCACAGGAGGCTTGTGACTACGGTCTGGTTGACCGCGTTATCTCTTCTCGTAACGACCAATAATTGTTCTCGTATTGAGGGTTTAAGTTATGGCTAATGACCAGAACTTCTCGCCTTTTGGCGGATTAGATGAAATGCACTGTTCTTTCTGCGGAAAGAGTAGGTCGCAGGTAAATAAGCTTATTCAGGGTCCTGGTGGAGTCTGCATTTGTGATGAATGCGTCTCTACCTGCTCGGATATGATTGATGAGTCTCTCGGCTTTGATGAACAGTCAGAGATTGAGACTCACTCTGATGAGCCTGTTATCAAAGACCTGCCAACTCCACACGAGATTTACGATGAGTTGTCTCAGTACGTAATGGGCCAGGAAGACGCTAAGCGCGCTATGTCGGTTGCGGTGTACAACCACTATCGTCGTATTCTTTCGGGCAACGATGAGCCTCAGGAGGGCCAGGAAGACGTTGAGATTGCAAAGTCCAACATCTTGCTGCTTGGTCCAACCGGTACTGGTAAAACCTTACTTGCTCAGACGCTTGCTCGTTTTCTTGAGGTTCCGTTTGCTATTGCTGACGCAACAACCCTTACCGAGGCTGGTTACGTTGGTGAAGATGTCGAGAATATCCTGCTTAAGCTCATCACCGCTGCTGACGGCGATGTTGAGCGTGCTCAGGTAGGCATTGTCTACATCGATGAGATTGACAAGATTGCTCGCAAGGCCGAGAACCTCTCTATCACTCGTGATGTCTCCGGTGAAGGCGTTCAGCAGGCACTTCTGAAAATTCTTGAGGGTACGGTTGCTAGTGTTCCTCCAACAGGTGGCCGTAAGCACCCTCAGCAGGAGCTTATTCACATTGACACCACCAATATCTTGTTCATCTGTGGTGGTGCTTTTGTTGGCCTGGATAAGATTGTTGCTGACCGCATTGGTAAAAAGGGAATTGGCTTTAACTCTGATGTTGCTCAGAATGTTAAAGAAGGTGAGTCTGAGCTTATTGCCAAGGTAATGCCTCAGGACCTGCACAGGTTTGGCATGATTCCAGAGCTTTTGGGCCGTATTCCTGTTATCACTTCTACTCGTGAGCTTGGTGAGGAAGATCTGATGAGTATTCTCACAGATCCAAAGAATGCTCTTACCAAGCAGTACAAGCGTATGTTTGAGCTTGAGGGTGTAGACCTGGAGTTTACTGAGGATTCACTCAGAGAGATTGCTAAGAAGGCCTTGGCTCGCGGTACTGGCGCTCGTGGTCTTCGTGCAATCTGTGAGTCTACGCTGCAAGAGACCATGTTTGATCTGCCATCAGATTTGGATATCACAAAGGTTGTGGTTACTCCAGAAAGCGTTGGTGGAGAAAACGCTCCAGAAATTATCAGGGGCAAAAAGAAATAACTCGCTTAGCAATAAAAAAGGAGGTCGAAAGACCTCCTTTTGTGTTATAGATTGCCGCCACCAAGTTTGTTGTATGACGTAATAAGTTGGGTGCGGGTCTTGGTGCCTGGTGGAAAGACGGTATCAAATAAAGGCATCAAGCCGCGGAAAAGTACGCCGCTTTGCACACGGTGAGAAAGACCTCTTACCGTACGTCTTGACTCTTCAAGCTGTGAACGAAGCTCCTCAAGGTAAGGGGAGCGACGAGCGTAGAACCAGAAAAGGCCTGCAAGGTCTGAGTTTGGATAGAGCCAAGGCCTGTTGTCTGGTCCTGCAAAATGCGCAATGCAGATATTCTTACGAGCCTCTTCGTATTCTTCTCGCACATCTTTTGGCGCCTGAGCAACAATGTGATCACGGCGAAGGAATTGCCAGTCTACCAGGTAATTCCACTTCATATTAATACGAAGATAATGGCCGTTTACAAATCTGTTAAGAACATCTTGATCAAGCCAGCGCCATGCTCGCATGGTTGAGACCTTAAGAAACTCTTCAGGAGAAATCTGCTTTCTAATCTCTTCAAGGTTCATCAAAATGACGCCTGCCTGGAAGTAATCGTGAGGATCATCCATACCCAGCTCATTTTTGAGGTAGGGGCCAACTGTGGCGTCATAGCCATCAATCTGACCAATAGTATCTGCGTCACGTGTAGCGCCTACCAAGTATCCTGTGACATCGATATCGTAGAGTTCTGCAATATCGGTATTAACCACCAGGTCAGAGTCAAGATAAATGGCTTTATTGACGTTAGGAAGCAGCGAGGGAGCAAGCAGCCTGTAGTAAGTTTCTGGTCTAAAGTGACCATGATGAGGAAGCTCAATATCACCAAGAGCAGCGTCCACATCTAAGAAACCAACATGGACGTTATCAACAAGCTGAGCCTGACGAGTAAGCGTAATCATGCTGGTAGGAGTGAGGTCACGAGTCAAAACAATGATATCGTAGCGACGCTCTGGATTGACATTCTCAATGATGGATTGAATTGCTACAGACAAATACGGCACAAAGTTATCGCTGCAGGCAAATACAAGCACAACGTCATTAAGAGCAAGTCCCAGCTCATCGGATGAGCTTGCAAGCATTGCTCCAGAAAGTTGCGCCCTGCCTGTTCCAACAAGGCGTTGTGTGGGTATTTTACGTAATCTTCTCATACGTAAGACTTTAACACTTAGACGCCAAAAACGCCTGCTGCGTTTGCCATTACTTCACTTTGCACAGAGTATCCACGGGCCTCACTGAGCCCGAGAAGAGCTCGCTTAAGGCTGTCCACAATGTCAAGTACGTCAATATCTGTGTGATCACTGGAGGGAAGGTCAGTCTCGGTAAGAAGCTTATCTTGTGGATACACCTTAGCGTATTCACGGCCACGCTTGGTCTTAAGGCTCATCTCGCCAACAGAGAACCAACAGCCAAGCTTAATAGCCCTCTGCAGCTCATCTGAGCTACCGCTAAACCAATGGATGATAGGAACACACTCTTGAGCGGCTCCTGTCTGTTCAAGAATATCTAGCACTGCATCAACGCTTCTAACGGTGTGCATCGAGAGCACCCGAGGCTTGCTGTCTTGAGAAAGATTTGCAGCGCGTTCGCAGATTTTTGTAAAGGCTTTAACCTGCAAATCTTGCAACCCATCAACACAATAGCGAGAAGAAAAATCTAGTCCAATCTCGCCAAGGTAAGATGTCTGCTCCATAAGCTCTAGCAGGAGCTCTATATCTTTTTGAGTAACGCGCCCATCAGAGATGTACCAGGGATGTGCTCCAAGTCCCACGCGGATGTTGGCTTGCGTAAGCTGAGGAGCAAGTTCTAGGTAGTCGTGAGGAGTAACGCCGCAGGTAAAGAGACCTAATCCGGCATCATGGGAACTTCTCGCTACATTGAGTGGAGAGTCCATAAGGTTGGCATGGACGTGCGCATCAAAATATGTGAGGTTACTCATAAGCAAGCCCTGAAAGATGCAAGATAACGTCTGAAGCAATCATCTGACCCATAATAGGAGGGTAGTAGGACATAGTTCCCAGCTTGGCAGATTTGCCCGTTGCGCCCTCTGGTGCAAAAACTGGTCGCGCTGGCTCAGGGGAGTAGAGCACACGGAAGTCGGCAAGGCCGCGCTTTTTGGACTCTTTTCTCATTACCCTTGCGAGAGCGTCGGTATGCGTTTTTGAAAGCGTAGTGATCTCCAGGAGTTCTGGGTGGATTTTATTGCCTCCACCCATGCTGGAGATGAGGTAGATATCGTTTTTCTGACACCATGCCACAACAGCTAATTTGGCAGAAATGGTGTCGATAGCATCAACTACAACATCTGGTTTTGGAAGAGCAGAGAGCTGCTCGTCAACGTTGTCTTTAAGCAAAAACGCGTCAAGGGTAACCACGTGAGCGTCTGGATTAATGTCCAAAATCATCTCTTTGGTAACGTCAACTTTTCTTTTTCCAATGGTACTCACATAGGCAATAGCCTGCCTGTTTAGGTTGGATGCTTCTACTGCATCGGCATCCACTAAAACAAATGAGCCTACACCGCCTCTAGCCAGCGCCTGGACACAGTTTGAGCCAACGCCGCCAAGTCCTAAGACCATGACACAGGAATTTTGAATCTGCCCAAGGCGGTCTTTTCCTAGGACAAGTTCAAGTCGAGCAGTGGCTTCAGGAATTGTGGCAGACATAGAGCTCCTCATAAAAAGTATCTGCAGATAGTATTATTGTTCCAGAGTATAGAGGGCCTTAAAGTAATGATTTTGCTGCATAAGTTCCTCAAACGAACCCATTTCGATAATACTACCTTCTTTCATTACAATAATTTCGTCAAATTTTTTCAGTTGAGCTTCCTCTAAGTTGTGTGTAATGACTAGACGTAGTGTGTCTGAGAGATTTGTTATTGAATTTATAATTTGGTCAGTAGTTGAATGGTCAAGTGCTGATGTGGCTTCATCAAAAAATAGAACTTTAGAACCCTTTAACAAACTCCTAGCAATACAAATCCTTTGACGTTCGCCACCAGAAAGGTTTGAACCTGCTTCACCACATTGATAACTTAGTTTATTTTGTTTAATGAAATCTGTAAGACCAGCTTTTTCACATGCTTGAGAAATAGCATCTTTTGAGTGACTTTCGAACATAGTAATGTTGTCTTCAATTGATGCATTGAATAAGAAATTCTCTTGTTCTACGAGTGAAACATTTTGATAGAGACTCTTTTTATTAATAGTTCTTAACTCTAAGCTATCGTAAAATATATCTCCTTGATAACTTAAATTACCACCCATAAGTAGATTAAATAAAGTAGATTTTCCAGATCCTGATATTCCAACAATTGCATAACTTTTATTAGGTAGAAGTTTGATTGATAAATTTTTCAGCACAGCTTTATTTTGTTCATAGCCAAATGAAAGATTGTTGATGACTATTCCTTTTGTAACTTTATCTAATACCTGTTGTCCTTCTTCTTCCTTACTGTCAGCGAGAGTCTCAGAAAATTTTAAAATCAAATCATTTGAAGCCTTACGTGCTGCGAGTAGCGGTGGAATTGTTTGTAAAGGGAGGCTGATGTAATTCATTAGTAACGTAGCCATAAGAATTACACCAGGGGTAACTCCTTGATTTGAGATACAAAGATATGTACCAGCAATTAAGACAGCCCATTGAGATAATCCGAAAGCACTCCAACTCAAAGTATTAATGAACCGAGTAGTCTTTCTACTCTCTTTTTTTGATTTTTCAAGAGCATCATTATCTTTTTCAAATAGTCTTACGGCTGCCCCTGTTGCTCCGTAAGCTTTTATCAAAGGAAAGCCTTTTACCAGATCAGTGATTTGGGCAATGAATTGACTAGTTTTCGCAGAAGATTCTTTTTGAATTTTACCAAGCGTGCCGCCAAGTTTTACACCGATAATCAGAGGAAGAATTGAAGCAGCAATAGCTACCATAGTTAATGGAATGCTTTGAACCATTAGCATTATGAGAGCCACAATGAAAGAGATGCTATCGCTTACCAAAGAAAACATCTGTTCAAGATATGTAGTCTCTATAGTATTTAAATCATTAGTAAGTGCGGATACATAAACAGAACTACCACTTGCTTCAAATGAGTTTATACCTTTTTTTAGCATGTATTTAAATGCGGTGTTGCGATATGAGTTTGCAGCATGATAAAGATAATTAGGAACAAAATAACGAACCACTAATTTATTTGTGATTGCAGAGATTGTTAATATAGCGGCAAATAGACAACCTTGTAGAAAGTCATTAAAAGACCCTGACACAGCGGAGTTCATGAGAATTGAAGTTATATAGGGAGAACATACCGTAACTAGTTCTAGAGAAGTTGTAAAGAAAAAAGAGCCGAGTAACAACTTTTTGTTACTCCAAAAAAGACTCCGTTTAAGGTCATTTTGAATTTCTTTAACAGTGCTTTTCATGTCAAACCTCTCTTAAGATTTTATTCATCTTCTTAGAATTTATTTTGAGCTTTTTACACCGTACAGTAAGGCTCCCTGAATAATTTCTCGGTATTTTTTGTGATTAGATAAAAACAGCTCAAGCATAGAGTGAAGAAAAAATTCAATCTTGTTTTGTTGATAAGTACATAATTTAGGTTGCCTTTCTATCTCATGTGTACAAATTGAGCAGAACGCTCTAAAAGAACACTGAGAGCAGCGCTCATTACTTTTATCAAATAAACTAATATCATTCTGTTTAGAACAATTGCTTACATTGAAAAGAATGTTTTTTGGCTCATCAAGGAATAAATGACATGGGTAAACATTTCCAAACATATCTACTGCAAATTTATTGTATCCTGCACCACAAAATAACCTGTAACTCTTACCTGATATAAGGGTACGAATTAAAAAAACTATTTCATCGTTATATTGTCTTTCTTCTTGATTAAAGAAACTTTTGAAATAGTTTAAATTTTCATTTAAGGGAATACCAAAATTAGATTGCTTAGAAGGATCATTATTAATAAGATCGGCAACAATAACTTTTGGCGTATTATAACGAGACGATAGATAGCTAAATAAATTAGATTTACTGATTCCTTTATCTAAATGGAGGGAAGAATAAGTCGATTCAATAGCAATAGTATGATTTTCGGAAAATTTTTTTATATTCTTATCAACAATATCATACGTACCTGAACCGTTTCTAAGAATTCGGTATGAGTCGTTTATTTCCTTTGGACCATCAATACTCGCTATTACTGAAATATCGTATCTTTCGATAAGTTTTATTGCTGGTTTTAATAGTAGCGACGCATTTGTAACAAGAGAGTAGTTTGGAATTTTTGATGGATAATTTTTTTGAATATAAGAACATGCATGTTCTATTTTATTAAGTGCTAAAAGAGGCTCCCCTCCGAAGAAACTAACTTGTAAGACTTTTTGGTATTTATGAAAAAAATAATCAATAGTCTGTTCTATAACACTATTTGTCATTTCATGAATTGGTAAATCATAGCTTCCTGCATGAGCAAAACAATACTTACAGGTAAAATTACATTTATTTGTAATAATCAACCGAAGAGAGTCTAATGTTTTTGGTGTTGAGAGTGGATAATCAGAATAATTTAAATCAGATAGATAATGATTAATTAATGATTCTTCATTTACAGAATAGTCACCAGATTGAATTTTCAAAGCGAGTTCATACGGAATTTTGTAAATCTTACAGTTAAAAGTATCAAATAAGATAGCACTTTGAGTACTATTTGAGATATGTATAAAAGCATTTTCTTTAAGCATTGTGTGCCACCAAAGGTCAATCCTAGGCATTAGCATTGAGAACAATGCTAATGCCATTAGATTATTCTAATTTAGATGTAAAAGTATTTTAATTTTTGATATCTGCGCCGGAGCAGAAAATTCCACACCACCCGTTGGCATCGACTGTAGAAATGCTCGCAGCCAAATCACTGTCTAGATCTGTAACATCGACAATTTCCCAAGAAATCTCAGCTACTGGTACATTCATTGTAGTTCCCTTCAGCTAAAACTTTGAATTGAATGTCGCGACAAATCAATACTACTACTTTTTTATAGAAAGTGTAATTTTTTATATGAAATATTAAAATTACATTACTATATTCCCCTAAACCACATCTGTTTCAATGCATTATACTGTTCAAATGGTTAATAGGAATACTGCTAAAAGCATATGAAAGGCAAGATTACTGTGGAAGAAATGCCCAAGAATTATGATCCTCAGGCAGCTGAGCCTGAGCTCATTGAAAAGTGGATAAAGGCAGATTGCTATGGTCGCAGCAAAGGAACTGAAGACCGTACGGTAGTTATCCCTCCACCAAACGTTACTGGCATCCTTCACATGGGTCATGCCATGGATGACACCATCCAGGACACCTACATTCGTTATTCTCGCATGCGCGGTTACTCAACTCGTTGGATTCTAGGAACTGACCACGCAGGCATTGCAACCCAGACCAAGGTTGATAAGAAGCTTAAGTCAGAGGGTATTTCTCGCCTTGAGATTGGTCGCGAGAAGTTCCTGGAGGCTTGCTGGGATTGGACGCGCGAGTACGGCGGAACCATTGTTTCTCAGATTAAGCGCATGGGCTGCTCCATTGATTTTAATGACGAGAAGTTCACCATGTCTCCTGAGTACACTCAGGCAGTACGTAAGGTCTTTGTTGACTGGTATCATGACCAGCTTATTTATCGCGGAAAGCGTATCGTAAACTGGTGTCCTCATTGTGAGACTTCTATCTCTGACGATGAGGCAGAGTACGCTGACGAGAAGGGCCATCTCTGGTACCTGCGCTATCCGCTCAAAGAGCCTGTTAATGGCGTTGAATACATTACCGTAGCTACTACTCGTCCAGAGACCATGCTGGGTGATACGGGCGTAGCTGTTTCTCCTCAAGACCCAGAAAAGGCTGATCTTGTTGGAAAGACTGTTATCCTGCCAATTGTTGACAGAGAGATTCCAATCTTCTCTGACTGGCACGTTGACGCAGGCTTTGGTACCGGTTTTGTTAAGGTAACCCCAGCTCATGACCCTAATGACTTCGCTATGGGTCAGACTCATAATCTTGAGCAGATCAACATCTTTGATGAGCACGCCGTTGTTGTTGACGGTTATGGTGAGTTCTCTGGTCTTGACAGAGATCAGGCTCGCGAGGCTATTGTTGCTTGGTTTGAAGAGCATGGCCTGCTTGATCACGTTGAAGACCTTGATCACTCCGTTATGCACTGCTACCGCTGTGGCACTACGCTTGAGCCATGGCTCTCTGAGCAGTGGTTTGTTGCTGTCGATAAGCTCAAAGAACCTGCAGCACAGGTAGTAAAAGACGGTCAGGTTACCTTCCACCCAGAGCGTTGGACTCAAACCTACCTCACGTGGATGGAAAATCTCCGCGACTGGAACATCTCCAGGCAGCTTTGGTGGGGACACCGCATTCCTGTGTTCTACTGCGATGATTGTGGTTGGCAGGACGCGCTTATGGAAGACACTGATGTCTGTCCTAAGTGTGGCGGTCATCATGTTCACCA
Source organism: uncultured Atopobium sp. (assembly GCA_963544135.1). Taxonomy (GTDB): domain Bacteria; phylum Actinomycetota; class Coriobacteriia; order Coriobacteriales; family Atopobiaceae; genus Lancefieldella. The sequence continues at coordinate 27,134 of CAUUEB010000009.1, read as the reverse complement.
GGATGAGGACGTTCTGGACACCTGGTTCTCTTCTCAGCTGTGGACCTTTGCCACACAGGGCTGGCCAGACCATCCTGAGCAGCTTGAGGGTCACCACCCAACGCAGGTCCTGGTAACCGCTCGAGACATCATTGCTCTTTGGGTTGCTCGCATGATTATGAGCTCGCTCTACTTCACCAAAGAGATTCCATTCCACGATGTCTACATCTACGCAACTATTTTGGCTAAAGACGGCAGCCGCATGTCCAAGTCAAAGGGTAACGGCGTAGACCCTATGGACCTGATTGCTAAGTATGGCGCAGATGCAATGCGTTATAACCTGCTTACGCTTATTACCAACAACCAGGACGTCAAGTTTGATGCTGTTCTTGATAAAAAGACTCGTGAGCTTATTGAGTCTCCAAGAACTGATCAGGCACGTTCATTTGTTACTAAGATTTGGAATGCAAGTCGCTTTGTTCAGATGAACCTTGACGGCTACACTGCTGGCATGCCTAAGGCAGAAACGCCAGAAGATGCATGGATGTTCTCGCGCCTTGCAAAGGTTGTTGCAGAGACAACAGAGCAGCTTGAGACCTATGGCTTTGGTGAGTATGCCCGCAACATTCAGTCCTTCTTCTGGAACGATGTCTGCGACTGGTATATTGAGCTCTGCAAGGGCCGTCTTCTGGATGGAACTCCTGATCAGCGCCTGCAGGTTCAGCGCAACCTTGTCTTTGTTCTGGATGTCAGTATGAGGCTTTTGCATCCAGCCATGCCATTTGTTACCGAGAGCGTTTGGGATGCCCTTCCTGCATCTGGTCTTTTGAGTCATGACGCAGAGTTCTTGATGGTCTCTGAGTGGCCAGATCCAGAGAAGCTTGCAAGCTTTGTTGACGAGGCAGCTGAGCATAACTTCTCTCTTGCTAAGACTGTTGTTTCTGCTGTTCGTTCTTCTCGCGCACGTTATAGGCTGTCTCCAAAGACAGATCTTGCTGTTGTGGTTAAAGCTCCAGCACAAGACGTTGCAGCGCTGAAGGAGCAGGCAGCCTTCATCCAGAATGTTGGTCGCGTAAGCTCGCTTGAGGTTGGTGAGGCGCCTCAGAAGCCTGCTGGTTCTGTTTCTGTCACCGATGCTGGCCTTGAGATGTACGTTGTTCTTGGTGAGCTTGTTGACCTGGCCGCTGAGGCTAAGCGTCTTCAGAAAGACCTTGAGTCTGCAAAGAAGGAACTCTCTGGCGTGGAGCGCACCCTTGCTAACCAGGGATTTGTTGCTAAGGCAGCGCCTGAAGTTATCGAGAAAAAACGTGCACGTGCAGAAGAACTTACTACGCTTGTTGCTCAGCTAGAGCAGCAGATTGCTGACTTCTCATAGGTAAAGTTTGATGCGGTGTAACAGCCGCATCTTGTGTTTAGTACGTGCATGCAGTCCACTTTAGGTTAGGAACAACATGTCTGAGGTTAAATCCGATATCGAGATTGCTCAATCATCCGAGATGCTTCCCATCTTTGAGGTGGCAAAGCGTGCGGGTATTCCAGAGAATCTTCTGGAGCCTTATGGTCGCTATAAGGCAAAGCTTGATGCACGTGCTCTGGCAGATAAGCCTCTTCGCGGAAAGCTTGTGCTAGTTACTGCTATTAATCCAACGCCAGCAGGTGAGGGAAAGACCACTACCTCAGTTGGTCTGGCAGATGCTTTGACCAGCTTGGGACAGTCAGCTATGTTGGCCCTGAGAGAGCCTTCTTTGGGACCTGTCTTTGGTGTCAAGGGTGGCGCTGCGGGCGGCGGATATGCCCAGGTAGTTCCTATGGAAGACATCAACCTTCATTTTACCGGTGACTTCCACGCTATTGGCGCTGCAAACAATCTCTGCGCTGCCATGCTAGATAACCACATCAAGCAGGGTAATAGCTTCAATATTGATCCACGTCGTGTTGTGTGGAAGCGCTGCGTAGACATGAATGATCGCCAGCTCAGAAACGTTGTTGACGGTCTTGGTGGCATTGCAGATGGTATGCCAAGACAAGACGGCTTTGATATTACCGTTGCCTCCGAGGTCATGGCTGTATTCTGCCTTGCTTCCGGCATCAAAGACCTTAAAGAGCGCCTGGGCAGAATGGTTATTGCCTACACCTATGACCGCAAGCCTGTTACCGTCAGCGATATCCATGCCGAGGGCGCTATGACAGCGCTGCTCAAAGATGCTATTCAGCCTAACTTAGTCCAGACGCTTGAGCACACTCCTGCTCTTGTTCATGGTGGACCTTTTGCCAACATTGCTCACGGCTGCAATACCGTTGAGGCAACAAAGACTGCTCTGCGTCTTGCAGATTACGTTGTTACTGAGGCTGGCTTTGGCGCAGACCTTGGTGCCGAGAAGTTCTTGGACATTAAGTGTAGAGCTACCGGTCTTGCTCCATCTGCTGTTGTTCTGGTGGCAACCGTTCGCGCTCTTAAGTACAACGGAGGTGTTGCCAAAGCAGACCTTAACCAGCAAAACGTTGAGGCGCTTAAAGAGGGCATTCCTAACCTGCTTCGTCACGTTGACAACATCCAGACGGTCTACGGTCTTCCTGTAGTTGTTGCCATCAATGCATTCCCAGCCGATACCGCTGAAGAGCTTGCTCTGGTAGAGGAGGAGTGCAAGAAGCGTGGCGTAAATGTTGTCCTGTCTGAGGTTTGGGCAAAAGGTGGAAAGGGCGGCCAGGCTCTGGCAGAAGAGGTTATGCGCCTTTGCCAGACTGAGTCTAAGCTCACCTTTGCTTACGATGTCAAAGAGTCTTTGAAGCAGAAAATTACTGACATTGCTACCAAGATTTACCACGCCGATGGTGTTGAATTTGCTCCAAGTGCTGCCAAGCAACTTCAGCAGCTTGAAGAGCTTGGCTTTGGTGAGCTTCCTATTTGTATGGCAAAAACTCAGTACTCTTTTACTGACGATCAGACTAAATTGGGTGCTCCAGAAAACTTTAAGATTACCGTGCGAGAAGTTCGTGTTTCCGCAGGTGCCGGCTTTGTGGTCTGCCTTACTGGCTCTATTATGACCATGCCAGGACTTCCAAAGGTTCCTGCTGCAGAGCACATTGATGTTCTTGATGATGGAAGAATTGTGGGTCTTTTCTAATGTCTTATCCCTCTTCACCTGAAGAAGTTGCGTTTACAACCTATAGCGCTGACTCTTATGCTCAACACCTTGCTGCTAAAGAGCCTATTCCTGGTGGCGGTAGTGCTGCCGCTTATGTAGGGGCACTTGCAGTGTCTTTGGCTTCAATGGCTGGTGTGTACGCACAAGGAAAACCTGCCTATGCTCAGCATGAAGATGATCTTGCAACATACATTGCCCGAGCTGGAGCTCTTCGCCAAGACTTCATGGAGCTTATGGATGAGGACTCTCGCCAGTTTTTGCTGGTTTCCAGCGCGTTTAGTGTGTCTAAAGATGATCCAAAGCGCGTAGAGATTGTTGAGGATGCTCTTAAAGAAGCAGCTCAACCTCCGCTGAAGGTTATGAGAAAAGTGTGCGAGTCCATTGAACTTCTCGAAGAGATGCTTATCAAGGGATCTCGTATGCTTTTATCCGACGTAGGTTGCGGTGCTGCTCTTGCACGCGGTGCTTTGATTGCAGCTTCTCACACGTTGTTTGTAAACACGCGTTCCATGCATGATACAGCCTATGCTCAAACATTGCTTGATGAGGCAGATAAGCTTCTGGACACCTATGTATCACGAGCTGACGCCGTAAGTGATGCGGTGAGCGCACAGCTGAGACAGGAGGCATAACATGAGCTCAGAGACTACTTCACAGGAGCTTCGTGGCGCTCCTGTTGCTAAAGCAATAACTGAAGAACTTGCTGTCCAAGTCCAAGAGCTTCGTGCACAAGGCGTAACTCCTAAGCTGGTTATTGTTCGCATTGGACAGAAAAGCGATGACCTTACCTATGAGCGTGCGGCTTATACGCGTGCAGAGAAGGTGGGCTTTGAAGTTGAGACCATTGAGCTTCCAGAAGACGCTACGCAAGAGCAGGTAAATGCTACATTTGACCAGGTTTCTGCCGACGCATCGGTGCATGGTTGTCTGCCCATGCGTCCTTTTCCTGCTGGAATTGACGAGCATGAAGCACTTCAGCATCTAGCTCCAGAAAAAGATGTTGATTGCGCCACCGATTCTATGCTGCTGGCAACGCTTTGTGGAACTCCTGGTGCACTGGGGCCTTGCACCGCAGAGGCAGTTCTCGCGCTTCTCGATTTTTACCAGGTACCCCTTGAGGGAGCGTCTGTTGCAGTTGTTGGTCGCTCAAACGTCATTGGTCGTCCAGTTGCTGCGCTTTTAAGCGCAAGAAACGCCACGGTTACGGTGTGTCACAGCAAGACCAAAGACCTTGCTGCTACGCTTAAGCAGGCAGAGGTTGTAGTTGTGGCCGCAGGTCGTGCGCACCTTATTGGGGCTGACTACGTAAGAGATGGTCAGACCATCATTGACGTGGGTATTAACTGGGATGAAGCAGCTCAAAAGCTTGTTGGCGATGTTACTACAGAGCAGGTAGCTCCTCTGGTAAGTGCTTATACTCCTGTTCCTGGCGGTGTAGGTAGCGTAACTACAGCAATTCTTGCTCGTCATGTTGTTGCTGCAGCTCAAAGAACGCTTGCATAAGAGTGAAAGGTAGGTTGCCTCATGGCAGCGGAAAATAACTATAAAGAGCTTGACCAAGAGCGCGTAAAAGCCGCGGTCAAGGAGTTTTTGCTTGCTATTGGTGAGGATCCAGAGCGAGAAGGTCTGCTTGATACACCAGACCGTGTTGCTCGCGCTTGCATGGAGCTCTTTGGTGGTATGCAGGAAGATCCTGCAGCTCACCTGCGTAAACAGTTCCATGAAGAGGGCAATAAAGAGATGGTTATTGTCCGCGACATTCCTTTCTCGTCTACCTGTGAGCATCACATTTTGCCTTTTGTGGGCAAGGCGCACGTTTGCTACATTCCACAAAATGGTCGTATTACCGGCCTTTCCAAGATTGCTCGCTGCGTCAGCGGATATTCTCGCCGCCTGCAGGTACAGGAGCGTTTAACGGGCCAGATTGCAGACGCTATGGTAGAAGAGCTTGATCCCTTGGGCGTTTTGGTGGTTATGGAGGCTGAGCATACGTGCATGAGCATGCGCGGTATTAGGGCATCAGGTGCTTTGACCACCACGTCTGCGGTTCGTGGTATTTTTAAAACTAACGAGAAAACCCGTGCAGAAGCTATGCGTCTGCTTGGTCTATAAGAGGTATGTGCGCTATGAGTTATTCCGTTCCTTTTTCTGTGCCTGAGCTGAGCTACGAGCAGTCTTTAAAGGTGCTTCACGATACAAAGAAGTTTGGTATTCAGCCCCTGTTAGAGAGCGTGGAAGACATGCTCAAAGAGCTGGGTAATCCTGACCTCTGCTTTAAGAGTGTCCAGATTGCAGGTACCAACGGCAAAACGTCTACCTCCAGGTATACGGCAGCCCTGCTCAAGGGAGAGGGTCTCAAGACCGCTCTGTACACGTCTCCTGAGCTCATCAGCTATACCGAGCGTATGGAGATCAATGGCACGCCCGTCTCTGAGGCGGCTTTTGCTCACGGTGTCTCTGCAGCTCAGGTAGCAGGGGAGCGCGTCAACGCTCAGCGAGCCGCCTTGGGCGAGCGTCCTTATGACATCACCGAGTTTGACCTGCTTACGGTCGCAGCTCTAGTGGTCTTTGCCGAGGCAGAGATTGACGCCTGTGTGCTTGAGTGTGGCATGGGTGGCAGGTGGGATGCAACGAGCGCTGCGCAAAACATCACCTCCGTTGCCATTACAGGCGTTGGCTTGGACCACACGCGCATCTTAGGTGATACCCTTGAGGCTATTGCTGGCGAGAAGGCCGCCATCATCAAGCCTGGTCGTACCTGCGTGCTTGGCGTGGGAACGACAACTCCTCAGAGCGTCCAAGACGTATTCTTGTCCCAGGCAGCTTCTGCGGACGTTGTCCCAACTCTTCTTGTGGCTGACAAGCCAGAGGACGTTGAGGGAGAGGTTTCTGCTGGTCAGTCGTCTGACCATCCAGAGCTGCCTCATGCACATTTCTTTATCACCAAAAAGCCTAAGAGCATCGGTTTTCCGCTAGAGCTTACGGTTGTGACGCCGCGTGCAACTTACGAGGATCTTGCCGCACTTAAACCAAGCTATCAGGCAGCAAACATTGCTCTGGCAACCTGCTTGGCCGAGGATTTTCTTGGTCGTCCACTTGATGCAGAGAAAGCGTTTTTCTCCACAACCAGGTGCCCTACGCCTGGTAGGTTCCAGCTGCTTCAGCCAAAGCCTTTAGTCCTTATCGACGCGGCTCACAACCCCCAGTCAATCGAGACATTCTTAACTGCTATCCGCTCAATTGAGCCAGAAGTTGCTAACCGTCCTATGCTTTTGACTGCAGTTTTTGCAGATAAAGACGTTAAGGGTATCGCAGAACTTCTCGCTAATGAGTTCCCTGAGGTAGCGGTTACACAGACGGATAACGAGCGCGCCATGGATGCAGAAGAGCTTGCTGAGCTGTACAAAGCCTGCGGCGCCAATGTGGTAGCGGTCTACAAAAGCGTCCCCGAGGCAGTGGACGCCTTGCGCGAGAAGGGCTTTGTGGCATGTGGAACAATTTCACTTGCTGGCGAGGTTGCTGCACAATTTAGTGATGCTTTGGTAAAATAAATTTATCTGCGACATTTCGCTCATTTTTGAGGCAGTTTGTCGTACGATTTAGGAGAGAACAAAAAGCCAGCAGAAGGGGCTGTCAGATGCAGGAGATTCTTGATCAGATTATTACACCTGAGGTACGTATGGTTATCTACCTCATGGTTATTTGCGTCGTAATGCTTTATATCCTTTCTATCATCTACGTTATTCGCGATGCTCAGCGTCGTGGCGCAGAGCCTTGGTGGATGTGGGCAGTCATTTCTGTTGTTCCTGTTGTTGGTCTGCTTGCTTACGTTATTTTGCGTCCAAGCAGCTACCTCATTGACCGTGAGGAGCAGGACCTTGACATTGCCCTTCGTGAGCACCAGCTGTCTCACTACGGTATTTGCCCTAAGTGCTCCGCTCCAATCGACCGCGATTTTATCGTGTGCCCAATCTGCAATACGCAGGTTAGAAACGTTTGCCCAACATGCCATCGTCCACTGAACGCAGACTGGAAGGTTTGCCCTTACTGCCGTACTCGCATTCAATAACGTTTGGTTTTGTTCTTTATGATGGCAATCTGGTGTTTTACAACAGAGACTATGTAGGCGTCTGCTCCTAAGCTCCCGTGTGAGCAGAGTAGGCGCCGCGCCTGTTTCTATGAGTATCTACCTCTGAGGGGTTTTACATGAAGGTTTTATATAACGACGGCCATGTTGGCGAGATTAACGATCCAGCTGAAGAGCTTGAGGTTATTCGCCACGATGCAGCTCACCTGCTTGCTCAGGCTTTGAAGCGTCTGTACCCACATGCACAGTTTGCCTATGGTCCAGCAACCGAAAATGGTTTCTACTATGACGTTGATCTTGGAGACACTAAGGTTAACGAGGATGATTTTCCAGCTATCGAAGCTGAGATGAAGAAGATTGTCAAAGAGAACCTCAAGATTGAGACGTTTGAGCTTCCTCGTGATGAGGCTGTTGCCTACATGAAGGAGCGCGGCGAGTCTTACAAGGTTGAGCACATTGGCGATCTTGCTCCTGACGCTCACATCACCTTCTACAAGCAGGGTGAATACGTTGACATGTGCGTTGGCCCTCATATGCTCTACACCAAGGGTGTTAAGGCTTTTAAGCTGACCAGCATTTCTGGTGCATATTGGAAGGCCGATAAGAACAACAAGATGCTCACCAGAATTTATGGTGTTGCGTTTGGTTCCAAAGATGAACTTGCTCAGTACCTCAAGATGATTGAAGAGGCCGAGAAGCGCGATCACAGGAAGATTGGTCGCGAGATGGAGCTCTTCATGATGTCCGACTTTGGTCCTGGCTCTCCATTCTGGCTTCCAAACGGTATGGCTCTGCGCAACGCTCTGACCGATTACTGGCATGAGATGCAGGCTCGCTTTGGTTATCAGGAGGTTCAGACCCCACTGATCCTCTCGCGTTCCCTTTGGGAGACCTCTGGTCACTGGGACCACTACAAAGAGAATATGTACACCACCACGGTAGATGAAGAGGACTTTGCCATTAAGCCTATGAACTGCCCTGGTGCTTGCTTGATTTACAAGTCCAAGCCACGTTCTTATAGGGATCTTCCTATGAAGCTGGCTGAGGCTGGTCTTGATCACCGTTACGAGATGAAGGGTGCCCTGCACGGCCTGTTCCGTGTTCGTGAGTTTACTCAGGACGACGCACACCTCTTTATCCGCCCTGATCAGATTACTGAGCAGGTCACGGATGCATCTCACCTCATTACCGCTTACTATGCACAGTTTGGCTTCCCATACCGTGTAGAGCTTTCTACACGTCCAGAGGATTCTATGGGTTCTGATGAGGATTGGGAGCGCGCTGAGCAGGGCCTTCGCGATGCACTTGAGTCTATGGGCATTGAGTACGTTGTCAACGAGGGTGACGGCGCTTTCTATGGTCCTAAGATTGACTTCCATCTGACCGACTGCCTCGGCCGCTCTTGGCAGTGCGGTACCATCCAGCTTGACTTCCAGCTGCCTCACAACTTCCAGCTTGAGTACATTGACTCCGACGGCACCAAGAAGCAGCCAATTATGATTCACCGCGCTGGCTTTGGTTCCTTCGAGCGCTTCATTGGCATTCTGACCGAGAACTATGAAGGCAAGTTCCCTGTCTGGCTGAGTCCATGTCAGGTCAAAGTTCTTCCTGTCTCCGAGAAGTCTCGTCCTTATGCTCATGAGGTTGCCGAGAAGCTTGCAGCCGCTGGTATTCGCGTTAAGGTTGACGACCGTGACGAGAAGATCGGCTACAAGATCCGTGAGGCTCGCTCTCTTGACCGTGTCCCTTACATGCTCATCCTTGGTGAGCAGGAGGTTGAGGCAGGAAACATTTCTGTTCGCGACCGCTCCAACGAGACTCACGTCGCAGAGCTTGACGAATTTATTGCTCAGGTTGTCAAAGAGAATGCTGAGCGCGTTGGTTAAAGAGGTTCAACATAACCCACAAACTGCGGTTGATGATGTTACACAGACCGTAACCGACGTTGTAGTTGAGACAACGCAAACCGCAAGCGAGGTTGTAGCTGAATACGTAAAAATGACAGGGGCAGGCCGTGCGCGGCTTGTCCCTGTTTCATATGTAGACGAACTTCTCGCCACACTGGTCGCGGGCGGAGCAAGCGTTGTGGAGCCGCTTGCTGGCGTGCCTGTTGAGGTATGCGACATCAAGGGCAGAGCTGCAGCAGGGGAGCTGCTGGTGGCGGACGTACGCGCGATTGGCGCCGAGTTGAGCCCCGCGTGTCGCTTGGGAGCAGAACTTGCGGTGGTCGCGGACGCTCGGGTGCCGGGATATGTTGTCGTGTGCATGCGGAAGTGCTGCATACCGTGGGTAGCAGAGGCGGTTGAAGCCAAGGCGTGCCCTACAGAGGACGTGACGGTAGCTGCCGCGGGAGCGGAAGAGCAGGCGAGTACACGGGTTTCTCGCCACGCGGCGAGCGACGCGGCGCAGGTGGTTGCCGCGTACCTGGCGTGCCATCCGCGCGTCGAGGCGGTGCGCTATCCGGGCCTCAAAGCGGATCCGAGCTTTGTGCGCGCAACGTCGCAGCTGGTGGGCGGATTTGGCCCGTACGTGGATTACACGTGGAAAGAATCGCCAGGTGAATGGCATAGATTTACAGCAACAGATGAAGACGTCAGAACGCAGATTATAAATTTTGAGAGACTCGGTTAACGGTAAGCACTTGTTTAGCAGACCTTGGTATAATTTGAATTAATGTTCCTAAACAGAAGGGGATTTTATGGCAAAGAAGGCTACTCAAATTGAGGATGTTGATACTTTGCTCAAGCGCCTCGAAGAGATGCGTGAGGCACAGGCAGAGTTTGCAACATTTACTCAGGAGCAGGTCGATAAGATTTTTTATGAGGCTGCTCTTGCGGCCGAGAAAAATCGTATCCCTCTTGCTCGCATGGCAGTTGAAGAAACTGGCATGGGTGTAATGGAAGACAAGGTTATCAAGAACCATTACGCAGCAGAGTACATTTACAACAAGTACAAGGACATGAAGACCTGTGGCGTTGTAGAGGATGATCCAGCTGCAGGTTATCGAGTTGTAGCCGAGCCAATGGGTATCGTAGCTGCAGTTATTCCAACTACTAACCCAACTTCTACCGCAATTTTCAAGACACTTCTTGCCCTGAAGACAAGAAACGCCATTATCATTTCCCCACACCCACGCGCTAAAGAGTGCACCATTGCTGCCGCTCGTATTGTTCGCGATGCTGCCGAGAAGGCCGGCTGCCCCAAGGGTATTATCGACTGGGTACCAGCTCCTACCATTGACATGACTGCAGCAGTCATGAGCAACGCTGACATCATCCTGGCAACCGGTGGCCCAGGTATGGTTAACGCAGCTTACTCTTCTGGTAAGCCAGCTCTGGGCGTTGGACCTGGTAACACTCCTGTTATCATCGACGATACTGCAGACATCAAGCTTGCAGTTAGCTCCATCATTCACTCCAAGACGTTCGATAACGGTATGATCTGCGCTTCCGAGCAGTCCGTTACCGTCCTTGACAGCGTATATGACCAGGTTAAGAAGGAGTTTGCTGATCGTGGCTGCTACTTCCTCCAGGGCAAAGAGCTTGACGCTGTCCGTAAGACCGTCATTGTTAACGGCGCTGTTAACGCAGGTATTGTTGGTAAGTCTGCTCACTTCATTGCAAAGACCGCTGGTGTTGATGTTCCAGAGAAGACCAAGGTCCTTATTGGTGAGGTAACCTCCGTTGAGCCTTCAGAAGAGATGGCTCACGAGAAACTTTCTCCAGTTCTTGGTATGTATCGTGCAAAGACCTTTGACGAGGCTATTGCTAAGGCAGAACGTCTTGTTGCTGATGGTGGCTACGGTCATACCAGCTCTCTTTACGTCAACATCAACGAGAAAGAGAAGATTGCTAAGCATCAGGAGGCAATGAAGACCTGCCGTATCCTGATCAACACTCCTTCCTCTCAGGGTGGTATCGGAGACCTTTACAACTTCAAGATGGCTCCATCCCTAACCCTTGGCTGCGGCACCTGGGGCGGCAACTCCGTCTCCGGCAACGTTGGCCCACAGCACCTGCTTAACTACAAGTCTGTTGCAGAGAGGCAAGAGAATATGCTTTGGCTTCGTGTACCTGAGAAGGTCTACTTCAAGAGGGGCTGCATGCCTCTTGCTCTCCGTGAGCTCAAAGAGGTCTATAACAAGAAGCGCGTCTTCATTGTCACAGACCAGTTCCTATACAAGAGTGGCTTCACCAAGACCATCGAGGAGACCCTGGATTCCCTGGGTATTGTTCACTCTTCATTCTGGGATGTTGCTCCAGACCCAACCCTTCAGTGCGCTCTTGAGGGTGTAGCTCGCATTCGCTCCTTCGAGCCAGACTGCATTATCGCAATCGGCGGCGGTTCTGCTATGGACGCAGGTAAGATTATGTGGTCCATGTACGAGAACCCAGAGGAGAAGTTTGAGGACATGGCAGCGGACTTCTTGGATATCCGCAAGCGTGTTTACAACTATCCTAAGATGGGCAACAAGGCATTCTTCGTTGCAATCCCAACCTCTTCTGGTACCGGTTCCGAGGTAACTCCATTTGCCATCATCACTGATGCTGACAATGGCGTTAAGTACCCACTTGCAGACTACGAGTTGCTGCCTAACATGGCAATCGTGGATACCGACAACATGATGAGCCAGCCTAAGGGTCTGACCTCTGCTTCTGGTATCGACGTCCTTACTCACTGCCTCGAGGCATTTGTCTCCATGATGGCATCTGACTACACAGACGGCATGGCTCTTCGCGGTATGAAGCTGGTCTTTGAGTACCTGCCACGTGCTTATGACAATCCAAACGATGTTGAAGCACGCGATCACATGGCAAACGCTTCTTGCCTGGGCGGCCTTGCATTTGCTAATGCATTCCTGGGTGTCAACCACTCCATGGCTCACAAGCTGGGCGCTTTCCACCACATTCCACATGGTTGGGCAAACGCAGTTATCCTTACTCGCGTTATGCGCTACAATGCAGCTGAGCGCCCAACAAAGATGGGTACCTTCCCACAGTACGATCACCCACACACTCTTGCACGTTATGCTGAGGCAGGTCGTTTCTGCGGAGTTACCGGCAAGGATGACCGTGAGGTCTTTGAGAACTTCGTCAAGAAGATTGAGGAGCTCAAGGCATACATTGGCGTCAAGGAGACCATCAAGGATTACGGCGTAGATGAGAAGTACTTCCTTGATACCTTGGACGAGATGTCTGAGCAGGCATTCGATGACCAGTGCACTGGCGCAAACCCACGCTACCCACTTGTCTCCGAGATTCGCGAGCTCTACCTGGATGCTTACTACGGTCGCGAGCCAGGCTTCTACGAGGACTAATTCTCGCGGGCGTCACAGTCGCAACCGCCGCGGCCGCTACGTAGCGCATCCATTGCGTCGCGCATTCACCGCTTCCGACTCGTAGCGCGTAAAGCACAAAACAAGAGCCGGTTACCTAAACCCCAGGTAACCGGCTTTTTTTCTTGTCTTCTGAACTTTCTGCCTGATTGTCTGATGTGCAAATTCGATTAAAACTGTTGCTACAGATTCACAAAACACATCTATGTCACTTAATCTGTCAAAAAAGGCTATACATTGCTCCAATAATGCGTGTTTAGCGCAGAATATCGTCATTTGGTGTGCTATTCACATCGAATTTTGCAGATTATCTGACATTACTGTGTTGTCGCATGGGACAATTCAGGGATAGTTAAATTTTATATATTAATTCATTCATAAATCTGTATATTGAATCAAGTTTATTCATCAAAATGAATTGCTCATGAGAATACTGACGTAACGTCCGCCTAATCCGGTACAGATTGCTATCTCCCAAGTCCTTTTTAATGCTTAGGAACATATTTTGCATTGCGAGCTGGTTTCTGTAGATATCCGCATTCACAAAGTACTCCTTAATACTCACCGAATTCAGCTCATTTGTTCTTTGATTGTCTTTTCTTTGCTGATAGAAGTCATCATGATATGCACCGTTATATTCAATAGCTACTAAATTCAATCCAGACAAATTTGATTTGGACATCTTGCCATAAAGTAAATCTAACCTTCGATCTTTAGGTTGAACCTCTTGGTTTATTTGGTCTTTTATTACATACAATTTGTTCAACGCAATCGGCGTTTGATTGAAACCACCTTCACAATATGGCATGGCAGATCTAATTGCCATTTTAACCTCCATGGGAGAGGCTGCATCAGAAAAGAAAAAGCGCATATTCTTTTGTGTGACATGCAATCCAGGAGAATAAGGTTCAAGCGCATTCAATAGAGATATGAGCTCGTCTGTAGTCAATAACGGCGTATCAAATTCACAGAGGTCACCGTTTGGGAGATGTCCATAACTAGACATCAGCAGATTAGCAAGAACAATTTGATGAAGAGAGCTTTTATTCCTTGAAAGCAAGCAAACTGCTAGGGGAGGCGCAACACAATAGACATTTTGACCCAAATCAATAAGGGAACCTGTCGGGAAAAGGCATTTGAACTGGTGAGATATTCGTTCATCGCAAAATCTTGTTCTTGAATTGTTTCTTAATAGTTCATGAGTAGTTTTTCCTAAGACAATGCCATACGTTTTCTTCAGAAACCAAAGCTTTTCATTGTATGTTTCAGTCGAACACGCAGAATACGTCGCACGCAAATCCCTTGTTGTTCGTTGCAATAAAACATCTTCATTTCCGCGTATCTTAAGTTGTGCACAGATTTGTAGTGCAGTTTCATGCGAGAAAATAATATCCATTCGTTCCTCCTTAAAATGAGTAACGAATATAACAGCAGGATTTTTCAGCAGTTTGACAGTAATTTGACAGGCTTCCGTTTCTGTTCTGCCTAAACAAAAAAGTCCTCTCATACCTGCAGGTAAAAGAGGGCTTGATAACAGAGCAAATTAAAGTTCAAATGAAACAGTCTAATCAATCATCACAAAACTTATATGACTAATCAAGATGTCAGCTAAACGTGCTTGTAGGTAACAAACTTGAAAGCGATGCCTTCTGGAGTCACGCCGCCATCTTCTTCGTTACAAACTTCCCACGCAGGTTCTTCATCCAGGTTGGGGAAGTACGTATCCGCATTGACCACGGTGTCGTGCTTCGTCACGTACGCGTAAGAGCACTTGTCGAGAAGAGCACGGTAAATTGAAGCTCCACCAATAAGCCAGACCTTCTCGGGAGCTTCATCCGCAACTAAACGAAGCGCTTCCTCTGCCGACGACACCACCTCAACGCCTTCGACCTGGTAATCGGCATTTCTAGAAATGACAATGTTGCGGCGACCTTTAAGCGGTCCACCAGGGAAGCTCTCCAGCGTCTTTCTGCCCATGACAACCGTGCAACCGCGCGTGTGCTCAACAAAGTTCTTCATGTCGGTCTTGTTGGGGATGAGAAGATCTCCGTCGCATCCGATGCCCCAATCGCGTGTTACAGAAACAATTGCGTTCATGTGGTTCTCCTGTCAAGTATCGTCTTAAATGAAATGATGATCTTAGCTTGAGCATCTGCTCGGGCGCTCCTGCAGCGCCAGCCGCGTCTGCTCGGGCGTGCCTGCCGCGATGGCCGCGTTTACAGCACCAGCCGCGTCCGCAGCAACTTCGCCTAAACGGCAATCGGAATGTTCTTGACCTGTGGACCATGCTGATAATCTTCGACAATGAGGTCGTCAGTAGTGAAGTCATAGAAGTTGGTGATGTTAGGGTTCAGGCTCACCTTTGGTGCATCAAAGGTGGGGCGAGAAATCAATTCTTTAACAATGTCAACGTGACGATCATAAATGTGAGCATCGGCAATCATGTGAACCAGTTCGCCGGCCTCCATGCCGCTAACCTGCGCAACCATCATCAACAGGATTGCGTATTGGCAAACATTCCAGTTGTTAGCTGCAAGAATATCCTGGCTACGCTGAACAAGCAGCAAGTTAAGTGTAGGTTTGTCCTTACCTGCTTCCTGAGTAACGTTATAGATTGCGTTGAATGCGCAAGGGTAGAGGTTCATCTCCGAGAGGTCAGCAAAGGTATACAGGTTGGTCATAATGCGGCGGCTGAACGGATTCTCCTTGAGGTCCTTGAGCACGCGGTCCATCTGGTCATAGTCGCCATCTGAGTAGTGAGAAACCTGTCCAACCTGATAACCGTAAGCCTTGCCAATGGAACCAGACTCATCAGCCCATGAATCCCAGATGTGAGAGTTAAGATCGTTAACGTTGTTGGACTTCTTCTGGTAAATCCACAGGACCTCATCCATGGCGCTCTTGAGCGCAGTGCGACGAAGCGTCAGCGCTGGAAACTCCTTGCGCAAATCATAGCGATTGCAGACGCCAAACTTCTTGATTGTGTATGCGGAGGTACCATCTTCCCAGGTAGGCCGGACCTTCTCGCCCTCGGTGGTGGTGCCGTTTTCAATAATGTCGGAACACATATCAATAAAAATGCAATCTGCTTTGCTCATATTCAATCCTTCAAAATACCGTTCAAAATGGAATAAACACCTGCTAGTTGTACGTATAGCAAGTCTTTTCCAAGTACATTACCAGTTGCTGTCAGTATAAGCGCTGTAGGGGTCCCCAAAAAGCGGGCTTGTACTCGTACGAGTGTCCGCAACACAAGAACGTCCCAGTCCCGAGAGCAGCATAATAACTATAAAAAATAGCAAGCCTGCAGGGAAAGGAGAGCCGTCAGGCATTTGCGACGGATCGTTTGGGTCAAAGTCAGGGCCCTCGCCGTCAAATTCATGCCTGTTGTCCCTGGTATCTTGGTTGTCGTCTTTCTTTGCCATCAATCCTCAATCAAACGCTTACACTTTGATGATACCCGTCGTCGCCCAAGGATTTCATGGCGAGAAACCCCTCTTTTTGTCACTCCACATACTCTGCAAAGTATTTTGCACACGACGACTTGTTCGTGCCTGCAGCTCGCTTACACCCGCAGCATCCGCGCTCGTAGCGCTCGCGCTCGCGGCTCACGCACCCGCAGCTCCTACAGGTGCTGCGACGCAAAGATGTCGTTCCAGAACGTGCCAAGCTGCTTAATGAGCTCAATGTCCGCGGGAAGCCACTGCACGTCGAACAGCTCGTTTTGGGCAAGCCAACGAAGCTCCGAGTGAATCTCTGGATCCGCGACAGGCTCCTCAGACTCGCTCAGCGTGCAGATATAACAATCCATATGCAGGTCAAAGGTGGGGTAGGAGTAAGCTACCGTGTCATAGAAAAACGCTGCCTGCACGCTACAGTGCAGCTCTTCCTGAATTTCTCGACGCAGTGCCTGCTCTGAGGTTTCTCCAGCCTCAACTTTTCCGCCAGGAAACTCCCAGAAACCAGCATTATCCGCATCAGCTCTACAAGCGGCAAGAATTTTGTTGTCTTTATAGAAGATAGCTGCAGCTACATTGACTGTTTTGGCCTCGGCCATGTTATCCCTCCAGCCTGACTGTTGCAAAGACGGTGGAACTCTCTGCATCTTTGAGCACTACCGAGAAACCCGTCTCATCGGTGTATACCTGGGGAGTAATGGTGTCGCCCAAGCGCGCCTGACTTCTGTACTGAACCACAATGCGGCGCAGCTTGTGAGAATAGCCAAGGGCCACAAGCGTATCGACAGCCATGAGCACGTACTGAGCATTGTTGACGTGCTTGTTTGTATCCAGATGCTGCTGAGAAACAAGAATAGCTGGACCATCAACGGCGTTTCCCTCAAGTGCAATTTTTCGAGGAATTGGTGGCAAATCTACGCGAGGCTCGCCGGTAATGTAGATGCTCTCGCTTTCTGGAACACGAGCAGCCTTGCCTTCTTTAATGTCCATTAAATACCAGGTAGAATCCGCTTTTACGATGTTTGTGCCGTCTGCATCATTAATGACAAACGACCTTGATGCTTGAAGACCTTTCATCTGATATGACCAGGTGCCCACGCAGATCTTCTCGCCAAATTGGGGGAGTCGGTCAACCTGAATCTGCCAAGTTGCCAGAACCCAAGCATATCCCTCGCTGGTCAGCTGCTTAAAGCCGCGGCCAATATCTTCAGAATGGAACGTCGAGCAATCCTGCAGGTAGTTCATGACGCCTACCAGGGAAAGTTTGCCTGTTTCATCGCATTCGCTGTATCTAACTCTACTTTCAATGGTGTACATACAAATCCAAACTCTAAATCAGCGTTTGCTGAAGTATTACGGTATGTCGAGAAACCCGTTTAGTTGTCCCAGGGGAACGAACTTGGCAGGTGATCTTTGACTTTCTGGGTAGTGTCGTCAAACTTTTGTTTGGTTACCTGGACTTTCTGGGAAACCTCTTTAGCCTTTTGAGTGGCAAGAAGGGTTGCAGTTTGAGCGGCTGCATTTGCTTTTTGGGCTGCCGCGTTTGCCTTTTGAGCAGCTGCATTTGCTTTCTCTGAAGCATTTTGTGCTGCAGCGCTCACTTTTTGCGAAGCGCTTTGAGCCATCGCATCAACCTGTTGTGATGCGTTATGTGCGGCCTCTTCAATCCTCAAAGATGCATCCTGGGCGGCAGCTTCAACCTTGTGATGAGTAGTTGGTCCATTCCACAGAAGGCTGGCTACGGTGTCCAAAAAATAGAGCGTGACCACAATAAAGGCCAGTACAGAGATGGTGTGCCTTGAGAAAAACATCAAAATATCAAGCATCGCTGGAACTAGTACAAAGACTGAGGTAACGGAAAAAGCTCCAAACACAGCGCTGGCCTGGGGACAAATACGACCATGTAAGTTGAACTTAAACATGGAGTAGTCCCACCACTTCTTTTTAAAGCGGCGCTCCAAAAAGAGGCCGGTTGAGTATTCAATAACGGTGGCTAAAAATCCGCCGATGATAAAGACAATAAACGGATTGGAAATCTGGCCAAGAACCAGCCAAACTGCAAGCGCACCAATGCCATAAATGGGACATGTAGGTCCAAAAAGAAAACCGCGCTTGGTAAATTCGCCCTCGACAACGGAGCAATAGATGGTCTCGTACACCCACCCGCCAAAAGAAATCAGCGCAAAAATTATGACCATCTGAGGCAGATACTGTACAAAGAGCTCAATATTCTTATCGAGTGCAAAAAGCGTGCGCAGTGTCTCAGTCATGGTACTCACGAGAGATTTCCGTAATCCATGTAGTCGTTGAACTCGTCTGAGTCGCTGTTGGTTGTGCCCTGGAAATCACTCTCAGGAGTCGAGAAACCCGTTGGGCGGAAACCGTCTTTTTTGTATGGATTGCCTGTCAGCGTTTCTGCAGTTGAGCAAGCTTTATCGCAGGTTGTAACAATCCAAGCCTCTTTGGTATGAGGCGGAACGGGGACAAGAGGAAACATGTGGTGCAAGATGATGTCTTCTTCAACAGGCGTTAGATCAGGAAAGTCCTCGCGGGCATTATCAAGCGCATGGCGAGGGTGAGTAAATCCGTGCCAGTTGTCTGGTGCAGCCTCGTGATCATGCCAGTCGTAAAGGTAGTAGTCATGCAGGAGCGCTCCACGTACAAGCGCGCGTTCATCAACTTTGATACCAGCATTCATAGCAAAAGCGAGGCTGCTATAAGCAACTGCAATAACGTGGTCGAGTGTGCTGGTAGTTCCGTGTTGTGTAAAAGTTGCAAGCTGATAGAGTCTTCCAGACTTCAAAATAGGAGTTGAAAGCTCATCGAACCTCTCGCGAATTTTAGAAACGTCAACCAAAAAAATATCCCATCAACTGCGTGTACACTACAGAAGTCTCTGTGCGTACCCTAGTAATGTATCTATAAAAGATTAGTTAATCTGACGGCTACGTGCAATCTTTTTGGCTGAATGTTACGAAAACGAAAGAATAGAAAACGCAAGCTTTGACGGCACCTAATGTAACGTTTACCTGCGCTTACGCTTTCTTGCTGTAAGGGCTCATGTGGTCCACCACAACGTTTACCGCACCTGGAAGGCAGCGAGCGGAGTAAGCGTAGATGTCGTGGCAGGTAACCTCGCCATTTACTTCAAGAGGCATAGGCGATGTCGATTCAACGGTAATTTCTCTGCCGCTAAAGCTATTGAGGTAAGGCCTGCCAAGCGAGTCTCCCGTGCGATCAAAGAAGCCGGAGAGCAGCGGGCGTACCAGTTTTGCGGTCATGTGAGTCTCAATGACAATAACCTCAAGCAGACCGTCATCCATACGATTACCAGGTGCTAGTTCAATTCCCGCTTGCATCATGGAGCTGTTTGCAATGAGACAGCCAATGCCTTGAAGCTCATGCACTTTGCCGTCAACGGTAATTTTGAAGTCATGAACTGGTGGCATGAGGTTGGCAAGAGCCGCCGTAAAGTACGCGGCTTCTCCAAAGGTTTGCTTGTGGGGGATAGCCGAGCGCATAATCTCGGCATCAAGACCCGTACCAGCCATTAAAGGCACGCCAGCTACATGGGTTTCTCCCGATACGGTGGTCCAGGTAATTTCACCCAGGTCAAGACGTGCGGTCTGAAGGTTTCTGCAGGCCAGCGCCAGCGCGTTAGGCTCAGGCGCATTTCCGATACTTGCAGCCAGAAGATTGGCTGTTCCAGAAGGGAAGACCAAAATAGGCGTCTGACAACCTCTGAGGCCATAGAGCAGGCTAGATACCGTACCATCGCCGCCCGAAAGCACCACTACGTCAAAATCTTCAGGCTGAACAGAACTCAGAACCTCGTCTGTGTGCCAATGGCTCTCGACAAGTTTTACCAGGCATTCGTCGCCACACTTCAGAAGAGCGCGCTCAAATTCAAAGATTGCATCAGAGCTAAAACCCGAGCAAGGATTGTGAATGATGAGGGTTCTCATATATCCTCCGAAGATTTGCAATAAGCTGGTATATCATTTTGATACGTATGAGTGTATCGCTTTACGTCAGGTACTTAATCGGCAATTGGATGGACGCATTGTATATAGCAACCTCAGAAGAACTTTTTGCATTTTGTGAGCGAGCAAAGACCTCGCATATCCTTGCAGTTGATACGGAGTTTCTTCGCGAGAAAACCTACTTCCCCAAGCTTTGCCTGGTGCAGGTTTCTACAGGTTCCGAGATTGTCGCAATTGATCCGCTGCTTATTGATGACCTTACTCCTCTTAAAGAGCTCCTGGAAAATCCGCAGATTGTTAAGATTTTCCATGCATGCTCACAGGACCTTGAGGTCTTGCTAGAAAAAATGGACTGCGCATGCGCTCCTGTATTTGATACGCAGGTAGCAGCTGCATTTTTGGGTATGCGCCAGCAGGTGAGCTACGCCGGGTTGGTAGAAAATTTTGCTAACGTTAAGCTTGCCAAGGCTGAGTCTTTAACAGACTGGTCAAAGCGACCGCTTGATAAAGAACAACTGGTATACGCTGAGGATGACGTAAGATATCTCCCTGCAATCTACAATCAAATGATCGAGAAACTCATCAAGCTTGACCGTTTGAGCTGGGTAAAGCCAGAGATGGACCAGCATACCAATATTGAACAGTATCGTCGAGACCCCTATCAGGCGTATCTTCGTCTGAAACGCTCTGGTTCGCTTACGCGCAGACAGCTTGCCATTGCTCGAGAGGTTTGTGCCTGGCGAGAAGAAACTGCGGCTAAAAGAGATGTTCCACGTAAATGGGTGCTTTCTGACGAACTCATTATTGAGATTTGTCGTCGTGTGCCTACAACACCCGATAGACTACGCAAAATTCGTGGTACCGAGCAGATTTCTCAAGGTGGGGTAGTGCATCTTTTGGATGCAATCAAACGAGGTCAAAAGACCCCCGCTGATCAGTGTCCAAAAATTGAGCATCATGCTCATCCTTCAGCTGGTTCTGAAGGTGTTGTTGAGCTTATGTATGCCCTTATTAGGATTGTTTCAGAAAAAGAAGGAATTGCATCTCCTTTGATTGCCAATAAAGACGATCTTACTGATCTGCTTTTGGACAAGGTTGATGCAAGACTTAAAACTGGATGGCGCTATCAATTAGTGGGTAAGCAGCTTGTTGGACTACTCAATGGCGAGGTTGGACTTACCGTTAAAAACGGTCGAGTAGAGCTGTTGTAATAGAGGCTCTTTAACCTCGGGCAAGTATGATTACTCATTCAAACCTGACTTTTTGTCCGGTGAGTTGGGTATACTCATCTTCATACATAGATAGGAGAAAAATATGTATTACTCTGGTGCGTTTATCCCATACGTTGTTCTAGTAGTTGCCTCGTTGGTGCTCGGATTGGGCACTCAGTGGTACATCAAGCATGAATTTAAAAAGTATTCTTTAGTTCCTTCAGGGTTTAATGCCACCGGCGCTTCTGTTGCTCGCGCCATGATGGACACAAATGGAGCGGCTAATGTTGGTATCAAGAGGATTTCTGGTGAACTTACCGATAACTATGATCCACGTGACAATTGCCTGCACCTCTCTGATGCAAACTTCTCAGAGGGCAGCGTAGCTTCTGTTGCTGTTTCTTGTCACGAGGCAGGCCATGCAGTTCAGACAGCCAAAATGTATATGCCATCTCGCGTTCGTTCCGCTCTTGTTCCTGTTGTTAATTTGGCATCTGCAGCGTGGATTTATGTCTTTCTTGCTGGTGTCTTGCTCAATGTTTCAGGCTTGACTGTGCTTGCAATTTGGCTCTATGCATTTACTTTCTTGTTCCATATAGTTACGCTTCCTGTAGAGATTGATGCCTCAAGGCGTGGATTGGCCTTTTTGAAGGCAAACGCTCCCGCAGGCTTTGACTACAATGGCGCTAAAAAGGTACTAATTGCTGCTGCTCTTACGTATGTAGCTGCTGCAATGGTTTCTGCACTTCAGCTTTTATATCTACTTGGTTCTTCTAGAAACAGGAACTAGTAATGGGTCAGATTCAAGAGAAGGAAGATTCTGTTCTTTCAGTATCTGATGCAGTGCTCTTTGCAAAAAATGAAGTTGCCTCAATGCCATCTATGACGGTAGTGGGAGAGGTTTCTGGATTTAGAGGACCAAACTACAAATCTGGTCATTGCTACTTTGACGTAAAAGACCCTGTTAGCTCCATGGCGGTTATTGTCTGGTCAAAGATTTATGCTGCTAGCGGCATTACGCTGCAAGACGGCATGAAGATTCAGATGACAGGAAAGTTTGATATTTACGCTTCAAGCGGCAAGCTTTCTTTTCATGCGCGCACCATTCAGATTGCCGGAGAAGGAGACCTTCGCCAAAAGGTTGCTCAGCTTGCTAAAAAGCTAGAAAAAGAGGGTCTTACTGATATTTCCAGAAAGCGCTACATTCCAGAGTTTTGTACACGCATTGGCGTAGTTACGTCACTTTCTGGCAGCGTCATTGATGACGTTAAGCGCACACTTGCGCGCAGAAACCCTCTTGTAGAGCTTGAGGTGTCTGGTTGTGCTGTTCAGGGTACTCATGCACCTGCAACTATCATTAGGGCGCTTCAGGTGGCCGCAACTACACGTCCAGATGCAATCTTACTGGTGCGTGGTGGAGGCTCATTTGAAGACCTTATGTGCTTCAATGACGAGGGAGTGGCACGTGCTATCGCAGCGTGTCCTGTACCTGTTATTACAGGTATTGGTCATGAGCCAGATACCACTATTGCAGATATGGTTTCTGATAGAAGAACTTCAACGCCAACAGCTGCTGCAGAGTCTGTGGCACCCGCTATTAGTGAGCTACAAACTACGTTTAATAACAGGATTTCTCGCCTTGGAAACGCAACAAGAAAGATTTTGCAGTTCTATAAGACGGATCTAACTACTGTTGCACAGCGTTCCAACTTGGCAATGAGAAATGCCCTATCAAGTAAAAAATTCCAGCTAGAGAAGCTGTCTGATCGTCCATGTCTAAAAGATCCTGCTTATATTATTTCTACAAGAACAGAAGATCTTAATCAGACAGAACAAAGATTAATGGATGCTCTACCAGCGCTTCTTTTAAGAAAGAAAGAGATGCTTTCTGTTGAGTCGCAAAGACTTACCAGAGCTAGTGCAGCCATGCTTCATCCATATGAGGCTTCTCTTTCTTCGCTTGCGGGAAAACTAGATGCGCTTTCTCCTTTAAAGGTTCTTACAAGGGGATATGCATATGTCCAAGATGAAAAGGGGTCTGTCATTAAAACGGCCAAAGATGCTTCGGTTGGAGATTCTTTGCTGGTCAAAATGACGGACGGAACAATTAAGGCAACTGTTTCTGATATTGAGCTCTCATAGATTAGGGGAACAACATGGATACTAAGAAGACTGAAGAGCTAACTTTTAAAGACGCTTCTATTGAACTTGAACAGATTGTACGTAAGCTCGAGGGCACAGATTTGGAGCTCGAGGAGTCTTTGGCTCTGTATGCTCGTGGTGTTGAACTGGTTAAAGACCTTCGTGGAAGACTTGATACGGCAGAGCAAAAAGTTAAGGTTCTACTTGATGAGTCTCAGGCAGGAGCTGCAATTACAGATACTACCGCAGCACCTTCTACTGCATATTTAGATGAGTAAAGGAGAGGCCATGTCTGACTGCATTTTCTGTAAGTTAGCTAACAAAGAAATCCCTACAGAGTTTCTCTATGAGGATGAAAACGTTGTAGCTTTTAATGACTTAAATCCTCTTATGCCTGTGCATGTTCTTGTTGTACCAAAGAGTCACTATGACAACATCATTGATGGTATTCCTGCTGCAACACTTGAGAGTGTTACTAAGGCTATAGCCGCAGTAACAGAAAAGACAGGAATTAAGGAGACTGGATTCCGTGTAATTACCAATACCGGAGAACACGGCGGACAGTCAATCAACCACGTCCACTTCCACATTTTAGGTGGCAAGCAGATGGACGATTCAATGGGCTGTAAATAAAAATATTCAAGTTTTTTGCTCGTCTATTTAACTCCGGGGTATCTTGGGGTTTATGATGTCATGCGGTTATATTTGTTTGAAGTAGGAGAGGAAGACTTAGTAGTCTTTTCTGCTTCACGGAAAGAGGAGTCACATGAACGTACTGGTTATCAACGCAGGTAGCTCATCTCTTAAGTATCAGCTTCTTGACGTTGACACCCGCGAGGTTTACGCAAAAGGAAACTGCGAGCGTATCGGTATCGAAGGTTCTTTTGTTGGTCATGAGGAGCTTGGTGGAGAGAAGCAGAAGCTTGAGGTTGCTCTTCCTGATCATAAGACTGCAATTAAGCATGTCTTTGACATCCTTAAGACTATTGATAAGCCAATCGATGGCATTGGTCACCGTGTTGTTCAGGGTGGTTGGTACTTCCCAGAGTCTGCTGTTGTAGACGATAAGGTTCTGGCTCAGGTTCGTGAGGTTGCTCCACTTGCTCCTCTTCACAACTATGCTGAGGCTGATGTTATTGAGATTTGCCGTGAGCTCTTTCCAGAGGTTGGCAATGTAATCGTCTGTGATACTTCTTTCCACTTCAATATGCCAGAGAAGGCACATCGCTATGCTCTTCCTCGCGACGTTGTTGATAAGTACCATGTTCGCAAATATGGTGCTCACGGTACTTCTCACCGCTATATTTGGCGTGCAACCAAGGAGTTCACCAATGGTCAGACTCACAAGCTGGTAAGCTGCCACCTTGGTTCTGGCGCTTCTCTTTCCGCTATTGAGGATGGTCGCGATCTTGAGACCACCATGGGCCTTACTCCACTTGACGGCCTTATCATGGGCACCCGTTGCGGCACTATTGACCCTGCTACCGTTTTCTATCTCTCTCGCGTTGGCGGTTACTCCATCGATGAGATTGACACAATGATGAACAAGCAGTCCGGTCTTCTTGCTCTGTCTGGTCACTCTGATTCTCGCGATATTGAGGACGGCGCACACGCTGGCGATAAGGACTGCCAGCTTGCACTTGAGATGTTCTACTATCGTACTTCCCAGCTCATCATGGAGATGGCTCAGGCTATGCACGGCTTTGATACCATGGCATTTTCTGCTGGCATTGGTGAGAACTCCGACGAGATGCGTCTTGGCGTTGTCAAAGAGCTTGAGTGGATGGGCGTCAAGATTGATGAGGAGAAGAACAAGGTTCGCTCTGGTGAGATCCGTGACATTTCTGCTCCAGATTCAAAGGTTCGCGTTCTGGTAGTTCCTACCAACGAGGAGTACATGATTGCTCTTGACGTTCAGGAGCTTCTGGGCAAGTAAGTTTTACTTACTATTTGCAAAAAAATGTAGTAACTCCCGCACTATGTGCGGGAGTTTTTTTATGGAGATATAGATAGTTCTTTGACATTAGTACTTTAGAACTTTATATTTTTTAGGAGTTTAGTGTTTCAAAGATATGTTGTTATTTTGTGCAGGTTATTGTGTGCGAACTAATAAATCTTTGAACTATCTGTGAGGAGCATCATGCAGTCTAGAGGTTTAGTCAGCAAGTCTTTGAGCTTTGTAGTTATGTTTGTGCTCACTGTATTTGCTGCGCTTACCGTATTCAACACAAAGGCTCAAGCTGTTGAGTACACACCAACTATTTCAAATGCTACCTATACAACACTAGTTGGTAGCAACGTCCGCGTAAATTTTGATTATGCACTCAACAACGGTGCTCCTGCTCAACCAGGTGATACCTTTACTATTATGCTTCCTCCAGAGCTAGAGAATAATACTCCAGCTCCTTTTGAGGTTATGGGTGTAGATGCAAACGGAAATAGTATTTCTGTTGGTACTGCAACTCCTACCAGTAACCCTAATACCATGACTGTTACCTTCAATAACAATATTGCGGGTCTTCTTAACGTTCATGGCCAGATGTCTTTCTCGCTCAATTGGTCAAGCGCAATTGCACAGAGAGGCAATGGCAGCACTACGCTCAATATTGGTAACACCAGCCTTAACATGACGTATGGCGGTTCTATTGCTGCAATGGATACTGCAATTACTAAGTACAACAGAACTGGTGCAACTGCAGAGACAACCTATACGCTTCCTTCTGGTGCAACTATTACAACTGGAAATGATTATTACGTTACCAGCTGGGTTGTTAACCTAACTCCATCTGATATCACCCAGGTTGGTCTGCTTAATGCCACTGTTAAGGATCAGATTGTCAATCCTTATACCGTTGATGCATCAAAGCTTACCGGTACTGGCGTTAATCCTTCAGATGAGCTTGCTGGTCCATATCTTAAGCACTCTTTTGTTCTCCACCTTGTTAACGGTGCTGTTCAGACTCTTTCTGCAGATCAGATTCTTCCTGCAATTACCTTTACTCCTAATGGTTACACTCTTGATTTTGCTCGACTCAATAATCAGGTTAACTTTGCTGGTTTCCAACCACTTATCCAGGATTGCTGGCTTGAGTACAAGACCATTGTTCCAGCCAACGTTACCCAGGTAGACAATAGAGCAACTCTTGATTTTGATGGCAACACTGATAACTTCACTCGTGAAGGTTGGTGGATTAATCCTCGCGGTGCCGGTACTGCAACTGGTGAGCAGCAGGTAAGCGTTTCTGTGTCCAAGGTTTGGGATGATCAGAACAACGCTGACGGTACTCGTCCTACTTCAGTTACCGTTCACCTTTATGCAGACGGCGTAGATACTGGTAAGAGTGAGGTTCTCTCTGACGCAAATGGCTGGACTGCAACATTTAGTAACCTCGATAAGAATCAGGCTGGCACTACAACAGCTATTACGTACACCGTTGCTGAGGACGAGGTTGAGGGATATACCGCAGAGGTAACAGGTGATGTTACCAGTGGCTTTACTATTACTAATACTCACATTCCTCCAACTCCAACCACTCCACCTTCAGAGACTCCTAAGAAGCCAAAGCAGCCAAAGAAGAAGGAGCCTAAGCTTCCTTCAACTGGTGATGCTTCCTTTGCTGCAGTATCCGTAGCAGCTGCATCTTCTGTTCTTATTGCAGCTGGTGTTCTTGGTAAGAAGCGCGTTCAGTAACGCACGCTACAACAACGTAAGTTAAACGTAAAAGAGCCTGTGAGATTTATTCTGAACTGCCTCCCATTTCTTGGACATAAGAAATGGGAGGCAGTTCATATG
>CAUUEB010000008.1:0-51433 GCA_963544135.1 uncultured Atopobium sp. | reverse complement strand
CTTGTAGTGCAAGATAGGGTCACTTTGGGAACCCCGCCACTCAAAGCCGATACCGTACCAATTGGGCAATTCATTGTATGACATAGTTCTACCTTTCGGTATCATTGTCGCTAACCACCTTGGTTAGCTCAGTTCCCTAGGCAGGAGTTGAACCTGCATTTACCTACCGACAGGCTAGGGACACCCTTATTAGGGTTAGGCTTCAATCTCTGACATGACTACCGCATCAGACAGCCCATCGAGGGCAGTCACTACCGCGTCAATTGCGGCGAGAACACTAGGGTTGTCCCCGTAATCGGCTCCCATCTTTCGGAAAGTAATCTTAGCGGCGGTAGCGGCCTTGATAACGGTCATGGTGTCCTTGTTGATACGCATGGTTTGTGTCTCTCTTTCTGTTGTTGGTTTGCTTAGGCTGTTGCCTATGTTTCTAGTGTAGGTTGTTGTCAGTCAGTTGTCAAGTTGTCAGAGTGTGTCATGCAACACAGGGACTAGCGTTGTGTCTGAAACGTCTAGCATAGGGTTTGCGCGCATACTCTCGAAAGTCTCCCAATCAGGGCGGTACGTTCCACGCCACATGCTGATAATCTTCCTAATGACTCGCTTTTCGTGTGGCGTGAGTGTCACGTCCTTGTAAACGTAAACCACACCACTAGGGTTAAACTTGAAAATAATCTCAGACGTGCCCTCCCTAGATACCCAATAGCTAATCCAATTGCGCGCTAGATCATTGTGATTCATCGTGAGATACAACTTGCTACCAAGGCGAACAGGCTCAGCAACGATCTGGTTAGGGTAGATACCTTGCAAGGCACTTTCGATAGTCATTAGGCGACCTCCCTAACATTGATAAAGCGCACTCTGTTACCGTCAACACGTTCACAGTCGCACGCCTTGTAAAGTGCGTTAAAGTCAACACGGCCAACCATTGCCGACAAGAAACGGCGCAAGTGTCGGCTAGTAGTAATGGAATGGTGAAACGCATCCCGTTCAACAAGTACCGTGCAAGGCTCCCTATCGTCGTCGTCCAAAATGACACGTGCGACTAGCGTAGTGTAAGAAAACACACTATAGTTAGTTTCACCAATATTCTCATCATAGTCAGGAACAATAGTAAAGTTGTTGCTAACTGGATACAGGCTGTTAATGCGCCCGTGTTCCAAGTCCCATGCGGCGCTATCAATGTTTTCGAGAATACTACCCATTGTCTCTAGTCTTTCTGTGTGGGACGGGGGCGTTAACCCCCGTCATTAGGGGTTATTGGTTAGAACTGCCAACCGTCACGGTTGGTATCGCTTGAGAACTCTCGCAGTGTTGCGCCGGTCGGGAAGTAATCGCCCCATGCCTCAATATCGCGCGTGATACGTTCCATCTCACGGCGTTCACGCGCCCTAATGCGCTTGCTGATATCACGGCGCGCCTTAGTGTAGGGAGAGTGTTCGCGGGCGAACTGCGTGGGATGCCACGCCGCCCCGCGCGCTTCCTTGACGTGCCAAGGGTCCGTCTTGAACGTGTGTGCCATGTTAATTAACCTTTCAGTGTGTTGTTGGTTTGTGCCCGGCATTGGGCATCGTTCCCCCGGTAGGAATTGAACCTACCTTTATACTCACCTTTAAGCGGGGGAAGTTGAAAACGCTAGTCTTCGTATGCGTAATGCACAACTTCGCGCGGGCCGGTGTAATACGCGAACTCGTAAACGCGGCGCTCGCTTCCATCGGGACTAGAAACAGTCACGCGGTAGGGTAGGTAGCCCTGACTAAAGTATCCGTATTCACGCCGCTCACCCGGAAACTTTGTACTAAAGAAATTGCGCAGGTTGTAAGGCTTGAATTCTTCCACTGTTTCATCGTGTCGCACTTTGGACCAACGCCCGCTAGGGGTACGGTATTCAGTCCATTGGGTCACGGTTGCATGTGTCGTGTCTCGCATTTTGGTTTTCTTTCTGTGTGTGGGTTTTCAGTAGAGTTCGCGGGTGTCGGCATTGACACCCAGGGGCATCTGTGCCAGGTCGCTAGGGCCTACAAAGTAGAGATGTCCATCTACTAGCGCGCGCCATACGTGGGTTGCCTACTTAGGGGCAAAAATGATGTCCTCGCCTACGTAAAGCACTTCGGCATGTGCCCATGCCGACAGGGCGCGGGCTTCATCGTCAACGGTCAGACGGATCATTGGTTTAACCTTTCGGGTTGGTTTTTGTTTGTGCTTTCAGTCTAGCGGGTTGCTAGGTTATTGTCAACCCGCTAGACTGTGTTGTGTGTCACTTGTTGATCGAACGCCCCAGCGCAGTCAACACAGCGACAGCGGTGTTAGCCAGGTCACGGTCAAGGTGTCCGCGCATAGCCTCGTCGTTAATCTTGATCGACAGGTCGATCATATCGTGGAACAGCGCGTCAATACGCTTTGCAGTGCGTCGGTTTTCGTGTTCACGCCTAAACGCGCCCTTGCGTGCGCTATCGACAGGCAGGAAGTAACGCTCACGGTAGTCGGTTTCGTATTCTGCGAGGCGTTCCATCGTCTCAAAGTCACACGCGAACGAGGTTCTCATTTTTCGGCTTCCTTCCGGGTTGTTTGTTTGCCGATACTTAAACAGTAGTGGGTTGGTTCCTGGTTGTCAACATGAAAACATGTGATTAGGAACACATTGTGGGGTCTGAGTGAGTAGGCAACAGCCGGTGTGTGTTCCTATCTCTTTAACGCGCGCGTACGCGATAGCATTTTAGTTAGGCGTTGTCAATGTGTCGTTGGTTACTTTGTTGTGTCGGTATGCGTGGTTTATGCACGGGGTGGTTACTTTACAGTCCGATATATGGACACGTGTTGCATGGTGTGGGTTTGTGTGGTCCTCGCATGGGCATAGCGTGGCGATTAGGTGGGTTGGTGGGTGTGGGTTGGAGCTAGGGAGGCTGTTTAAGGGGTCAGGAAGGGGGGTAGGAGGCATTTTCAGGGGGTGGGTAGTATGTGGGGCTAGGTAAGGGGGTGAAAGTCGCTTAGAATGGCTTAGGTGAAATGATAGGACAATGTTGGGGGTTATCGTCAGAGTGACGTTAAGTTAACAGCGTTAACTCCTTCTTAACACGCACGCCTAGGTAGTGCGTTTTATAATTACATACATACAATACATATATACATACTACATACATATATTACATTATTATAGGATTCTTCTTGTTTATATGCACTTTACATTACTATTATTTTTGGGTACTACATACAGATTATGCACATGATTACATTGCTAGGTATGTAATTTACTTAGTGTGTAAGAAAAATTAGGGGGTTTTACGTGAGACGTTTTCGGCGGGTAGCTAGATAGCTAGTTGCTTGTAGTTCGTTGCAGTTCGTTGCAGTTGATTAGGTAAGGTGAGGGCAAGCTAGGTGAGGTGAGGGGTAGTTAAGTTAGGTAAGCCTAAGTTAGGGAGGGGGTAGTTTAGTTAGGTGAACCTAAGTTTTGTTAGGGGGTTGTTGTCCGTGGTTAGGGTGGTTACGTTGTGGCCCGCGTCTCATTTAGTGGGTTGGTCCGGGGTCCGTTTGTTGTTAGGGGTCTGGTTTGTAGGTTGGTAGGAATTGATGGGGAGAGTGCTTGACAGTGCATGAATAAGTATGCAAAGCAATGAATAAAAAATCATATGCTTTTCAGAGGGAGAGAAGGAGGGGGTGTCATACCCCTTTGCGTATTCGGTGGGTAACGGGGGTTAAAGTGTGGGTCAGATCACACGCTATCTTGTTGACTTTAACCGTCTACCCTTCTATGCCTTAAGCATCAACACCAAACGCAAAGGAGAAATCGTGGACGACCTACTGAACACTAAGTTTTACATCTCAACAGGCCATTGGATTACTTACGAGTGCCTGCTTGATACCGGCACTGTCGTACACTTGCGAAAGCCCGCCAACCAAGTATGGATGCTCAACCACGACAAGCAGTGGGTGAACTGCAATGGTGAAAGCATCACAATCGAAGATATGCTGCAACGCATTGAACAACCCAACCAGGTTGTCGAAGTTATCTACAGCCCTCACGTCTAACGCAAAGGAGAACAATGGACATTCAGAAGATGATTGACGATGCTGTCGAAGAGTTCCGTAAGAAGCTTGAAAAGGAGTTCAAGGAACCTGAGCTGACAGGCACCCAGGTTGAGCTGATTAACAAGGACTTGGAAACAGTCATCTACCCCGTCGAAGAGTTCGATGTTGGCGCACTGCTCAACTGTGGTGGTTGGGAGGCTTTTCTCATCAATGATGGGCCGGAACGTCGTTGGGTGACGTTTAGCGGAGAACAGTACTCTGATGAACAACTTGCAGACCTTATGCGCCACAATGGGTCAAAGGTGTCGGTTATTCACTGGGGGCTGTGACATGGGAGTAGGGGTTGGTCTTATTGTGGCAAGCGTGCTATGTTTTTCTGTCACGCTTATCCTGGCGGTTATCGCTTACGAAGTGTGGGACTCTGGCTATGATTACATAACTGATAAGGTCTTGGCCGTGGCTGTCGGCATGGTTGCACTGTCGTTGTTCCTTTTAGGGCTTGGGTTGATTATTGACGGTATTGGAAGGATTGTGTCGTAGATGATCACTGTTCTGCATAGGCTCAGTAGCGGCGCGAGTGTCCTCGTCGGCCACACAACGTACTTTCTCATTCAGGGTGAGTTGACGTATTACTGGCTGGACAACAAGGGCAACTACTACAGCGAAGAAGAAGTAGCGGATATCTGCTCCAAGAACGGCTACACCATTATTGATGATGGTCATCGGGTTTTTAACTAACAACAAGGAAGGAAACGAAGATAATGACGCAATGGATTGCAGAAACATTGGTAAAGTACAATGAGGCATACAAGAAGCTCGAAGAGGCTATGGATGCTGTTACTGTTGCTCAGTTGAAGATGCAGAAGGTGCTGTACCTTAACACTGAGTCTATTAAGCTGAGCGATCAGAACGACAAGTACACTGGTATCACGATCAAGACACCTGATGACGGGCGGGATATGATCACGGGTTCGATCATCGTGATCGGCGGTGTCGAGTGGATGCTCCGCAATGACGGCTGGGTGAGTGGTTACGGTGGCGAGCGTACTCATGAAGAAATGTTCGTGAGTATCCTGCTTCATCTCGATCATGTGTTCCTGCTGCATAAGGGGTACTGATGATTTGGTGTGATAAGTGCGAAGAGAACCCATATATCGCGTGGGACTGCGAATATTGCGCTGAAACACCTGATGTCTTGTGTTGGTACTGCAATACTTCCTATCATGGCTAAGCTAACAAGACACGAAACTGAGTTTGAGTTCTCACCTTGGGGTATTCAGAGATTGTTCTACGACTTGTCTCTGGCTGAGACTCATGCTATTTATACAGAGCTGAAACGAGCTTGGGATGAGTCAAAGGCTTTTGAGGTCGAAGTCGAAATACCCCTAAGAGAGCACCCACATGTTCACATTCTAAACATTGCTGTTGACCCTGTTACGCAACAAGTTACTACTGAAAGGAGAATTGGTAATGATCGCTTTTCATCTTGTCCTAGCTGTCGTCTGGGCCGGTGTTAGTGTCGCTTTCGCGCTACTTGCACGGTTCAAGAAGGGTATTGAGGGCTTTAGAATCTGGCCCGATGTACTGGCCTCCGTTAGCGCCGGTGTTGTCGCAATTTGCTACATCGTGCAGATTGCATTGGAGGTAGCAGCATAATGTTTACTATTGCGCAAATTGTTATCGTTTGTGCGTGGTTCGCTATGTGGGCTGTTAACTCGAAGATGTTTCGTAATGGCCCGAAGCGGGACCAAAACCACATGATCAACGCTGTGTTGGACGCTGGCTGCGTCATTCTTCTTATTAGCCTTCTTGTGAAGTTTGTGGAGGGTTGATAATGTACGAAGCACCTTGGAGCATTTGTGTCATCTTTAACGAAGATGACAGCTTCTTTGGGGTGGTAGATGACCCTATTGAAGCTCAGTCTGAAGTAGAGTGGCTAACGAACAAATACAATAAGTTGTTCTATCTTGAGAAATACGAATTGATGGAGGCATAATGAGGCACCCTATTGAATCGGCAGCGTGGTTCTTCCGTAGAGGTGAGTTCGTTCTTGGCAATGACGTGCTGAAGGACGAGTGCGGTGTCGAGTACAAGCGCCCAGGCCAGGCAGAGTACTACGCGATTTACCGAGATCACTCGGACGCAAGGGCTATCAACGAGGCATTGAAGAGCATTGCTGAGATGTACGGTTGCCTGACGTGCCTAGCATCTGATACATACACAGGTAAGCTCACGATTGTCGGTGAAGAAGACACCATCACTCTTCTGAAGTACGTGTGGAGGGTTGGCCTCTCAGATAAGTATGGCTATGATGCCATGCTGAAGAACCGTGTGTTGGATGCGGACATTCGGGGCGCTGCCGAGTACAGGAAGTGGGCCGATGACTACATCTTCAGGTTCTTTGAGGGTGTTGCTGGCAATCCTGATACAGAACATCTCTCAAGATTTAGCAAACATCCGCGTATTCTTGGCATACTCGATGGTTTTGACAGTATGAAACGCTATGAAAGGTTGGAAGCAAAATGATTGTTTCAGTTGATACGGACCATATTGATCTGGTTCATAATACAGAGGTGCTTGAAGCTGCTCTGGATGAACTTCCTGCCGGTTGGATTGTCGATCTTGAGTTTTTCGAGGAAGGCACATTCAGCTTCGTGAAGACCTATGATGATTGGTTTATCCCGTCTAATGATGGGTTCTGTAGTGAAGATCAAGTAGATTTTGTTTGCACTATCCAGGGCGATAACCACTTGAAGAAGGAGGCAATGTCTGTCGCTTTCCGTCAACCAGAGATCAACGACATTGCCGAGCGACACAACAATGCACTGCAAAAGTGCAGGGATACTGTGAACGGTGAGACGGTTCTGGACGGTCGGTTTATCAAGTACCGTAACTTCTTCCTTGATGTGGAGAACAACCTCAAGCCTATTGGTTTGCTGGCTGTTGCGAACAATATCTTCTTGAAGGAATACCAAGACGATCACGACTTTATGAAACTGTTTACGAAGAAGGGAGATGAGAAGTAATGTTGACTTTTGCTGTTGGACTGCTTATCCTCGGCTTTGCAGTGGCACTTCTCGGAATGATGCTCGATGAGGTCTACAATTGGGGCGCTAAGGTTGTTGCGGCTGGCACGATTATGCTCTGTGTGTCTCTTGCTTGCCTTGCTGGTTGTGTCTTTTACTATGGTGTTCACGTCTAAGGAGAAATGATGAAGAAGAGTAAGATTATCGGGTCTGTCGTTGCTGTTGCTGCGGCGCTTTCACTGGCTGCGTGCAATGCCGCTGATACGGCCTCGCGTAACATCAGCTACGAGAGCGACAACTTCAAGGTGATGCGACGCATTGTGTTCGTCAATGGCATTACGGACAAGTACCTGTTGAGCATCGAGGGTTTGTGCTCGATCACGAAGGACAGGGAAGACAACCAGCTTGAAGTCACCTGCAAGACTGGCGACAGTGAGTACAAGAAGCACTATCTGGGTATCTCGGATAATGTGACGTACTTCGTGGAGCAGATGGACGGCTCTAATGTTGATACGTTCCACTATAAGGTTGCGTTCCGTCCTGAAGAACTGCTGCCGGACATCGACCTTCAGACGAGCGGAGATGAGAACTGATGATTGAACCTGCTAAGGAAATCTACGTGATTTTCAATAAGAAGACAGGCAGCATCAAGACTGGTAGTGGCCGTAAGTACAAGATCGTCCACGCCTACCTGTCTGAGAAGATGGGTTGGGGTGGCATTGGCCGTATTGGTCAGTTCGCATGTGATGAGAAGGACGACTACGCGATTGCTAAGTACCGTCTTGTTGAAGCAAAGGAGAATCGAGAATGATTATCAATTTCAGTGAGCTTGCTATTCCGTTCCATCGGCTCGC
The DNA here is from genome assembly GCA_963544135.1 of uncultured Atopobium sp. Classification (GTDB taxonomy): domain Bacteria; phylum Actinomycetota; class Coriobacteriia; order Coriobacteriales; family Atopobiaceae; genus Lancefieldella. The sequence goes on along the minus strand of CAUUEB010000008.1, from coordinate 43,530 downwards.
GCCTGGGGCCGTGCTGATTAGCCCTGATGACGTTCGTTATCTAAAGTCGATTGGTGAAGACATGGAAGACTACTGGGTCCACGCGAAGGACTTGTGGACTAATCAAGCACACAATGACGCTGAGTTGTTGAAAGGCATTGGCAACGGTGAAGGGTGGAAGGTGCTGCCATGATTGACGGAATTAGGTACATAGGTATTGGAGAGTATGGCGTTTTTGAGGACGATCTGAAGGAACTGATGGAGAGTAAAATCACCATGTCAGTTGCTAATGAGCTTGGTCTCTTTGACGGGGTGGACTTGGGCAGTGTTCTCACTGAGTTGTATCCTGGCTTGGGTGAAACCCCCTATGCTATCGCTGACTCACTGCTAGCTCGGATACCTGTTTAGATTTGCATGATCTCTCGTTGATGTGCTAGACTGGTCATTACCAGTTGATGGATCTCTGATCCGATAAAACCCCTGTGCTTGGTTTGAGGCACAGGGGTTTTATTTACCCTCACGATGATGTGGTACATGTCACGTTGTTAGTTGTTGACAGGTTGTAGATGAGTGAATTAGTATAAATACATCAACAACAAAGAAAGGAGAAACCAATGAGCGCTAAGTTTGGGCACTCTTTGCTTCAAGAGATTTTTGATATCGCAACCAGCGAATACAGCAATAACCCCTCTAACATGAGTTGGTTCACTGTAAAGGGACACGCCGAGGCACTGCTTGCATTGGAGGAAGACTAATGATTACTGGACTTGTAGGTACTGTGTCTACAGGTGAGCCGCCTATTGTTAGCATCAGCGCCAACGTGATGCTTGACGGTGAAGAACACTGTGTTGATATTTACTGGTACCCGGAAACAGACGAAGTTTTTGTCGAAAGGGTGGGCTGATGCGAGCACGGGTGACTAAGGACTGCTATTGCTATACCTGTGATAGGGAGTTTAACTACCTGGGTATTGCGAGTCACCGGGCTTCACATCGACGTAAGCGTGAAGATTGCATCATCGAGTTTACGTACGGAAACATCGGTCATTGGAAATATTCTGAACTAGAAGAGGGAGAAGAGTAATGAACAGCGGTGAACTGCAATTTGTAAAGGCTATTTACACAGTTGCTAAGAAGTGCTACAACGATAGCATTGAACCTCTGCACCCTTGCGAACGACCCGGCGAGAGGGAAGACAAGGATTGGTTCAAGGTGAAGTCATACGCTGAAGCGCTGATCGAACTTAGTAAGGAGGAAAATAATGGCTAACAACGAGTTTACTAAGCTCTACAACGAAACACAGACGAACTACATGAAGCTGCGTAATATGCCTATTACTAAGCTAAAGGTGTGGTTCGTAGAGGCAAACGGGCTAGGCAATGTCGGGGATGTCGAATCCTGTGTGGACTTCGCGGCGATCACAGATCGTGGCAGTGTCGTTATCTCGGGTACTCTTGGCCCATTCCTGAAGGTCAACGATGGTTACTGGGTTCGTACTGCCCCAGCAGCCCCTAAGAAGCTGTGGAGCGATCTCGACCTTGTTAATGAACTCATCAACGAGTACGAGGATAACGACTATATCGCTACTGTCATCGACCCTGGGTTGGAATGATGCAGTTCGAGTCAATCAAGTCCCCTGCTGATCTTGAGAACTACCCCCTTGGTACTGTTCTCGGCGGGTCGTTGGAAACCTACGTGCGTACTTCGAGTGGTTGGTGTGCGTGTACCTTGGAAGAGTTCTACACGAGCACTCAGCTTTTCGGGTTTCTGCCTGTCGGCATGATGACGGGTAGCCGTCGTGTGGCTGTGTACTACAAGCCGTGACACGCATCACTTAGTATGGTGTTGACAGCTTAGAAACGGTGACTCTATACTAAACCCATCACAACTGAATAGCCTCTGAGAGTTCAACTAACAATCGTCGCCGCGACTCAGAGGCACACCCCTTGTGGCGGAACAGGCAGACGCGCTCGACTCAAAATCGAGTTCCGAAAGGAGTGTGAGTTCGATTCTCACCGAGGGGACCACCAAGCACCGGACGATGCTGGATGATTAGGCCATAGCCGCCTGCCGCTCTGATCAAGCGGACGTGCCGGTTGCCGTGACGGGGGTCACGTGCGGGGTAGCACCCTAGGGCTGACAATTTTTGTGTGATGGTTTTTGTTTCGTCAGTCAACAGCACCCCTTCTAACGGAATGTAGCGCAGTAGGTAGCGCACCTGGTTTGGGGCCAGGGGGCCGTGAGTTCGAGTCTCACCATTCCGACGGGCAGTATTGCCTATCGTCACATGCTTGGTACGTGACATCTAGTTGCCAGGAGTCCTCCGGGACTTCCTGGCTTTATCCCAGATAGTGTAATGGCAGCACGGCAGGTTTTGGCCCTGTCGGACTAGGTTCGAGTCCTAGTCTGGGAGCGCTTGACGATGAGGTTGCTCGATAGCACAAAGTGTCATGACCAAGACACCCTCATCGAACGGCTGGGTTGCCCTGGTCAGGTAACAAGCTGCTTAGTGTTAGGGGTTCAGCACGCTGGGAAAGTCTCAGAGGGGCAGGTTCGAGTCCTGTAGCAGCACGACAGAAAGGAGAAACAAAAATGACTATTATTCGATTTGATGCTGAGACGAGAGAAGCCTTCCGCAAGATTGCGGAGCTGGTAGACATCTTGGGTATCAAGCCTATTGAAGAACTAAGCAACACTGAGATCGTGGACAAGGATGGTGTCGTTCATGATCTGTCTGAACTCGTCAAGACAAATTGTGTTATTGACAATGGTTGTGGAGTGATCTTCATGGGCATTAGAGCCGATTGTGTTGGCCCAACGGCAGGTTTGTTCGTTTCGTCTGCTGGTAAACACTTCAGCTCAGAAGCCCTTGCAAACCTCATCCGCGAACACGAGGATGACGATGATTTCCTAATCACTGTCCACAAGTTCTAATGAAAGGAGAAACAAAATGAAGCTACGACTTACTAACTTCGACTCAAACACCTACGAAGACACTGACGGTTCGTGTGATATGTGTATGTATACAGCTATGCTCGACCACCCTGAGTACACCTTTACCACCAGTTTCGGTGAAAGCTATACTATCGAGGGCTGGTGGTCCGACTGGGGGCACCTTACGACCATTGACATCAATCTTCCTGTGTTCACTACTTGGTTGCATGAAGCTGAGTTCAAGGAACCATCAGAGCTTATTGGAGAAAATGAGGAATACACTTGGCTTTCGGATAAGCGCTTCTGGGATGAGTTTCTACTGGATGTCCTTAAGGCAGCTCAGTGGTGCAGCAATGAGGAAGAACTCAATGAAGAACTCGACTGGGCGCTGAAGGGGGCTAACAATGCTGACTGATGAACAGTTTGATGAGCTTGCGGAGAAGCTGCTGAAGAAGATCGCACCTAAACTCGGTGTTGAACTTGAGGAAGAGCAGTCTAAGTCTGCCACTGTCGTACGGGACAAAGACGGCACAGAATACGATCTAAAACAGTGTGCTATCGGACCTTGTGTAATCTCAGTTGAAGGTGTCTACTACCTCTATGTTGAGTTAGGTATCCCAGGTAATACTGATTACGAGGAATGCTGGATGAGTACTTGGGGTGATAAGTTCAGTACGAGGGAACTAGCAAGTATCCTTACGGAACTTGGTGGAGACTTCGATGTCATCCAGGGCTGATACACTGGCCTCGTAACAACAACAACAACGACAACCAAGGAGTAACGATGTCTATCGTTGATCTCGCAGTCAAGCTGGGCAAGGCTTTTGAGGGTACCTACTCGTCCGTCGTTAAGAATGACGAGATGAAGACGACCATTACCCAGGAGGCCCGTACGGGTGTCTACACGATCACCACCAAGGACACTGATCTGATTGCCCTTCTCGACCAAGGCATTGTCGAGAAGGCTCCTGTGACGATGATTAAGCCTATGACCTACGGTGTCGTCTCGCCCGGTGTCTACACCGTTCCCGGTCATAAGATGCAGGAGATTCTTGAGAATCGTCCGATGGATTATCTGTGATTGTCGGCCTGAGACAGCGTGCCTCTGATCTCAGGAATAGGTAACTGAGGGGTTCGTCCTTTCGGGTACCGGCCTTACATGAGGGTTCATAATTCATGAGGACTCATCCCCTATCGACTAACACTCGGTAGGGGGATGATACTATATGTGTGAGTAGAGTCACACGATTATCTGTTGTGGATTGTTCGGCCTGTCAGCTACACTCAAGTTGTCAGGCCGAACAACTACGAAAGGAATGTTCAATATGAAGCGTTTTCTTGCGACGACTGGTGTCGCACTGCTGATGATTGCTGCGGCTGCTGCTACTGCCAATGCTGCCGACAACACCGAGATCAAGGCCGAGGTCACAAAGGCCACGTCCTCGTCTCGACAGACCTCTTCCGAGGTCAACGTGGGTGGCACCTGGGCCGTGGAGAAGCTGGCTGTCGGCCAGCAGTTCACTGTCTCGACGGTGCCGAATGAGGGTAAGGCCCCGTTCGTCTGGAACGCCTCGTTCCCGTTCACGCTCGATGATGGGTCTGTCGTCGGTGAGTGTGAAGCCAACGAGGCAGAGCTGACCTGTAAGGTCACTGAGATTCCTGAAGCCTACAAGGACAAGACGAACGTCAAGGGCACGTGGTGGGCACGCGCTCGCCTTCAGGGTGGTGCAATTGGCACCACCGAGGGTACGATCACCCTGAACGGTAAGGCCGTGAAGACCCTTGTCTGGGGCGACAAGGAGGGCACGGGCGAGTGTACTAATGATTGTGCAAACCCGGCCCATTATGAATACGCTAACCCAGAGAACGTGAAGTTCGGGTGGTCTAACGCTGATGGGACTATCAGCTGGGGCATTAAGTGGATTGCTAAGGGTGGTGTCGAGTACACCGTGAAGGACTTTGACGCGAAGCTGGGTACGACCGTGAAGTGCGCGAAGTCGGATACATGGAACCCGGATACGACCGAGACCGTTACTGCTACGCAGATCGACCCGAATACGATCAAGTTCACGGCTCCTGACGAGTCCAAGACGTGTGTAGTCTACCCGCCTGAGCATACCCTCGTTCCCGAGGGGCAGACTTCTGCGACTAACCATGCTGAGGTGAATGGTATGAAGCTCGAAGCTACGGCGACGGTTAAGAGCAATGGTGGTACGAATGGTGATGGTTCTGTGAAGCCTACGCCGGAGCCTTCTACGCCTGCCCCTGCACCGGAGCCGAGTGTTACGCCTGCCCCGCAGCCTACGCCTTCTGTGAAGCCGACTCCTGCGCCCTCTGAAGAGTCTACGCCAGCTCCTTCCGAGAAGCCTACTCCGGCTCCTGCACCGTCTGAGAAGCCTTCTCCGGCACCCAGCCCTTCGGATGAGCCGCAGTCTGTGACCCCTACGCCTCAGCCGCTTGCCCCGGCTGCCGTACCAGAACAAGGCAAGCTCGCTAAGACGGGTGCTGCATCTGGGGCTATCGTGATTGCACTTATTGCAATCGGTGGTGGTGCCTTGGCCTGCTACCTCGCCTGGCGTGCCGGTCGATTTGGCAACGACCATATCTGAGTGATACACTAGAAGCCTCCTTCCTAACAGGGCAGAGCGCCAGTGCTGTTTAGTGCTGGCGCTCTGTCTTACCCAAAACACAGTGTGGCGCAGGTCACACCAGTTTCGCTTGTACCCTGCACTAACACGTACTAATATTGACTGCGTAGAAAGGAGGGACAATGACAGACCCAAGTAAGGTTGTGGAAACGTAGCTCAAGCGAGTTGGCCGCAGCAGCTTTAGTTACTCTGACAGGGCTGCGCAGCAGCCAACCAGCGTCAAAAAGTTCAACCCTGTGAAACTAGACGAAACAGCAGAAAAGCTCATCGACAGCATCTACAAATGGTGGTACGGCGAGACTAAGACAAAGCCGCGATTCAATGATGTCGTCATCTGTCTGAGTCAGTACGTGAGCCGGAATAACAATTACGCAAACAAGTTAGTCCCGCACGTGCCGGACCTCAAAGACCTGAACTATATTTGGGACAAAGACTCTCGTATTAGTGTCACAAGCGGCGACCCAGACACATACATGGGCATTAGCCGACAGCACATCAACAAATGGTACGAGCACTATAGCGCCCTAGAAACAGACTTCGGCCAACTAGCCGACGAAGTTATCACAGACTGCATTGCAGCACCAAGCACACTGAAGTTTGCTAAAGCCGCTGCACTCATGGTTGTACTCAACGAAAGGAGAACTAATGAGACCAGTACGACAGCACCATAACGATGCTGGTTTCGACCTGTCTACGAAGATGCCGGTGATTATCTATCCCGGTGAAGTTATCCTCGTGCAGACAGGTTACTACCCCGCTAAGTTCGACATTCCTGACGGCTCTGTCGGACTCGTCTTTGCCCGCTCTTCCTTGAGCAAGAAGGGCCTTCTACTCGCTAACGGTGTTGGTGTCATCGACGCTGGCTACGAGGGTGAAGTCCTCGTGCCATTGTGGAACATGAGCAAGGACACCCCTGTCGTTCTCGAAGAACATGAAAGGGTCGCTCAAATTGTCATTGTCAAGCTAGAGGGCACATCCGCTCTCTACGCACAGCCACCTGTCCAAGCCGGTGAGCGTGGTCAAGGTGGTTTTGGTTCGACTGGAAGGTCTATCTGAGAATGAACATCAACGTCTACTCCAAGCCCAATTGCCCGCAGTGTACGGCGACGTACCGCAAGCTGAAGGCGCTTGGACTGCCGTTCAATAGCACCGACGTAACGGAAGACGCAGATGCGCTGGCATTTATCCGCGCACTTGGTTATCAGCAAGCACCTGTCGTCGTTGTGCGTGAAGGTGCGCAAATTAAGGAACACTGGTCTGGGTTCCGACCGGACCTCTTGAAGAAGTATGAGGTGAAAAATGACTAAAATTACTGACCCTGTGAAGCTCGAAGAGGCTCGCGCCCGTATGGCTAAGGCCCGTGCCACCCGGATGGGCGGCAAATACCCACAGGATGTAGAAACCCGTGTTGCCTTCGTTCGGGAACTCGTGATTAAGCAGTTCAAGGATGCGGGCCTGTCGGTCATGAAAGATGGAGAACTTATCGGTGGGCCTTCCGCACGCTATTACCACACTAAGTTGGTGAACGGGAGCCTGACGATCAAGGACATGATCTTGCTCGGTGACTACATGCCGGTTGACTGGACTCTCATCTTCAGGTCTGTTCGACAGCCAAAGGATGTTCTGCGTCCATCTGATGCTGAGGCAGCACCTATTAATATGGAGTTTGCTGAGCCTGGCGATAACCCGTTTGCTGATTACTTTACTGATGTGGATGGTATGTGATGGAAGAAATTAGCTTGCGTGATTTCGGTAAGAGTCTGAGGAAAGAGATTCCAAGTATTGGCTCTACGAAGGTCATTAGGTTTCTGCGCCGTGAAGGATACCTGAAGAAGGGTCGGCATATTAGCGAGCCTACGGAAAAGGCCAAAGGACTGCTTGGTATCTGGCGTGTCTATAAGAACGGTAGAAACTCGCATCCCCAGGTGTATGTCACGAAAGAGGGTATCCAGGTGTTCACTGATATGATTATCTCCGAGTATGAGGACTTCGGTCCTTGGGAGATTAGGAGAAGTTATAGTGACTGACTGGCATAATCTGATCGCTGACTACAACCTGTGGTGCGATAACTACGATGAGGGCCGTAGTCGAGCACTTGACCGTGTTATCGTCCACCACAACGCTGGCAAGGCTATGTCGCATGGTGGTGTCCTTGCAGCGTTTAACCATAATGGCACGTCTGCGCACTACAATGTGGACATTGACGGCAGCACCGCACAGTTCGTCCACGACAAGGACACGGCCTGGCACTGCCCCGGCGTTAACTCGTGTTCGATTGGCATTGAGCACGCTAACTCCACTGGTGCTGAGGGTGGTTGGGACATTGGTGAAGCGACGCTTGATGCCGGTGCGCACCTGACTGCGGCCCTGTGTCGTGCGTATGGTCTTGGTCGTCCGCAGTGGCGTGTCAACGTGTTCCCCCACTCGGACTTCTATTCGACTGCCTGCCCCGCGTCTCTGCGGGATAAGTACGCTGGTGAATACATGGAGAAGGCTCAGGCGTACTATGACAACCTTGATGCTGAGATCGCTCAGTCTGAGGGCTGGGTGTCGCAGGATGGTGGCTGGTGGTACCGCACCTCGGATGGTAGCTGGGAGACCGGCTGGTTCCCTGTGAACGATAAGTGGTTCTATGCCAACGAGAAGGGTTGGTTGCAGGCTGGTTGGCAGCATATCGACGGCCACTGGTACTTCCTGCACGATATGCACGATTCGCGCTACGGCGAGATGGAGACTGGCTGGCAGAAGATCGGTGAAAACTGGTTCCTCCTGAACGACAAGGGCCAGATGCAGACCGGCTGGCAGCTCGTCAAGGGCAAGTGGTACTTCCTTGAGGAAAACGGTGCTATGCGTACCGGGTGGCTGTCGTACAAGGGCAGCGATTACTTCCTCACTAAGGACGGCTCTATGGCTGTCGGCCTCGCTCAGACGCGCCTTGATGGTGCGTGCTCGATTTTCGGTGAGGACGGTAAGCTGCTTGTCGGTAAGCTGGTTGTCGAACAGGACGCTGACGGCATCGTGAAGCTGGTAGAATCTAAGTAACTTCGATTTAGGAGGAACTTTCATGGCTAATGAAGTCTTGACCACTGACCGTACTAAGTGGTACTTGTTGACCCCGGAGCGTCGCAAGGCACTGTACGCAGTGTTTGCGGCTATCGGAATGGTTGGTGTCGCTTACGGCGGTTGGACTGCTGAGAACTGGGAGCAGTGGTCTCAGGTGATCGAACGAGTCCTTTCTGTGATCGGTTTCCTTATCGCAACTGTTCACACTGGCGGTGTCTATACGGCACCTTCGTATGGCACTCCTGACGCTGAGTGACATAACAATTGAAAACCCCCTTGCTGGTGTCAGTGAGGGGGTTTTCGCTATAATGGCCTCATGAAGAAGCTACTTGGTACTATGACTGAACCCCGGTCAGTGACGGCGGTGATGGTAGTTATTTACACTGCTATCTCGTTTACTGGCCTTGGGTTCCTGACAAGCTATGATTCCTTGCCGTGGGTGATTATCCTCGCCGCGTTGCTGATGCTGGTTTCTGGTGTTTTGGGTGCGCCTTCAGCGTGGTTGGGTTCTTGGTGGCTTGAAGGCCCTGCTGCACTTGTCGCCGTGCTCGGAATTATGCTGATTTCTATTAACGAACTTGTGCTGACCACGGCACATGTGCGTTGGCCGCTCCATGTTATTATTTTGTCAGTAATCATTGGATTGTTTTTCTTTGCGCGTGCTCTGCGTGTGTGGCCTTACTCGTATCGCCCTGGAGTTCTGCCGAAGAGCAAGCTGGAAGAGGCAGAAGAACGGTACAATAAGACAAGGGAAGAATACTTGTCAACCGTTAGTGAGTAACAAGGAGTTAGCGTATGAACACGGCATTGGTGGGTCTCATTTGCTCTGCCGTAACCCTTGTTATCAAGGCTATTATTGATTTGTGCATTGATCGTTACAAGAAGGCTCAAGAGATTCAAGAAGCCCGTGATGATCTTGAAGCTGATTTGCGTACGCAAGCGTTCCTGTGGAAGGAACATGCTTATGCGGTGCGTGTTGCGGCTGTTCAGGCCGGTGTGAAGGTAGAAGACTTGCCTTCCGTTCCAAAGGAGGACTAATGCTCATTGCCTGGTTTTTGGTTGGTCTCGCTGCTGGCTTGATTGCCGGTGCTGCTTGTACTTACGTGTACTTGGACAACAAGTTTCAGAAGGCTGTGAAGGAGGTGCTTGATGGTATCCAAGACGAACTCGCGCGATTTGCTGACGAGTGATGACCCGGAGCTGCGTGGCAAGCGCGACATGGCTTTGTCGCTGCTGAAACGTGGCACGGAGCGTAACAAGATCATTCAGGCGACAGGCTTCACATCTGAAGAGCTGTTCGTCATTGAGCAGTCGTATTATGACAGCCGACAGGAATTGTCGCCTCGTAATATGCGCATCAAGCAGCTTGATCGTCTTGATGCGCTTGTTGACATGGCCTACAGCCAGATCGAGATGTTTGGTCTTGCGGACGAGAAGGGCAACTGGGGGCAGAACCTTCAGGCTGTTCTTGCTGTTCTGCGTGAAATCTCTGAGGTTGCGAACCTGAAGCGTCAGACTGTGACTCATGAGATTCGTGTGATCGAAGAGAAGCAAGTAAACATCATGCTGTCGTTCACTAATCAGGTGTTGGAAGAGTACACAGCTCTCATGTACCCGCACCTGTCGGCTGGGGCTAAGAAGGCTTTGGAGACAAACAAGGCTGATTGGTTCTCTCAGGCTGTGTCGAAACCAGCTGCGTTGCTTGAGGCGACTGTAGAAGTTGAGGGTGAGTAATGCTGCCTTTCGGTGCTGTCGCTAAGAAGTTTTCTGATGCCCAGCGTCTTGAAGTGTGGCGTAACAACCCTGCCAAGTGGGCTGAAGACCACGGCCTGTTTATGTGGTCGAAGCAGCGTGAAGTTTCACAGTCTGTTGTTGAACACCAGAAAACCCTTGTGGTTACTGGCAATGGTGTGGGAAAGTCACGTTTGTCAGCTACCCTTGTCAACTGGTGGGTAGACACCCATCCTGTCGATGACACGACAGTCGTCACAACGGCGACAAACTGGAAACAGGTCCGCAACGTTCTGTGGAAAGAGATTCCTCGTGTCAAGGCCGATGCTGGTATTGGTGGCAAGGTTAACGCCGACGCAACATGGAAGATGGGAGACCGACAAGACCCTATCGCTTTCGGTATGAAGCCGGACGATAAGGACGAGTCGGGTTTTCAAGGTGTCCACGACCAGTACGTCCTAGTGATTATGGACGAGGCGGGTGGTATCTCCAAGGAAATCTTCACCGCTGCTGACGCAATTACGACCAACAAGTATGCACGCATCTTGGCTATTGCTAACCCTAACGACCCGTCGTGCTACATGGCCGAGGTGTTCAAGCGGGAGATGCGCCTGAAGCCTGAAGAGCGCTCCTGGAACATCATCCAATTCGGCGCGTACGACACGCCTAATTTCACGGGTGAGGTCGTACCTGTCGAGGTTGCGACTCGTCTTGTGCAGGTTGACTGGGTTGAGGCACGTAAGAAGGAATGGGGCGAGGATGACCCCCGTTTCGTAGCGCGTGTCCTCGGTGAGTTCCCAGACGTGTCTGACGACGGCCTGTTCAACATGGGCCGCGTCATGCAGTCGATGGAGGCTTACGACACTTCTGAACCTGACGAGGGTATGCCGATTGTTCTCGGTGTTGACGTTGCCCGTTATGGGTCCGACAGCTCAGTGATTGTGTCGAACCAAGGCGGTTACATCAAGATTCATGGGCGTTACCAAGGCTTGAACGGTCCTGAGCTTGCCCGTAAGGTTGGTGAGCTGGCAGTCGAACTCGGGGCTGTCGAGATTCGTATTGACGCTATCGGTGTTGGCGCATCCGTTCTCGATAGTATCTACAATTTCGTGCCCGCTGACATTTCTGTCATTGGTATTCACGGTAACGCGAAGTCCGGTGATAGCACTAAGTGGTACAACTATCGCGCCGCTATGTACGATCAGTTCGCTAAGGCTGTCGCTGATGGTCGTGTCTTCCTGCCCGATGACGATGAACTCCACAATGAGATTGCTTCGATTAAGTACGAGTATCGTGGGTCAGCAATGCTCATCGAATCGAAGGAAAATATGCGCAAGCGTGGCATTAAGTCGCCTGACGTTCTTGATGCTGTCATTTATGCGTACCAGAATATTGGAGCCATTATGGCCGGTGATTCAGAAGGTCAGTACTATTCACCTGATGATCTACTAGAAGAAGATGACCTCTTGGACTTCATGTTCGAGGAAGAGTTGTCTATATTTCTAGCGTGATAGGATAATTAGCATGAAGTATGAGCAGACATTCCAAGAAGCGCTAGGGTCTTTTTCTGATACCCTAGCGCGTCTCAAGCGAGAAGATGCGGGCTGGTTGCCTTTGTCTGCTGTCGAAGGCCCTGATTCTCTGATTACTCTTGATGTGATTAGGGACCATTCGGCGCGTGCGCGCCGTTTGGCTACTCTTAACCCTATTGTGAAGCGTGGCTTGGTTGTACGTAACGCTTACATGTGGGGCGACCCTGTTGTCTACAAGGGTTCTACTGGACCCTCCCGTAAGGTAATCGAGGAAAACGCGAAGGCTTGTTTCAGTGTGCAGGCGCGTGTTCGTGATGAGCAGTCTTTCAACACTGACGGTTGCGTCATTTATCTTGTGGATAAGGCGACAAAGACTGTTACACCTGTTCCGTTGATGCGCCTTGCTGGTGTGGCTACTGATGATGCGACAGGTGATGTCGTTGCTCTGCTCATTAACCCTGTCGTAAGTGGTGAGCCTCAGTGGTATATGCTGTGGGACCATGTGAGCGTGAAGATCACCAAGTCTAACTACAATGTGAACAAGCGCTTGACGGCTGTGTATGCGACCGTGAATCGCCTTGCTGCTGAACAGTATGGCAAGCCTGATCTCATGAGCGCTATGTCGTATGCACAGAAGTACAAGGAGCATCTTGAGGTCGCACACCTCATGGAGAAGTCTCTCGCTAAGCTGGCCTTCAAGGCAACGAGCGTTAATTCTAAGCAGCAACAGGCCGTTCAGCAGCATATGGCTGGTCCCGGTGTCGGTGGCACTGCGAACATTGGTGCTGGGCAGGATATTCAGGCAATTAACAAGGCTGGCGCTGGGATTGATTTCTCGGCTGGTACGCCTCTTGCGTCTATGGTGTCGGCTGCGCTCGACATCCCCCTGTCGGTGTTGTTGACGGATGGTTCTGCGGGCGGTCGCCAGGGTGCTGAGACTGCGCTTGAAGACCCGACGTTTAAGGCGTTGGAGCTGCGCCGTCAACTCCATATCGACATGCTGAATGAGATTGCTGCGGCTCTAGGTATTAAGGTGCAGATCGAGTACGGTTCGATCAATAATGATCAGACGCACCGCCGTATTCAGTCTTTGACGTTGGCGTTCCAGAATGGTGCTTTGCATCAGGTTGAAATGCGTTCCGGTGTGTTGCAGCTCTTGAAGATTGCTGGTTCTTTGCCGTTGGAAGATTTGCCTGCCCTACCCGATGAGGGTGAGAATGAGGACGAGGGCGAGGGCGAAGAAGACTCGGCAGCAAAGGACAACGAGGACGGACGCGCAACGGGTGTAGGCCCGTTGTCTGATGGTACTAACGACAATCGAGATAATGGAGGGACCGATGCCTAAGCTGCATGAGTCCACGAGCGCTATCGGTACTGAGTCTCTTGGTGAGGGAAAGTACCGAATCAGAATTATCGTGCCCGGCCAGGGTTCTAGTGGTATTTACACTGCTGAGAACTTGGCTGAGTCTGCTCACCTGTTTAAGGCTGGCACGGAAATGTTTATAGACCACCCAACTGAGTCCGAGGAATGGGAGCGCCCGGAGCGTTCTATTCGTGACTATGCTGGTGTCTTTCTTGAAGACGCGACAGTTGGTGAGGATGGGGCACTCTACACTGTGTGTAAGGTGTTCTCTGGTGTTAACGAGCTAATCAAGGATAAGTGGGAATATATTGGTGTTTCCATTAATGCTTGGTGCGACCAGCCAATTGCGGAAACAGGTGTTGTTCCTGTTTTTGCTGGTGTTAGGTCGGTTGACTTTGTTACCGCGCCTGGTGCGGGTGGTGGCATTGTTGATCTGCTAGAATCAAATAGGAACAACAATTCTATTAAGGAGGGAACTGTGGACGAAAAGCTGCTTGAGTCCAAGTTCGATGAGCTGAAGGGTGAGATCGCTTCTCTTGTTGAAGCTATCGGCTCTAAGCTAGAGTCTGCTGTGGCCGCGATTCAGGAAGCCAAGGCAGAGGAACCGGCTGAGAAGGTCGAAGAGGCATCCGTGGATGTTGATTCTGTCCTTGAGGCCGGTAAGAAGATTGCCGAGTCCGGTCTGCCGGATGCGGCTGTCGCGCGTGTTCGTGAGGCTGTGAAGAAGGGTGCGGATGTCGAGTCTGCTCTTGAGGCTGAGCGTGCGTATCTGAAGGAGGCTGTCGCTGCGACTGCCACCCCTGTTGTCGAAAAGAACGAAGACACTTTCGGAAAGATTGGTTGGTGAGCATAATGGCAGTCAACGCTATCCGTGTTCCGGTTGTCAAGGACAACCAGATTTTTGAGTATTCCAAGACTCTCTCCCTCCCTGTCGATGCCACGCAGGCTCATCTTGAGCCTGGCGACGTTGTTGTCATCAACAAGGACAACGGTATTGCTGGTATCCTTCAGTCGAAGGTTCGTCCTACGACTGACAAGGCTGAGCAGGCTCTTACTGATGTGCTAGTGGCCCCTACGTATGGTCTGAATGGCCCCGGCTACGCCTCTGTGCGTGTCGCTGGCGGCGTGTTTGAGCTTGTCGGCAAGTCTGTTGCCGCTGCGAAGGCGGGTGCGCCTGTGTACGCGAAGGCTGCGACTGGTGCAGGTGTGAAGCCTGAGATTACGACCGTTAAGGCCGGTGCTGATGTTGTTATCGGTTGGCTGAAGGAGCCTCTTGCTGCGTCTGCCACCCCCCAGAAGATGCAGGTCGTTCTTGCACCTGCTAAGAACGCCTGATAGGAGGCAACTAAAGTGCGTTTCAAGAACCAGGAAGAGTTCAACGTCCAGCTGGGTGAGGCCCTTGCAGGCGACCGTCTCGCGCAGGCGCGCCTGAAGGAGGCTGTCACCTCTGATCAGCTGGCACCTATGTTCGTGAAGGCCGCGAACGTTCGTTTCCAGGAGTATTTCGATGCTCATGAGACGATTTGGGACAAGATTGCGACGAAGGAGCTGTTGACGGACTTCCGTCCTGCTTCGCTTCTGTCGCTGAAGCCTGACGCTACTACGGCTCCTATCGACAATGGTGGTTATCAGCACCCTGTGGGCACGCTGCCTCATGTGCCGGAGCTGACCCCTTACCCGACCATGTCCTATAGTGCCGATGGTGCGTTTATCACGACCGCCAAGCACGGCGCGCGCATCCAGTTCAGCTTCGAGTCGTTTATTAATGACGAGTGGAACGTAATTAGCCGTTTCCCGAAGGATGCTGCTGCTCTCGCTGCGCGTACTGAGGACTTGCTGGTCCTCCTTCAGCTGTTTGACCCCGCTACTAAGTCTCTTCGCAAGGACGTGTTTAACACCACTAACAAGACCGAGTTTAGGGTCGATGGTCTGCCTGCTGAGATCACTGGCGGTGCTGCCGGTTTGGGTACCTCTGGTAATAATCACGAACTGTCGTTCGATGCGATTGTTGCTGCACGGTTCCAGGCACTCGCTACTCTGCGCGACGGTCACTCGACTTATGTCCCCGAGGGTTTCGTGTTGGTCACTAACCCTGCTCTCGCTGAGGTTGCTAAGGGCTACACTCAGATTAACGAGATTCGTGTCCAGAATGGTAAGCGCACTGAGATCAAGGGCAACCCTCTGAAGGACTTGGAGGTCGTTACTTCCGACCTGATCTCTGTTGTTGGTGGGGAGAAGGCGTGGGTTCTTCTTCCGAAGGGTGGTCGTGCCAATGGTAAGACTGTCCTTGCGAAGACGGGTATGCTGGGTCGTGAGGCCCCGGAGCTTCGTATCCACAACAAGACCGGCCAGATGATCGGTGGCGGCGACGTTAACCCCTATGAGGGTTCTTTCGACAACGATGATGTCGAAGTTCGTATTCGACAGATCGCGGGTGCTGGCATCGTCCGCTACGACGGTATTATCGGCTCGACTGGTAATTTGTCTCTGTGATCAGTTAGCTGATTGAGTAAGACCCTCGCGGCCTTTGGCTGCGGGGGTCTTGCTATACTGGTTTTATGAGCGAGATTGATTTTTCTTCCCCCATCGGACAGGTGCGTGTCCTTATTCCTGATTTGCGTAAGTTGGAGGACTTGCGTGACTTGAGGAATGAGCCGCGTTATCTTTTCGCTGACGAAGAGATTGAGGCTTTGCTCGCTGTTAACGGTGGTAACGTGAAGCTGGCTGCTGCCGATGCGTGTGACACTATCGGCATGGATAAGGCTTTGCAGTTGCTTGTCTTGAAGACGGACGACAAGCAGACGGATGGTGCTAAGCTGCTGGCTGCGATTGTCGGTCGTGCTCGGCAGTTGCGTGCTCAAGCGAAGGAAGATGAGGTAAATAACCTCTGCTTTGATGTTGTGCAGCCAACGTTTGAGCCTGTGGATTGGGTGGTGAACTTCTAATGGGCTTGTCGATTGACCCGAACATCCACCCCTTGTTCATGTATGCCTCGTATTATCCGCTTCAGTTGTTGGCGAATACGAAGGTGAGCATCTTCAAGGAGCCTGACACAGTATCGTATGACTGGTCTGATGAGGCTGGTTTGTCGCTTGAGTATAACAACCCTGTGTGGAAGGGTTGGGCGAATATCACGCCTAACGTTGACTGGCGTGCCCGTAATCGTGAATGGGCTGGCACGGTCACAGGTGTTCATGCGTATCGTGTGCAGCTTTTGCATATTGACAAGAACGAGGTTTTTTCACGTGATTTGTGGGGCAACCCGGATGCGCGTGTGTCGTTCGCTGAGGGTATGCGCATCCAAGTAGAGGAAATGCCGACTGACCCACGGGTTGCGGGGTTGAAGCTGGTTGTGCGTAACGCTCAGGTTGATACACTGAACTGGCAGGTGACGCTTTTGTGTGATGTGGCAACGGGGGAGACTGCTAATGGCTAGGACTAAGAAGACTGTACGGTATGACGGTCGTGTTGCTGGTATTAAGGTGACTGTCGATACCGACAGGTATGGTGTTGCTGCTAAGGCGAAGAAGAAGATCATTGACGCTGCTTGGAAGAAGGTTGATGCTGCGGCTAAGGCTGCGGCTGTCGCTTCTACTGAGTATGGGCGTGCTTTGATTGCGACAGACCCGCGCCGTGTCGATACTGGCTATATGCGTGATGCTTTCCGTGTTGATGCTTCTAAGGGCGGGAAAGTTGTCGAGGCCGGTTGGCATCGTTGGGACCGGCCTAAGCCGTATTACGCATGGCAGGAGAACGGCACGTACAGTCAGCGCACTTCTGGTTATTTGCGTTCTGGGTTGCGTGGCAAGCCCACGGGCGGCGACAAGGGGAAGGGTATTACCCCGGCTAAGTATCTGCCTCGTGTGACGGCTGTGTTCCGTGAAGAGTTCTATGGGAGGCTGAAGTGACGGATCGGACCTTAGAGTTTGACGAGGCTTGTCTGGCTCTTTTGCGCACGATCAGGGATGTCGAGGTTTTCGATTCTTTTTCTCGTGATACGAAGGTGCCTCTTTATATCGTGTATCACGGTGGCGCTGAGATCAATCGTCAGTTGGACGAGTATGTGTCGCTTGGTGGTCACACTATGGATGTGTATGAGCATCCGTTCACGGTGGACGTGTTCGCTGTGAATAAGAATCTTCTCAATCGGCTTGTGTCGGTTGTGAAAGAGAAGCTCATTGGTGCTGTGTTGGTTGAAGGGTCTAATGGGGTGAATATCGCTGCGTCTGTGGGTACTGATAGCGATTACGATTCCACGTTGCGGCCTACTGTTTATCAGCACAGTATGAGTTTTTATGTCAACCTAGATAGGGGTGAGTGAATTGCGCGTGCGCAATGTTTTTACCAATATTGTCTGCGACAAGTCTGAAGATGAGCTGGCTGTTCTGCCGGACATGTATGAGGTTGTCGCTGACGATACGCCGCTGACGCAAGCCAAGTGTTGCGGCGAGGATGATACCATTGAAGATGACGATATCGTTTCCCACAAGGAGGAAGACTGATGCCTAAGATGTTGTCGCCGAACACCACCATTTGGTGGGTTCCGGCTGATGCCATTACTACTACGGCTGACCTGTTTAAGGCTGCTACCTACACGGGTGGTACGCCGAAGGCGGTTGACATTTCGTGTGCTATCGCGGCGGGCATGACGCTCGGTGCGACGGACTCTGACACGGATGATTCGCGTACCATTTGTGATTCGGGTAACGCGAAGACCCCGACCATTGCCAACTATGAAGCCTCGCTCACGTTCTTCCGCGAGGCTATCGCGGCTGGTCAGAAGGCGGCGGGTAACACCTCCGTCTATGACAAGGCTTTCCAGTTGTTCAAGCGTGGCACGCTTGACGGTATCAAGGAAGGCTACCTGGTCCAGCGTATCGGTTTCCGACAGGGCACCGCTGTCGAGGCTGGTATGGAGCTGTCGGCCTTCAAGGTCGTGCCGGACAACCCGAAGGACGAGCTGGGTGACGGCGATAAGCCAATTCAGTTCACCGTCCCGTTCCTGCCCCAGGGCTACATGGAGCTGAACAAGGCTGTCACTGCCTGATCAACTCTGCTAGAATACCCCTGTGCCTCCGAGGTGCGGGGGTATTCTCATATCTGATTGGAGTAGACATGTTTGAGCTGTCTAAGATTATCTCGTCCATCAAGCCTACGGTCAAGGCTATCGACGTGCCGCTGAACACTGAGAACGCGGAGCGTTTCGCCCAACTTGTCGAGGTCGCTAAGACCGCGCAGTTGGTCGAGGCACCGCTGTCTCGTTCTATCACCGACACTTCCCCGGGTGTCGAGCTGCACGAAGAACTTGAGGCGCTTCGTAAGGAGACGATTACGCTTCGTCTGCGTGCGCTGTCGAACAAAGAACTTTACATTCTGAAGAAGAAGGTCTGGGAAGACCCGTTCTTCTCCACGAAGAACAAGAACGAGGATGAAAAGGCAATCATCAGCATCGAGCGCGAAGATCGTCTGATGGAGTACATCATTGCCCGCTCCTGTGTCGAAGTCATCGACAACGCCACGGGCGAGTCGAAGAACGGTCTGTCGGATGACGAGGCTGCGGAGCTGCGGGGTCATCTTCCTGAGTTCTTGTGGCAGCAGATTTGCGCTACGTGGAACGATGCGCAAGAGCTTGGTGTCGTCGTGTCTGAGGCAATCAGTGACCCTACGTTTCGTGGGGACGGAGCTGAGCAAGCCGGAGAACCAGTGGATGATTCTTCTGCTGAAGACAGCGAGAGCGGAGAGTAAGCCACCGACACTGTTCACGGGCGCTCACGGCATGTTTGCTCGCACGGTGCCTGTGTTTATTGGTGATGAGCTTGACTCGGAGCCGATAGATCAAACTGAATACACTAACTTGGACCTGGCTTTGGCTGCGGGTTATCAGTATTATCTCGATAGTCTGTGTAACAAGTGCGGTACGCCGCTTTGGTATGGTCGCAGTGAGCATAGCGCGATTGAGTTCCATGTGGAGACTTCTACGTGTTATTCATGTGCTGAGCTTGATCGTCATCGTGAGCACGCGAAGGAAACCAAGCCGGGTGAAAGCACGTACACGGTGATGGGTACTGTCGAATACTCGGATGGTACGAAAGAGCCGTTGCCGTCGCCTCTTGAAGCGCTTGAGCAAGTTAGGTAGGAAAAGTCCCTGGTATCATTGAGGTGGTATCAGGGACTTTTCTTTTTAGGAGTTAAGGTGGCAGACGAGTCAATCAAGATCGACATTGACGTTAACGCTGCTGGGGCAGACAAGGCGGCACAGAGCATTGGTGCTCTGGAAAAGCAGATTGGTTCGCTTCAGAGTGCTGTTGCTACGCTGAAGTCCCCGTCTGGTCGTGGTGGCACGATTCTTGATTCTTTGCAGCTTGACAGCTCGAAGGTTAAGAACCTGAAGGACTCTGCGACAGCATTGAAGTCTGTGGCTGATGCGCTTGGCTCGTTGAATAAGGCTGCTGGGGACGCGAGTAAGGCTGATCTTTCGGCGGGTGTCGATAGGGCGGTTTCCGCGTATCGACAGTTCATCCGTGAGACTCGCACGATGAACAACCTGAGTAAGGACCATATCGCTAAGCTGAAGGATACTGCCTCGGCTATGCGTGAGGTGGCTTCTGCGTCTAATGCTATGGCTGAGGCTGAGACGAAGGCGAAGAAGGCCCAGGCTCAATTGAACCAGTCGCAGGCACGTAAGACTGAGGCTCAGGCTGAAAAGCTGCGTGCGCAGGCTTCGGTGAAGCGTGAGGATAATGCTCTTCCGTTGCAGAAGCAGAAGGGGAAGGATGAGCGTAGCCTTGTGCGGGCGAAGGGTGCTGAAGCTACCCGTCTTGCTGAGATTCAGGCGCTCACTGCTTTGGAGCAGGCAGAGATCAGGGCTGCTGCAACGACGGCTTCTGCTGAGTCTAAGCGTGAAGCTGCTGTCGCTAGTGCGTCGGCGCGTATTGGTGCTGCTCGTGAGGCTGAGCTTGCCCGTACTGAGCGTGCTCGTATTCGTGAGGAAGAGCTGACTAAGCGTACTGCTATTCGTTCTGATGCTAGTACCGCTCGCAATAACGCTCGTGCGAGTGAGAAGGCTATTGAGAACGTCCGTTATGCTGCACGCGACATGGCCGTGTATTACGGTGCTATCACGGCTGGTATTGGTCGTGTTGTGTCGTCTGCTGCTCAGGCTGGTATTGCGCAGGAGCGCGCATTTGCTGACGTGGAGCGTACCGCGCAGGGTACTACGAGGTCTCTTAGTGAACTGAAGAGCGCTTACACTGAGCTTTCGACAACAACTACCACGTCTTTTGCTGATCTGTCGAAGATTGGTACGCTCGGTGCGCAGATGAACATCCCGACGAACAAGTTGAAAGACTTTACGAAGGCTGTCGCAGAGTTCTCTACTGTGACTGGTATGGAAGTTGAGTCGGCTTCTACCGCGTTTGGTCGTTTCGGTGAGATGATGGGCAAGCTGCAAGAGTCGGCACCCGGCAAGGGTGACGGCTACGCGGTCCTCGCTAACCAGATCGCTGACTTGGGCGCTAAGTCTGTTGCGACTGAGCCTGAGATTGCGAACATGGCTGTGTCGATTGCTGCTCAGGGTAAGTCGGCTGGCTTCACCCAGAATGAGATTCTTGCCCTGTCGTCTACCCTGTCGTCGCTCGCTATTCCGAAGGAATGGGCGCGCGGTTCGCTTCAGCGTATCTTCAATTCGATCAACGCCGCCGCTGCTGAGGGTGGCGACAAGATGCACACCTATGCGCAGGCTGTCGGTGTGACTGATGAAGAGTTCCGTAAGCTGTGGCAGGATGACCCGAACAAGGTGTTCCAGGGCATCTTGCAGAACCTTGCCGGTATTGGTGACAAGGTTGAGAAGGCTCAGGCGATTAAGGACTTGGGCTTCAAGAACGTGCGTGACGTTGAATTGCTGTCCCGTATGTCGAACAGCGTTGGTCTGTACGTTGAGCAGTTGAAGGAGGCCGAGAAGGCTTCTAAGGGCACGACGTTCATTGACGAGTCGATGAACATCATCATGGATACCCTGTCGGCTAAGATTGAGGCTTTCCAGCACGCTTTGCAGAACGCGGGCGCGGCCATGAACTCTAGCTTCATGGTGCCTTTCAAGCTGCTGATTACGCTTGCGACGGGTGTCGTTAACGCTTTCGCTAAGCTGCCAGCGCCTATTCAGGCGTTTGTTGGTGCGCTCGCGGCTGTGGCGACAGTGCGTGTTGGTCTTATGGCTGCGAAGGCTGCGGCTGTGTCGATGTCTGCAACGTACTTGCAGATGCAAAACCGCATGTTGCAGGCGACAGGTGCGCAGAAAGCCTCGTGGAGTGTCGTGTGGCAGGCTATTCGTCAGGCTCAGACGGCTACTGTCCAGTATGATTCGGCCCTTGCTGCTAACGTGGGTACGGCTAATGCCGCTGCTGCGGCTAATCAGCGCCTTGCTGCTGCGGATAACATGGTGGCTGCGGCTGCGGGTAAGGCTGCTGCTGCGAAGAGCGCTCAGAACGCTGCTCAAGTGGCTTCTGCTGGCGCGTCTGCTGCGGCTGCGGGTGCTCAGGTTGCGGCTGGTGCCGGTCAGGCTGTGGGTGCGTTGACCAAGCTGTCGTCTGTGGGTTCTGGCTTGATGTCGATGTTCGGCGGACCGTGGGGTCTTGTCATTTCTGCTGCCCTTACTGCTGTATCTGTCGGCGCTACATACCTTGGTGATGCTTTCCAGGACTCATCGGCTAAGGCTGATGAGTTTAAGAACGCTGTAGGAGGCTCTTCGGCTATTCTGAACGCTTTGGCTCAGGATACGAAGGAAGTCGGCAATGGTACTCAGTCTGGCTTTGTTGAGCTGAACGCTACTATTGAACAGAATGGTGAAGTTCTGACTGCTAACGGTCAGGCGCTTGGTTACTACGTGGACAAGTCTGGTCAGGTTGTTCAGGCTACCCACGAGCAGGCCGAGGCAATGGGTTACTCTACCTTGAAGATTGGTGAGCACACCCAGGCGTTGATTATGGACGCGATTCAGGGTTCCGAGGCTTTCAAGGGCATGTCGAAGGAAACCAAGCAGGCTCTTGTCGATATGGGCTTCTCGTATGCGAAGTACATCAAGTTGGCTACTACGTCTGAGTCTCAGGGTGGTGGCAAGGCTGCTGCTGATGCGTATGTCGATGGGTATATTCAGCAGATTCGTGCTCGGTCTAACGAGGCTGCGCAGGCATCCTTGGACGCTGGCGAAGGTAGTGCAGGTATCCAGTTTAATACCAAGAAGTACGATGACCAAGAGGCAGCGCTCCAGGGCTTGAAGTCGAACACCGATGGTGTCGGCGGTGCTATGCGTGACGCACTGAATGACGCTGTGCTGTTTGGTCAAGGCATGGACGAGGCCGGTAACGAGGCCGAGGGCATGGGCGACCAGGTAGCTAACGCTGGCTTCAAGATTGGTGACGCGAAGGGCGAGTTTCATAGCATGGCCGAGGCTATTCGCTCTGTCCTTGACGAGATGTTCTCATCGACAGACGCGGCTGCTGCTCTCGATTCGTCGTTGCAGCAGGTGTACGAGTCCATGCAGGAGCATGGCACGTCGATGGACCCGAACAGCCCAGACGGTCAAGCGAACATTGCTGCTATCTCGGATTACTTCGAGAAGATGGGTAACGCCGCTGCTGCCGGTATTGAGGAAATGGGTCTGACAGGTGAAGAGGCGTACCAGTACGCACAGAACTCGATTCAAGACACCATTGACTTCCTTGCTGCGCAAGGCTTCGACATGTCGCAGTTCGAGCAGCAACGAGACACTATGGCCGCGATTATCGCACAACCTTATGAGTCCGGAGAGGTTGACCATAGTGCCACGGATGCGTCACTTGGTCAGATGGTTGATAACGCGGCTCAGGCGGTGTCGCAGGCTCAGGGTTTCCTTGGCAAGGTGCAGGCTATCTGGCAGTCAATTCAGGGCTACATGGGTGCTATCGGTGGCTCGAAGTCGAAGACTGGCAAGGGTTCATACACTGCGGGTCAGAAGTCCAAGATTCGTATGCCAACGTTTGCTAATCGTAACAATGGCACGTCGGCGTTTAGTGGCAACAACTTCAAGGCTAAGCCGTCTCGTTCTGGTGGAGGTGGTGGTGGTCATAAGCCACGTTCCGGTGGAGGCGGCGGTGCAAGCCGAGCGAAGAAGGAAACGAAGACCGCAGCTGAGATTTTCGAGGACTTCCTTAGCCGTCTGAAGTCTGCGCTCGACAAGGCCCTCACTACTTGGTGGCGCTCCACGACCGCTCAGGACAACTACCGTAAGGGTCTTAACAGCCTGAAGAAGGATGTTGAAGGCACGACGAAGAAGGTTTCTGATCTTCGTAAGGAGAATGAGAAACTTGCGTCGGATATGCGTAAGAACCAGCAAGAGTTGCACGACGCTGAGTTCTTCCATGCTGTCGCTGTGAAGTACGGCGACACCGAGCGCGCGCAGTCTACCCAGGTTGATATTGACGAGGCTAAGCAGAAGATCAACGAAGGCCAGACGAAGATTGCAGACAACGACAAGGAGATTGCAACCCTCCAAGCCGGGCAGTTTGCTCTGAAGGGCTACACGGAGGCGGCTATTGCTAACCGTGAGGCTTTGCGGTCGTTGCAGTCTCAGATGATTGGTCTGATTGAGGCGTATGCTGCGGCTGGTCACTCGACCCAGGAGATTGAGGCATATACACAATCGCTGAAGCAGCAGTTTATTGACCAGGTTACTCAGCTTGGGTTCAACCAAGGTGAAGTCACTGAGTTGGCTGGGGCTTTCGATAGCTTGACTTCGACTATCGGCCAGGTTCCGCGTGAGGTGAAGGAGCATGTGACCGATAACGGCACTGTCGGCTCGACACAGGATGCTATCGACTCGTTGCACTCTAATGGTGTGACGGTTCCTGTTCAGCCAAGCCACAGTGAGCTTACGGTTAGGATTCGTTACCAGATTGACGAGTCATCCTACGCCGCCGCGCTTAATGCTGCGCGGATGAACCCGCTCGGTAGCCAGAATCGTACTGTTCGCACTAGGTCTGGTAGGAACATTGGCACCTTGTATACGGGCGGTCTGCTGTCGAGTGCTAACTCTCTGCCCGGTTTCGCGGGTGGCGGCTTGTTGCCTGGTCGTCCTCCGGCTAACCCGAAGGCCGACAACCTCATGGCTACGGACGGCAAGGGCATGTTCCGTGTCCGTAGTGGCGAGTACGTGATTTCACAGCCCGCTGTCGATTTCTACGGCAAGGGCTTCATGAACGCGCTGAACACGATGCAGGTTCCTGTGTCGGCGGGTGGTGTTTACGCTATGGGCGGTGGTGACGGTCTTGTTACAATTAACCCAGCACAGTTTAATCAGTTGGTGAAGGCTGTTTCGACTTCGATCATGCTTGATGGTCGCTCGATTAGCCAGAGCATCGACAACGGCAATATGAGGACAGGTAATCGTGGTGTCTACTAGGGGTTGCGCAACCCGTGAGGTTTGTTTCGGTGTGGGGAACGACATTATTGAGTGGTTCCCCGCACCGGACGAGTCGCCTGTTTCGACTAATGTCCATTCGGGCGACTCACAGCGCCTTCTGAATGGTCTGTCCTACATGGGTGGTTCTGTGTATGGCGGCAGGCATTATGAGCTGTCGTGGTCGTTCTTGAATCGTGAGCAGGCTAACAAGTTCCGTGAGCTGTTCATGAACAGGACGGGCGAGTGGGTGACGTATCTGGACCCGTTCTCGATGAAGAACGTTTTGTCGCCTTTGATGGGTTTGCCGTACCTGCATTACCATGTTGGTTCTCCGTTTGCTTTCAACGATTGGGGTAAGCAAGCACTGTTCCCCACGAAGGCTAACAACTCTCAGTCTGGACACCCTGGTGTCGTGCTGAAGGGCGGTGTCCTTCAGACGAACAACAAGTTCCAGTCTGATGTTGATCGTCTGAATGGGCGGCAGGTGTCTCTGGCTTTGTCGAAGGTTGGTCAGTACACTGAGCGTGTTCTTATTCCTGAAGGACATACGGGCGTGTTTTTGTCATCTGGACCGGAAGACGGTAAGCAGCCGTTCTCGTTCAGGTTCCGTAGTCTTGATGGTCGCAACACTGTTAGTTCTTTTAACAAGAACCAGGTGCGCGCTTTTTACCCAGCTCTGTGGGAGGTGTCGATTATTCCACAGGGTGAGGGTGCTCTCGACTGGGCTATGTTGCAGATCGTGCCCGAGGACACTCACATCGACACAGCTGTTAACCTGTATGAGTTTGCATACCCGTCCGGTGGTGGGAACCTTCAGGTTGTTCCTGGTTCAGCTAGTGTTGTGACTGTGAACAACTATCGCGGTCATTACACGGCTTCTGTGACGTTGGAAGAGGTTTACTCATGGTGATGCAGGCTATCGGCTTTACTAACAACAAGCTGACTGGCTGGTCTGTCGTTGAGGATGCTGTCTCGCTTGACCGTGATTCAACGACGGGTGGCTTCTCTGAGTACTCGTTGGAGGGTGCGGGGTATGTTGAAGCCGCTGATGTGATGACGAAGGAGATTCGTCTCGACAGCCCTATCTTTGGTCGTACTCACGCGTTTGTCCGGTCAATTACGAATACCCCGTGGTCGTGGTCGGCTACGTTGAATGACCCTTTCTATCGTCTTGATGTGTCTGCTGAGGTTAAGCACCTTCAGGGCGTGACGATGGACAAGGTTATTGCGCAGGTGTTTAAGGCTGCGGGTGTCGAGTCTCCAAAGGTGTATGTTGCTAAGCCGACTGCTAATGAGCGTAATCCGTTTATTGCACCTAAGACTACTATTGCGACTAAGACGTATGATTTTGTTGGTGGTAAAGGTAATTTGTGGACTATCCTCAAGAGCTTCTTGTCTGCTAACAATTATCAGATTACGTGGGTGTATGACACGATTGTGCTGTTTGAGAACCACACTGTTCTTACGAGGTTCCAAGGCTCTACTGTAGACTATTCGATTCAGTGGGCTATTGGTGAGCCTTTCTCGCATATTGAGTGTACTTATTACCCCCCTGTCATTGACCTAGCTTCTTCTGATTATCGCTCAGGCAACCTTGCCGGTACCCGCCCTCGCATTGAAGGCGAAGATCGCATTAGCCTTATCCACCCACAGCCGTCTAACAACAAGACGACAGTGGAGTCCATTAAGGCTGCTGAGGTTTTGTCAGTCGAGTCTGGCGAGACTAAGGAGTTTGTGCTTGAGATTCAAGGGACGATTGATTATTTGTATTCTCAGCCTGAGTGTGTGATGCCTAACGAGGTTGGTACGGACTTCAATATTAGGACTCGTGCTAACGGTCAGATCTACTTTGCGCGCTCCGTGTACTCTGTCGTCGGCAAGGACAACAAGCCGATTACACCTGCTCAGTGGTACGCCGAGGGCGGTTCGCTCCACATCGAGAAGGGCGACGAGGCGAATCAGATCAAGGTGACTGTGACGGGCATGTCGAATGAGCGTCTATCCCCTTATCGT
The DNA here is from genome assembly GCA_963544135.1 of uncultured Atopobium sp. Taxonomy (GTDB): domain Bacteria; phylum Actinomycetota; class Coriobacteriia; order Coriobacteriales; family Atopobiaceae; genus Lancefieldella. Next base: position 16,834 of record CAUUEB010000008.1, on the reverse strand, counting down.
ATTGCTGAGTCGGATGGTCAGACTGACTACAGCACCCTCCGTATTTATGGGCACGCTTACTTGTGTGACCAGGAGACTTTTACGTTCTACACTGGCTACCCGCATAAGACGGATGCTGTGAAGATCGACAGCATGAACCTAACGACTAAGACCCAGGCGTATGAGGCTTGTGTGTATAAGGCCCAGAGCGCGTTTGGCTACTCTGCTGAGATGGATTGGACGGGCGCTGTTCCGATGCACGAGTCATACACAGATGTCGTGTATGACTTCGAGCGTGAGCCTGTGTATCTGTCTGATGTCGATGCTTTTACAGGTGCGCCCCTACCTCAAAAGGCTGCTGAGAAATGGCCTCGTGGTACGACAATGAAGAAGATCATGGACGACTTGTTGGAGTTCACGAAGAACAAGCCCGTAGTGTCGAACCAGCAGGTGTTTGGTCGCATTGCTGGGACGACAGCCGTGTATGACCATTTTACGTGGCATATCAAGTCAGCTTCGTATGATGAGTCTAGTGTGAAGGCTTCGTGTGAGGCGCTTACTAGGGTGTCGGATGTTGCTACAATATTCGATAGGCCCCGAGTTGCGGATTATCCTCTTGAGGCCGGTATCACGCTTCGAGAGTTGACGTTGAAAGGAGTGACGCATAATGAAGCACAATCTGCCGACCCCATCCCAGGCATGGGGAAGTGACATCGACAGGCGCGTTGCGTATCTTGAGAATGACATGACCTTGATGAAGAGCAAGGTTAGTAATTCGTATGATGCTGTTAGTGCCTTGACTTCTTCACGTGCTGCTAATGGTGTTGCACAGCCGTTCTATCAGGAGATGCTTGTTGAACAGCCCGGTAGTAATCCTGGCATTGGTGCCTATGAGGACTTGTGGAAAGCACCTTTGGATTGGGGTAACGCTGGTTCGTTCATGCAGCTGTCTATTACAGGGTTTCTTTACATTCCTGTGATTCCGTTGACTACTGGTGAGTATATCTTTCCGCAGGTTTTCACAGGCGTTCGAGATCATCTTGGACGCGAGCGCAAACTTGCGCATATCCCGTATGTGGTTTCGGGCCTTGCTACAGGACGGGGTGGGCGAGGCACTGACTTGGTTATGGTAACTGGCTTGTCGTTTACTATGGTTGTTGATTACGACAATTTCCAGTATGGAACTGCCTTTATTGGGTTGAAGGGTTCCAAAGAGCACCCAGAATATATCGACAACCACAACGGTCACGCATATGTTTCCGTTCAATTCTCAGGAGTGAGGTACTAACATGGGTACAGTTAACGATCAGGGTATCTGGACTTACTCTGATTCTGATATTATTCAGAGTTGGCCTGTTTTCATGAACTTGGGTTTCAATTCTGTTTCTGATGTTGTGAAGCAGCTTCAGAAGGGCCGTGTCATTATCGCTAACAATGCGAGTGATTATGACACTAAGCTGACTGCTATCCGTAAGGCTGGGGCTGGCAACTATGATGTCCTTATCTACCGTAAGGACACGAAGGAGATGCTGATTAACAGCAACGGTCAGCTCACTAAGATTTGGGGTGGCGCTGTCGAAACGGATTACGTGAACGAAAATGCCTCGTTTGCTGATTACCGCCGCTATACTGCTGATGGTGCTAATGCACGCGTTAGCCGTAATATCCGTCTGTCGAAGGCTGGTTTGTGGCTGATCTCGGGTCAGATCACCATGACCAATGACTATAACGCTAATGGTGCCTATATCAACGTCTTTATGATGATTGACGGCAAGGAACATAATGTTGGTGTTTTCAACACGTACGGCCATGATAAGAATGTCATGTTCGTTCATGTTGGCCCTATTGCTAAGTACGTTGATACCCCCGGCAAGGAAGTGTCAGTGTCTATTAGGCTGCAAATCGACCAGAGCACGAACCTTGGCTGGGGTGGCCTGACCATTCAGGCGACAAAGATCGGTTGACGTGCTATACTAGTCGGTGACAATCAACCACCTCCGTGTGTTTGCTTGTTGGGTGTGAGGCACAGAAAACCCCTCTGCTAGTTCTCCTTTCCTAGCAGAGGGGTTTTCGCTATCTAGGCCACCCGTTGTCGAGTGTCCACTTGTGTTTCAGCTCATGAACGAGATAGTAGACAAGGTGCCGGAAGGCATCACGGACATCGTTAGCGTCCTTATAGTTCACGTCTTTACCCGTGAGCCACCAACCCAGATTCTTCAGTGTCGCGTCCTTGACCAGGCCCTTGGCTTGAGCGGGTGTCTGATAATGGATGTCATCGACAAACCAGTCAAGGATTGCATTGACCTTCACGGGGGTAAGGTCTGCTGTGAACTTGTTGCTGGGTCTCAGGTCGAATTGCTCAGCCACGACAACGGCTTGAGGGTACTCGTCAAGGTAGTGTTTGATGAGTTCTGCCGTTTCGGTGTGCGTCGAGCAAATGAATTGGTCGAAGTGTAGAATCTCCACCTCTTCTTCGACACGTGCTACAACGAGGCCGGTGTTCACGCCGGGGTCAATTGCTATTACTGTCATCGTCATTATCTTTCTCCATCCAGTTTTCGGTGATGACTGCATATCCGGTACCCATGAGCCTGTTTCGGCCTGTCGGTGAGAGGCCACCAAAAATACCAGAGCGGAACTTTTTGCCGTCGATTGGTGTTTCTTCGGCTATCAGACAGTCTTGAAGGCATTGTTCCTTGACAGGGCACTCATTACAAAAAGCCCTCACAACTGTTTCGTAGAGTGTCGGGTCGTAGAACCATTCGGTTGGTGCTCCACTACAGGGTGCCTGCTTGTAGTCTGTCACACTTCCTCCCAGTTGTTGCCGACTTCTGCTTCAGCGGCAAACGGTACGCGGTTAAAAACCAGTGTCGCTGCCTTAGCCATTTCGCGCTCCATCATCTTCGAGCACTCTTCGATGGTTTCTTCTGGGCACTCGACGTAGGTAGCGTCATGGACGAGACCAATCAGCTTAGCTCCGTATTGACCAACCTGTTCATTGATCTTGATTGCTGCATTTAGGCAAATGTCGTTCGCAGTGGACTGTGGAACAAAGGCCAATGCCTCGTTCTGTGTCGAACTGTAGTTACTGTCCGATACGAACAGAGGGTTGAAGGTAAGGCCGAACTTGGTTTTACGTTCGTTGTCCTCTTCCTTGCGTCCGACACTGTGGCGTACTCGTGCCTGCCAGTCTCGAAGTCCTGGGTAGGCACCAAGGTACTGATCGACAACATGTTGTGCAACTTCAATTGGCTGTTCAAGGGCTGTCGCAATAGCAGCTACACCACGACCGTAATTGAGACCGTACACCACACTCTTTACCAGTGCGCGCCGGTTCTTAGCAGTCTTTGGGTGTTCGTGCTTGAAAGCCTCGTATGCTTCGATTGTCGGGAACTCTTCAGGCCAGATTTTTGTCATCAGGTCATCGAAGAAGTCAGGCGCGCCCGGCTGGAAGGCGGCAATCATGGCCTCGTCGTCCGCAAGCTCAGCGACAGTACGCAGCTCAGCCTGAGAGTAGTCGCACGAGATGATCTTGCAGCCTGGCTTAGCGACAAGGGCACGCTTGATACCGCTGTCGCGCCCCATCGTCTGAATCGCTGGCCCCTTAGCCGACAGGCGGCCAGTCTTCGCACCATGAGGCAGGTAGTAGGGGTGGATACGTCCGTCCTCACCGACCTTACGGCGCACGTTGGCAATGAACGAGCCAATCACCTTAGCCGCGTAGCGGTAGGCAAGCAGAGCGTCGATAAACTCGACCTCCTTACCTTCACGCTTCAGCTTCTTCAGATGGTCTGAGTCGAACGAGGGAGACGACACACCCTTGGACGTGAAGTAATCCTTGATCTGCTTAGGGGACTGAGGATTGAAGTCTTCGCCCGCGTGCTGTCTCAAGATAACAAGGTTCTCGTCACACTGGCGCTTATACTTCTCTTCCAACTTATCGAGTGCTTCGAGCGACACGGCCACACCGTTCATCTGCACGTCGTTGAGAACCTTGGTGACTTGCATACGGTAGCGGTAATAGTCGTACTTTCCACTGTTCTTGAGCATCGGGAGGAAGTACTCGTAGAGCTTGTGGGTCCACACTGCGTCCATCAGGTTGTACTCGTAGAGCTTTTCCCTAGGAATGTTCTCGAAGTACGCCCCACCCTTCAGGTAAGACTTTGCATCCGAGTCCCAATCTTCAGCACGCAACCAACGACGAGCGAGAGGCTTCAAGCCATGCTCACCGGCCAGGTTGTCGAGCACGAAGTGCATGAGCAATGTGTCCTCGTGATGGTACACGCGGATACCGAGGCGCTTCGACAGGTAGGGCATGTCGAACGTACCGTTGTGGCAGATGACAATGCGGGTGTCGCACAGACGCTTGATAAGCTCTGCTGCCTTGTCGGTCTCGGCAAGCTCTTCAGGGATAACCACACCGAACTTGCCGTTCCACAATGCAATCGACAGGATGCGGCCAGATGCAAAGGTGTCTTCGTCAATGTCGCCTGCGGACTCAATATCGAGAGCAATCAGTGTGCCGGGCTTGAACGTGATGTCCTCACCCTGCCAGATCACCCAGTCCACACCTTGCTTCAGACCAAGCTGCTCCGCACCAAGGTAGGCATACTGCAACGCCTGAGCGAGGAACAGACCAGCCTGCGGATTAGTGACAATCTGCTTCGGTGAGAGCGTCTTGTACGCCTTGCCCTTGTAGCCCTTGACGGTGCCAAGAGTGATCTTAATGTCCTCATCGTTCACGTCATCGGTGATTTCGACGTGCATGTCTTGTGACAGGCCAGACACCACTAGCGCACGCCTCAGAAGAACCTGTGCAAGAACTGGCAGCTTGTCGCAATCTTCAGTCAAAATCTTCATACTTGCCCTCCCGTGTACTTAATGAATCTTTCGTTATTTGTTTTACCCTTCACAACTTCTTGGATAGTTCCGCGCGCCTGAGCATACGTGATGATTTCCTTCAGTTCACGCATACCGCTGATCTCAGACTGGAACTTCAACATGAGCTTAGGAATAGCCACCATGCCGTTGTCGGTGCGTGCAACGAAGTTAATGAGCTTATCGACCTTGTTACTGAAATTAGAGTTCTTCACGTGGTGAATGAACACCTCGTTAGAAGACAACCAGATAGACGCAAGCGAGATAGCCTTCAGCATTTCACGCATTGACACCACGACCGTGCCCTTGGTCGTCGGCCCGTTATACATGGCAAGCAGAGCCGCGATACGGAGCACCGAGAACGTCATACGTTCAGTGCCAGGGAACAGCTCACGACTGTTCAGCATGTGGCGCTCAGCAAGCACCTTAGCCTCTTCCGAGAACTCAATCCAGCGCTCGAACACACCCGGCTCGAACTCGATGGGGATACGGACTTCCTCATTCTCCATGCGTTGCGCACGGCGAGCGTTGAAAGCCACGTCGAACTTGCTCACAGACTTGATAAGGTTCGACACCATGAAGTCACGCTGCTTGTCTTCAACCTTACCTGTCGATGCGCTCACGGTCACGAGCTTCACATCCTGAGAGGACGTGATGTACTTGTCGCGGTCGTCAATAACAACAAGGCAACGAGGTGTGAAGCCAGACTCGACCTTTTCTGTCGTTAGGTGCTTCGCGGCTTGGTCAAGGATACCTGTCCCGTAGAACGTCATGTAATACGGGGTCGCAGTCTGGTACGCAACCTTGCCTCCCTTGTCCTTACGTGCGACAGCAGGAATGTAGCCGTCGTAAGACTTGGTGAGGAAAGGCATCATCGAGGCCATGTAGCTACCCTTCTGGGCAGCATGGGCGAAAAAGTCTTGCACCTCGTCAATAGCGAAGAGTCCGCTCTCTTTCGGCTTGGTGCGCAGATACGCAGACAATGCCTCACCTGTCGAATCTTCGGGCGCAATGAAAGCATCCGCCCCCTTGCCGATACCCACCGCAATGTCGCGCATCATCGACTCTGCCAGGCGCAGAGACGTAGACTTACGGGACTGGGTAGTGCGGCCCAGAACTAGGAAGTACAGGTTCAGGGGCATTTTTTGTACATTCGTAGGGAGGAACGCATACTTAGCGAACATGCTCGACAGGATAGCGAGAGCACCCGCGTAGTGGAACTGCTTGGGGGCCATTGCAGACTTGGTTGATGCCCATGCTGCGAACTGATCGACAAAGAGGCCCATTGGTTCTTCCTCACCATCGTGGAGGAAGTCAACATCCTGAAGTGACAGTTCGCGTGATTCACTCAGGAGATACGAGGAACCGATACGGGTTGTCGCTTCGAGATCGTTCTCTGTCGGCCCGCTGTGTTCAGCCTTCCAGCGTGCATAGTCACGATTGATCTGTTTCCAGAGGTAGCCGTCGCCGCGTCCATCTGCCTCAAACTTGTTGAACTCAGTGGCGCGCACAACGGCAAATGCTTCAACAATTGAACAACCCTCTTCCCAGAGGGCACACTGAAGATGGTACATCTTCGAGCTGCGATCTTCGTCATCGTTGAAGGTGTCATCTGTAGCCAGGTCCGTGATGTAGCTACGGTTGACCATGCCCAACACCTCAAACATGGAGGGGATGTCGGTGGGGAAGTCTTCTTCTTCAATACCCATGCGTTCGACAGGTGTGTATTCTGCTGCGAACTCCGCAGCGGTGATAGCCTCGTCGTTGACCGTGAGCGTAATCTCCCAGGGCTTGACGCGCTTGCAGTTGTGTGTAAACGGGACACGGAGCTTCTTCGAGAGCGGCCAGCCTCGGTCCATGGCGTCGTTCTTGTGGTGCTCGTAAAGTCCTCGTGAGAGGGCTTCGAGCATGTCGTTCGACAGGTCGCCTGCGTCGGTCAGTAGCCAGTATCCCTGCCAGTGCTTCTCGCTGGTCTGGACGGTAATGGTTGGCTTGATCTTCAGCTTGTCGAGGGGGCAGTCGTCGCCGTCTGCCCAGACGCACGCTGCCTTGATGACGTTATCCTTGGCTGCGTGCCTCGTGTTCGACAGGGCCGGGGGCTTGGTGTAGAGAAAGGGGCTGTAGTACACGTCCAGATCAGCGTTAGCCTCGGCGTATGCCACCATTTTATCGAGCTGCGCTGGCAGCTCAAACCACCGGAAGTTAGTCAGACCGCCCATCGGACCCTTGAGGATGATGGGGGTCCAGCCTTCACTGTCTGGGAATACTGCCTGAAAGAACTCTTTGAGGTTCATTACTCTCCTTTCCTGTCTGCGTTAGATATAGTACGGCGGGCCGTACCTGGTTGTCAAGATACGGCCCGCCGAAAAAGATCAGAGTTCGATCCGGGTGGCCTTAGACTTCTTCTTGGTCTTGGCCTCGTCCCACTCAACCTTCTTGATGTTGTTGTTCTTGCGCATCTCACCGTTGTACTCGCGTTCCTCAATCGCAACGGTGATCGTCGCAGTCTTGCCAACCAGGTCAAGTGCGACCTGGTTGAAGTACGCCTCGTTACGCTTGGTCGGCTCGTCGGGCCAGGCGTTACCAGATGCCTCGCAGAACTTGGGCAAGTCCCAATGGAGACCCTTCTTAGTGACCAGGACCAGCCAGTAACGAATCTGTCGGGATGCGTGGTCGCCCTCGGTGACAACGAAGTCCACCGTGTACATAGGCTTGCCAGCCTTGGACTCGCCCAGCTCACAGGCATCGACAGTCACCTTGTACTGACCCTCGGGCAGTGGCTCAAAGCTAAGGGACTCGGCAACTTCCAGGTTCATAAGTTCGTCAAAGTTAATCATGGTCAGTTCTCCTTCTTGTCAGTGTTGTAATCTTCGATGGTTTCAGGTAGCCACCCGAGGGCGGCAGTTCGCTTGTAAGTAACGATTGCGTCGGGTTGTGGGAACTTCCCAGTGTTGATGCGGTACAGGATGGTCGTTCGACCAACTCCCGTGCGCTCAGACGCATCATTAATAGAGAGGTACCTAGTCGTCATTTTCTTCCTTTCTGTTCTCGAAGTATTCATGCACCCAGCCCATGATCTTGTCGAACGACGGGTTTCCAACCATTGCGGGCATGTTATCGAACCGGGTCTTAGTGAGGATGGAGGATGCTGACTTGACGTTCAGGACGGTGATGAGTTTTTCTTCCCCGTCTTCTCCCACGTCCTCCCACGTCATCCTACAGATGATGTCGAAGATTGAGGGGAGCTTCTTGAAGGACTGCTTGCCCTCAAAGGCTGGGCCGATGAGCGACAGGCGCTCGGTCTCGGTGATCTCCCGGCTCTCATGTGTGATGCAGATGATGTTCAGTCCCAGGTCGAACGCGATCTGGTTCACCAGGTCTAGCACCTTGTCATAGGTTGCCGCCCACATGGCAAAGCTGTCATTGGGCTTTGTGGCAGCGAAGTGGAGCTTGATAAGTTCCTGAAGTCGGTCAATGGTGTCGATGACGACAGTGTTGAACGGGCGGTCCTTGGCATTGCTGATCTTGACGAGCAGGTCTGCAAACTCCTTGTAGGAAGCAGGCTGCACGATCAGCAGGTTGTCGAGGTCACCATACTTGGCAGCGGGCGCAGTACCGCGCTCCAAGTCAATATAGAGGACAGGTCCCAGCTCTTCGACAGTGGATGCGGTCGAGGCGAGGGAGGTCTTGCCGGTGCCGGAGGGTCCATACAGAAGTACCTTCAGCTTCGGGGTGTTGACTCGGGGGTCAGACACTTCGACGTTGATGTTCTTGAGGAACGAGTCGAACTTTCCCATGTTTCTCCTTTCTGTTAGCGCTTGAAAGCGCAGAAATAACAGCCGGAATGGCTGTCGAGTTCTCCCAGGTTGTCCGGGTTGTTGGTGGCCCACTTGAAAATCTCATTGGCGCGTTCCAGGACAGCCAGGGCGGCTTCTCGGTTGTACTTGAAGCACAACTCATGAGTTGCCGTTGTGACAGATTCTATCGTAGCATCCCTGGGAAACAAAATCAGGGAAGTGTGATTCACCTCATAGCCAGCGTTCTCCATACCCAGACCATACAACTGCATCTGGTAATAGTACTTTTTAAGCTGGCCTTCGGTCATTGAGTCCGAATAGAACTCAGGGTTGCGGTCCTCATCGAAGAACGTTGCAGACGAGAAAGCCTTGATCTTCTTCTTCGACAAGACCTTGTAATCAACAACATGTCCGCTCCTAAGATCAAACCCGTCAGCAGTCCCACGAATCTCCCCGTATCCTTCAATCTCACCGACAGTGACCCTTGTTTCCTTCAGGTAATCTTCCAGCCCCAGTGTCGTCTCAAGGTACAAGTGGAACGCGGTCCCAATTATCGGGGCCAGAGGGTACATCTTTTCCTCCACATGTACACCCAGCAGCTTTTCTGCCAGGCAACGCTCACACAAATCACCTAGTTCAGACGGGCCAACCTTACGTTGCTTGTCACGCTCAGAGGGCTTAGTAAGCTCCCGGATAATGTTGTCGTAGATTTCACTCATTAGATGTCCACTCCTTGTATTGCTCTTCCTTCATGACATGAAGGTTCCACGCGTAGTAATGGAGGTCATCTAGTGGCGACTCAATGAAAACCAGAAAGTCGCCTTCCTCAATGATCTTCCACATCTCACGTGTCCCAAACAAGGGGATACACGAAGTGTGGCGCACGACCTTATTCGAGCCAGAATTAACCTCCCATCGTGTCTTACGAATCTTATCCTGTTCAACAGCGGTGAACATAAAATCAGGTGTAACCTGAATAACCAGCTTATTCTTCCCCACGATGGACCCCCTTCGACAGCCCGCTCAGGAGCGCTGTCGCCTCGCTGGAATTGTTGTAGTCCCCCAGGTAGACAACCTCCACGATCTCAGGACACGACGAGATAAGGTGAGCGCAACCCTGGCATGGGTAGTGAGTCACATAAAGTGTGTACTCGCTCCCGTGTTCTGTCATCTTCCTAATCGCGTTACGTTCCGCGTGAACAGTGTTCACACAGTGGTTGTCCACAATCCGGTGCCCGCCCGTGTCGCACGGCTCCAAGCCGTGTGGTGTTTCGTTGAACGCGCTCGACACCACCTGTCCCGTCGCGCGGTCAACGATCACGCAACCAACATGGGCGCGGTCGCACCGTGACTTCGCGGCCTCATCCCGCGCCGCTTGAATGTACTCTCTCATCGAGAAAGAATCTCCCGCTGTTCATCAGTCAGATTATTAGCCCACAGCAGCACCTTACGGGCAAAGTCCGACAGACCACTGTTATCATTCAGCAGTCCCGGAATAGCCTTCTTACGGTAGTCACTGAAGGCGAAACGATCACCGTCCACGTACCGCAGCAGACGACACAGCACCGAGTTACGAGACACCACGTAGTTACCGTCCGCGTCTTCCACGAGACCCAGGAGAACAGTACCGTTCAGACGGTCAGTGTAGTAGTGGTGCACACCAATCGAGAGATCGTCCCGGTCAAAACCACACTCACCCGCAGCTGGGTCAGTCCACATGATCGACAGGTCCAGCGGGCGCGCTGCCTTGATGTCGATCTGTGCCGAGGTCATCTCCCGCGCATTGCACTTCAGGTCATCGACGGAAGGCACGATAAACACACGGTTGTCGAACGGGTCAATGGCAACCATCTCATCTTTAGCGGACCACCACTGAGCGCACACGGTGCCCCTGTCGTTGAGCAGGGCAAGCCGTCCGTTAGGCAGCGTGCCAGTACCCAGGACTGCGCCGCTAGGCGTAGTGACCAGACCGTCTTCAATGTCAAGATACTGTCGCTTGACGTAACGGGTGGGAAGATTCTCCCATCCAAAACCAAGCGGGGGTGCGTAAATGTCACGAATCGTTACGGGCAATGTCTTCTCCCTTTTCGTAGTAGTGGAACTCAACGATAGGAACGTACTGTCGAGTTGGATAGTTAAGCCTATCAGTCACATAGTAGTTCACGAAGTCAAAACCAATCATCACGGTACGCGACGTGAATAAACGCTCTTCGCCCGTGCTTGGGTACCACAGGTGAATCTCCTGTTCGTCGGTAAACGACACACCATTGGTGGTGGTTTCCTTTTCCGTACGCTCGTTCAGTGATACGTAAGTCTCCCATTTAGGGTTAAGCATGTGGATGCACACAACACTCCCATCCGTGAAGCGGATATAGGCATCCTTGTCTTCAAGCCAGTGTTCTTCTACTGACTTCTTCAGGAGGTTTGCTGCCGTCTTGTGGTTGAACTGAATAATCTTCATATATCAGTCACCACTCTTAGCGAGGTGACGAAGCAACAACACAACACCAGCCATGCAGATCACCAAGACCAGAATGAGAATGATATTCAGTGCCAGGTAGGCGACGAACGCCCACACAACCCACATGAAGTAGGCAGGGAACCAGACACCCGTAATCGTGAACGCAAGGCAGAACGCAAGCAGAATGTAGCGCCCGTAGCCCGGCTTCTTCATAGTGCCTCGCATTGTGTCGAGTGCGTTGTCGTAGGCAGTCATGCCCTGGTTGTAGTAGTCAGACATTTCAATCTCCCTTCAGTTGTTGTTGTTAAAAGATTACTGGGATAAGCCAGTAGTAAATGACATTGACAAGCGCCGCCAGGCTAATCGTACCAGCCACGAAGCTAGGTATAGCATAAATGATAATAACAGCTAGACGATCTTGTGGACACTTACAAAAGTACCAGCCAGCAGCGAACATACCCACTGTGACAGCGCCCAGAATCACGATCAAAATCACGAGTACTAAGATAGCGTTAAACGTTTCCATTACTTTGTCCTTTCAGTTGGTTTGTTTCAGATAAGGCCTGATGCCTTGAGCCTGTCGAATCGTTCCTGCAAGCGTCCCAGCACACGATCATCCACCGTGTTGGTCGCCTGAATGAGGAACCTGTTGACAGCGGTTGTCTGTCCCTGTCGGTTGAGTCGGCCTGTTGCCTGTTCGTTAATCACAAGGCTGTTAGACTGGCTCAGCCATATCTCAGTATGGCACACTCGCTGAAGTCCGTCAACTCCCTCGCTCATGGCCTCGTGCTGAGCGACAATGACGCGCACGTCCCCGTTAATGAGTGCATGAAAGTCCCCGCGAGACTTGCCAGACACTTCAATACACGAGATGCCAGCCTTACGCAGACGGTGCAGCACAGCCTTAATAAACTTCTGGCTATGCACCCACACGATGACAGGCTCATCTTCAGGCAAGTCAGCAATAATATCCATCATTGCGTCCAGCTTGGAAGACTTACAATCTTCCTTGTAGTCAACTGTCCCATCCTCGTTAAACGAGGGGACTCCCAGAGTCATCTGTCGCAGTCGCAGGTCCAGTTCCATTGGGATAGACAGTGCCAGTGGCTTGTCGTCCAGGTAGGTAAGCGCATCTTTTTCAAGCTGCGCATATAGTTTGCGCTGTTCGCGGCACAGTTCCACTTCCACACGGTGAATAATCACGCCGGGAAGCTCAGGGTTAGCCTCGGCCTGAGAAACCTCGTGGTAGGACGGCGCTCCACGACGGACCATACCCGGCGAGCGTTCTCCCGTGTATGTCTTCCCAAAAGAACTGAACTGGTTGGACTCTTCCTTGAAAAACTTGGCACAGAAATCCCAGTAACCACCGTAATGGTTAGGCCAAAGAAACTTGAGCGCGGCCCAGATATTACACGGCTTATTCCCAGCGGGTGTCGCACTCAGGGCAAGCCGGTACTGTGCCTGAATGTGTCGAGCAACGTCAAAGTTGAGCGACGAGTGGTTACACGCACGATGCCATTCATCCGCAATAACCATGCCGAAATTGACACCATAGAACGGCTTAGCCATTGACTTGAAGACGTACTTTTTCGCACGTCCGTCCCACCGCTTTTCCTTATTGCGGGACCGCATAAGCTCCCACGTAATAAAGTAGACACCGGGCACGCGGGCTTCAAGGTCGGACCATACCGCGAGCGCGTCCTTGGTTTTCTTGCCGGACAGTGTACGCATATCAAGGCCCGCGAGCGTCTTCCAGTGCGAGCGCCAACCACTCTCAGTACGGACAGGGGCGACAATGAGGATAATCTGTTCCCCGATACTGTCCCCGAAAGCATTAAGCGCGTTCCACACGCTCATTGCCGTCTTGCCCGTACCAAGGCCCGCGCCTACCAGTCCCGTGTACGGCGTTTTGCTGTTTGCCAACCCTTCCAGTACACGCTCCTGGTAGTGGCGCGGCGAGAAAGTCATTTACTCAATCCTCCATGTAATCGTCTGTGTAGTTTCTTCCCAGCCACAGTAAACCATTGCGTTGAGAACAACTTGTGCCCCTAGCTTGTCGAACACTTCTTGAACGTCGCGTTGCATGTCAGAGTTAAGATAGCGCTCATACCCGTAGTAGCCGTCTTTGCCAATATAGGCGAGAATACTCAGACTATCCCCGTACAACTCAGCACAGATATGGTACTCACCCGCGTTCAACAGGTCAACTACCTTACTGTCCCACTTGTTAGTAAGCTCATGGATAGCATCTTCCACCGCGCGCATACAAGCGTCGCTATACATCTTAGTCAATTCTTCAAGATTCATTAGTTAGCCTCCCTAATCATTTTGACCTGTTCCTTGGTAAGACGGGCGAGAATACGCGGTCCCGCAATGACACCGATACCCATATCAAAGTCATGCGACACGACAATACCTGTCCCGTCTGTCAACACTTGAATATAAGCATTGTCCATTAGTTAGTCCCCCAATACCTTGTTGACTCGTGCCTTCAGTGATGCAAGCTCCCCGTCCCTGAGATAAAGCTCAAGTGCATCCTCATGGTATTCAGCGTAAATGTCAGTGACCTTAATTCCGGTCGAACAGTCGAGGACAGAATATACTTCCCCGTCGTCCCACATGTTGAGATAGTTCAGCCATTCTTCAGCGCTCCCTAGCCGCTTATTGACCGCTAGAATCTGCCCGTATGACTCAATAAAGTCATAGTCCTCCCACCCATCGACGCACTTGAAGTGTGAGCACAGTTCACCCTTGAACAACTTAGCGTATTCTCCCACGTTGGCAGGTGTTTCATCATGCACTGCAATATACCTACCAAGCGTCTTGAACACGGGGTTATCGGACCTCATAAAGTCGTCGCAGTCTCCAATAAACAGATAAGGCTCGTCTGCCATATCTATAGGTTCCGTGGTTCCCAGCACTGGTTCCACAATATACGTGTTGCCCGTGTCAGCGTCTTGGAAGATAGTAATCTCGCCGGTTTCAGACAGTGTGTTGATATTCATTAGTCAAGCTCCCTCGCAATAGTAGTGGCGTAGAAAACACCGTCACGGACAATACCCTCCGCATAGACAGTTTCATACAGTGAGTCACGGTCAAACATAGCAACCACGTCGGACGGCAATTCATTGTCGCCGGGCAGAACGACACACTGTTCGTAGTCTTGCATCCAGACAAACGTCCCGTCTTGTGGGTTGTCGTCATAGCCGAGGTAGCCGTCTTCCTCAAAACGCCACTCTAGCCAGTCAGAGAACAGGCCCTTCTCGTCCCAATACTCCCAAGCGTTGTAACAGTCTTCCTCCGAGTCCTTGCTACGTCGGTAGCCGTCAATCTCATTCGCGTTGAATGATTCAGCAAAAACATCGCTATCTAGTTCGCGCTGGTTGAACACGTCGCCGTCTACGTAATGTGCAAACATTTTGATTACTCACTTTCACTTTCGATATAAATTGACATGCCGTTAGGCAGTTCGACCTCGGCTCCCACGCCTAGGTTGTTGTGGATAATCTCAGCGGCCCGCATCTGTCGTACCGCCTCAAGCCACATGGTTGAATATTCTTGCAGTTCTTGTTTTTCCAGGGAACGGGCGACAGCTTCCACCTGTTCGACAGTGTATCCACTGTCGCCCGTCCCGTATTGCTTCCAATTCATCGGAACGTTGCGTACACGTCCGACACGGTAGTAGCGGGCGACAGGTCGAGTAGATCAAGCGCGGCAAGTTTCTTAGTATTCAACTTAGGCTTGTCATAAACCGACTCACGCACTGCCTTTGGCAGTTTCTTAAACGCGGGCATCGCTTCCACGGCGGCGGCGTTGATAGTCTTTCGGGTAGCGAACGTTACGCGCGTGTCGCCTACCTGAATCTTGTCTCCCGCGTTGAACTGTGCGCACAGCTCCGCCTTGAGCGCATCTCGTGCTTCAGTCAGGGCCGCAATTTCGGCGTTGAGCTTGGTAATCTTATTGACGAGGTTTTCAGTATTCATTGTTGTTCTCACTTTCGTTGTTGTTGTCAGTTGTAATCGTCTTGCCCGTGTACTAAGCCGTAATCTATACCAACCTCCCATGCCGTGATAACAACGGGTAGCGGCTTAGGTGCTATATGTAGGCTCATTAGTTCCTCAAGGCTAATTGTCATGCTTGTTGTCCCGTTGTTCCGCGTGGTGACAGTATGCGCCGACAGGGGCGAGGATAGCCAGTAGGAACAGTGTGTAGTAAGCGACTGCGAACATTAGATAATTGGCCTAACCAGCTTCAACAGTCTGTGCAGGTTGATACCCTCGTCCACATACGCTTCCCATTCATCGGGGCACAGTTCCTTGGCAATGTCACTTACCTTGAGAGTCTTTCCAAGCAACCTAACGTCGCCGTACTTGTTATTCAGTGCCACTTCAGCCGCGTTCTCAAAATAGTCACGGTCAAGCAACAGGCCGCCCCTATTCACGTAGTCGTATTCACCTGGTTCAATACCTAGTTCCGTAGCATAGTAGGCGAGCTTGTTGTCAAAATTAGTCAGCTTGCTAGCGTCAACTGTAGTCATTGTTGTTTTTTCCTACTTTCTCACTGATAGTTTTCGATATAGTGCTTGATAGCGTCTTCCTCGCTATCGGCGTAGATACCTGCCAGAGAATCACCCGTGGTTGTATCCGACACAACCCAGACATACCCATCAGCCCAAAGACTGTATTCATGCACCCATGACTCGCAAGGGTTGGTAGGGCACACATCCTTACGGAACGCGGCCGCAAACAGACGGTCAGAGTCCACACCGTGCCAACCAAGGTACACCCAGTAATCAGGGCAAAGATTCTCCCACTCTTCCTGAGTAGGCAGACGGTCATTTTCCTCATGGAAGTTGTCAAGGGCGTGCATTGCCGGGCAGTCCGTTTCGGCGGGATGATGCAAGATGCAATTATGCGGACCACCCAGCACACACAGTGCATCGGCGCTGTCAAGCCATTCAGTAGGGCACTCTGCCCATTCATCCTGAATCACTTGGTAAGTGTGTCCCTCATGCTCCCATTCATCGGGAACGGTAATCGTGTGTGCGAACTGTGTCTGAATCATTGTTTTCACCTTTCGGTTGTCTCTGGTTGATAGTTCTAGTGTATCAGGTTGGCAGTCATTCTGCCATGTGAACTACGTCACATGTTTGTGTATCTTGGTCCCAGATGAACATATGCGCGTATCCGTGCAGGAACCGCATATCGTCAAGTGTAATGCCCTCGTTATCTGACTGCCAGTACCAATAGATACTATTGTCAGCGGCATTAGTGCGACAACGCCATACGTACCCGTCAATGTTGACATACACGCCGCTAGACTCGTTTTCAGAGAACAAGTCAAGATAACCCACAAACTCGTATCCCTGTTCGATAAACCACGGGTTGATAATCGATAGGTCCCAGCTCGTTTGAGGGTTGACATACCCGGCAAGGTATTCTTGCATGGACTCTAGCGGGCAGTACCTATCGCTAATGATGCTCAGCAATTCTTCCCACATACTAATTAGCTCCCAAAACCATAGGCGATAATATCTTCCAGATAATCAACAGCGTTGTTGATTACAAAGTCTTCCCATTCTGCGCAATTGTTGGTATTGTCTAGGGTTTCCTGGTAGGACTCCCACAACCCATTTTGCACGTCATTGCCGTTGAACTTTCGTCCCTTGTAGTGCAAGATAGGGTCACTTTGGGAACCCCGCCACTCAAAGCCGATACCG
>CAUUEB010000007.1:0-55208 GCA_963544135.1 uncultured Atopobium sp. | reverse complement strand
AGAACGGTCACCTTAGTAGTTGCGCTCTGCAGATTGGAGCCCTCAGGAAGCTGCAAAATAAGCTGAGAGACCTGCTCGTCCTCAACTGTTCCCTCCCAGGTCAAACGGGTCTCTTTGCCACCGATAACGCCATTGCCTTCTGTCTGATTTGACTTAGCTGTTGCCTTATTTGTGGTGAGAGCAAAAGCACTCTGAACAGAAAACACGCTCAGAGACATAAAGAACAGCCCACTCAAAAGAAGCGTGGCGAGAAGAACTACAAGCAGCGAGAAGTACGCGCGATTATGCGGGAGCTTTGACTTAGCTGAATTATAAGCCGTACTCTGAGGCGCAGATTCAGCTTTGAAACTCGCAGATGACATGCACAAGGACAGTTGCTGTCCTGACATAGTTTTGTGCAAAAGTGCAATCACGTGAAACTCCTTTAGAGCTTGAGGTGCCTAAACGCTGATACTAAAAACAGAGCAGTGCTTGAAGCCAAATCTGACTTCAAGCACTTCTTGTTGAGCTGGTAAAACTAGATGTTAGAGCCAAACCACTTGGTCTTAAGGGCAGTCATGGTTCCGTCTTTCTCCATGTCTGCAAGCACCTTGTTGATAGCCTCGGTCAGTGCGGGATTGTCCTTGGAAACAGCAATACCATACTGCTCACCTGTTGGAATCTCTTTTGCAATGGTTAGATCAGAGTATGAAGTGCTAATCAGATTGGAAGCAACAGGCAGGTCAATAACCATTGCGTCATACAGGCCGGTCTGGACTCCTGCCATTGCCGCAGCAACATCGTCTACAGAAACAATGGTTGCGTTTGGAAGATTCTCCTTGGCCCAGTCTTCGCCGGAAGTACCTGTCTGAACAACAACCTTCTTAGATGCGTCGTTGAGCGTCTGCTCGGTCTCGGTGCTGCCAGACTTAACCACCAGGGACTGATTGGAGTCAAGGTAAGAAGTAGTGAAGTCTACCTCCTGAGAGCGCTCATCAGTGATAGTAATACCTGCGATAGCAACGTCTGCCTTGCCACCCTGCTTAATAGTTGGAATAAGAGTGTCAAACTTTTGGTTTGGCAGGTACGTAACCTCGAGGTTAAGCCTCTTTGCAATCTCGGTAATAAGATCAACATCAAAACCAACAGGAGTAGTTGAGTTGCCTTCAAAATACTCAAAAGGCTGGAAACCAAGCTCTGCAACAACAGTCAGATGACCCTTAGTTATCAGCGTATAGCTTGAATCAGAGGATGAACTAGTACCCTGTTGCGCATTTTCTTGCTTAGATGACGAGCAAGCCATAAGACCCATCAGTGCACATGCCATAAAAACAGCAGCTACGCCCTTTAGAGCATTCTTTTTAACGGTAGTAACCAGTGACGATTTCATATTTGCCTCTTCCTGAATAAATCTGAGCTGAAATTCATTGGAATGAATTATAGGAAGCAAATATGAAAAATCTACTTATAATTTTCATCGCATTTCTCGTTTTTATTGCATAAAAATGGCGAAAAGAACAACTTCTTTGCATAAATGACTACTATTTAGTCATTCTATCCAATAAAGCCCAGGTAAAAGTAATTTTTCAGTTCATAAAACGGTAACAATTCGAATAAGAAGGCTACATTCTTTGCGTGAAACAAGAGTTTCTCGTCAAAAAACCCTGCTCTGAAAAATCAGAACAGGGTTCAAAGGTACATATAAACGCAAGCAGAATGGTTGCTTAGCAACCAGCGTAATACTTTTGCGTATCCCAGTCAGTAACTGCCAGGCAATACTCACACCACTCCTCTGCCTTGCGCTCGCACAGGTACGAGAAGATGTGCTCACCAAGAACATCTTTAAGAAGCTCTGACTGCTTGAAGCGCTCAAGTGCCTCTCCAAGATTAATTGGAAGCTTCTCGCCATAATCGGCAGGATTTCCGCCTACAAACTCCTCAGGAAGCAAGAGGCCTTCTTCAATACCCTTAAGTCCAGCCATAAGCGTGACAGCATTAGCCAAATAAGGGTTTGCAGTTGGATCAGGGATACGCAGCTCAGCACGGGTGGCAACGTGCTTGCCTGGCTTGTGCGTAGGAATACGAACCATAGCAGAGCGGTTTTTGCGGCCCCATGTTGCATATGCTGGGATAGAATCACGGTCAAAGCGCTTATAAGAGTTAACCGTTGGGTTAGTAATAAGCATGTATTCTGGAGCGTACTTAATAAGACCTGCAATGTACTGTTGAGCAAGCTCAGAAAGGTGAGCCTCGGACTCAGTCTTTGGAGCCCAGAATAAAGACTCGCCATCATGGTCAAGAAGCGACTGATTCAAAAGCATGGCTGAGCCAGGAACGCCCTGAAGAGGCTTTGGCATAAACGATGCAAACACACCATGAAGCGTTGCAATATGTCTGATAACCAGACGAGCAGTAACAATGTTATCCGCGCAGGTTAGCGCCTCTGCATAACGAAGCTCAACACCATTTTGAGCAGGGCCAGCTGCATGGAAAGAATACTGAACAGGAATAGAAAGATTCTCAAGCGCGCGAGATGTGGAGTAACGAAGGCTATGGCTGAGATCAGCAGAATTCAAATCAAGGTATCCAGCCTGGTCAATAGGCTTTGGCTCAGTCCCGCTCACAAAATAAAAATACTCAAGCTTGGGGCCAACATTTGCAACATAGCCAAGGTCTTCTGCCTTGATAAAAGCATTTCTCAGTACAAGGCGTGGATCGCCT
The DNA here is from genome assembly GCA_963544135.1 of uncultured Atopobium sp. Lineage (GTDB taxonomy): Bacteria > Actinomycetota > Coriobacteriia > Coriobacteriales > Atopobiaceae > Lancefieldella. The sequence goes on along the minus strand of CAUUEB010000007.1, from coordinate 52,508 downwards.
GTAAAAGCCTCACGTCGAGGAGTCTGAATATCGCAGAATACGTTTGCAACTACGCCGTCATCTGTCTTCCATGGAAGAATCTGGAACGTATCTGCGTCAGGGAATGCGAGAAGATCTGACTGCTCCTGGGAAGCAAAGCCGTCAACGTTGGAGCCGTCAAAACCAATGCCCTCAACAAAAGCCTCTTCTAACTCCTCGGGGGAAATGGAGAGAGCCTTTAATCCGCCGAGTACATCGGTAAAACAAAGACGCAGGTAGCGGACGTCTCGCTCCTCTACCGTGCGAAGAATATAGTCAATTTTCTTATCCGTACTCATACGGTCCTCCCGGGTCAGAAAACTGGAATCGTAACTACCATGACACATTCTTGTTACGGCTATGTTTCCACTTCCCTGAAACCGGGCGAATGGTAAAAATTGTTAATGAAATTGTGACAATTGACCTATTGAGCGTCAAAAGCCTTATCGACGTCAGAAATCATTTTCTGAGCAACGCCGCAGTGACCATCTCCACCATGATGAGTGCCACAGCTGCTGGATGAAGAACAGCCAGAACAAGAGCCCTTTTTTGCACTCTTAAGTTGAGAGCGGACACAAAGAGCAACAAGAGCAATGACGATAAGGACAACCAAAATATCAATTGGACTCATACAGATACTCCTCAGTTTGTTAGCTAAGGCATACTATACCCTCATTGCATGCTTGCATACGCTGAATCATAAATTATTTGCAGAATCTAAATTCTTACCAAAACAATTGAGAACTGCCATCTAAGTCAAAGTGAACTGCCTCCCATTTCTTGGACATAAGAAATGGGAGGCAGTTCATATGCGTGTGATTATGATTCTGCAGCGTGTTAGCGTCGGCTTTTGCGTTTGGCGCGCAAAATAGTGCAGCTTTGGTAGGTTCTGCCGAAGAATCGACATGTTCTTAATCAAGATAGCCAGGCAGCTAGGCGGTCACATTACCTGATATGCATATCTATGCATAAACTTCATCTAATATGCTTAAACATGAATAGACTTATATAAGAAATTTAACTATAGATAAATTCCGCTTCTAAGGAACACACCTATGTCAGATAATCTGCACAATTGCGGCCATATTACACATCAAATGAAGATAATCTGCATGATTGAGGTATTTTCAGCGTAATGTATACGTCTTTTTGACAGATTATCTGACTTAGGTGTGTTTTGCACTGCCTCCTATTTCTCGTGTCTAAGAAATGGGAGGCAGTTCAAAGTTGGCACACGCGATATGCAAAATCTTTTAGACATTGATTCGCACGTATTTTTCGGTGTGCGGTAGAATATTATTCGCAAGCGTTTTGTCTTGCACCTGTATGTAAAGTATTGCCAAAAACTTGGTGTTTACCACGTATGGTGCACAAAGTTTGACGCGTAGAAAGGAAGCCTAATGGCTGAAGATCAGTACATGCACCTTGTTATTGTTCGCCACGGTGAGTCTGAGTGGAACAAGCTCAACCTGTTCACTGGTTGGACCGACGTTGACCTTACCGAGACTGGTCACGAGGAGGCAGCAGCTGGCGGCCGCGCTCTCAAAGAGGCTGGCTATGACTTTGATGTTTGCTACACCTCTCTGCTCAAGCGTGCTATTCACACTCTGAATCATGTTCTTGATGAGCTTGACCGTAACTGGCTTCCTGTTCATAAGACCTGGCGTCTGAACGAGCGCCACTATGGTGCACTTCAGGGCCTCAACAAGGCCGATGCAGCTGCTGAGCACGGCGAGGAGCAGGTAAAGATTTGGCGTCGTTCCTTTGATGTCCAGCCACCAGCTCTTGAGCCAGGCGACGAGCGCGATCCTCACGTTCAGGAAATGTTCCGCGATGTTCCAGCAGAGGATCTTCCTTACACCGAGTGCCTGAAGGACACCATTGCACGCGCATGGCCTTACTTTGAGCAGGAGATCAAGCCACAGCTTGAGGCAGGTAAGCGTGTTCTTATTGCTGCACACGGCAACAGCCTTCGCGCTCTTGTTATGCAGTTTGAGCACCTCACTCCAGAAGAGATTCTTGAGGTCAACATCCCAACTGGCATTCCTTGCGCATACACCTTTGACAAGGATTGGAACATTGTAGACAAGCACTATATTGGCGATCCAGCCGTCATAGAGGCAAAGATTAACGCTGTTGCTAACCAGGGCAAAGCTAAATAAACAGCTTGCTAACACGCTATATTGTTAAGCAGAACGGGGTGGTTTAAAACCACCCCGTTCTTCGAACTTAAATTGACTAAATCACTGAACTATAAGTTAAATATCTACACCAAAATAACCACGCCTTCTAATTGATTCAACCTCCAACGCCAAACCGTTTTTAATAAACTATTGCTTATATCCTTCTATTCAAATCATTAATAGAATCCTGTAAACCATCCAGTTTCTTTAAATAACTAGAAAGCCAAATAAAAGCTTTTCGTCCACAGTAGAACATGACGGATAAAATTAGAAAAAGTACAATAAGAATTATTATCTCCGGCGCTCCCATAAACTTATACTCCTAAATAATTAAAAGCCCACTATTGAGGTAGTTAATACATGTCCAGAAATATCGCCGTGCAAAATTCTTGACCCGCTAAAAACTCCATTAAAATCACAACGATATGTCGACCAAGTACTTCCATATTCTAAGGATTGATTATAAATGCTAATCCCTACTGCAGTACTCCTATAATCATAGGCTCGAACAATTCGATAATTATTAAGATCAAGCCAATACTCTGAATTTAAGACTCCAATATACCAATACACTTTCCATGTTTCAGAGCCACCGTTTAACTCATAATTCACGAGTCTACTTGCATGGTTATTAACTGGAACAATACCAATTGTCGCAATAGTTCCGTCTTCTAACACAACTTGTTTTTCTTGACCCTGGCCATTTTCTAAATTAAAGGAAATGTCAGTATTCTCTGAGGGTAGCACCTGATTACTCTGGAAGTCCTCTGCTGAAGCCTGCAATGGAGTAAATGTCCCAAGCAACACGATGGCGAGAAGAGCTATCAACAATGTATATACTTTCTTCATAATAACCTCCCTATTTGATTTAAAAATAAAGAAATTATTAGAACTTAGAAATTTCATTTTTAGATGGTAGATATGTTCTACTGGCAATAAAAGAACTAGACATCTTCATCACCTCTTTTTACTATTTATAGCACTAATTAACTCAAATATAAAGAAAAAAATAATCTTTCCAATAAAAAACATATCAAAACTCAACGAATATACCCACAGTATTAAAACCTGCTTTGAATAGTGTTACGATGTACCGCCGAGAAAAGAAGGGATTAAATGTTTAAAAGAGAGCTCAACGCAAAACTTGTTCTTTCTGTAATTGCAACAGGAATTATGTCCTTCTCGGGAGTTGTCGTAGAAACTGCCATGAACGTGACGTTTCCAACGTTGATGGAAGAATTCTCTATTGGCACCTCAACGGTACAATGGATGACCACTTCATACCTTTTAATTCTTGCCATTATTATGCCTATGTCATCGTTTTTAAACAGACGATTCAAAACAAAAAGCATCTTTACCGTAGCCATGATCTTCTATATCAGCGGCATACTCTGTGGGTTTGCTGCTCCAACGTTTATGTTACTGCTGCTTGGCCGTATTTTAGAAGGAATTGGCACTGGCCTGGCTTTACCTCTCATGTTCAACATTATTACCGAACAAGCTCCGCTTAAAAATATGGGCGTCATGATGGGCATTGGTATGCTTGTTACCGCCGTCGCGCCCGCAGTTGGACCTTCAGCTGGTGGTTGGATTGCAGAACATCTTGGTTGGCGAATGATTTTTGCCGGTCTTCTCCCCTTCTTGATTGTGGCGTTTGTGCTGGGAATTAGTTCAATCCAACAGAGTCATGAGACTGAAGTTATCTCTTTTGATGTCTTTGGCTGGCTGCTGCTTACCGTAAGTTTTATTGCGCTTATCTTTGTTATTGACGAGTCCAGCGCGTTTGGCCTGCTTAGCATTCCTGTTTTACTTGCAATGATGATTTTTGCGGGTTCACTCGCGCTCTTTATACGCCACGAGAACTCCTTTAAACACCAGGATCAATCTGAAGCATCTCCGAAAATTCCCATCATTAACCTTGAGGTATTTGGCGAGAAGGGCTTTGTACTCTCGCTCTTTGCCATTGTTGCTCTGCAATTTATTATTCTTGGTCAGTCGTATCTTCTGCCTAACTTCTCCCAGCTAGTACTAAGTGCAGGTGCTACTGCTGCAGGAGCGCAAATGCTTCCAGGATGTGCCATTGGCGCAGTTATGGCACCAATTTCTGGTCAGATTTTAGACAAGCTAGGAGCTAAAAAGCCTATTGTTACAGGCATTCTTTGCTGCCTTACCAGCATGCTCCTTTTGCTGCTCTTTGTTCACCAGCTGACCGTAGAAATGATTACGTATATTTTTGCTATCTTTGCCATTGGCCAGGCGCTTCAGATGGGAAACAATTTTACGGTAGCTTTGGGACATCTGCCAGAAGACCGCAAGGCAGATGGAAATGCTGTTATTAACACAATGCAGCAGCTCTTTGGCGCTATGGGCACCAGCGTTATTTCTGGCGTTGTAGCGGCTTCTCAGCTTGGAGCTACAGACTTAGCTACAAGCACCCTTGCAGGAGCTCAGAATGCTCTCTTTGTGCTTGTATGCGTAGCTTGTATTCCTCTTGTTACTATGGGAGTCGTGCTCTTTGTGTTGCCTCGTAAAACCAGATAGGCCAACTACTAAATAAGATCTAGAAAGTGCTTGGACAAAACACACTAAAAAAACGCTGGATATCCGAGTATCACGGAAACCCAGCGTTTTTAGACTGAACTAAAAGTTCCTGAAGGACATTTAATCTACTGACTTAAGCGCTTCTAGCATATCAACTTTACGCAATTTTCTATTAACCACAAAGTAAAGCGCCACAATAACAATACTTACCACCGCAACTGGAATTACATATGCCATTATTCCGCTTGCTGGATTAAACATAACTGTCTCAGGTGGAACTGCCTGAATAATATATAGCTGCAGCAGTTTACCAAGCATCCAACCAAGAGGGATGCCGATAGCTGTGAGGATTATGGTTTCTTTATAAATGTACATGGTCACTTCTTTACGATAAAATCCAAGAACTTTGATAGTTGAAAGTTCACGTATACGCTCCGAGACATTAATAGTGACAAGGTTATATAAAATAACTACTGCAAGAAGAGCTGAAAGCGTAATAAGGATTCCCATAATTTTGTTAAGCGACTTAACAATAACATGAATCTGATTAATGTAAGAAACGTTCTGAACCACGCCCTGTACTCCAGAAAGCTTCATGAACTCAGATGCCTCATGAGACGCATTTTCAGTGCTTCCATCTTTGAGCTTAACCATGAAGGCATTTGGCGAATAGGACGTTCCAAAGGTATTCTCGTATACAGATTTACTCATAAAGATAAAGTGATTGATATACATCTCTGTAATGCCACTAACTCTTACTGAATGCTCGTTACCCTCAGAATCAGTAAATGTAAAGGTATCCCCTACACTTGTTCCAGTTAGATTTGCCAAACGCTCAGAAATGATTACACCATCATCACTCAGAGGAAGTTCCTGTTGAGAAGTTCTGTTTTGCAATCTAATGTAGCTCGTGAACGCAGATGGGTCTTCTGGAACAATCATCGTAATAGATTGAGTATCGTCCTTATCGCCCGCTGACTTTGTAACAGTTTCAAAATGAACTGCGGTTGAATCCTCAATAGCGTTTGAAGTGAGAAGCTGATTAATCTCAGATTGATCATCCTGTGTTGCAAACGGACTCTCTGCAACAATAAGATCGTACTGAATCAAATCTCCAAATTGCTTGGCGTCAATTCCGTTAATAGAGTTCTGCACGGCAAATCCAGCAAAAATAAGAGCAACTGAACCAGCAACACCAGAGATGGTCATTAGGGCACGTTTTTTATCTCTAAATAGGTTTCGAGCTGTAACTTTTTGTGTAAAGCTCAACCTATTCCAGATTAAGGGAATACGCTCAAGCAAAATCTTAGAGCCGTTCGCAGGAGCCTTAGGCAATAGCAGTGAAGCGGGATTCTCTGCGACCTCCTTTTTAGCAACAAAGTAGGTAGGAACAACTGCGGAAAACAAAGCTAAGGTAAACGCTGCAATAGTAATTTCAGGATAAAACTTCAAAGTAATTGCCGGCATCGTAAAGCCTGTTGAATAAGCATTATTGACAATTAAAGGAATAAGAATATGTCCTGTTGCTACACCAAAAATAGTACCCGTCATGCTAGCCACAAGTCCATAGCAAACAAATTTGCCGATTACATTTTTATTGCTGTATCCCAAGGCTTTAAATGTTCCAGAATCAATGCGCTCCTCATTAACCATGCGAGTCATAGTTGTAAGCGTCACTAAAGCAGCAACAAAATACAAGAAGTATGGGAAAATATTAGAGAGTGAGTCGATAATCTCAGAAACGTTATCGTACATGACATAGCCATTAGCGCCAGGAATTTCTCGCCTCGTATATACAGAGTATTGAGGAAGCTCTAGCTTATTCATACGGTCTTTTGCAGAATCAATATTCTTCTCACCATCAGCTATCTTTTGAAGAGCTTCCGGTAACGCGTTGTTGTAGTCAAGAAGCCCACTCTGGTATTCCTGCTCTTTTGACGCAAGAATACTTTTGGCATCATTGATCTTTGAGAGTGCTTCGGCAAGCGTACTTTTCTTTGATGCAAGCTGAGCTTGAGCTTGTTGCAGGCGAGTAAGACCTACCTGATATTCTTGTTCAGCTGAAGTCAATTTTTGTTCAGCAGAGGCAAGTTGAGCCGCACCTTGGTGATATTCTTCCAGCTTTGATGCATACTCATTTTCTTTATTGTTATAGTCGGTTTCTTTTTCTTGGTACTGCTGTTGAGCTGTTGCCAACAATTGCTCCCCTTGAGAAATCTGTGAACGAATCATTTCAATCTGAGGAGCAGCCGCATTAAGCTGAGCTTCAGCGGCATTGAGCTCGGACTCTTTGGCAGCAATTTCTGTTTTTGCCTGAGAAATCTGTGCGAGACCCTGTTGCACAGCTACATACTGCGCAGATGAAGTTTGACCTGTGGCTTCAAGCATCTGCTTTTTATTGTTTAGATCAGCCTCTTTGGCATCAAGCTCATTTTTCTTAGTTGTAAGCTCAGCATAAGCATCAGAAATCTGAGTCCGCTTGGCGTCATACTCACTTACCTTCTGCTTTGCCTGATTAAGCTGCGCCTCTTTAGCGGCAATCTCTAAAGATGCAGCTTTCAATTGCGCACTTGCTGCATCAAGCTTTGCTCGGTTCTCCTGCAACTGCTGCTGAGCTAGTTCAAGTTGAGATCGTTTCTGAGCAAGCACTTGCCTATTAGAGGCAATCTCTTCTACCGCACTATCCAACCTTTGTTGGTTTAACGCTAACACTTGCTCAGCGGAGGCAATCTGCTCTTCCCCTAACGTAGTCTGAGATACTGCCTCATCAATTTTTTTCTGACCATTTTCAAGCTCTCTTTGAGCATCAGTCAATTTTGCCTGTGTATCATTCAATTTTTGCTGCGCTGCATCGAGTCTAGCTTGTCCTTCGTCTATTACTTCTTGATATTGGCTGCGAACCGATGCTAATCGGTGCGATGGAGCTGCTTCAAGAATTGCACTTAAATCAGACTTATGATTAGCAACATTAGTTAGATACGTCTGAGAGTATGGGTCCAGTCCCTCTGTGTCGGTATAGACAATACGAGCAATCATATAATAATCAGTAGTAAATACCTGTGGATTTACTACGGCATATCCTTTAAGATCACCCGTGCCAACCTTTGTCTGACCAAGGCTTTTTGAAGAAACAATCTCAACTGATCGAACATATCCAACAACAGTAAAATCATGTCGAGAAAGTTTATTTGTACTATCCTCATCTTGTTTCTCGTTCAAACTAATTGTTGAACCAAGCGGGTAATCTGCTCTCATATCCTCTGAGACAGCTATTTCATCTTCTCCTGAAGGAAGATGACCTTCTACAACCTCATACTTTGAAATATCTTTTGGTGTCGAAAAAATTCTGACTGCCTTATCAGTAGTACCTACTGTAACATCAACAAGATAGCCATACTCAACCTCTTTAATACCACGCGCCTGAGAAATCAACTGCTGATCATAAGCATCAATTCCCATACTGCTAATAACTTCTAAATCTGCAAGATTGTATTCTTTAAAATATGACTCGCCGGTTGTTCTCATATCTGGTCCCGCTGCCTTTAGTCCCACAAGCGCAAATGAACCTAAAGCCATAAGAATAGCTATCGAGAAGAACCTTCCCAGTGAATGCAGAAGTGTTCTTCGAAAATTTGTCTTAAGCATACGATGCTTTTTTCTTGCCATGATTACCACTCAATTTCTGAAATAGCACGAGGATTTTTATTTACTGTTATTTCTGCAACATGTCCATCGTGCATGTGAACTACTCGATCGGCTATGGGAGCGATGGCAGAGTTGTGAGTAACAATTACAACAGTTGCACCCTTAATACGACTCATATCTTGAAGAATTTGTAAGATTTGTTTTCCAGTTCTATAGTCAAGTGCGCCAGTTGGCTCATCGCAAAGCAAAATCTTTGGATTCTTAGCAACTGCTCGAGCAATTGCGACACGTTGTTGCTCTCCGCCGGAAAGCTGAGCTGGAAAATTATTAATACGAGAAGACAGACCAACATCACAAAGAATCTGTTCTGAATCCATTGCATCATTAACAATTTCTGATGCAAGTTCTACATTCTCTTTCGCTGTCAGATTCTGAACCAAATTGTAGAATTGAAAAACAAATCCAACATCATTTCTGCGATATGTTGTGAGTTGATAATCATCGTACCGAGAAATATCATTTCCATCGATGACAACTGAACCCTTATCATTTGAATCCATGCCACCAAGAATATTCAGAACAGTTGATTTACCAGCGCCTGAATCTCCCAAAATGATTGCAAGCTCGCCCTTCTCAATACCAAATGTAACATCTTCATTTGCAGTAATAGTAGTGTCACCCATGTGGTAACGCTTATAGCTGTGGTTCATTTCAATATAACTCATGTTCCGTACCTCTCTTTATTAAATCAACACGTTGTTGATTTATTGCATAAAATATTTTAGAGTGGAGAAGGAACGAAACAATAACCAAAACTATACAAAGTGTTGATTTAAGGAAATACCTATGGAGTGGAAGAGAAAAACTAGAACTGAGCAAGCGCTTCGTGAGGCTTTTGTTGACCTTGTAAGAGAAAAAGGTTTTGAAAATCTGTCTGTTAGTGATTTATCACGTGAGGCGCACATTAACAGAGGGACATTTTATTCACATTACGTAGATAAGTTTGATCTTATTGATCAATACATAGCGAGTGTCATAGAAGAAATTTCAAGCATAATTCTTTCGTCGGAAAGCCCGTCTATTGACTCCTCAGAGCTTATTCCCTATACGCGTATTTTAGAGGCCATGCGCTACGTACAAGACAATCACAAATTTATCTCAGCCCTGGCTCAAGGAGCGGGCGATGGAAAATTACAAGAAAAAATGAAGGAAATAATTGTCTCCCTCATACAACAGCAGATTAGCTTATCTGATAACCTTCATTTAACCTTTAAAGGGCTACCGTATGATTACGGTCGAGAAATGCTTGTTTCGAGTGTTACCTCAGTCATATGGCTGTGGATAAAAAAGGACTGTGCAGAATCTCCAGAAGAAATTGCGCACATTATTGAAGAAACAAAGAATTTCTCGCCCATTGACTTGATTGAATAATCAAGCTACGAAACAACAGCTGATAATTTCAATCCAATAAATACAGCAACCAGGCAAGTGACAACGTTAACCGCAATGTTCACTCCTGCAGCAGTCCAATTACCTGCTTGAATAAATGTCAACGTTTCATTTGAGAAGGTCGAGAAGGTAGAAAGTCCTCCACAAAGGCCTACGGCTAAGAATAGCTTTACCTGCGGCTGAAGTGGACTTGCAAGATCAAGTCCCGTCACAAAGCCAATAATCAAGCCTGCAACTACATTTGCAGCAAACGTACCAACTGGCAGGTTAGGAATCCACTGTTTAAAGAGGACTCCTAACTGCCAGCGACCTAAACTACCAAGTGCTCCACCAAGAGCAACCGCCAAAGCTTCAAACAAAATAAACGCACCTACTCCAGCTCGCGCGAGCCCGTATACAGCTGGTAATACTCTCCGTGCTTGGCAATAAGCTCATCGTGAGTACCACGCTCAATAATGCGACCATGCTCCAGGACCATAATGGCATCAGAGTTACGAACCGTAGACAGCCTGTGGGCAATCACAAAGACAGTACGGCCTGCCATAAGGGCATCCATGCCCTTCTCGATAAGTGCCTCAGTACGCGTATCAATACTGGAAGTTGCCTCGTCCAGAATGAGAACAGGAGGATCAGCAATTGCAGCACGTGCAATGGCCAGAAGCTGCCTCTGACCTTGGGAAAGGTTAGCGCCATCCGAGGTAAGTACGGTGTTGTAACCACGAGGCATACGGCGGATAAATTTATCTGCGTTTGCAATCTTTGCCGCAGCAACAACCTCATCATCAGTGGCATCTAGCTTGCCAAAGCGGATATTGTCCGCAATGGTACCTGTGAACAAGTGTGTGTCCTGCAAAACAATGCCCAGTGAGGACCTTAGTGCAGATTTCTTGATGTCGTTGATAGGGATGCCGTCGTAGGTGATAGTTCCGCTACGAACATCATAGAAGCGGTTAATGAGGTTGGTAATAGTTGTTTTACCAGCGCCGGTTGAGCCGACAAACGCAATCTTCTGGCCGGGTTTTGCAAACAGGGTGAGGTTTGCAAGAACCGTCTGATCATCGTCGTATCCAAAGGTGACGTCATCAAAGCGAACATCTCCCGCAAGAGGGGTCTTCTCGCCAGATGGTTTGACCCAAGCCCAGGACTCCTCTCCTGACTCGTAGCCACTAACGCGCACCAGGTCAACCTTGCCCTCGTCAACCTCGGGAGCCATTTCCATAACTGCAAAGATACGCTCGGCACCAGCAAGAGCAGTGAGCAGGAAGTTGGAAAGCTGCGTGAACTGATTGAACGGCATAGCTGCCTGGCGAACAAAGACCAGGTAGGACGCAAGGCTTGCAACATCTGCATGTCCGTTGACGGCAAGCAGAGCACCAACAACGGTAACCACGGCATAATTGATATATGTCAATGAAACTGTGATAGGCACCATAGTTGCCGCATAACCCTGAGCACTTGTTCCGGAGTGTCTAAGCTCGTCATTAACTTTTTGAAAATCAGCAAAGTTAGTGTCCTCGTGATTAAAAACTTTAACCACTTTGAGGCCAGAGATAGTTTCTTCTGCAAAGCCATTAAGAACGCCAAGGCTCTTTTGTTGCACAGAATAATGCTTGGCAGAGCGCTTACTGGCATAACGTGCATATATCACAATCAAAACGTCAAAGAGAACCGTAATGAGTGTCAACTGCCAGTTGAGGACAATGAGCAACACAAGCGTACCAACCATCTGAATAAACGCTAGAACAAGATTGGCAAAGCTGTTGTTCAGTGCCTCTGAGATAGTATCCACGTCATTTGTGAAGAAACTCATAATATCGCCACGCGTGCGCTGATCAAAGAACCTCAGTGGTAGCGACTCAATACGCTCAAAGAGGTCTCGTCTAATATCAAAGACAATCCTCTGAGCAGCTCGAACCATAATTTGCGTGTAGCCAACACTGGTGAGAGCTCCAATTGCGTATACAACCGCCGTGAACACAACAAGGTTGGTAAATGCACTAACGTCTCCTCTACCCACAGCTGCAACAACAGGCTTAATCATGTAGGTACCAAGAAGCGCTGCTAAACCACTGATAGAAACAAGAAGTGCCACTAACATAAGGCGTTTCTTTGCATGTCCTAAATACGAAACAAAAAGCCTGATGGTATGTCCGATATTTTGAGGACGTGCTCCTCCTGCGCGATTAGCCATGTGACACCTCCCTACCAGCAGCGTCAATATCTGACTGACTACCGCCAACCTGTGACTCATACAACTCTCTATAGATAGGACTCTTGGCGAGAAGTTCTGCGTGAGTGCCGGTCATGTGGACCCTACCGTTATCAAGAACGACAATCTGATCTGAGTCCATAACCGAGTTCACACGCTGGGCAATGATAATTTTTGTCATGTCAGCAAGTTCAGCAAGGCCTGCACGAATCTTTGCATCGGTTGCTGTATCAACAGCGCTGGTAGAGTCATCAAAAATGATGATTTTGGGCTTCTTCAAAAGCGCGCGCGCAATACAAAGACGCTGCTTCTGACCACCGGAAACATTGACACCACCCTGACCAAGGTCTCCGTCCAAGCCGCCAATTCTGTCAAGAAACTCATCAACACATGCAATAGAGCATGCATGGAGCAGCTCCTCATCAGTTGCGTTAGGGTCACCCCAGAGCAAGTTGTCGCGGACGGTGCCGCTGAACAGCACATTTTTCTGAAGGACAACAGATACCGCATCACGAAGTGAAACAAGATTGTAGGAACGGACGTCATTCTCGCCAACAAACACAGTGCCTTCAGTAGCATCGTACAGGCGCGCAATCAGCTGGATAAGGGTAGTCTTTCCAGAGCCTGTAGCGCCGAGAATACCAACGGTAGAGCCTGGCGCAAACGAGAGGTTGATATCTTCTAGAACGTCCTCTTCTGCGCTCTGGCTGTACTTGAAAGATACATTTTCAAAGCGGACCGCTCCTGTTGTAACTGAGGTGATTCCGCGCTCTGGAGACTTAATGGCAGGCTCCTCGGAAAGAATTTCTCCGATTCGACGCACACTGGTAATAGCACGAGCAGCCAGAAGGAAGACGCCAGAAATCATCATAAGGGAATTCATGATGAGCAGCACGTAGCTCATAAAACCTGTAAGCTCACCAACACCTAATCTGCCAGCCATAATCATCTGGCCGCCAAACCAAAGGATAGCCACGTTAGTGACATACATTGAAGCCTGGAAGATAGGTAGGTTTAAAACGGAAGTGCCAAAGGTCTTTGTGGCAGTCTGAGCATATTGTGTATTAACTTTTTCAAAACGCTCGGAGACATATCCTTCTCGGACATACGCCTTAATTGCACGAACGGCAGCAAAGTCTTCCTGCAGAGCCTCGTTGAGCTTATCCATTGCGCTTTGCATGGTCCTATACAAAGGGCCAACGCGCTTCACAATAAAAAAGAGTGCAATAGCCAAGAAAGGAAGCACAGCAAAATACACTACCGCCAACTCAGGACTCATAATAAATGCCATGACCAAGCCCATAACCAGCATAATCGGTCCACGCATAAACGGGCGCGTACCCATTGCAAAAGCGTTTTGAATAATGGTTACATCAGAGGTCAAACGTGTTACCAATGAAGATGAATCGTATTTATCAAGATTTGCAAAAGCAAATTCTTCCATACGGCGATACTCATCTTGCCTAAGTTGAGCTCCTAGTCCCATAGCTGCTTTTGCTGAGTAGCGTGCATAGCCAATACCAGCAAACATGGCGAGAAGAGCAAAGGCAACCATAACGGTGCCGTTTATAAAAACAGTCTGAAGATTGCCCTGCAAAATACCCTGGTCAACAATTTGGGCCATGAGTACAGGAATCACTAATTCGAGTAGGGACTCTGCAAACACACAGAGTCCCGACATAACAAAATCCTTTTTGTACGCGCCAAAATGGTCCAAGATTACCTTTAACTCAGCGCGAGCAGATGGAGCCTTTTCTTTTACAGAAACATCATTCATTACTAAAACACCACGTACCTTACTGTCTTGCGTTGCTTGGTTTGCTTATACCTCTTTTGGAAGCGTCTGAAGCGAAACCTCTTTGAGCTGCTCATTAGAAACAGGTGAAGGAGCGCTGGACATCAGATCAGAGCCAGAAGTAGTCTTTGGGAAGGCCATGACGTCGCGGATGGAATCAGCACCTGCAAGCAGCATGCATACACGGTCAAGACCAAGTGCAAAGCCGCCCATTGGAGGTGCACCAAACGTCAAAGCCTCCATCAAGAAGCCAAACTGAGCCTTTGCGCGCTCTTCAGTAAAGCCGAGTTTCTCCAGAATCTTAAGCTGCAGCTCAGCGTTGTGGATACGCATTCCGCCACCGCCAGCCTCAAAGCCGTCCATGACAAAGTCGTACGTATACGAGCCCATAGCCAGAGGGTCAGTGTCCAGAAGGTCAAGCTCATCCTCACGAGGAAGCGTAAAGGGCTGATGCTCAGAGGCATAGGACTGAGTTTCCTCATCCCAGTGGAACAGTGGGAAATTAACAACCCAAAGGAAATCATGACCTTCTCGCGGTACATCCAAAACCTTTGCCATATGCAGACGCATACCACCAAGAATCTCATCTGTCTCCAGGCGGCCGCCTACAGCAAAGAGAATCAAGTCCCCTGCCTCAGCAGACATTTCTGCACGCAATGCCTCAAGCTCTTCTGGCGAGAAGAACTTGGTAATAGGGCCTCCCACGGAGCCGTCCTCTTTGAAGGCAACCCATGCAAGTCCCTTGGCACCAAAGCCGGCAGCTACCTCGGCAAGTTTATCTACCTGAGAGCGTGGCCAGGTACCTGCACCCTTAACGTTGATTGCCTTAACGTACTGGCCTTCTGTTGTAGACGCAGAGCTAAAGAGCTTAAAGCTGGACTGCTTGAAGACCTCAGAGACATCGTGAAGTTCCATACCAATGCGGGTATCAGGCTTATCGGAGCCGTAGGTATCCATTGCGTCCCAATACTGAATCTTGCGCAGTGGAGCTGGGAACTCGATGCCCATCTTTGCAAATGCATCACCCAGAATATCCTCAAGCTCGGCCATGACATCTTCCTCGCGGACAAATGCCATCTCCATATCAACCTGTGTAAACTCAGGCTGACGATCTGCACGAAGGTCCTCATCGCGGAAGCACTTAGTAATCTGGTAGTAGCGCTCAATACCGCCAATCATCAGCAGCTGCTTCAACAGCTGTGGAGACTGTGGCAGTGCATAGAAGTTTCCGCCCTGCATTCTAGAAGGAACCAAGAAGTCACGAGCGCCCTCAGGAGTAGATTTGAACAGTGCCGGAGTCTCTACCTCGGTAAAATCACGCTTATGGAATGCCTCACGAAGCGCAAATGCAAAATCAGAACGCATACGAAGATTCTGTGCCATCTGAGGACGACGCAGGTCAACGTAGCGGTACCTCAAGCGAAGGTCCTCGTTAACGTCAATGTGGTTCTCAATTTGGAATGGTGGAACAGCGCTAGTATTAAGAACCTCAATCTTTGAAGCAAGTACCTCTACCTCACCGGTAGCAAGAGCCTCGTTAGTCTGACCTTCAGAACGATGCTGAACGGTACCAGAAATCAAAACAGGCCACTCAGGACGAATAGTCTCTGCAGTTGCAAATGTTTCTGCATCTACATCTGGGTCAAACAGAATCTGGGTCAAACCCTCGCGGTCACGAAGGTCAACAAAAATCAGACCACCAAAGTCACGTCGACGCCAAACCCAACCAGTGAGCGTAACGGTCTGACCGATATGCTCTGCACGAAGCTCTCCGCAGGTATGCGTATGCATACTGTGCAAATCAACAGCTGCGTGAGCGGAATAATTCTGGGAGGTTTCTGAGGAACAATCCATTTTTATCCTTTCGTCTTTGCTTCCCTGTGCCAAATCGGAAAGCGCCTTCAAGACGGCAAAAACGCGTAGACGGCGCGTTCTTGCTCATAGATAAACCATTGTACTCCTATTCAATTAGAGCACTTTAATCATTTGAATTAATTATCTCTTCGCTCTGAGCCTATAAAGCAAAAGAGACTTAATGTTCTTCATTTGTATAATCCACTCTCTTTAGTGCACTTCCTGAAAAAAGCAATGCAATTATGCTGATTATTAAGAAAAAGACCAGTAATCCCCAGTCAAAATATCCAATCATTACATTTCTTATTAATTCCAGTTGATATGTCAGTGGATTACATCTTGATATAACTTGAAGAATCATAGGAGCATTATCAAGAGAATAAAATAGTGGTGCGGCAAAAATCAAAGGCGTCATTACTACACCCAAAATAAAATCTCGCTGTTTATAATCATTAATTAGCAATGCAATACAAGAAAAAATTGATGTCCAGAATACAATGAAAATACACAGCAACAAAAACATACCAATAACTTGCCAAAGACTTATCTGCATACCAGTAATCATTGAAATAGCTAAAAGAATTATTAATTGAAGTAGTGTTACTACAAAAGGAAGTGTTGAAATGCCCAACACATAACACTCAGGATTAATACCACTTTCAAGTTTAATTGGCAAAATATTCCATCGCTTATCTATAACCAACCTATAGACACTTTGATCCATTTGTTGAAATAAGCACATAATCAAAATGCCAGCAAATGCAAATGACAAAAAGGACATATACTGTCCATGAAAATATATATCTCCAAATGTTGACTGAATTCCTATTGCATAAAAAACATAATACAAAATTGGAGTCAATAAGCTGCTATATATTATGTGTTTATTTGACTTAAGTGCATTAAGCTCTGTTTCTACAACGATGACAAATGATGAAAGACCAAAACTTTCTTTTTTAAAATTCATTATCAGATCCTTCCAAAATTATTTGTCTCAGTGTCAAATTATTAAAAGTAATATTTTTTATTGAAACAAGTTCCTGTAACTTACCGATAAGAACAGGCAGCTTAAGAAAATAATCTTCACGTATTGTTATTTCATTTTCTTCAATCGAACAAGGGCAACAAGACATTAAATCACTTTGATTGTTAAGCGATAACAATCCATCAAAAGTAATTCGCGCTAATTTTTCATAAGAGTACTGTAAAAAGAAGTCGGAAATTTTACCGAAAAATTTTAATTTACCATCTTCTATTAATAAAACCTGATCACAATACTCCTCCAACAAACCAAGATCATGTGAGGAAACAAGTACCGTACAGTTTCTGTTATCACATTCTTTTCTTAAATATTTAAATAAATTATCCCCTTTGATTACATCCAGCCCGGAGGTTGGCTCATCAAGAATAAGAAAATTTGGTTTATGAACCAACGCTCTTGCAACCTGCAGGAGCTGCTGTTGTCCTCCAGACAAGCCATCGGGTAAAGATTTTTCAAACTCAGACAATCCAAGAAAATTTATGATCTTATGAGTACTTTCCTTAGCATCGCTAGATGTTTGCCCACTTAATCTTGCACCAAGGTACACATTGTCAAAGACATTTAAATACCAATCGATTGATTGTTTCTGTAGACAAACTCCAACATCTCTAAAGGGTATCTCTTCTTCAACAATAATTTTTCCGTCATACTTCTTTAATAGTCCAGCAACCAAATTCAAAAAAGTTGATTTACCTGCACCATTCTTACCAATTACTGCTATAAATTCACCTTTAGAGATTTCTAAAGAGAAGTTCTGAATTCCTTTATCGGAATTATGATAATGATATGATACATCATCAAATTTAATGGATTTCATTCTATCTTTCCTCCTCTATATACTCTTTGAGCATTCTTAAACAGTCTTCTAGCGAAACAGCATTTTCTTTAGACAAAATAAAACTAAACTTATTATAGACATAGTCTTCAGTATCCTTATTAACTTCATTATTTTCTAACAACGTTTTATATTGAACACTATCTTGCAAATAATAATCTATCATTGCTAATGAAAAAATAAACTGCCTACTTGGCTGTACGTTGTCGTGCATAAATCCAGGTGTTCCGAAATTGTAAGTTGGTGAGTCTTCATCAATTGAACGAAAAAACTCGAAATCGATTAGTTTTATCTTATTCCCCTTCAATAGCAAATTTGATGGCGCAATATCAAAAGGAATAAACCCATTACACACAATCTTTTCTAACTCTGTAATTATTCCACACATTATAAGTTTTCTTTTATTTCTAGAAACTCCTTTTAATAAATAATCTTGAAGCAAATGTCCAGTCATATTCTCTTCGACAATTACATAACAGTCCCTGTAATAAAATGAATCTATCATATTTGGAATAGAATCTAGTTTTTCACATGACTTCAACAACTTATATTCATGCTTAAATAATTCAAAACCTGAATAATCTAATCCTTCACCAATATGATTCCACATTTTTATTATTACGATTTTGCGATTACAGTTCATTATTCCGAGATAAACACATGACTTTCCTCTCGCTCGGATACATTTAATTGGGGTGAACTCTTTTATAATAGAAAGTTCTTTCTGAACATATTTCAAGTCATCTGGGATTAAAGTTTTTGTAGTTGAAGTACTTAATCGATTATCAATAAAATTTTCATCTGACTTAAACTCTCCATACCGATAATATATAATTGAATCATTCGTATATCTACAATCTGAGGGAATTCTAATTGAAGAAAATCCAATTGTTAAAATATGAAGAGCAGGAACAATACTAACAAGCTCATTTTCCGATTTTGGATAAATTGTTATAAATTTACCCAATTGAGAATAACCAAACTCACCACTATTTTCACGCATCAAAATTTGATCAGATACAAGAACCTTAAATAATAAATTTTTTTCTCGTAAAAAAGGATACACTGCTTTAAAAATATACTCAGAATTTTGTGGAATTGCAGAAATATGGACTTTTATTCCAGAAGTTGGTAAATTATCATAAATATTATCACTTGGATAAGCCCAAATTCCAAGTTGATCTTTTTCGATATTTTTTAAGTAATCCTCTGCCCTAAACATTAAAACCATTCCCATAAATCGATAAGTCTTTATCTATTGCCAATACGTATAGACTATGCATATATATTAAAAGTAACTCCTTTTTATCTTTAACATTTTTTGCTGATAAATACCTATGTAAATCAGATAAACTAAACCGTTCTTGCCTATTTACATAAAAAGACTTAACAATAAAATCATAATATAGTTTGTAATCTGTTATCTCACGCGAAGATTCAATGAACAAATCTAACGAGTCGACCAACGGTGTTTTAACTTTTCTAATCATTTTCCATCTCTTTCATCAAGATGCGAGCTACATCCAATTTTTCCAATAATGACATTGATATATGGTTCAAATTTTTTAGAACGGATAGTTTGAAGTTATTTTTAATACAAAATTGTTCTATCTGTTCAAGAGGGCAATAAGTATCATTCAAACCATGAATAAAAGATAAATTTTTTACATCTAAAAAGTTTATATATACTGGGTCAATACTATATTTATTTTTTTCATAATTATTTAATAAATATAAAAGAATGACATTCCGAGCAGACGAAAATAAATATTGAAACATAACGTTACAAAATCCAGAAATAGAGACGAACTTGATAAATCCTCTTGTACTAAATCTCTTTGAAAGGAGTATAGACAGGTAGCCTCCATAGCTCATTCCAACTACTACTAACCTTTCAATTTCGTAATCTTTAATAAAATTTTCAATAAACTCTTTGATCAACTTTACGTCTAACTTTCCTCCCCTATTAACTAATGAACTCTGATATTCACTTGTATATCCGCTACTTCCAATATAATTCAAAAACAGTAGATTACAATTTGTCTCTAAAAGACATTTATAAAGAAAATCATAACGATTTACAAATTGACCAGTCGGACCCCCATGCAAAAAAAGAACATAGTCTTTTGATTTCTTATCGCTGACAAAATAATATGGCTGTAATGTGCTTGAATCAATACAATAAGAAATTGACGATGTGTTTGTAAAATGAAATTTATCATACTGCTTTTCATCTAGACAAACCAATTGAGGCTCATTCAAAAAGTTTGACCAAAGTATAATTAACTTGGATTTAAATATTCCCCCAGATTGTATAAATCCAGGAATTGTCCACCGAACCTTTTCTTCAACAACAACTTCAGTATTTAATCTATTATATTTAAACTGAATTATCGCATTATTTATTTTTCCTACAAAGCTTGCTTGACCATATGTTGAAAGGGTTGAAATAAAATTATCAATAGCATTTTGCTGATCTTGATTCAAATTGCCAATATTCTCTTTTACTTCTTTTTCATAGGATGATATCTCTTTTATAACTGTATCTTTATTTGTAATAATATCATGTTTCACAATAGAGCAATAATTGATATTTTTTGAAAAAGTTGAATAAACATATTCCGATGAATCCAAAGATATAATCTTATGAATCCTATATGATGGCAATGTAAGTACCATTTGTTTCTTTAAAATTGGATCAAAAATAATAAAGCAATTCTCAAGCATTAAACAAATACGTGAACCGACCCAAAAAACATCCAAAACCTGAAAAGAAAAACTCCAACTAATATAACCAAATGTCTTTAAGTAAACTATTAAATTAAAACGACAGCCTTCCATTTCAGTCACAACACAATAAGAGTCTTTCTTATCTGAAACAGAAAAAAACAATATCTCTTTGATTAATATATCTTCAGGACTTGAAAATATGCAATATTTACAAGTCCTGAGATAATAAAAATTATACTGTTCTATAACGCTCATTTAATTTTTGGAGTAGTCTTTGAGCAAAGACTTGAATGCGCACCTGATAACGCTCCGGCAGCAACCTGCTCACTTCCGCATAATTCTGCTAACAAAGAAAAATCTGATGTACTTAAAGCTTTGTATTCATTTTCATTAAGCTGATAATTCTTCAAAAAACATGAAGGATCATCGAGAAAATCAATCGCTAAAGAATAATCAGATTGTAGGGCAGTTACCAATTTACGAAAATCATCACTCATTTGTTTCTCCATTCTCGAAGCACAAATCTTATGAACCCCTTTGCTGAATTGTAAATAATTTTGTTGTTTTTGAAACAATGTTTAAGAGATACATAAACTTTACACAAATAATCTTACAGTCATACTAAATAATGCTTTACAATCAATTATTTTTTAAACTGAATGTAAGCTCAGTATAATTTTATCTATAACAAAAGGAGTACAAATGAGTTATAAAGCCGCTGTTTTTGATCTAGACGGAACACTTTTGAACACTATTGTTGATCTTGCTTGGGCAACAAATTACGCCCTTGAGCAGTTCAGCATGCCCACCTATACCGTTGATGAAGTACGTCAGATGGTTGGAAATGGCGTTGCAAAGCTTATCCGTGACGCCGTGCCAGAGGGTACCGATGATGCAACATACCAGCGCGTGCTCGCATGCTTTAAGGAGCACTACGCTGATCACAGTTTGGACAACACGGCACCCTACCCTGGCATACTTGATGCGATTGATACGCTTAGAGCAGCGGGTGTTAAATGCGCTGTTGTTTCCAACAAGCCAGACTTTGCTATTGCAGATTTAATGAGCAATTTCTTCCCAGGTAGATTTGACTTTGCACTGGGTCAGCGAGATGACCTTAAAAGAAAGCCTGATGCCGAGCCTGTCCATTACGCCCTTGCTCAAATTGGCGTTGATCCTCAAGACGCTGTCTATATTGGAGACTCCGAGGTTGATGTTGCAACAGCACACAACAGTGGCCTGCCTTGCATTAGCGTTACCTGGGGATTTAGAGACAAAGAAACGCTTCTAGCTGCAGGCGCTACCACGCTTTGCGATACTGCAGAAGAAATGGTGCAAGAAATTCTCAAATAGTAGCACTAAAAATGCAACCATCCGTTCATTGCCGTTGAGCGAGAAAAAACGTCCGCTTGCCTATGCCTTTCAATTCATCTGAATAAGCGTATTCTGAGGGCGGTATAGTCTATAAAAGTGCGTCCATAATTTGCGCGCAAGCGACGTGGAAAGGATTGCATCATGGGCAAGAAAAGTTCTGAGGTTCTCCAGATTTCTTACGAAGACCTGGTAGAGTACCTGCACAGTAATCACTCTGTGTACATGCAAGTCGGACACCAGGTTTATTACCTCACTGATGTCAATTTTGAGGCATGGAGAGCTCAAGACACCAGCATCAGAAACTCAAAAAACCACTTTGTAGATTGTTCTGAACTAGTTCCTACGGTAGACGAATTTCTCGCTCTTCCTTTTATCAATGGAAAAACCATTAAAGACGTTTTTTCACATGCAACATTCTATGCGTCCATGAAGAACGAAAAATCTGAGTAATTCAAAATAATCAGCATTTTGTTGACTATCTCTCAGCTAAAACTTAAAGGATCTGTTAATCGCAGATCCTTTTTTATTACCTGGTAGATTGCCTTATTAAGCTGCATTTCTCATAAAAAACGCCGATGCAGCGCACCGGCGTTTTTACGTTTGATTGAGAGAACCTGTCTACTCAACAGGCTTCTGAACCTCAAGAACCTCAGCAATCTCAACCTCAGCAGAGACCGTTCCAGCAAGCTCTGGAATAAGATCGTTGTACTTATTAGCAGAGGCAAGCTCCGAAGAAGCAGTCTTTGCGTAACGCTTAACTGCTGCTGCAGCACGGTTGACTGCGCTCAGCGTACCAGCACCACCAACGCATCCTCCTGGACAAGCCATGCCCTCAAGAAGATAACCTGGATATTTACCCTTAACGGCATCCTTGAGCATAGCTCGGCACTC
The DNA here is from genome assembly GCA_963544135.1 of uncultured Atopobium sp. Classification (GTDB taxonomy): domain Bacteria; phylum Actinomycetota; class Coriobacteriia; order Coriobacteriales; family Atopobiaceae; genus Lancefieldella. The sequence continues at coordinate 29,942 of CAUUEB010000007.1, read as the reverse complement.
AGCAAGGCCGTCAACAGCCATGATAGGTACTTCTTTATCAGGGTACTTCTGGTGAATGACGTTTACTACGGCACCAGCGACGCCACCAGCAACGGCAAAGGCGCGACCATCATGAGATGCATTTTCAAAGTCGGAGTTATCGTCATCAAGCTTGGTGAAATCAATACCCTTAGACTCCATCATTCCCGCAAGCTCCTCAAAGGTCAAAACAAAATCGACCTCGGACTTAACGGAACGACGCAGTGCCTCAAGCTTCTTAGCAGTGCATGGTCCAATAAAGACAATTTTAGACTCTGGGTTTTGCTTTCTTACCAGACGAGCAGTCAAAACCATGGGGGTTAGTGCCATGGAGATTGCGTCAGCGTGCTCTGGGTACTCTTTTTTAGCCATTGCAGACCAGGAAGGACAGCAACTTGTTCCCATAAATGGCAACTTCTCTGGGACTTCTTTAATAAAGTCTTCTGCTTCCTGAACCGTGCAGAGGTCAGCGCCGGTTGCTACCTCTTCTACCTCAGCAAATCCCATCTCCTTGAAGGCTTCACGAAGACGACCGACGCTGCCCTTACCAAACTGACCAACAAACGAAGGGGCCACAATTGGAACAACGGTATAACCCTCATTAATTGCCTGAATTACCTGGAAAATCTGGCTCTTATCGGCAATAGCACCAAAGGGGCAGTTAACCAGGCACTGACCGCAAGAAACGCACTTCTCGTAATCAATATCTGCGCGACCATGCTCGTCAGAGCCAATCGCGTCCATGCCGCATGCAGCAGCACAAGGACGTACATGGTGATGAATTGCCTGATAAGGGCAAACCTTGAAGCACATACCACACTGAATGCACTTCTCCTGGTCAATGTATGCCTTTTTATCTACAAAGCTAATTGCCTCTTTAGGACAAATCTCTCGACAAGGATGTGCAAGACAGCCTTGGCACGCATTGGTAACGCGATACACATTGTCTTCGCATGCGTTACAGGCAAATTTAACAATGTTAATCAGAGGTGGCTGATAATAAACTTCTGGTCTAGAAGCTTCTTCCAAACCGTCAGAAATATGTTCACGTTGATCAACATCCTGCATAGGCATGCCCATAGTCATGCGAATGCGCTCACCAACAATAGCGCGCTCTAAAAAGACGCTCTCGCGGTACGTTGCAATATCACCTGGAATAATCTTATAGGGCAGCTCTTCCATTTGGCGAGCAATTTCATCAACGCTTTTATCTGCTTTTTCATACGCAAGCGCCGAAACCTCTTTAAATACCTTCCTGCGAATTTCAGTCAGGTTGGTATATACACCTCGCATTGTGCCAGGCATTTCTCCCCCTCCTCGTTCACTTTATGCACGTCTGGGCAACGTATTTGCACAAAATGAATGAATGTTGCTGACGTAAAGTATGAACTATAAGTCCTTCTCAAGAACACCAAAATAAGAAAATCGCTCTGGAATATCCGTTTTAATCACAATTTTTGCGCCCGTCACTGGATGAATAAATCCAACGCGATATGCATGGAGCATTAACGGCTGCGGCCTATGCTTCTTTTTTGAGGTGCGCTGCAGAGATGATACGCTTCCATACAGCGCGTCTCCTACCAGAGGAAATCCAAGTGACGAGAGATGCACTCTAATTTGATGCTTTCTTCCTGTCAGCAAATTGACCAGTAGCAAGCTTTGAGTTTGACCTTGTGCTGACGATGCAACCTTAATGAGGCGCACCTCCGTTTGAGAAGGCTTACCTGTGGCTGAGATTCTCATCTTCTGAGCGTCATGACGATCTTTTCCAATTGCCTTATCTATCAGCAGTTTATTTGGTTCAAATGCTCCCTTAACAGCTGCAAGATACTCTTTGGAAAGCTCCTTGGAGGCAATAAGTTGATCAAACTGTGGCTGCGTTTCTTTTTTGAGTGAGAAGAGCACAATGCCCGTAGTCTCTCTATCAAGTCGATTCAGAGCTTGGACCTGGGAAAGATCTATCTGGCTTGAGCTCTCAAGTGCGCGGAGTTTCTCGCGAACTACCTCAGTTAACGAGGGTTCATTGGTGCCGTCTGCGTGAACAATAATTCCCGCTGGCTTATTTACGGCAAGCAGATACTCATCTTGGTACAGAATCTCAAGATTACTGTCAGTCTGAGGCGCATCCATGCTACTCACCTCGCTTAACCACATACCGCTGCTCAGAAAGCACCTGAGCAAATGACTCAATTGTGCTCCACACATGATCGGTGCGTCGCCAAGCAACACTGACCGAGTAAGACATCTCTTTTCCTAGCTCAATAATGTGGAGGCCAGATGTTTCAAAATCGTAGTAAGAAGATGCCACCAACTCCGATGGTAAGAAACACGCGCCAACTCCTCTCATGGCAAGGGCCAAAAGCGTCTCGGAGTTTCTGGACATAACCTTGATGGTAGGAGAAATGCCCGATGCAGCAAACGCATGGCGAGCAAAACTACCAGCAATGTCTCGCTTACCTACCGTTAAGAAAGGGCAAGCTTCCAAGGCCGTGAGCTTTCCCGTCTTTTTGACTTGCGCGACAACCGAATCAACCTTATCTGCATACAAAGACTCAAGAAGCGCTTGAGAGACTACCAGAACGATCTTCTCGTCAAACAGCTTTTTAACAACAAGGTCATACGATGTGGAATTGACGGTTGCAACAATCAAGTCAAGTTGGCCTTCGGACAGCCATTCAACTAGCTCGTCATTCTCGCCCTCGTCAAGCTCAATGGAGATGTTTGGGTGCAGTTTTTGGAAAGCGGCAATGGAGCGCGGCATGATGATGTGGCCTCGTGTTGCGGTGACACCAACACGTAAGCGACCTCGCTCATTACCTGCAATATCAAGAAATTCTTGGTCCATGGCACGACGCTGCGCTTGAAATCTACGTGCATAGCGCAAGAACTCTTCTCCTGCAAACGTTAAAGATAGCGGAACCGTACGTTCTAGCAGCTTAGAGCCAAGTTCTTTTTCTGCAGCAGCAATATTTGCCGAGAGCGTTTGCTGCGTTACACTCAGGCGCTCAGCTGCCTTAGTGAAGCTCTTTTCTTCTGCAACAGCAACAAAATAATCCATGGTCTGAAAGTTCATTTTTGCTCCCACTATATTACAAAAATTACTTGTAATTATAACCATTGAAAACAGTTGGACTTCAACTTCTTAGTTGCCTACTCTATTTACATAAGAAATTCGTTTGGAGTGGATGCATGGTAGAGCTAATAGTACTAAGTGCCTTTGCGGTGATGCTCATCGTAGGTACAGCCCTATCTTTTCCCCTTACATATATCTTGAACATTGGTTTCTTCCTCTTTTTTGGTTACGGACTTTCTCGTAAAATCTCCGCAAAAAAGCTTTTATTAGCAGCCTTTGAATCTGTCTGGGAAGTTAAAACAATCATTGCGCTGTTTGCTGTGGTTGGCGCTATGAGTGCTGCCTGGCGTGCAGCGGGAACTATTCCAGAAATTGTCAGCATTTCTGCTTCGCTTATTTCTCCGTCTATCTTCATTCTGGCAACATTCTTGCTCTGCACCATGATGTCTATGCTTCTGGGTACCGCATTTGGTACTGCTGCAACCATGGGAATCATCTGCATGTCTATTGGTAAGGCAATTGGAGCAAGCGAGTTCTTTATTGGTGGCGCTGTCCTTGCGGGTAGCTACTTTGGAGATCGTTGCTCCCCTATGTCAACCAGTGCAATTCTTGTTTCACAACTTACCGATACTAATCTATCCAAAAACATTAACCGTATGCTTCGAACCAGCGTAGTGCCTTTTATTGCCGCATGCGCTATCTATGTAGCGTGGGACTTCTTTATGGCAAACACGGGAACTATCCCCGATGTCACTGGTCTTCTCAGCCGCTCTTTTAGGCTCTCTTTAATTTCACTCACACCAGCACTTCTTGTCATTGTCTTCTCGCTTCTTAAGGTTGATGTCATTGTTACCATGGCTTCCAGCCTGGTACTTGCTTGCATTCTCTGCGTTACCATTCAGCGCGTCCCTCTTGCCGACCTGCCAGTCATTCTGCTCTTTGGCCTTCGTGCTCCAGGTGCTTCCGTTGCAAACATGGTTAATGGTGGCGGCGTTTTTTCCATGATGAACGTCTTGACGATTGTCACCATCTCTTCAAGCTACGCTGGTCTTTTCCAGACAACTGGCCTGCTTCGCCGTATGTGCCAGCTGGTAGCTGACCTCTCCGATAACTCCACGCCTTTCTTTGGCGTTCTGATTACCAGCATGTTTACCTCAATGGTTTCTTGTAACCAGACGCTGGCTATTATGCTTACAAACGATCTATGTGAGAATGCAGAAAACTCTTCCAGCGCCCTTGCTTTGGATATCGAGAATAGCGCTGTAATTCTTGCTCCACTGGTACCGTGGTCCATTTCAAACATCTCGGTGCTCTCTGCAATTGGTGCACCTTCTATGAGCCTTCTAGCTGCAAGTTTCCTCTACTTGCTGCCTCTTTGGACTCTGGGAATTTCTCTGTGGCTCCATCGCCGCCCAACAAAAATTGACGGTCATCGTGCTCGTTGGCTTGGCCTTACCTCTGACGACGTCCGCAGCTGCTCATGGCCTCACGTACAGGATGATGAGTCCACAGGCTCTACCGCAAACCTTCCTGCCGTAAAGGTTGCTTAACAAAACAAACCCTCCCGAGTCACTGACACGAGAGGGTTTACATTTAACTATTAAAATCCGTTAGCCGTTACAGTCTGGCTTTAACCTCAGTAACAAGCTGGTCAGCAGGTACCTGTACCTGCTCGTGAGACTCCATGTCACGAAGAGTTACCGTGCCAGCCTCAACCTCATCTGGGCCAATGACCACGCAAAGCGTTGCACCCATCTTATCTGCCTGCTTAAACTGAGCCTTCAGCGAACGGCCAGTACGGTCAGCTTCGCATCTAATACCAGCTTCACGCAATGCCAACACGGTATCAAATACAACAGGAGCCTGCTCGGCGCCTGCACAAGCAACATACACGCAGCTTGGAGCCGCAGGCTCAGCTGCAACACCAAGGGCTTCCAGCGCAAGCATTATGCGCTCAAAGCCAACAGCAAATCCAACGCCTGGGGTTGGCTTTCCGCCTTCAAGCTCAACAAGACCGTCATAACGACCGCCGCCGCCAATGGCGCCAACGCCAGCGTTTGGAATCTCTACCTCAAAAACGGTACGTGTGTAATAATCCAGGCCACGAACAAGCGTTGGATCCTCAACGTATGAAATACCCGCAGCATCCAAATATGCCTTGACCTGCTCATAGTGAGCATGACAATCATCACACAGGTTGTCAGAAATCAGCGGGGCATCCTTCATAACTGCGTGGCAGCCCTCGTTTTTGCAGTCAAACGCACGAAGTGGATTAATCTCTGCACGCTCAAGACAGTCCTCACACATCTCATCCTTATGATCAAGAATGAACTGCTTGACCTTCTCGCGATATGCAGGGCGACACTCCGCGTCACCCATGGAGTTAATCATGAGCTTCATATCAGCTGGCGAGAAACCCATCTGCTCGTAAAACTTCATCAACATGATGATAGACTCTGCATCGGCAGCTGGATCAGAGGCTCCAAGCCACTCAACACCTACCTGGTGGAACTGACGCAAACGGCCCTTCTGAGGACGTTCTCCCCTGAACATTGACTCGGCGTACCAAAGCTTTGCAGGAGTTCCTCCCTGTGGCACAAAGTTGTGCTCAACAGCAGCACGAACCACACCAGCAGTTCCCTCAGGACGCATAGCCATGCGCTGACGAGGCTTAAGACCGGACTCATTGCCGGCAGCTAGCAGGTCCTCAAGCAGGGCGCCCGAAAAGACGCGGAACATCTCTTTGCGTACGACGTCGGTGGACTCACCAATACCGTGAACAAAGGTATCTACCTGCTCAAGTGCTGGAGTCTCAATGCGGTCAAAGCCATAAGTACCAAACAGATGGCGGGCAACATCTTGCATATGCTCCCAAGAGCGCATATAGCCGCCGTAAAGATCTTCGGTACCTTGAATTCTCTGACCCATGAATCCTCCTTGTTACAAACTTAGATGTTTCTAGTTTACCCGTGAGAGACTGCTCTAGCACAGAAAAGCTTTTATAACTTTTGAAACCTATGAAAAAATCCGATTATTTTCTAGAAAACGTGAAAAAGTGCTCATGCAAGGGTTGCTTTTTAATTCCTACCATTTAGTATGAATTAGCGGATTTTGGGGTATGACAAAAACGTCAGTGGCATTGGCGTTTGCCTTTACCACCAGACCGCACTAGCACAAAGGTTTTGCTCGCCCTAGAGCTGCCCGAACTGGCTAGTCACAAACGTATCACGTGCTTGCACGTAGAGATATTTGGAGAGAGATTTATGGCAACTGAGCTACTCCGTGTAAACGGAATTTCCGCAGGTACCGAGGAGAAATCCATCCTGCATTCAATTGATTTGAGCATTGGTGATGGCCAGGCTCACGTCCTGATGGGACCTAACGGCGCAGGTAAATCAACACTTGGCCGCGTCATCATGGGTGACCCCACCTATAAGATTACCGATGGTTCCCTTATCTTTAACGGCGAGGATGTAACTGAGCTTGCTGCAGATAAGCGCTCACTTGCAGGCATTTTCCTCTCCTATCAGGCACCTGTTGAGGTTCCTGGTGTTCCTCTTTATTCATTCCTGCGCACCATCACACAGATGCGCCCTGAGCTTAAGATGACCGCTCGTCAGTTCCGTCAGCGTGTTGGTCAGATCTCTGATCAGCTTGAGCTTGACCAGGGCTTCTTAATGCGTGAGCTTAACGTTGGCTTCTCTGGTGGCGAGAAGAAAAAGGTTGAGATGCTCCAGCTTCTGCTGCTTCAGCCTAAACTTGCTATTCTCGACGAGACCGATTCCGGCCTGGACGTTGACGCACTCTCCGTTGTTTCAAAGGGTATTCAGGCTTATCGCGAGACCTGTGACGGCTCGCTGCTCATCATTACTCACAACACCCGTATTCTTGAGCGCCTTGAGATTGACCGCACTCACGTTATGGTCAAGGGTCACCTGGTAGCAGACGGTCCTGCTGACCTCATCAATCAGATTGACCACGAGGGCTTTGAGCGTTTTGAGAATCAGACTGATGAGGGTGGTGCTAACTAGTGAGCGAGAAGAAGCGATCTGAGGTCGCTGACGTAGACCGCTCGCTCTACGACTTCACCAAGTCCGAAGAGGGTTACGAGCGCTACGATGATGGCCTTACGCCAGAAATTGTGCGTGCTATTTCCGAGAAAAAAGAAGAGCCCGAGTGGATGCTCCAGATGAGGTTGTCGGCCCTGGAAACCTATCACCAGCGCCAGATGGCTACCAACTGGGGACCTTCTATTGCAGGTCTGGATTTGAACCATATCTCCACGTATGTCTCGCCAAAGACACAGCAGGCAAATAGCTGGGACGACGTACCTGAGGATATTAGGGATACCTTTGATCGTCTAGGCATTCCACAGGCAGAGGCAGAGAGCCTGGCTGGTGTTGGTGCTCAGTACGATTCTGAGATTGTCTATCACAACATGCGTGAGGAAGTTGCTGAGCAGGGCGTTATTTACACCACCATTGAGGATGCTTTGCATGATCCTCAGTGGGAACCTGTTGTTAAAGAGTACTTTGGCAAGCTGATTCCTCCTTCAGACCACAAGTTTGCGGCGCTGCACTATGCCGTGTGGTCTGGTGGTTCTTTTGTCTATGTTCCTAAGAATGTCACTCTGGACTACCCACTTCAGAGCTACTTTAGGCTAAATGCTCAGGGTGCTGGCCAGTTTGAGCACACACTTATTATTGTTGAGGAAGGCGCTGACCTGCACTTTATTGAGGGCTGCTCCGCACCTAAGTACTACGCCGCAAACCTCCATGCAGGAGCTGTTGAGCTCTTTGTTAAGGATGGTGCACGTCTGCGTTACTCGACCATCGAAAACTGGTCCAAGAACATGTACAACCTCAACACCAAGCGCGCCATCATTGGCAGCAATGCAAAAATGGAGTGGGTCTCGGGCTCTTTTGGTAGCCACGTTTCCTACCTCTATCCTTCTACCATCATGAACGGCGATTCCTCTAACTGCGAGTTCACCGGTATTACGTTTGCAGGCGCCACACAGGACCTGGATACGGGTTGTAAGGTTATTATCAACGGTTCCAACAACTCGGCAAACGTTGACACCAAGTCCATCTCCAAGGACGGCGGCGTCAATACCTTCCGCTCTGCAGTTACCGTTGGTCGCAAGGCAGAAAACGCTCGCGTAGCATTCTCATGCCAGTCGCTGATGCTGGATAACATCAGCCGTTCCGACACTATCCCAGAGATGGATGTCCGCAATGCAACTGCACAGATTGGCCACGAGGCAACTATTGGCCGCATTTCTGATGACACCGTTTTGTACCTGATGAGCCGCGGTTGCTCTGAGGCTGAGGCTCGCACCATGGTAGTAAACGGATTTGCAAACCCTGTCTCAAAGGAGCTCCCTATGGAGTACGCCGTTGAGATGAATAATCTAATCAAACTTGAGATGGAAGGAGCGATTGGCTAATGGATAACGTTTTGATTAATCGCGCCAACGTTCCTGCAGCTCAGACATGGAACCGTCTACGCGCTAACTCTTTGTCAGTTTCTGTCCCAAATCACGCTGATGCAGGCAAAGTGTACCTACCTCTGCCTCGCCTTTTTGAGCGCATTGAATGTGGAATGGGCCAGGAGGTTACAGACTACGTAGAGTCTCAGGCATTCAAGTCCGATTTCTACAACGTTCCCGCTCATACCAAGCGAGAAAAACCTATTGTTGTTGCCGTTTCTGCAGCTCAAAACCAGTGTGCTAACACCGGCATCATTGTACGCGAAGGTGCCGAGGCTACCGTAGTTATCGCTGCGATTGCAGGCGGCAACGCACCTACAAGCAACGACGCGAACGCTTCCGACGACGCGCTCCCAACAAGCGCTGCGCTCACCCGCATTGTGGTTGAGGCCGGCGCAAAGCTGCACCTCATTGAAATGCTTGGCGTCAACGAGGGCCAGCAGCACCTTGAGAGTGTTGGTCTTGAGATTCACCAGGATGCGGCTGTTGATGTTAAGCAGTACGCTCTGGGTGGCTCAACTATCGGTCTTGGACTCACCGCTAACTTAGTTGGCGCTCGAGCTCGCCTTGACCTCAACAATCGCTATCACGCGACTCACGAAGAGACGCTTGATATCAACCACCTGGTACGCATGCGTGGAACCTCAACACGCGCGCAGCTCACTGAGTCCGGCGTCCTTAACGAGGCAGCTAAGAAGACGCTTCGCGCAACCATCGATCTTGTCCGTGGCGCAAAGGATGCCCAGGGTAACGAGATTGAAACGGTCATGATTCTTGGTGACGACGTTGTCAACAAGACCATGCCTGTTATTCTCTGTGATGAAGACGACGTTGCTGGTAACCACGGAGCTACCATTGGATCCGTCTCCCCTGAGCAGCTTGATTACCTTGCGGCTCGAGGACTTTCTCGCCAGGCTGCTGAGCAGCTGTTTGTACGCGCTCTCTTTGAAGACGCCATCATCAACGCGCCTGAGGAGATTTCTCACCGCGTAGCTGTTGAGCGTTGCGAGGCTGAGCTGGGCGCAGAAATTGCTCACGACTATGACGAAGCTGCAGGTAGTGACGACGTCGATTCCAGCAAAGGTGGTGTCGCGTAATGACCGACGCAGAAGTTGCTCAGATTACCGATAACCCTTACAAGGCAGATTTTCCGATTCTGGCAGCAAATCCCGAGGTAGCTTACTTGGACAGTGCTGCTACTTCTCAGCGCCCACGTGAGGTTATTGAGGCGCAGTCTCGCTTCTACGAGACCATGAACGCAAACGCTCTACGCGGACTGTACCGCTGGAGCGTGGAAGCAACTGCAGCTATCGAGGGTGCTCGCGCTTCGATTGCAAAGTTCATTGGCGCTGTCGATAAAAACGGCAAGCCTGAAGACCGTCAGATTATCTTTACACGCAACACTTCTGAAGCGCTTAATCTAGTTGCTTCAAGCCTTGGCCGCTATGCGCTTAAACCAGGCGATGACGTGGTCATTTCCATCATGGAGCACCACTCTAATATCATCCCTTGGCAGCAGATTTGCAAGGCTACCGGCGCAAACCTGGTGTACCTGCGCATGAATTCGCAGTACCAGATTACGCCTGAAGAGATTGCATCAAAGATTACCGAGCGAGCAAAGATTGTCTCTGTCACACACGTCTCTAACGTGCTGGGCACTCGCAACGACATCAAGGCCATTGCCAAGCGCGCTCACACTGTGGGTGCCTACATGGTTGTCGACGCTGCCCAGTCTGCACCTCACATCCCTATTGACGTGCACGATCTTGACTGCGACCTATTGGCTTTCTCGGCACACAAGATGTGCGGACCTATGGGCATTGGCGTGCTCTGGGGTCGTGCCGAGCTGCTCGATGCCATGCCGCCATTCCTTACCGGCGGCGAGATGATTGATTCCGTCACCGAGACCAGCGCCGTTTGGGCTCCTGTACCCGAGAAGTTTGAGGCAGGCACGCAGGACGCCGCAGGTATCTATGCTACCGGCGTCGCTGTCGAATACCTCAACGGCTTGGACATGGCAAAGATCGAGAAGCGAGAAGAACTTCTCGCCAGGTACTTGGTGCAGCAGCTGTGCACGCTGGACTTTGTTGACATCGTTGGCTCTAAGCTGGGACAAAACCACGTGGGCGCTGTGGCGTTTAACGTGCGCGGCGTTCATCCACACGACGTCTCGAGTATCCTAGACATGAACAACGTTTGCATTCGCGCTGGTCATCACTGTGCCGAGCCGCTTTTGATTGAGTTGCACGAGTCCAGTACCTGCCGCGCATCCGTTGCGTTCTACAACGATAAACACGACATTGACCAGCTCATCGAGGGTCTTAACCAGGTATGGAAGATCTTTGGCAGCGCGGTCAGCAACAAATAAAACAAGGAGTTGAAATAAGTGGCAGCAAACGACCTGTATAACGCTGAGTTTATGGACCACGTTTCTCACCCCGATTACAAATATCAGATGGACAACCCAACCGTCTCCCACGAGGGTGTTAACCCTTCTTGTGGCGATGAGCTGACGTTTTCCGTGCGTATTGAGGACGGAAAGATTGCCGAGGCCGCTTTTGTGGGCAGCGGATGCGCAATTTCTCAGGCGTCCGCCGACATTATGAGCGACCTGATGATTGACCGCACTCCAGAAGAGGCCATTGAGCTCTGCAAACTCTTCGGACGCATGATTCGCGGAGAAGAGACCGACGAGGCCGTGCTTGACCAGCTGGAAGACGCAAACATTCTGCACGATATTGCTCACATGCCTGCGCGCGTTAAATGTGCCGAGCTGGCATGGCACACGCTCGAGGAGATGCTCGAGGCTCACAACAGCGGTTCCGCCGCAGCTGGCGCATCTACTACCGAGGATGGTGAGGGCGCGGACAACGGCAGCGCCACGAGCGCCAAGGACGGCGAGTAGTCGTGGCCGGAATGTTCTCTACAAAGGGAATGTACGCGCTTCGCGCAATGGCTGACCTGGCCGTTCACGACGGCTGGGTCTCGCTGGGCGACGTTTCCGAGCGCCAGAATATCTCGCGCAAGTACCTTGAGCAGGTCATTGCGCTGATGCACAAGGCGGGATACGTCGAGAGCCTACGTGGAAAAGGCGGCGGCTATCGACTCACGCGCAAGCCCGAGGAATACACGCTGGGCGAGATTCTTCGCGCGGCCGAGGGCAACCTTGCTCCCGCTAACTGCCTGAACTGCACAAACACTACGCTTTGCCCTCAGATGGAGTCCTGCACCACCATCAACATCTGGCGCGACCTTGGCCGCATGACCTCCAGTTTCCTGGACAGCAAGACGCTCGCGGACATTGCCCGCAACGAAGGCAATATGCACGTCTCCCCCGCCGACAATCCCACTGCTGAGTAAGCGTTTAAGCTGCGCTTTTATTGTCGTGTGCGGTGAGGCTTGCACAGCGAGAAGACCCCGGAGCGCACTGAGTTTCTCGCGAGAAGAGCGTGCTGGACGTGCGTCGAATGTGCGCTGAATGCGCGCTGGATGTGTGCCGAGTGCGAGCCTGAAAAGTTAGTAGCGAAGTGTGCCTAAAAAGTACGTCAAGTCTGAACAATTTGCCGGATTTTCTCACCATGTCTGAGTGATTTGCCGGTTTTTCTTATCAAGTCTGAGTAAATTCACTCAGACTTGATGTGACTTTCAGGCTCTGATTTCCTATTCCTTGAAGAATTTCATTGCAGATTTAAGCCCGACTTACTAAATCTTTTCCAGCTCCTTCCACAATTTAATTCTTTTCTCTCTTTCAATTTGCCTTTGTTTTAAAGATGTATGTCTTCTCGATAAATTTAACCTTGAGCGAATGACTGTAAATAGATTGTCCATAAAAACAATGTCGTCATATTCATTTTTGCTAATTACAAACTCTTCTATGCCAGCAGCTAAAAGCTCATTACTTCGTTTGTAGTCTCTACCTGCAATCTCAATCGATTCATGAACAGATCCATTATATTCAAGTGCTACATTTTGAGTACCTCGTGCATTTGATACACCGCTGGACAGAAGTAGATCGATTGCACGATTTTTCTTTTGAGATTTGATACCTGACATATTTTGTATCTCAAATTCTTTGTTTAACTCAACACATGGAATAGCATATCCACCTTTATACACTGGCATTAAAGCTCGAAGTGCAAGTTTAACCTCCATCGGGGAAGCTGCATTTTCAACAGACAAATCTGCCGCAGCCTTTACTTTTCTAAAAGATCTAGCACCTTTCTTTTTGCTGAGATATGCAAGTAATTCTGACTTTTTGAAAAGAGGTGAATACCAATTTGACTGCAATTCTCCTGTTGACGCATCAATAACAAAACGTCCTTGGAATTCTGAAATGAGGAGCACTAGTTCTAACAGACTCAATTTAGAAGCCATTTGAAACAGCAATTCGAATGGAGATGAAATTAAAACTGAAAAGCTGCTTATATTCAGTTTTATTACAGAGTCAAACGAAACACATGTATCAACATGAAAATGAATTCCTTCATAAGCACAGGAATTCTTTTTATTGCTCACAGTAATTTCAACTGGATTTTTAAGTTCAATAGCATAATCTACTAGCAACTCGGTATTAATTGCTCTAACCAAATCGCGATAAGGAATATCATCTTTGGCCAATAATTGTCTAGCATCTAAATTGAACTTATTCAGATACTCATTAAATCCATGAGTTAAGAGTTCGTGTCTCCGTGTTCGCAAAGCACGATAAATTTGTAGAGCAGATGTATGTGAAAGGTAATATTCCATATGGAAATAGTATTTCTAAAAGTCAAATAAACAAAACAACAAAAAACCTACTGATATTTGATTAATACGTTATTTCCGCAGATAGATTAAAAACACCTTCAAATATCATCTTTTAAAAGTCCTGCTACAAAGATTAGACCACTTAAATAAATGTACTTTCTCAATTTCATGACAAATAAGTGACAAAATTAGAATTCCATAATTTAACTGAGTATTCTTCTCAATGCTGCATGACGCAAATGAGCATTACATGTTAATTGACACTAGTTTGAAATGCGAACTGGATTAAGCAGCTTGCGCACTTCTCTTTCATGAAACCGAGCCTGAATTGTTTAACAAGTCTGAACAAAATCACTCAGATAAGGCGAGAAAAACAGGCAAATTACTCAGACATGGTGAGCAAATCCGGCAAATCGTTCAGACTTGGCGAGAAAATCAGGCTCTCATCAAATGTATCTCGCGAGAAGAACATACCAGGCGCACGTCTTTCGCACATACCGCACCCAACAAAAAACGGACCTGGAAAAAATCCAGGTCCGTCGCTTTAACTAGCAGCAAGAACGCGCTGTCGCATCGCACGTCATCGCATCGACGCCCGCGCTCAGCGCATGTCGAAGGTTAGTTCCAAGCCTTACCGTCGGAACCAAACTCGCGGATGAGCTCCTTGGTACGCTCGACGATTGCCTCACGACCAGGCTTCAGGAGCTTACGAGGATCGTAGCCCTTGCCGTTGTCAACAAGGCCAGCCTCAACGTACTTCTTGGTTGCCTCAGCAAAGACAAGCTGAAGGTCGGTGTTAACGTTGATCTTGGAGATGCCCATAGAGATAGCCTTCTGAACCTGCTCTACAGGAATGCCGGTGCCACCGTGAAGAACAAGTGGAAGATCACCAACGCGCTCCTTGATAGCCTTGAGCTGGTCGAAGGAGAGGCCCTCCCAGTTAGCTGGGTAGATACCGTGAATGTTGCCGATGCCGCATGCAAGGAAGTCAACGCCCAGGTCAGCAATCTTTGCGCACTGCTCAGGATCAGCAAGCTCACCCTTAGCGGTAACGCCGTCCTCGGTGCCGCCGATGCCGCCGACCTCAGCCTCAACAGAAATACCCTTTGCGTGAGCTGCCTTTACGACCTCTTCGGTACGCTTAAGGTTGGTCTCAAAATCAGGCTCGTGAGAACCGTCATACATGATGGAAGTAAATCCAGCCTCGATGCACTTGAATGCATCCTCGTATGAACCGTGGTCAAGGTGGAGAGCAACTGGAACAGTGATGTTCTTGTCCTCAACAAGACGACGAACCATATCTGCAACAACGCGGTAGCTTACCTGCCACTTTGCTGCGCCGCTGGTGCACTGAATGATGACAGGAGACTGGAGCTCTTCTGCTGCATCAAGGATTGCTGCGGTCCACTCAAGGTTGTTCTCGTTGAATGCGCCGATGCCATAGTGACCCTTCTCGGCACTCTGGAGCATGGCTTTTGCGCTTACAAGCATGCTAAACCTCCGTTTGACGGAAAACTGATACATATAAATGATACCTTGTTTCATCACCTTTGATAGGGTCGTTTTTAACAAAACACCGCGAGAAAACCGACGCACTTGATTGAGCGTCCCGGCGCACTTGATCAAGCAACTTGACGTGCGCTTGGACAAGTATCCCGACGGGTTTCTCGCCAACTGATGTTGCGATTTAGCGACGAAACATTACATCTCCACAAAAATGAGGTAGGCTATCAGTTCGAAGAAAGGAGCATCTTGTGAGCTATAAACACTTTGATGCAGACAAAACTCGACTTGCTTCGCCTGCTCAACCTACAGATGAAGCGGCGGACGAGAAACCCGGCCTTCTGAAGGACGTCTCGATTACCCAAATTTTGGCAACGTCGCTTGCTGCGGTAACCGCATTTGTGTTGTCAAACCAGATTGGTATTGCTGGATCAATCATCGGCGTGGCTGTTGGTGCCGCTGCGTCGGCGCTTGCTTCGCAGATTTACCAGAACGTTATTAGGCGCTCCACGCACAAGTTCCGTAGCAGCGACAACGATGACTACAACCAGCAGACATATCCAGACAGCAATCAGAGTACGCTCGAGGGCACGCAGTACATGCCTCGACCCCAATACGCACCTTCTCGCGATTACTACACCAACACTGCTTCTACCGCGGGACAGTCTTCGCAGGTAAATCGCACGCCAAAGCTTTCTCGCAAGCGCGTAAGAGCGCTGACTATCGTGACCATTATTTCAATTATCTTTACCATTTCTGCCGTCATTCTTTATGCAATGTTCCTCAGCTATATCACCGACGGATCTGGCTTGGGACCAAAGGTCAGCACAACCCCAGTTGTGACGGAAAAAACTACGGATACCAGCAATTCGACGGACAAGAAGGACGATTCCAGCTCTTCTAGCGAGAAGACCGACGAGTCAAGCAAGTCCACTGATTCCAAGGATTCCTCTTCGGAGAGCACTGACTCCACGAAATCAGAGACCACCAGCTCCGACAGCTCGTCCAACTCGGAAAAGACCAGCGACTCTAGCAGTTCAAGCAGCTCGTCTGAGAGTAATTCTTCTAGCAACAACTCCGGAACGGGCAGCTCAAACAGCAATTCTAGCTCCAATCAGAACTCTGGCTCTGGCAATAGTTCTAGCAGCGGATCCAGTGGTTCTGGCTCGAATAACTCCAACGGCGGCAACTAAGTCGCGGTCGCAGCAACTACCGTCGCAGCCGCCGTCGCAGCAACTACCGGCACACTTGCCAGCGCAGCCTCCGCGGTGCGCCTAACAGCAACAATAAGCAGCAGCTCACACTGGGCTTGCTTCAGAAAGGATAGGTATGGAAACCACAAACGCATGGAAAAAGTACACCTCGGAGGACCTGGACAAACTCCAGTCATTTACCGAGGGCTACAGAAAGTTTATCTCCGAGAACAAGACTGAGCGCGAGTGCGCCGCAAGCGCTATCAAGCTTGCCGAAGCAGCAGGTTACGTTAAGCTTTCTGACGCCATCGCTGCAGGTAAAACCCTCAAGGCTGGCGACAAAGTCTACGCAGACATTCGCGGCAAGTCCGTCATCTTTGTTCAGATTGGTACCAAGTCCCTGGAAGAGGGCCTAAACATCCTCGGCGCTCATATCGACTCCCCTCGCCTGGACGTCAAGCAGAATCCTCTCGAGGAGCGCAATGAGCTTGCTACCCTTGACACCCACTACTACGGCGGCGTCAAAAAATACCAGTGGGTCACTATTCCTCTGGCAATTCACGGCGTTCTTGCACTTAAAGACGGTAGCGTCGTAAACGTATGCGTTGGCGAGAATCCAACGGACCCTGTTTTCTGCATCTCCGATCTTCTCATCCACTTGAGCGCTGAGCAGCTTGGAAAGACTGCTTCCAAGGTCATTGAGGGCGAGATGCTGGATCTTATTGTTGGCAATCGTCCACTTGTTTGGGGCCAGAACGGCGAGAAACCCGCTGATGCAGAGGGCGACGAGCCAAAGGAAGCCGTTAAGGCTAACGTCATCAACATCCTAAAGGACCTCTACGGCATTGAGGAAGCAGATCTTCTCTCCGCTGAGCTTGAGATTGTTCCTGCAGGCCCTGCCCGCGACATGGGTTTTGACCGCTCCATGATCTTGGGCTATGGTCACGACGACCGCAGCTGCTCCTATCCTTCCCTAATCGCACAGCTTGAGTTCGACACTCCTGCACGTACCTCCGTCACCATCCTGACCGACAAGGAAGAGATTGGCTCCGTTGGCGCTACTGGCATGAATTCCCTTTTCTTTGAGAACATCATGGCAGAGGTCCTGGCACTTGCTGGTTTTGAGTCTCCACTTTCCCTGCGCCGCTGCATGGCTAACTCCTACATGCTCTCCAGCGACGTTTCTGCTGGTTATGATCCTAGCTTTACGGGCAGCTTTGAAATTAAGAACTCCGCCATCATGGGTCACGGTCTTGCATTCAACAAGTTCACTGGTAGTGGCGGCAAGGTTGGCTCCAACGATGCTGATGCCGAATATGTTGCTCTGATTCGTCGCATTATGGACAACGCCGGCGTTCAGTTCCAGACTGCTGAGCTTGGCCGCGTCGACGCTGGTGGCGGCGGAACTATCGCATACATGCTGGCAAAATACGGCATGCACGTCATCGACTGCGGCGTGCCTGTTCTCTCCATGCACGCACCTTGGGAGGTTGCAAACAAGGCCGACATCTTTGAGGCATATCGCGGTTACCGTGCATTCCTGGAGTTCAGCGAGTAAGCAGGCTACGTAATTACCTGCACAAATTAGCTGTACGCATTACCTGCGCAAACAAATTCTGCGCGCAAATCGAGCTAACAAGAAAGACGTGAGAGGCAAACTCTCACGTCTTTTTCTGCATCAAATCTAGGGCGAGAAACCTGCACGTCCAGAAACCCGCACGTCGAGAAACCCGTGCACCCGCAGCAACGCATCCAGGCAACTATCCCAGCAACGAAAGCACTTCTCGCTTGGCAGCCAAAAACTCTTCGCTTAAGTCAAACGAAGCCAGTTCACTACCTTGACCAGCGTCTTTGCTAGAGTCCACTGCCGCTGCATCCGTGCAGCCCTGTGGCTCAATAACGCCCACAATCTTGGTTACCACACCCTGCGCGGGACTTCCCGACATCACGTAAATGCGCGAGGCCATGGCAACAGCCTCGTCAACGTCGTGCGTGATCACCAGCACCGAGAGACCAAACTCCTTCACAGAAGACATCAGCCACGCACGCATTTCTCGCCGTGTGAGAGCGTCAAGCGCCGAGAAGGGCTCGTCCAATAGCATGATGTCTGAGCCGATGAGTGCCGTGCGCAGGAACGCAACACGCTGTCTCATGCCGCCTGAGAGCTCGTGAGGCCAACTTTGTGCCACGCGCTCAAGTCCACCGCGTTCCAGCATCTCCTGGGCCCGTGCGCGTGCCTCAGAGCGCGAGACACCCTTCAGCTCAAGCGGAAGCGCTACGTTGTCGATGATGCGCTTGCTTGGGATGAGCAAATCTTTCTGGAGCATGTAGCCGATGTGTCCCGGGTGTCCCGTGACGTCGGAGCCATGCAGCAGCACCTTGCCCTCTTGCGGCTGCAAAAGCCCTGCAAGCGCGTGGAGCAACGTTGTCTTGCCGCAGCCCGAGCGACCAACCAGACAGGTAATAGTACCAGGTTGCAGCTCAATTGAGATGTCCTTGGCAACTACCTGGTCGTTTCCCCAGACCAGCGTGAGGTTACGCGCCTCAAGCGCCGGTGCGTTCTGTTGCATCTCACATGCGGATGCAGCTGTAAGGTCCTTCTCGCCAGGAACTTCTACAGCTGCGCTATTTGTTATGTCAGTAAGTTTCTTATCCAAGGTACTCACTAGTAAATCCTGCGGATGGGTCAATCTTATTCTCAAGCAGCTGCTGGTTATTGAGCCAGGTATAGAAACGCTGCCAACGAGCAGAGTCAATAACGCCCCACTTCTCGGCGTCGTCAATATACTTAGCAGCCAAGAATTTCTGAGAGGCTTTGACCAGGTCAGCGTCAAGTTCTGGAACAGCTTTGAGCAGAATCTCTGCCGCCTCGTCTGGGTTAGAAACGCAGAACTCGTAACCCTTTCTTGCGGCGCTCAAGAAGGCCTTAACAGCATCTGGATTCTCTTTTGCAAAACCATCGTTTACCGCAATAACTGGTGTGTAAAAGTCAAAGTTTTGATCAATAGCTGCAAACGCAAAATAGTTGTATGCAAAGTTCTGAACGCGAGCGTTTTGAACAGCCCACTGCTCATATACCCAAACAGCATCAAACATCTTTGCTTTTAAGCCAGATACCTCGTCGTCTACCTCGTAAGGTACCATCTTAAGCGTTGAGGGGTCTCCACCGTCAGACTCCATAACAGACCTGATAGTAGCCTGCTCAACAGGGAGATTCCATGTTGCATAAGTGCGGTTATTCAGGTCTCGCGGACGAACAATGTGATCCTCTTCACGGCTCATAATGCCCGAAAGATTGTGCTGAATGATAGCGGCTACCGCGGTATACGGCAGCGGATTAGATGACGAGAGGCTGTTAGCAATATAGTCCTGGTAGGTAACGCCCATCTGAGCGCCACCCGCACCAATCAGCGCGTCAGCACCGTCAGCAGGCGGCTGCTGAATGGTTACCTTGAGACCAGCTTGGTCAAAGTAGCCCTTCTCCTGAGCTACATAAATGCCGGTGTGGTTGGTGTTTGGGGTGTAGTCCAGGGCAAACGTAATTTCCGTAGTTCCACCGGAATTCTGCCCACCACCCTTGTTACTGTTGGACGGAGCGGAAGGCTGCTCAAGCGAGCAACCTGCGCAAAGTCCAGCTGTCGAGAAACCCATTGCAGCTAGAAAGCCTTTTCTTGTTATACCCTTGCAATCAGATACGTTCATGCGTGTAATCACTTCTTTCTTTGAGTTCCGTCAAAGTTACCGCGCGGATTCTTTGGCATCCTGAGAGGTGTCCCAAGGCAGCGCACGCTTTTGGACAAGTTCTACGAGCTTCATCAACACCAGTGACAATGCAGAAACCACCACGATTGCCGCAAACATCCTGTCGTACGCAAATGCTTTTCTGACGCGCGTCATATACACGCCCAGTCCAGCGTCGCCACCCAGCCACTCTGCAATTACTGCACCAATTACGGCGTAGGTCACACTCATTTTGAGTCCCGAGAAAAACTGCGGTGCAGCAGCAGCCAACTTGACGTGCCAGAAAATCTGCACACGACTAGCTCCCATAGTGGTCATTAGATCAACCATATCGGGATCAATTGATTTAAATGCCGAGTTCAACGCCACGGTAATAGGGAAAAACGTTGAAATGGCCACAAGAACAATCTTTGGCAAGAGGCCATACCCCAGCCAAAGCACCAAAAGCGGCGCGATGGTCACAATAGGGATAGTCTGTGAAATAGTTACAAGTGGAGAGAGCAGCTTGTCCAGCGTTTTGAAGAAGTCCATAAGAACCGCAAGTGCAAAGCCAATAAGAACTCCTATGGCCAGGCCAATAAGGGATTCTAGAAGTGTAATTCCTGTATGCGTCATAAGAAGCTGAAAGTCTTTAACCAGCGCAAATACAACCTGAACAGGAGTTGGAACAAGGTAATTTGGGATAATTCCCACAACAATCACAAGCTGCCAAAGCACAAGAAAAGAAGTAAGGGATATGGCTTGCAGTGTAAACTGAGAAAGCTTTTTCATATGCCCTCCTTCTTGTAGTGCGTAAGGACGGCATTGACTCCCTACGCTGGCATTACCCAGATCAGGTTAATGGGTCGCAGCATACAGTGCTGCCTCTCAGCCGGGCCATTTCCCAGCTCCCCGTTTTAATTATTATAGCGCGGACGCCTCTAACATCAAATAAATAGTTAAACAATCCCGAAACAGTGCACTTTAAAGTCCTATACCCCGAAGCCACGCGCTCCTAGCCTAACAGGACTAGCCCAAAAGCTCCTTAAGTCCCAGCTTATCAGCCTCAGTAATTTTTCGCACAACCTTTGCTGGAGAACCAACCGCAAGAGAATTATCAGGAATATCTTTAGTGACCAGGCTATTAGCACCAATAACGCAGTTATTGCCAATAGTTACACCGGGAAGCACCGTTACGTTTCCGCCAAACCAGCAGTTATCCCCTACCGTAATAGGTAAAGCTCGCTCATACCAAGCATTTCTCTCCTCAGCGTCTAAAGGATGCTGAACAGTGTACGCCTTAAATTGAGGCCCCACAAAACTATGAGCACCAAAAGTAATAGGCGCACAATCCATTAGGTATGCACCGTGGTTGATAAAGCTATGTGGGCCAATCTTGATGTTGAAGCCATAGTCAACATGAAAAGGAGAAACTGCTGCACTTCCCTCTCCCAATTCGCCGAGAAGTTCGGTCAAAATCTGACGACACTTTTCTTTATCGCTTGGGCGAGTCTGATTAAACTCCCAGGCAAGATCCTTAGCACGCCAAAAAGCTGCGCTTTGTTCTGCATCAGCTTCACCGCCGCACCACTCACCTGCACTCATACGCTCAAGCTTTGATTTCTTATTTTCTGAATTTGCGGTGGTCTGCTTTGGATCAATATCGTACATAGCTAACTCCTTGTGCTTCTTTATGTAACAACAAGAAGTGTAATAAAAGAAGAGCCCCTGACGAGGCTCTTCTCAGCTAGTTTAAAGTTCTTGTAACCAACTACATTGCATCAAAAACATTTACCCACTTAAGCAGGAACTCTGTTTCTTTCACACGACCGCGTGCAAGCTCTGCTGCAGCAATAATGCCAAGCCATTCGTTTACATACTGACGCGTGCAACCCTGCTTGGTGCAATAAAGATTGATGTACTTCTCGGCAAGCTCCTCATCACCGTGGAGAAGCAGGTGCAGATAAGTTGTAGCGCAGTCTGCAGCACCGTTGCCCTGTGTTGCATGGGCCCAGTCAAGAATTACTGGAGCGCCATCCTCGGCGAGAATAACGTTGGAAGGAACAAAGTCACCGTGGCAGACCTTAGTGTGAGGCTTCATACCGTCAAGCTTAAGCAGAAGCTCATACCTTGTAGCCTCATCAAGAATGTCTGGAATACTATTAATCATTCGGGTGAACTTATCTTTTTGGCGAGTCAGAAGTGGCGCCTTATGAGCGTGGATGGCCAGCTCAATATCAACAAACTTATTGAGGTATTCATCCTCTTTTTCTGGATGCTCTTCAATGAGCTGTCTTATTGTTTTGCCTTCAACTTTTCTGGTTGAAACAGCCCAGCAATTACCAACCTTACTGATCTCTGCAAGAGCTGGAACATTAATACCGGCCTGTTCAGCACGAGTGAGGTTTAAAGCCTCATTCAGAATATCAGCAGAAGGTTTGCTTCCGCTGAACACCTTAACGACTGTGTCTCCGTTGTCGTACACAACCTTGTTATTACGCTCGACAATTACCTTTTTATCAGCTTTGAGCTCCATAATAACCTCCAATAAGGTACTCATGCAGATACTCACTATCCACCTAGTAGTATTGTCGTTCTTCTCTAACTTCTCCTGGCGAGAAGAACACTCTTATTGGTTAAACGGTTGGCAAATTCGGCGAACGTAAACATCTCCAGTTAAAACAAGGAATCGTCCTTCTGACAAAGATCCCCCGCTTTTTATAAAAGCGGGGGATCTGCATACTAAGTATATGTGTGTTGCTTACTGCTCTTTACGAGTGCGAGCATATGCTCCAACACCAACAAAGCCAGCGCCGACCGTTGCAAACGCAACCATAGCTACTACGCTTGCGTCACCAGTATCAGGCGTGCGGTGCTTACGCTTCTTACCAGGCTTCTCTGGAGTTGAGGTTGGGGTAACTGGAGTCTCGGTGTTTGTAATAGTAAAGCCATTGGCCATATCACCAGTTATCTCAGAAGTGTAACCCTCAATAGCATCCTCAGAAACGGTGTAAGCAATGACGTGATTATCTGCTGCGTAAAGATTTACACCAACAAATGAACCGGTCCAATTGTTTGCCTCAGAAAGGACAAGGGTCTGACCAGTGTCAACACCATCAGCAAGCAGGTGAACGGTTACAGAATCCTTCTTTGTACCGTTCCAAACCTTGGTGACTGGGACATCGCGAGTCACTGGAGCGTCAGCCTTGTTAGTAAGAGTTGTAACATTGCCGTTAACCTCAGGAGTCTGAGCAGTCCAACCATTTGGTGTGGACTCCTGGAAGGTCAGAGTAACGTTATCTGGAAGTCCAGTAAAGGTGTGCTCCCAGTTATTAGCTGCGGAAAGCTCAACAGAGTCAACGCGATAACCATCAGCAACAAGGTAAACAGTGAGCTTCTCTGGAATAACTGCGTCTGGATTTGCAGAAGTATCCCAAACCTTCTTAACAGTTACATCCTGAGTGCCCTCTTCACCGGTAATAACGGTACCGTTGGAACCAATACCGCCACCACGCTGTGCAGTGTTGCCATAAATGAGCAACTTAGCCTTATTCTGTGCAGCATTAATTGACTCGTGGCGTGGGTTGGATTCAAGTGCGAGCATATCGGTATTGTTGACGATATTGCTTACCTCTTCAGTGGTGTGACGTGCAGCAGCTGGATCTGCATCACCAACGATGGAAGGAAGGTTGATAGTAACAGCACCGTCCTTTGTCCAGTGAGCAGAAGCACCACCAAGCATGTAATCAGAAATAGTTGCACCGCCGCTATAACCTGCGCCGCGAACAGTAGCAATCTCATCGGCGGCACCATTTGCGGTGTTATTGAAGAAAGCTACACCGTTCTTAGAATGGAACTCTGCATCACCAGTTGGACAGAACCATGCGCCGCCACCAATAACTGTTGCAGTGTTGTCCTTAATAAGTGCGTTATTGATATGAAGGACATAAGGAACAGAAGCAACGTAAACTGCGCCACCCTGATCATTTGCTGTGTTATTGATAATTTCGCCAGCATTAAGAGTTGCATTAGCAGATGCAATATAAATACCAGCACCAACACCCTTATCACCAAGCTGGTTGGTGTCATTACTGGTGGCCTTGTTTCCGTCAATAGAACCACCGTTCATGGTGAAGCCAGCACGGTAGATATTTGGCCAGTTATTCCATGGTGCAGCAGCATTTGAATATGGCATCTTACGATTACCAGCAACGCCTACAAACTGGTCATACGTAGCTACACCGCCACCAGCAATGCCAGCAGTATTGTTCTTGATGATGCCGTTGTTCATTACAACGTTGCCGTTCCAGGCTACATAGATACCGCCACCAGACTCAGAAGCAACATTATTAGTAATAGAGCCGCCGTTGAAGGTAAAGTCTGCCTTTGACTTAGAGTCGCCATAGTAAACATTACCTGCATACACATAGACGCCCGCACCGTCAACAGACTTGTTATTAGTGATATATCCACCACCCATAGTGGCTGTTGTTGTCTCACCATTAGGATCCAAAGCATAGAGCATCAGACCACCAGAGGAATTAATGGTAGAAGCATTGCCACCAGTGATGGTTCCGCCAGTCATAGTGAAATCAGCATTTTTTACCAAAACGCTACCAGAGTACTGATTGGTAAGAGTGGTGTTCTGAATAGTACCGTCACGGAGCTCACCTGTTGCACCATTTGCAACAGTAACCGCACCACCAAGAGCGTTATCAACCGTGCTGTCCTGAATGGTGCCGCCGGCCATAACAAATTTTGCACCAGCGCCAGTAGTAAGAACTACGCCGTTATTTCCAGGATAAGGTTTTGCCTTACCGTTTTTAATAACGCCACGAAGCAAAGTAAAGCTACCACGGTTCTCAACAGCAAATGCAGTGTTGTTACCGTCAATGGTGGCACCATCAAGAGTAACTGCGCCGCCAGAAGCAATCTTGAACATATAGAAATGATTAGAGCCGGTCATGGCACTTGTGATAGTTCCAGTACCCATCAACCTAATGTTCTTATTAGCTGGAACCTGGACTGGAGCAGTAATGGTAAAGTCCGCATTTACCTGAACGATAGTCTGCGAACCATCTGCTGGAGCAGCAGCAATAGCAGCCAGCAGCTCAGCCTCTGAGGTAACAGGGGTGGTGTCTGCGAGTGCTTGCTTTGCAAGTCCTCCAACGAGCGAGAGTGCTAGCACAAACGTAGCAACAATCGCCATGCTCCAACGTGAAAGCCTTTTCATGGCAAAACTCCTTGCGCTTAGGGAGCCTGTAGTGATAAAACAATAAAACAATTACTATAAAAGCGTAAAACAGCACAACTTTAGCGTACTTTACTCTTCTTTGTCTACCTGTTCAGACTCTTCTGGACGATGTTTTAGGCGATCGTATTCTTCTTCGGTCAAAACATCTTCAATTCGCAGGTTAACACCAGAAACTTCAAGGCCTGTCATACCGGTGATTTTCTCGACAACTGTATGTTTAACGTCTTCAAAAATCTGAGGTGCATAAGAACCATATTTAATAAGTACAGAAACGGTAACATTTAGCGAGCTATCAGGCAGCACCTCTACAGTGACACCTTTAGCCGTATCAGATGCACCAAGTACATCCTGAACTCTGTTAAGCCAGTTTCCACGAGCACCCACCACGTTGGGGACGTCACGTAAAGCCAACGAGACGATCTTCTCGACAACTCCACCAGAGAAGGTAAGAGAGTCTGTATCCTCAAGATCTGCATCGGAAAGAACATCTGTTGTCTCTTCTGCAGGAACAATTTCTTCAGAGGTGGTCTCTTGCGAATTAGTAAGCTCTTCTGCCACAGCTCTCTCCTATCTAGTTTCTGTCCGTAAATAAGGAACGAATCTTTGCCAAAATGGTTGCCTTTCCGTCAAAAATCTGACCGATGGCAACTCCTACCAGTACAAACAATGCAACAACTAGCATTTTAAAAAGGCCAAACGTAAACAAAAAAATTGCAAACAAAAGACCCAAAAATCCGCCAATAATGGCACCTGGATGGTCAACGACGTATTTTTTGCACTTCTCCTGCATCTTCTGAAAGAAGCTTTTATCCATTGTCTGTGACCTCCTTTGCATCTGGCTCTGAAATACTCAATCGAATGTCTTTACCAGTCTGCTGAGCAGCGGCTTGAGTGGAAGGTTGCTCGTAGGATTGCTCTTCTACAGTCTCTGGTTCTGGCACAACCTCTTTTGACTGAGACAAAGACGCACCTTCTTCATCTTTTAGCGAGAAGGAACTTGGCTTGATAAAAGAAAGATTAATGCTAGAAACGCAAGGTCCGCACACAATGGCAAGACCAGACTGAAGAGCGTTATAGAACTCAGAGCCCTTTGCGGTGACATCAACAGGCTCTTTGGGGAGAATATCAATCTGTACGGCTACAGAATTGTTCTTAGAAATCTGCACGTTAACACGGTGTGCAAGGCAAGTTCCATCTTCTTCAATAATATGGGCTGCCTGAGAAGAAATGGCATCTTTAGTGACGGAGATTGTTCCGCCTTCAACAGTGGCCACCGTGAGCTTTACCGTTTTTCTAATGAATAGAGCTCTGAACAACACCACAACAAGACCAAAGATGCTAATAGCCGCACAAGCGTTAAGAGCAATAAGGTAGGGCTTGGTAAACAAGAGATTAGTTGCCTGATGTGTCCAAGGACCAAACCACGTTAAAGCAAGGGCTAAAAATACAAATGCACTTGCAAGAACATAGAGTATGTAGCAAAAACGCTTGAAGCCGCTCATGGCACCTCCACTTTCTTTTATATAAACAGTTTAACCCCAATACCGGACAAAAAGAGAATATAAAAACTGCCTCCCGGCGGAAGGCAGTTTTTAGTCTGTATATACCGTTAGCAGAAAACGAACTTAAGCGTTCTTCATAACAACGGAGCGAACAACTCCTGCTGCATCATCACAGGAATCCAGAACAGTCTCCATGCGGTCAAAAATACGAAGCCAAGCAACGGTGTGACGACCAGGCATTTCATCACGGAACAAGCGAGAGAGTGCGTTGTGGTAAATAAGGTCTCCCTCGTCCTCAACATGTCCTACTGCAATGGCCTTCTCCATAACGGTAGGATCTTTCTTGTAGTCACTCAGAACACTCAGCATCTCCTGGACTGTCTTGCATGCGCGAAGGGTAAGCTCAGCAAGCTGCATAGCCTCTTTACGAGTATCGTCAACGTTAAAGAGATCAAGGCGCTCCGCAACAGAATTCATTCCGTCAACAATGTCATCAAGACGAAGCGCCAAGTCAGAGATGTCCTCACGCTCAAAGGGAGTAACAAAGGAAGCGTAAAGCTCCTTCATAATGTGCTGGACCTTCTCGTCACACTCACGCTCGTAAACCTTCATTTGAGGAATACGCGCGGCAGTCTCAGGATAGCCTTCCATAATGACCGCATACTCTTCAGCGGTTTCTACAATTTTGTCGCCAAACTCGCGGAACATGGTGTAGAAGACGTCCTCTTTTGGCTTACCTAGCATGAATCCTCCAATAAAGTTGAGTGGTTCAATAGAACTCGTAAAAGACAGTTATACATACTTAGAAAATCATCAGGAACAGTTTTGCAAAAAGAAAACCAATAAGTCCGCAACCAGGGAAAGTAAACACCCATGCTGCAACCATTTCTTTTGCAACGCCCCAGTTAACTGAACGAATATTTTTTGCAGCACCCGCGCCCATCATGGCGGTCATTTTTGTATGAGTTGTTGAAACAGGAAGACCAGTCAGTGTGGAAAGCAGCAAAGATGCAGATGCCGAGAAGGACGCGGCAAAGCCCTGATAACGCTCAAGCTTTACCATTTCCATTCCGACTTTTTTAATAATCTTTCTTCCGCCAATTGCAGTGCCGATAGACATAAGAGCAGCGCACAGTACCTGCAGCCAGAGCGGGAACACATCTGCACCAGCAACTCCATGACCTGCGGAAAGTGCAATTGCAAGCATAGCAATGGACATGAACTTCTGACCGTCCTGTGCGCCATGCATAGCCGCAACAAATGCTGAGCCAACAACCTGCAAATGGCCAAACATCTCATCAGCGCGCTGTCGATCAACGTTAACGCAAAGCTTGTTAATTGCTTTAACAATGATCCAACCAGCGGCAAAACCTAATGTGGTTGAGAAGAGCAGACCAATTAAAACCTTGCTCCACTCGCCCCAGTTAACAGCTCCAAAATCACCATGAATAGCAAGTGCTGCACCAGTAAGACCTGCAATAAGGGCGTGTGACTCAGAAGTTGGAATACCTAAAGCCCAAGCTCCTACTGCCCAGGTAACAATACCAACACAGCCTGCGGCAAGAGCAACAAGAGCCTCATGGTTATTGCTACCAAAGTCAACCATACCCAGAATTGTGTCTGCAACTGCAGTTGAAATGAGGCACATAGCCACCAAACCAACAAAGTTGCATACAACACTCATGATAATTGCATGGTTAACTTTAATTGAACGAGTTCCAACAGCCTCTGCAATAGCATTAGCCGCATCGGTTGCACCATTTACAAAGATGCATCCAAAAACAAGGACAATGACGAGGGCCAAAAACGGATTGGCAACCAACATCTCAAAAAAGTGTCCGAGGGTTATCATTCGGTACCTTTCAAACCACTTTCATAACGGGACAATGATAATCGAAATATCGTTCAATTATGTTTAAAAACATTCGAATAGCTAAATAAGCGCAAGTTGTTTCTTACGCCCTGCCTTCCCTCTTATGAAAAATGCAAACTGACCCGGGAGAGCTATCGAGTTAACCCAAAAGAGTTGCCTCAAAAGGACACCTCAGGTTACTAGGCAAGCTTTTTGATAATAGCTGCAGTAATTCTTGCAGAGCGCTCAGAAGCCTCACGCTCAAACGTCAAATAATCAACGCTTAAAGTAGTGCCAGGCTTATCGGACATGAGCCTAATTACTACAAACGGCGTGTGATTAAGCCAAGCAACCTGAGCAATTGAGGCGCCCTCCATCTCGCAACAGTCAGCACCAAACGTTGTGTAGATATGGTCTGCTAACTCTGATGAACTTACAAACTGATCTCCTGAAGCAACGCGGCCAGAAATAACCTGCAGTTGAGGAGCTACTTCTTTGGCCGAAGCAAGAGCATGTTCAACAAGACCCTCATCTGCTGTAAACGAGAAGACCGGAATGCCTGGAATTTGACCAGCAGCAAAATTGAGAGGACCAACGTTCATATCGTGTTGAACTAAATCTGAAGAGATGACAATATCCCCTACCTGCAGC
This sequence comes from uncultured Atopobium sp., assembly GCA_963544135.1. Classification (GTDB taxonomy): domain Bacteria; phylum Actinomycetota; class Coriobacteriia; order Coriobacteriales; family Atopobiaceae; genus Lancefieldella. Next base: position 939 of record CAUUEB010000007.1, on the reverse strand, counting down.
TCAGAGTTTAAAAGCCCTGCAATACCGGTATTAATAACGTGTGTTACTGCAAACGTATCAATCAGAATCTGCGCGCATGCCGCCGCATTGACCTTGCCAATTCCCGACTGTACAACAACTACAGGGACTTCTCCCAAAAGACCTTCAACAAATTGCATACGAGCCTGCTCATAGGTGCGCTCAATGGTCATCTGCTCTTTTAGCAGCGCAACCTCTGGCTCCATGGCTCCAATAATTCCAATTTTCATGTTAGGCTCCTACTCCTGCTAGCCAACTGGAACCAGCCAGGGCTCGTACAATCTTGTCACGTACACTCATTTCGCTTGCATCATCTTTAATGTGGACATGAATAACTACCTTGATGCCTGTCTCAGCAATGCTTGATGCTTCAACTTCAATAGGAAGTGTTCTATCCAGCTGAGGTGCAGCTACCTCTTTAATAATTTCTGTAATTTCTTGTGTTACAGCATTTAATTCAACGGTTGGCTTAAGCACTATATTGATGGGAACCTCAGTTACGTCCCACCTTGTACGATGTACCAGTGCGGTTTTATTGAGAACAGAGTTAGGGATAATATCCACTTTACCGCCACGGTCACGCACAATGGTGGAACGCCAGTTCATGTCAATGACCTCGCCAGAAATGTTTCCAATGCTTACCTGATCTCCCGGCTTAACCACACCTACCAACATAAGGCCTAAGCCGCCTACCAGGTTAGAAATGGTATCCTGGAGACCAAAAGACAAGGCGATGGAGGTAACTCCCAAAGCGGTCACAAACGCCGTTGGCTGAATGCCAAAAACAGGCTGCAATACCGCGAGAATAGCAAACGCCCAGATGATTCCTCGGATTATGTTGACAAAGATAGATGCCGACGGCAGTTTAGATGAATCCAAAGCCTTTCTTGAGAGCTTTATTGCAAAATGCTCAATCAAAAA
>CAUUEB010000006.1:0-58841 GCA_963544135.1 uncultured Atopobium sp. | reverse complement strand
CCAGCAATTGTGGCTCTCATTTTTATCGTCATTGATTTTGTTGCACCAGTTCAGTATCTCAGCTATTTCCACACGGTATTTAACTTTGCAACTCGTCAGACAAGCCCAATTTCCCTGATACTTGCACGTGTCACCTACATTGTTTTCCTGTGTTACCTATTTGCTGCGGTTTCAGGTCTTCTGAGGGGCTTCCGTCCTCGTCTTAGGTGGGGTCTCTCCATTCTCTCTGTAGTTGGTTTAACTTCCGCACTTACCGAGCTCTCTGTGATGATTTCTATCAGCCAGGCGGTAAACTTCACCACCCTTATTCTTAACATCATGATTGTGGGCTTCTTGTTCCTCACGGCTCTTCTTGCACTTCTCATTTGGGTTCGTGCTAAGAAAGAGTTTGACCAGAGTCAGGCTGATCTTGAGGAGGAAGAGGTTGTTGTTTCTCCAATGCCTCTTGCTACCGAGGGCGCAGAGGTTGCTCCTGTAGTTCCTGTAACTGCAGAGGCTGCAGCAGCACCTGAGGTACCAGCAGCTCCAGCAGCACCTGAGGCTCCTGCAGCACCAGAGGCTCCACAGGAGTAGTTGCTCACCCACTCTCTTCTTGTTTGGAGGAATTCTTACTTATAGGAGAACCGTATGTCTTTTGTTGAATTTAAAGAGGTAACAAAGACGTATACCATGGGCTCCGTCAAGGTACATGCTGTCCATGACATGAACTTCTCCATAGAAGAGGGAGAGCTTTGCGTAATTGTAGGCCCATCAGGTGCCGGTAAAACATCTGTGTTAAATATGATCGGAGGTATGGATACCTGTACCTCCGGGTCTATTTATTTAGACGGAAAAGAAATTGGTGGGCTTTCAGAAAAAGAAAGAACGCTTTACCGCCGTCATGATATTGGCTTTGTTTTCCAGTTTTACAATCTTGTTCCTAATCTCACTGCAAAAGAAAACGTTGAGCTTGCTTCTCAGATTTGTCTTGACCCCATGCAGCCAGAAGATGCACTTCGAGCTGTTGGTCTTGAGCATCGTATGGATAACTTCCCAGCTCAGCTTTCTGGTGGAGAGCAGCAACGCGTTTCTATTGCACGCGCTTTGGCAAAGAATCCGCGTCTTTTACTTTGCGATGAGCCAACAGGCGCGCTGGATTATAAAACAGGAAAGCAAATTCTTAAGCTTTTGCAGGATATGTGCAAAGAACAGCATAAGACCGTGGCTATTGTCACGCATAACTTTGCGTTTACTCAAATTGCTCATAGGGTTATCCACGTTAAAGAGGGTCAGGCTCAATCGGTAGAAATTAATCAGCACCCAGCTGACGCGCTTACTGTCGAGTGGTAGTCATGCCACACGCTCTTTTTACCGAGATTACTCGGACCATCAAAGGGTCTCTCGCCAGATTTCTTGCAATTGCAGGAATTGTTGCCTTGGGCTGCGGCTTCTTTGCAGGACTCAAAATGGCCAGCCCTGACATGCAAGAAGCGGCTCATACGTTTTACGCAAACCAACATCTCTACGACCTGCGTGTAATCTCTACGCTTGGGTTAAGCGAGAAGGACGTTCATGCCCTTGCGTCAATTGAAGGCGTTGAGGCAGTTATGCCTTCTCGCACGGTAGACGTTATGGCTACACTGACATCTTCGCAATCTACTGCTCGTGTGAGTTCTTTTAGACCTGGTGAGCTTAATCAACCAATAGTTGTGGAGGGAAGGCTTCCTCAAGGTCCTTACGAGTGCGTGATGAGCGCAGATCCCAAGAAACGTGCCGATATTAGCCTTGGTCAACAGATTGAGCTGCCAGATACTTCAAACGGCGTTCATTTAAAGGGTGGTTCGTACACGGTTGTTGGTTTTGCAAATGCGCCAACGTATCCGTATGTAAGCAATTTTGGTACCACATCGTTAGGTAACGGCATTGTCCAGCAATTTGTGTATGTCACGGAAGATGCTTTTGCAAATAATGACCCCTATACCGAAGCGTATCTAACGGTTCAGGGTGCTACCAGCTATAAAAGCGGCTCATCAGACTATCAGAGTGCCGTTGATAGCGTTGCAGAACGCATTTCGCAGATGAATCCGTCACTTGCTTCACTTCGTTTGCAAGAGCTCAAAGATGACGCTCAGACTCAAGTTGATGAGGCTCGTCAAAAGCTGGAGCAATCAAGGCAGGAAGCCGCAGATAAACTAGGGGATGCTCAAAAGAAGCTTGATGACGCGGAAGCGCAGATTTCCGCTCAACAGCAAAAACTGGCTGATGGTCAGCGTCAATATGATGCGGGACGTCAGCAGCTTACAGCTTCTCGCTACAGTGCTGAGCGACAATTTGCACAAGCGGAAGCTCAGATTACAGCCTCAGAGGCTCAGATAGCTCAGGGTACAGCTGAGCTCAGTGCAGGAGAGGCCCAGTATCAGGCTGGTCTTGCTGCCTATAATGCAGGACAAGCAACGTTTACACAGCAAAAGAGTGCGTTTGAAGCGGGTAGAGATGCGTATCTTGCGGGGCTTGCTGCGCAAGGCATCACCGCTTCAAGTCTTGAAGAAGCGCAGCAACGGCTCAGCGCTTTAGGTCTGGCAACTACGCAAGTAGACGCTCTTCTCGCCACACAAGCGCAGATTACGGCTGCAGAGACAGAATTAGCTACCCAGCAGCAGACTCTTGCGGCTGCGAGGGAAGAGCTTGATCAGCGCACAGCTCAACTACATGAGGCAGAGTCACAAGTGGCTCAGGCGCGTCAGGATTTGAGTGAGGCGAGAAGTGCTACTGAAGATCAGTTAGCTGCGGCTCAAGAAAAACTTGCTGCGTCGCTTAGCCGCCTGAGCGCAGGACAAACAGCCCTCCAAAGTGCAGAAGCTCAGACTAACGAGGGAAGACAGAGTCTTGAGGAGCAACGCACTGAGGTCGAGAAACAACTTGCTGACGGTCAGAAAGAGCTTGATGAAGCTCAGAAGAAGATTGATGAGCTTAAAGAGCCTGATGTGTATGTACTTGATCGCACAAAAGAGATTGGTGTTGCAGCTTATCAAGCAGACTCTGAGCGTATCAATGATATTGCTAATGTATTCCCGCTGATGTTCTTCTTGGTTGCAGCTCTGGTTTCACTTACCAGTATGACGCGTATGGTTTCTGAAGAGCGTACGCTTATTGGTGTTCATAAAGCGCTTGGTTATTCAACTACTCAGATTGCGGCAAAGTACCTGTTATATGCCTTGCTCGCCTCACTTTTGGGTGCCGTTATTGGCATAGCATGTTTAAGTCAAGTGTTGCCAGGCGTTATTATCTCTGCATACGGGTCAATTTATACCATCCCAAATGGGGGAGCTCCTTATCCTATTCAGCTTGATAGTGCGCTACTCTCTGGACTTTCCGGTATAGGCATCACGCTTCTTTCAACCATGGCTGCCGTTTTATCTTCCTTGAAAGAAGAGCCATCTAGCCTCATGCTTCCAAAAGCTCCAAAAGCGGGCTCAAAGATTTTTCTTGAGCGCGTTGAGCCTCTATGGTCCAGATTGTCTTTCTCGTGGAAAGTTACAATCAGAAACCTTGTCCGCTATAAGCGACGCTTGATTATGACGCTGGTAGGAATTGCCGGATGTACTGCGCTTTTATTGGTGGCTTTTGGTCTTAGAGATTCCATTAGCGACATCATTGATAACCAATGGCCAGCTATCTCGCATTATGACTACATAGTGGGAATGACTTCTGATGTTTCTGAGGAAGAAGCAGATCAGATTAATGCAGAGCTTAATCAGGTGGGTGCTACAAATATCCACCGCATAACCAGAGAAAACGTTCTTCTTGAGTCTTCTACACAAAAGGCAGGCTCACTGACAAGAACAACTATTATGACCAGCAATTCTCTTCAAGATATGGCTGGTTTAGCCACTCTGCGTAATCGTCTTTCTGGTCAGGCAATAGAGCTTGGAGAAGACTCGGTTGTAATTACAGAGAAGCTTGCAAAACGGCTTGGTGTAGGTGTGGGAGATACCATTCAGGTCTATGCTCAAGACAGAATTGGAAACGTTTCAGGTGAGCCAAGCACGCTTACTATTACAGGAGTTGCCGAGAATTACGTTGGGTCGTATCTGTATGTAGGGCCTTCTGCATGGCATTCCCTGGGCATTCAAGACGACGCTACGGATGGCTGGTATGCAACGCTTCCCGAGGATCAAACAACAAGAGATGCGTTTGGAGAAAAGCTTATTAACCAGGCAGGAGTTGCAACAGTAGATGACGTCAATGAGGCTATTCACACCTACAAAGAATCACTTGCCGTAGTTAATCGCGTGGTAGCCATTCTTATTGTGGCTGCAGCTCTGTTGGCATTTATCGTCTTGTATAACCTCACGAACATCAATATTGAAGAGCGCATTAGAGAGATTGCCAGCCTCAAAGTACTTGGATTTACGCGACACGAGGTTGATGCTTACGTTTTTAGAGAGATTGCTTTGTTGGCCATCTTTGGAGCGCTCTTTGGACTTGTTCTAGGAACCTATCTTGAGGGATTTGTAGTTCAAACCGCTGAGATTGATCTTGTTATGTTTGGTCGTGCTATCCATGCACCAAGTTATTGGTTTGCCTTTGGACTCACGCTTGTTTTCTCGCTGTTAGTGTATGTTGCTATGCGGCCAAAGCTCAAAAATATTGATATGGTGGAGAGCTTGAAGAGCGTTGAGTAGGCATCTTTTGCGCGCCCCAGGAAGGCACATTTTAGATAAGATAGAAGATAGTTGAGATTGCTTATTTATAAGGAGTTGGTATGCCTAAGGTTTCTTTTGTAATTCCTGCATACAACATCGAATCGTACATTGGGCGTTGTATTCAAAGTGTAAAGAATCAGACGTTTGGTGATTTTGAAGCAATTATTGTTGATGACGCCTCAACAGATTCCACTCCAGAGAAAATCGTTACGGCAGTAGGGGATGACAAAAGGTTCAAAGTTGTTACTCATGCAACTAACCAGGGACTTCATCTTGCACGTAAAACTGCTGCAGCTCATACAAAAGGCGAGTGGGTCTTTTGTCTAGACGGTGATGATGAGGTTACTCCTGATTTTCTTGAGCAGGTAGTTGCTCGTATTGATCAGAACCCTGTTGATATTCTCCACCTTGGTATTACCGTTATTCCAGAAAATGGTGTTGACCCAGCTGATGCAAAGTCTTTTGAAAGCTACATTAACCAGCAATCAGACTTTACTCAAGGCGATGATATCCTACGCATTATTTATGATGAGGGCTATGGGCAGAAGCTTGATTGGCGCGCTACGCAACGCTTGTATCGCGGAGAGCTTTTCCGCTCTGCCTTTGCAGAGATGACTTCGGAGCGCCTGGTAAGAGCAGAAGATGCCTATGAGGTATTTATCCTGGCAGATAAGGCTCAGACTGCCGATGGTTTTGAGTCTTGCAGAGGCTTTTTGTACCACTATGGCATCGGAGTAACTGGTGCTTCTCGTATTTCTTTAGATAAGTTCGGAGAGTTCTGCTATCAGTTCTTAGACAACATTGATCAAGTAGAACTTTATATTGGCAAGACAGATACTATTGCTCATCTTAATTCGTTTAGGGGTATGAAGCATAGATTGCTGGAGCTTTTGAGTGCTGAGTGGAGATTCCGTCTTGCTCCTGAAGATCAAGAGGCTGCTCTTGAGCCGTTTGCCATTCTCTTTGGACCATCAGTAGCAGCTCGAGAGCTCTATCGCTTTGTAAGGGATATTGCTTACGAGGCTATTGCTACTGGAACCGAGCTTCCAGAAGATAGTGATGCATATCGCTACAGGACGTATGCAAAGAAATATGCTGCTCTCATGCATCAGGATGAGGGACTGTCGTTTGATAGGGCAGTTCGCATGAAACAGATTGCCGATGAGCACATGGAATATCTAGAAAGAAAGCACATGGTAAAGATGTTTGAGCAGCAGCCTATTCGCATTCTTATTACTTCTCATAAAGATGTTGATGTTCCCGCAAGCAACTATCTTCAGCCTATCCAGGTAGGACCAGGTCAGAAGAGTAATCGCTTTACGTATATGCTCCATGACGATGAGGGCGATACCATTACCGAGAAAAACCCAATGTACTGCGAGATGACTACACAGTATTGGGCATGGAAGAACATCACCAATGCTCGCTATGTTGGCTTTGGTCATTATCGTCGCTACTTCAACTTTACCGATACGGTTTATCCAGAAAATCCGTTTGGTGAGGTTATGGATGACTTCATTGATGAAGACGCCATTAAGAAATATGGTCTTGATGATCAGACCATTGCTCAGTGCATTGAAGGCTATGACCTTATTACCACTGGGGTAAAGGATATTCGCAAATTCCCGGGAAGCGCTAACACACCTCTTGAGCAGTACCATGCTGCTCCACTGCTTCATCCAAAAGATATGGATACTATGGCTGCGCTTATTGTTGAGCGTCACCCAGAGTATACAGAGGATGTAAACGCTTTTCTCAACGGTCATCAACAGTGCTTCTGCAACATGTACATCATGCGCAAAGAGCTCTTTGACCGCTATGCAGCATGGGTGTTCCCACTTGTTGACGAGTGGACTGCCCGTACTGATATGTCTACGTACAGCAAGGAGGCCCTAAGAACTCCAGGTCATCTGACTGAGCGTCTCTTTAATATCTGGCGTATGCATATGCTTCGTACAGAGGGCAAAAACTGGAAGGTAAAAGAGCTTCAGTGCATTCACTTTACCAATCCAGAGCCTCGTCAGAAGTTCATTCCTCTCTTTGAAGAGAAGCCTGAGATTGCAAGCCAGAACGTTGTTCCTGTTGTCTTTGCAGCAGATAACAACTACGTTCCAATTCTTACCTGCGCTATGGGTTCAATGCTTGAAAACGCCGACCCTAACCGCTTCTACGACGTGGTTGTCCTTAACACCAATATTGGCGGCTCAAAGCAGGAGATGGTTAAGAAGTACTTCTCGCGTTATAAGAATGCTCGTATTACGTTCTATAACGTTTGGCGCATGGTCAAAGACTACAAGCTAGACACTAATAACGCTCACATTAGTGTTGAGACATATTTCCGTTTCTTGGCTCAAGACATTCTTTCTGGTTACGATAAGGTTGTCTATCTTGACTCTGACCTTGTGGTTAACGGTAATGTTGCTGAACTTTTTGATGTAAGAATGGGCAACAATCTTATTGCCGCAACGCTTGATATTGATTATCTGGCAAACCTTAACGTTCGTGGTGGAGACCGCATGAAGTACAGTCTTGACGTGCTTAACCTCAAGAATCCTTATGCGTACTTCCAGGCGGGAGTTATGGTCTTTAATACCGCTGAACTGCGCCGCTATCACACTGTTCCAGAATGGTTGCGCATTGCGTCCAATCCAATCTTTATCTACAACGATCAAGATATTCTGAACAGCGAGTGCCAGGGCCGCGTTGTTTATCTCCCTGCTGACTGGAACGTGACGCACAACATTTTTGGACGTGCCGAGAAACTCTATCCAATGGCACCAAATAGCGTCTTTGATGACTATCAGGCAGCACGTCGTGCTCCAAAGATTGTTCACTTTGCTGGTGCTATTAAGCCTTGGCAGAACGCTAGCTGCGACATGGCTTCCTATTTCTGGAAGTACGCGCGCAATACTCCGTTCTACGAGGTTATTATTCAGGACATGGTGCCAGGCGCTAGAAATGACTCCGACGTCACAGAGTTCCACGAGCGTGCGCTTTCTGATGCAAGCCCTCTGCGCAAGATTATTGACCCCATTGCACCATATGGCAGCGCAAGGCGAGAAGCCCTTAAGGCCCTTGGTAGAACCTTAAGAGGACGCAAATAAATACCTGGTAGGTGCAAGATTTCTTGCACCTACGTTTTTATGTTTGGAGTAGTAATGGCAGCACTTTCGCCAAAAGATGTCGCTCGTGCGGCAGAACTCAATAGAATCTTGAATCACGCGGCATATGCTTACTATGCCCTTGATAATCCAGAGCTTACCGACGCTGAGTTTGATCGTCTGCTCATTGAGCTTCAGCAGCTTGAGGCAGCATACCCAGAGCTTGTTACTGAGGATAGCTATACGCAGCGCGTCGGCGGCTATGTCTCTGAACAGTTTGAGCCTGTCCAGCATGCCGCGCGCATGTATTCCATGGACGACGCCATGAACTTAGAGGAGCTGGATGCATGGCTTTCCAGGACTGATGAGGCTCTTGGTGCGTCATCCACAAACCCTGTGGCATATACCTGTGAGCTTAAGATTGACGGCTTAGGTGTTGCATTAACGTATCGTGACGGTCAGTTTGTTCGCGCGGCTACACGAGGTGACGGAAGCACGGGAGAAAACGTTACGGCAAACGTTTTGACTATCTCTGATGTCCCACGAGAGCTTGCACTTGCTGGTCTAGAGCAGGTTGAGAATAGAGGCCTTAATCAGAGCATTGAGGTGCGTGGTGAGGTCTATATGCCAAAGCATTCCTTTATTCGTTTGAATGAAGATGCGGATGCTGCAGGTAAACAGCCTTTTGCTAACCCAAGAAATGCGGCCGCTGGATCTTTGCGTCAAAAGGACCCAAAGATTACCGCTCATCGAGATCTTGAGACCTTTATCTATGCGGTAGCCGATGAAGGCCCTCTTGATGTTCACAGTCAGTGGGAGTTTTTAAACTGGCTTCGTAGCTGCGGCTTTAATGTTAATCCTCATGCCCGTCGTTGCCTGAGCGCTCAGGAGGTTCACGATTTCTGTGCGCAGGCTCTTGAGCAGCGAGGAGATCTTAATTACGACATTGATGGCGTGGTAGTAAAGGTTGACTCATTTGCGAGCCAGGAAGCTTTAGGATTTACTTCTCGCGCTCCTCGATGGGCTATTGCATTCAAGTTCCCACCAGAGGAAAAGCAAACCGTTTTGCGAGAAATTCGTATTCAGGTTGGTCGCACAGGTGTACTCACACCTGTTGCTGAGTTTGATCCTGTTACTGTTGCGGGTTCTACCATTGCGCGCGCAACTCTTCATAACCTTGACGAGATTCGTCGTAAAAACGTGCGCGAGGGCGATACCATCATTGTCCACAAAGCAGGAGATGTCATTCCAGAGGTTGTAGGACCAGTTTTGAGTCTTCGACCTGCAGATGCTGTTGAGTTCCAGATGCCTCGTGTCTGTCCAAGCTGTGGTAGCCCAGTTATTCAAGAAGAAGGAGAAGTGGCCTTCCGCTGCGTCTCTATTGATTGTCCTGCTCAAGCAGTTGAGCGCTTGATTCACTGGGGAAGTCGAAAGGCTATGGACATCGACGGCCTTGGTGACGAGCTTATTAACCGTATGGTTGAAGAAGGCGTTCTTTCTGACGTAGCTGATTTCTACGATAAGCTCACTGAAGAGACGCTGGCTAGCATGCCTACGGGTCGTGTATACGATACCGATACTGCAGATCACCTTTCTGGCGATAGCATTCCCGTGGGTCACACTATTGCCAAGAAGGTTATGGCACAGGTTGAGGAATCAAAGACGCGTGGCCTTGGACGCGTACTCTTTGGTATTGGTATGAGGCACGTTGGTGCTAACGTCGCAGAGCTGCTTGCCCAAGAATTTGGCTCCATTCAGGCGCTTGCTACAGCTCCTGTCGAGAAGATCGCTGAAATCCCAGGTATTGGCCCCAAGATCGCAGAATCTGTACACGAGTTCTTCTCGATACCAGAAAATGTTGCCGTTATTGAGCGTCTTCGTCAGGCAGGTGTAGTGCTTGAGGAAGAGAAGTCAGAAAACGAGCTTCCTCAGACACTTGCTGGGCTTACGTTTGTTTTAACGGGAACTCTTGAACACTTCACACGTGATGAGGCTGGTGCTCAGCTTAAAGCTATGGGAGCAAAGGTTTCTGGCTCTGTATCCAAAAAGACTAGCTTCGTAGTAGCAGGAGAAGCCGCGGGATCTAAGCTTACTAAGGCTGAGAGCTTGGGTGTTCCTGTACTTGATGAGGCTGCGCTCCAGCAAATTCTTGAAACAGGTCAGGCACCTGCATAAATGTGCATGGTTAGTAACAAGGTGTTGATTTATAATGCTTCGTTACCGTCAGTAAAAAGGAGGCGACCAAATGAACCTACTAAAAAGTAAGTATGTTTCTCTTGGAATGATGTTTTTGATTTTAGCAATCATCCTGGGCGCAGCATCAAACGTTAATGACCTATTTATCGGTATGATTTATGGCGTTTCTCTAGGAATATTGATTTTAGGATTGCTTGTAACTCAAAAAAGATTGCCTTTATGTAATCGATAATTGATCCAAAGGGCACAGCCATGGCAGATAAAAACATTTTGGTTCTTTGCTATTCTCGCTGCACTACCTGTAAGAGAGCTCTTAAATGGCTTGATGAACACGGTGTTTCTTATACACTGCGCGATATTAAAGAGGAGAATCCAACTGCAGAAGAGCTTGCTGAGTGGCACAAGCTGAGCGGTCTCTCCATCAGGAAATTCTTCAATACTTCAGGCATGGTGTATCGCGATAATAACATCAAGGAGCAGCTTGATGCAGGTATGAGCGATAGTGATGCCTATAAGTTGCTTGCCACTACAGGCATGCTGGTAAAGCGCCCCTTGGTGGTTGCAGGTAATACTATCTTGCTTGGATTCAAGGAGCCTGCGTGGGAAGAAGCACTTCTGTAAAACCGGCTTCTTCGGCATGCATCAGTTTGTAGATAAGCGTTAGCAAAAAAGCGGCTATTCATGAACTGCCTCCCATTTCTTATGTCCAAGAAATGGGAGGCAGTTCATATGCGGGTAATTATGATTCTGCAGCGTGTTAGCGTCGGCTTTTAGGCCTGGCGCACAAAATAGCGCAGCTTTGGTAGGTTCTGCCGAAGAATCGACATGTTCTTAATCAAGATAGCCAGGCAGCTAGAGGTCGTACTGCTTGATATGCATCTCTATGCATAAACTTAACCTAATATGCTAGAAAATGAATAGCGTCATATAAAAGATTTAACTATAGGTAAATTCCGCACCTAAGGAACACACCTAAGTCAGATATTCTGCTCAATTGCGGGCATTTTACACACCTAATGACGATAATCTGCATGATTGGGGTATTTTCAGCGTAATGTATACGTCTTTTTAACAGATTATCCGACTTAGGTGTGTTTTGAACTGCCTCCTATTTCTCGTGTCCAAGTTTTGGGACGCAGTTCAAGTAGCCGCTTTTCTCTTACGTGTTTGAATGCTCAACGCATTTGTATTTTGCTGCGAGTTAGTCCTCGTCATCAACCATTTCTACAACGGGTTTGCCCATATAATTGATGCCATCAACTAGCTCTTCCAGGGTGATTCTTTGACCTAAGATAGTTGCCTGAACAAGATCTTTGTAGAACTCACGAGCTTCATCCATAAGATCAAGAATGCTTTCAGTCTTGATCTCTCCTGTGTAAGGCTCTTTCCAAGGTAGACGCTTGAGGTTTGCCGTAGGGAAGTCCTCGGTTTTAACAATACGATGGGCCATTGCCGCAACGTACGAATTGTTTGAAGGACGCATGAACTTCTCGGTCTTATACAAAACGTCAGGAAGCTTGGTGGTGTACTTAGGATCAGTACGCTCTACAGTGTGGTAGATGCGAGCGTAATCCTGAAGGGCCTTCTCGTACTCACCAACGCCAACATTAAGGTCAAATACCTGAAGCGCTACTTGCGAGAAGAGCGCGCCACCAACGTGCTTGGTTGATTCAATTGCTTCAAGCACCTCAGCTGGGGGAAACGTTTCAACGGTAGTATGGCGCAAGTGCCAGAGAAGGTATGAGTCTAAATCTGTCTCGATAATAGGATGGAGTTCTCTGTAGGCATTCTTGAGAGATGGTTCCGCCTCAATCAATGCATCTTGCTGGGAATACACAAATGGATGGACAATTCTATCCAGGGCGTAGTGTGCTAAGAGGCCAAGCGCAAACGCACGACCAGCGGGCATGTCGCTCTGCGGTAGGCGAGAAACACCATCGCGAATAGAAAGAAACGCGTCAACAATATGACCCGCATGCATACGACGATGTAGTCTATTGCAGGCAAGCGAGTGGTTTGGCCAGGCAAGATGACGTGCTAGGAAGGGATCAGGACCCTGGTTTCCAAGCAGGAATGCATTGACCTCTGCATCAGTTGCAACAAGTTCTTGCGGTAAATCATGAACCACTTCTGCGCCAAACAGATAGTGGGTTATTAAAGCAGGCATAGGACTCCTTGTAGTTTTTCAATATAAGAGTAGCCCAAAATAGCTTATAGGCGTTAAAATTTCTCCTTCGTGTTACAAGATTTAATGATACTTGGGAACTGACACATGGGTCTACTTGAAATTTTAATGCTGGGTATGGCGCTTGCAACAGATGCGTTCTCTGTCACTATCTCTAACACCTTTGCCTTTGATGACCATAGGTTTTCTCGTCTTATGCGTATGCCTCTTTTCTTTGGTCTCTTTCAGTTTGGTATGCCTCTTGCCGGTTATTTTGTTGGTGGCATTACAGCAGAGTTGATTGAGAAGTACGCAGGTATTGTCTCGTTGGTTATTCTTGGTTTCATTGGTTCAAACATGCTGTACAGCGGCTATAAGGCGCTCAAAGAAGATGCTTCTGAAGAAGATGAGGAAGAAGCCCAGCAAAGTGCTACGACGCTCTCTTATGGAAAGCTGCTCTTTCAAGCTGTTGCTACAGCAATCGACGCATTTGCTGTTGGTGTAAGTTTTAGGGCACATAGTGTAGACATTTTGGTTGCCTCGGCACTCTTTGGCATTATTACTGCCATTCTCTGCACCATTGCTCTGTTCATTGGCAAAAAACTTGGTTCTCTTCTGGGCGACCGTGCCGAGATGGTGGGCGGAATAGTACTTATCCTGATTGGACTAAAAGCCTTTTTTGGATAAAATCTGTTTGACCAGACGGATTATGTAGCAGGTAAGGAGGTAGTGTGAAGTTTATCCCAGATTGTCTGCGCCAGAAGATGCATAAAACTTTTGGACCAAAAGACCCTGATGAGAAGATTACTCCACCAACTGCCACTTCTGTTACAAGAACCTCATTTATTATCCTGGCTGTCTCGGCGGTTGCTGCACCTGTAATAGCTACGGTAGCAAATGTTTTGAGCCCAGGAATTTCTTATGTTCAGCAGGAGCTTCTTCCTCCACAGCTTAATTCAAAAGTTCCAGGCTACGCTCGAGCGCTTATTCAACTTGCGCAACGAGAGGGCTCCCTCAATCTTTTATGTACTTCAAAAGAAGCGGTAAAGTCCCTGGTAGAAACATATTCAAGAATGTTTTCTATGCCTGTTACGGTGGGTGAGGCAACAGAGGAAGAAATTCAGGAGTTTATTCAGCAAACATATACTTCTGGTAAGAGTTCGGAGTCTGAAACTTCTGATACCAAATCTGGTACTGATTGGGGTTTTGAGAAACCCGATGTCATTTTCTTGGCAAGCGAAGCTCTCATGCAAAATTTTGAGACTTCCGCATATTGTCAACCGTTTGAAGTTTCTTCAACAGACCAGTATGTGCGCCCTGAGTTTTTTGACGCCAACGGACACTGGTATGCCTACGCTGCAGATCCATTGGTTTTACTGGTAAATCAAGAACGCCTTAATGAGAAAAAGATTTTGCGTCCTCACGAATGGACCGATCTTCTTACAGATGGCCTGCGTGGAAGGTATGTTATTCCTGACCCCGCACTTACGTATACGGGCAAGAAGTTTGAATCGCTCTTTTTAGGCCAGTATGGTCTGGATAAAGGCGCTCAAATTATCCAAAGTTTGTTTGAAAATGTTGACGCATTTTCTGAGAGTACCCATCAAGCTATTAGAGACACAGGATTTGGCAGGTACAGGGCTTGTGTTTGTCCGCTGAGCGCTGCTTATAGGGCAATTACTAAAGACGATTTTGATAATCTTTCAGTTATTCTGCCAGGCACTTCTTATTTCTCTACGATAAGGTCATTTGTATGCCAGGGGTCAAAACATACGTATTCAGCGTATTTATGGCAGGAATTTATTACCAAACGAGATTCTGCTGAACACATGGGAGAAATGGACTCGTTCTTCTCGCCAGTTATTGAGGGAACACCAACGCCTTGGTATGCGGATCGTCTGAATTTGACAGCAGTAAGTGAATCAATGCAGATAGCTCCTGCTCCCACCGATGCTGAAGGCAATCTCATCAAGCTTGAAGACGTCCATGCTGCATACAGTAAGTTGGTCAACGCATAGCTCTTAACGCATAGTTCTTTTCCATACGTTAAGAATTTGGACACCAAAAAACGGCCCAGGTAAACTGAGCCGTTTTGCTTTAAAAGTGGAGTGACGAGAAGACCGGTTTTCTCGCCAAGAAGCTCTGATGAAGAACTAGACGTAGAAGAGCATCTTGTTGTAGCTAGGAACTGGCCACCAGTCATGTCCGCAGATGAGCTCCATGGAGTCAACGGCGCTACGTAGGCGAGCCATAGCAGGAAGAACCTCATTGCAGTAGTATTCGCACTGCTCCTGAGGTTGATCTTTCATCTGGTGAGCTGTGGTATTGATCTCATCAAGACTGTTGGTGGCTGCGTAAATCTCGTCAATACCTGCGGTGAGTTTCTCGACAATCTCTGTCTCTGCTGCACTCTTGATGCCAATGGCCTGCTTAGCAGCAACTGAAGAGGCAACATCACTTGAGTAGGTAAAGAGGGCAGGCAGGTACATGTGGCGCGTCATATACAGCATGGTACGAGCCTCGATGTTAAGGACCTTGGTGTACTGCTCAGCCTTTGCAATGTAGCGAGCCTGTGCTTCTGCTTGAGAAAGAACGCCGTAGCGCTCAAAGAGCTCAATGTTCTCTGGAGCAACCATTGCAGGGAGTGCCTCAGGAGTGGTGCGGAGGTTTGGAAGGCCGCGCTCCTCAGCAAGTTTCTCCCAATCGCCTGAGTAGCCGTTGCCCTCAAAGAGGATGCGCTCGTGAGCCTTAAAGGTGTCAATAACCCAGCTCAAAGCTTCCTTGGTGAAGTTCTCCCCAGAAACGTTTTCAAGGTCATTTGCAAAGCGGTCACACTGCTCAGCAACAATGGTGTTCAAAATAACATTAGGGTCAGAAAGATTCTGCTGGCTGCCACACATGCGGAACTCAAACTTGTTACCAGTAAACGCAAAGGGGCTGGTACGGTTTCTGTCTGTGTTGTCCCTAAGAACTGCAGGAAGTGTTGGTACGCCTAGATCCATACGAGTGCGCTTTGCGCCGTGGACATCGGAGCCAGTAATAAGATCATCGACAATTACAGAAAGTGCGGCGCCTAGGAAGACTGAAACAATTGCAGGTGGAGCCTCATTTGCACCAAGGCGGTGATCGTTTCCAGCAGATGCAACAGACATGCGCAGAAGGTCTGCATGTGAGTCAACAGCGGCTACAAGGCAGGCAAGGAAGACCAAGAAGCGAAGGTTCTCGCCAGGTTTATCACCAGGCTCAAGCAAGTTCTCATTGTCTGCAGAAAGCGACCAGTTGTCGTGCTTACCAGAGCCGTTGACGTACTCAAAGGGTTTCTCATGCTCAAGGCAGGCAAGACCGTGATGAGTTGCAAGAAGCTTGAGCTTCTCCATGGTCAGGAGGTTGTTGTCAATAGCAAGTGCACCTTGCTCAAAGACAGGTGCAAGCTCATGCTGGCAAGGAGCAACCTCATTATGCTTGGTCTTTGCAGGGATGCCCAGCTTCCAGAGCTCGTCATCAAGCTCTTTCATGAAGTTGTTGACGGTTGGACGAATGGCACCAAAGTAGTGCTCGTCAAGCTCCTGACCTTTGCTTGGTTCGCAACCAAAGAGGGTACGACCACACAGAATAAGGTCAGGGCGCTGCTCAAAATCTTCCTCTTTGATAAGGAAGTATTCCTGCTCTGGACCAATGTTTGTGACAACGCGAGAAGGCTCTTGTCCAAAGAGAGCGAGCACACGTTTAGCCTGCTTTTCAAGGGCAACCTGGGAACGAAGTAGCGGAGTACGCTTGTCTAGAGCTTCTCCGGTGTATGAAATAAATGCTGTTGGAATGCAGAGGACTTCATCTTTGATGAAAGTTGGGCTTGCAGGATCCCAAACCGTGTAACCACGAGCTTCAAACGTGGCACGCAGACCGCCAGAAGGGAAGCTTGATGCGTCAGGTTCGCCCTGTACCAGCTCTTTTCCCGAGAAGGACATCAAAATAGTGCCGTTTCCCTGAGGAGTCATAAAGCTGTCGTGCTTCTCGGAAGTAATGCCTGTGAGAGGCTGGAACCAGTGGGTGAAGTGAGTGGCACCTTTTTCTAGCGCCCACTCTTTCATGGCATGCGCAACCTCGTTTGCAATGTCGAGGTCAAGCGGCTTGCCGTCCTGGATGACACTACGAAGTTTCTTGTACGTTGGCCTTGGCAGGCGTTCTTGCATGTCTGCGTCGGTAAAGAGAAGTGAGCCAAATTCCTGAGAAACTTTGTCGTGAGCCACAGCCCCTCCTTGTGGGTAAATGCTGGCAGTTAGTCTGTTTTCTCGCATGCAATGCACATTATATCGCTTGTATTTTCGCACGAATGACACAGTAGGGATATACAGGATACAAACAGAAACAGAACGCTTACAAAAAATTTTAGCTGCCGCCAGAAGAGATGTGGGCTTTGTTTCCGTGGGCTCTGGCGTGCTTAAGCGGAGGAAGTCTTAGTACAATAGAAGCACACAAAACCAAGAGGAGCAGGTATGTCTGATACTACTATGCCAGTTGATATTACAGATCAAAACGACGCTACGTCAGCTAAAGAAGATGCAGCTAAACCGCGCAGAACTATTGCTGTTATTGACGGAAACTCGCTCATGCATCGAGCGTTCCATGCAATCCGTCAGCCTATGGCAGCACCAGATGGAACGCCAACCGGAGCGCTCTTTGGCTTCTTCAACATGTTTATCAAGCTTGTTGAGTCCTTCTCGCCAGATGGTGTCATTTGTGCTTTTGATAAGGGAAAACCGCAGGTTCGCATTGATATGTTGCCGCAGTACAAGGCTCAGCGTCCTCCTATGGATCCTGCTTTGCATGCGCAGTTTCCTGTAGTCAAAGAGCTGCTCAAAACGCTGGATGTTCCTGTCTGCCAGCTTGAAGGCTGGGAGGGCGATGACATCTTGGGCACCCTTGCCCGCCGTGGTGAGGCTGAGGGTTACCAGATGCTACTCTTCACGGGTGACCGCGATATGTACCAGCTTTCCACAGAAAACGTCAAGATTGTTTCTACGCGCAAAGGCGTCTCTGACGTCTCAATCATGACGCCGGAGACTGTGGCAGATCTCTATGCAGGTATTACGCCAGAGCTTGTCCCAGATTTCTATGGCCTTAAGGGAGATTCTTCCGACAACATTCCGGGCGTTCCTGGAATTGGCCCTAAGAAAGCCGCTGCTCTGATTGTGGAGTATGGCTCGCTTGACCAGGTTATTGCCCACGCTGACGATGTCAAGGGCAAGGTGGGAGAAAACCTTCGCGCTCATATTGATGACGCGCTGCTCTCCCGTAAGGTTGCTACTATTCGCACTGATGCGCCGCTTGATATCAACCTGGAAGATGCTCAGTTCCCAACGTTTAATCCAAATGACGTGGTCAAGGCTTTCTCGGCTTTGGGCTTTACGGGCATGACCGCAAGGCTTGCTCGCATGGCTGGTAGGTCTGCCGCTGGCGCAGTTGCACAAACTGCTTCCGCTACACCTGCACTTCCTATTCCTTCTGAGTTTTTGCAGGCAGGAGACGCATCTGCCGCTCTGACCGCTGCTCTTGAGAACCAGGAATGGATCGGCGTTGCAGAAGACTCTGCCGCCGATGCTGGCGCGCTCTTTAGCCTTTCTCGTACACTTTGGGTGTCTACAGAAAAGGCACTCCTCAAATTTGAGGGAGAAAACGCCACCGCAGCACTTTTGCGTATTTTGCGAGAAGCCCGTGTTGCTGCAGACGATGTCAAGGCGCTGTTACACGAAGTAAGTCCTGTTGATTCGTCCGAGCCACAGAAACTGGATATTGAAACCATTGATTCTGATCGACTCTTTGATACGGGTGTTGCCGCGTATCTGCTTGAGTCTGATCGTTCAAGTTTTGATATCAATGGCTTGGTTGAACTGTACTTTGGCTCTGAGCTTCCTGAGCCTACAGATGAGATTCCTGCAGCAGCATTAAGAGCAGTAGCTGCAAGAAACCTTGTTCCTGTACTGACTAAAAAGCTTGAAGACGATGGCTCATATGAGCTGTTTGCTGCGCTTGAAATGCAGCTTCTACCGGTCCTTGCCGCAATGGAGCGTCGTGGTCTCTACGTTGATCCTCAAGAACTTGCTCAGCAGTCTGCCCAGCTAGCGGAAGATATTGCGCAGCGCGTGGCAAGCATTCACCAGACCGCAGGTGAAGATTTCAACTTGGATTCTCCAAGCCAGCTTTCGCATATCTTATTTGACGTGCTTAAACTTCCAACCTATGGTCTCAAAAAGACGCGCACTGGGTTTTACTCCACCAACGCAAAAGTTCTAGGAGAGCTGGCGCAGGAGTACCAGATTGTTGCTGACGTCCTTGAATATCGTGAGCGCGCCAAGATCAAATCAACCTATCTCGATGCGCTTCCTGCACTTATTCGTGGCGATAAGCGCATCCACACCACGTTCAACCAGACTGTTGCTGCAACAGGTAGACTTTCCAGCTCTGATCCAAACCTGCAGAACATTCCTACCCGCTCTGAGCTGGGACATCGTGTCCGTACTGCCTTTACCGTTCCCGAGGGCAGCGTTTTTCTCGCCTGCGACTACTCCCAGATTGAGCTGCGCTTGCTGGCACATCTTTCAGCTGACGAGCACCTGGTAGCAGCATTTAACTCTGGTGCTGACTTCCACGCTGCAACTGCCGCCCGTGTCTTTGGCGTACCTGTTGAAGAGGTCACTCCAGCACTTCGTAGCCGTGCTAAGGCAGTCAACTTTGGCATTGTCTATGGTCAGCAGGCCTTTGGTCTGGCAACGTCTCTTAAGATTTCCCGTAAGGAAGCACAAGAGATGATTGACCGTTACTTTGATGCATATCCTGGTGTTCGAGCATACCTTGACGATTCCGTTCGCACTGCTCACGAGACTGGTTATGCGGTTACCATGTACGGCCGCAAGCGCCACATTAGAGAGTTCAACCAGTCAAATCGCCAGCTCATTGCCTTCGGTGAGCGCACTGCTATGAATCACCCTATGCAGGGAAGTGCTGCAGACATTATTAAAATTGCAATGATTAATGTCGAGAAACGCCTGCGTGATGAAGGCCTTACGTCAAAGCTAATTCTTCAGATTCACGACGAACTTGACTTGGAAGTTCCAGAGTCAGAGATTGAGACAGTCTCTAAACTGGTAAAAGAGACCATGGAAGACGTTGTTACCCTGCGTGTTCCTCTAATTGCCGATGTCAGCTATGGCTCTAATTGGGCTGAGGCAAAGTAAACACGTAAGCAACACGTTCTAGAGGAGATTTGGTATGGAGGCTACAACCTCATACATGCACGTCACAGTCTATACAGACGGTGCGTCTCGAGGAAACCCTGGTCCTGGTGGCTATGGGGCCGTACTTCTGTACACTGATCCCTCCGGTCAGCAGCACACAAAAGAGTTCAGCCAGGGTTATAAAACTACCACAAACAACCGCATGGAACTTCTTGGCGTCATTGTTGCACTTGAGGCCCTTAAGCGTCCTTGTCAGGTAGAGCTCTATTCCGATTCCAAGTACGTGGTTGACGCATTTAATCAAAAATGGGTTTCGGGGTGGATTAGAAAAGGCTGGAAAACGGCATCTAAAGAGCCTGTCAAAAACGTAGACCTTTGGAAGCGCCTCCTTGCTGCCATGGAAGACCATGAGGTGAGCTTTAAGTGGGTCAAAGGCCACGCAGGTCATCCGCTTAACGAGCGCTGCGATCAGCTGGCTACTGAAGCAGCTGACGGCTCCAATCTCCTTGACGACCAAGGTTTCTTCGCGGATCAGCCATTGCTGTAACGCACATGCTTGGGCGAGAAGATCTTCTCGCCGTACATACTCTCTACAAGAAAACAGCCGCCTGAGTAGACGGCTGTTCTTAGTTGCATGAAGCGATTAACTTTTAGTAGCCAAATACGGCATAGCCAACAAGGCCTGGTCCCGTATGGACAAGAAGGTCCGAGCCAGCCTCGACATACCTAAAGTCGGTGACATTAGGGATTGCCTCTTTAATCATGGCTTCCATTTCGGAGTAAATGATATTAGGCGCGGAGCAACAAATTCCCACGTGAACGCGGTCAAATTGCTGAGCAAAAGCTGATCCAAGCGCAATCTGTCCCGCAAGAGATTTCTGCCAACCGCGAGTCTTCTTAGCAATGGTGTACTTTCCGTTCTCATCACAGGTAAGAACTGGCTTGATATTAAGCATGGAGCCAATACGATAAATTGCCTCAGAAATGCGGCCGCCCTTACGCAGGTATTCAAGGCTTGGAACAGAGAAGTATACGCGTGTGTTCAGAGATGCCTGATTAAGTTTGGCACCAATCTCGTCAAGAGAAAGGCCCTGATCAATAAGACGTTGAGCCTCAATAACAATAAGGCCAGAAGCAATACCAATGTTTTTGGTATCAACAACATAAATAGGGAAGTCTGTAATGGACTCTGCAATCATGCGAGCAGTATCGCAGGTAGCGGAAAGTCCGGAGGAAATTGCAATATAGACAGCACCCTCGTACCCTGCTGCTTTTGCATCATCAAAGGCAGCCTTAATGCCCTCAGGAGAAGGAAGCGAAGTCTTTGGAACCTCTTCTTCAAAGCGAGCAACAAGCTCAGCTGGCGTGATGGTAATACCAGACTCATAGGAAGAGCCGTCAGAATAGTTAATGCGAAGTGGGGTGATACGAATATTGTGCTTAGCAACAAAATCAGGTGGGACATTAGTTCCTGAGTCTGTGATGATGGCAATTCGCTTAGTGTCCATTATCCGCTCCAAATATATACGTGCTACAAGTAGCTAAACGTTGACTTTCTATTACCCACATTTTACATAGAGATATACCCCGTTTTCTTGAGATATGACAAGTTGCCCTCAACGGTAGGTAGACGGTACACTAGGCATATACATCGAGAAAAACTTGCATAGCTAACGGTCAATACCATTTAGATAAAGAGAGAACGGCAGATAATGTCTAGTATTTATAGAGAGCCCGCAGTTGTAAGAAGAATTAGTCAGCGCTCTTCTCTAAAGAGAATTACCTCTAACAGCACTATTGCAGCAGCAGTCATGGTACTTGCGGCACTTATTGCGCTTGTAGTTGCCAACTCACCTGCTCATGAGGTGGTTCGAGAAATTCTTGAAGTCCAAATGAGTTTCTCGCTTGGAATGATTCATGCACATATGGCTCTAGAAACCTTTGTGAATGACTTCCTTATGGCAATCTTCTTCTTGCTGGTAGGTATTGAGCTTAAGTATGAAGTAACTGTTGGCCAGCTTAGAAAGCCAAGACAGGCAATGCTTCCTATGCTTGCGGCTGTTGGTGGCGTTGCAGTTCCTGCTCTTATTTATCTGGCGCTTAACGCAAGCACTGCCCCTCATGGATGGGCAACACCAATTGCAACCGATATTGCCTTTGCGCTTGGCGTTATGTCGCTCTTAGGAAACAGAATTAGTCCGCAGACTAAGGTGTTCTTCCAGACACTTGCTATTGCCGACGATATCCTGGCTATTGTGGTCATTGCGCTTTTCTATGGTCACACGCCAAATATTGCCTGGTTAGCAGCTTCTCTTGGTGTTCTTGTTATTTTGTGGGGAATGAATCGCCTGAAGATTTATTCTTCTGGTCCTTATTTGCTTGTTGGTTTGGTTCTCTGGGTCTGCATGTACCACTCGGGAATTCATGCAACCCTTGCAGGCGTTCTTCTTGCCTTCTTCTTGCCATCTCACTCTGATGTTCGCTTGAGCAAGCTGGGAAGCTGGCTTTCAAGACGCGCTCGTGAGCTTGACGATCACTACGACGATGAGCATCACGTTTTGGGTCAGCATGACTTTACACATGGTGCTAACTCTATTGAGCAGGTCATGCACCACGTAACTCCACCGCTTCAGCGTGTTGAGCACTATATTTCCGTCTTTGTAAACTTTGTTGTTCTGCCTATTTTTGCGTTTGTAAACGCGCAGATTACGTTGGTGGGAGCAGATTTCGTTGCTCTATTGAGCAGCTCTATTGCACATGGCGTTTTCTTTGGTGCCGTTCTTGGTAAGCCACTAGGAATTATTTTTGTAACGTTGTTGCTGGTCAAATGTAAGATTTGCAAGCTTCCTGCAAAAGTTGATTGGATTCAGATTACTGCCGTAGGTCTTATGGGCGGCCTTGGCTTTACCATGTCAATTCTTATCTCTAATCTTGCATTCCCCGATGCAGAGGAGATTCTTGCAGCTAAAGTAGCTGTTCTCGCTGCTTCGTTTGCTTCTGCAATCTTGGGTCTACTTTTTGTACACCTCGCAGAGTTCTATAAGCACCAAAGGCAGAACAATATAAAGGAAGATTAAGACTACTCGACCGTGCCGTAGGTAAAGCCCCAACCGTGCGCCGTAACAATTGAGTTAATCTGATCGCAGAGGCGAGCACGGACATATGTGCCAGAGGGAATCAACTCAATAACTTCTTGCAAATCTTCTTCAAGATCGTCTACTTCAGCTTGAATCAGCACGTCAACCTTAGTGACTGTGCCCGAAGGCTTGCGCTTATAAAGATTATCAACAAGGTGCTGGAGCTCGCCATATGCCTCCGAGCGCATGCCAGGCTGTGCAGAATTTGCCATGATTCTCCTTGTCGCGTTGATTTTTAAATCACCTATACTTTGTATCACGCAGAGACCGAAAAGGGGAGTGTCATGTTTGAGCTAGTTTCTCGCGAGCTGTTCCAGCCAAAATCAACCTCTGAGCAAAACGCTTATCAGAAGATGAGCGATGCTGAGCTTAACCAGGCCCTTGAGCTTATTGGACAAGAAGCTCGTGCACTTGGCGAGAAAAACCTCAAGCTTGATATGGCTCGCGGAAAGCCAAGCCTTGCGCAGACGGCGCTGTCTAAGCCTATGCTTGATGAGCTGAACTCCACTTCTGACCTGACTGACGGCGGCTCTTTTGCGGACAACTACGGAGACCCCTGGGGCCTTCCTTCTGCGCGAGTCTTTGCCGCGGAGCTCACAGGTGTACCAGCTGATCAGGTCATTGTAAATGGTTCTTCTAGCCTTAACCTTATGCATGACATTATTTCTCATGCCGTAACCCATGGTCTTGCTGGTCAGCCTTCTTGGGCAGAGCAAATGGCGGCTGCAAAGGCTCAGGGCACTACACTTAAGTTCCTCTGTCCTGCTCCCGGTTATGACCGTCATTTTGCTATTACACAGCATTACGGACTTGAAAACGTTGCCGTACCTATGACCGATGACGGCCCAAATATGGACGTGGTCAAGGAGCTTGTTGAAAACGACAGTTCTGTTAAGGGAATTTGGTGCGTTCCACGTTTTGCTAACCCAACTGGCATCACCTATTCAGATGAGGTAGTCCGTACGTTTGCAAACCTCAAACCTGCGGCTCCTGACTTTAGAATCTTCTGGGATAACGCCTACGCAATTCACGCCTTTGTACCAAAATCTGAGGCTCCTCAGCTCTTAAATATCTTTGATGCACTTTCAGAGGTTGCTGCAGGTGGTGCTCAAAAGAATCTGGTAATTGCTTTTGCTTCAACGGCAAAGGTAACCTTCCCAAGCTCGGGCATGGCCTGGGTTGCTGCGAGCCCTGCAGACATTAAAGAAATCCAGAGCGCTTTCAAGGTTGCTCGAGTTTCTCCCGAGAAAATCTCGCAGCTGGCACATGTGCGTTTCCTCAAAGATGCTCAAGGTATTGAAGCCCATATGCAAAAGCATGCCGCGATGCTTCGACCACGTTTTGAACTGGTTGAACGCAAATTGCAGGAGGGTCTGGGAGATTTAGCTGTTGCAACCTGGTCTCATCCTAAGGGTGGATACTTTGTCTCGTTTGATGGTCCTGTTGGCTCTGCGCGCGCAATTGTTTCTCGCGCACATGAGTTGGGCGTTACCATGACGCCTGCAGGTGCTACGTGGCCAAGTGGCAAGGACCCCTTTGATACTAATATCAGAATTGCTCCAAGTTACCCAACGTTGGAAGAGCTTGATGCAGCGCTTGATGTCTTTATTGTTGCTGTTAAACAGGTAAGTGCTCGACTAGCAAAAGTTGATCGTGGTCAGAGCGTCTGGGGATAGCTTGTGTAACTTTGGTATTTACTTTGAAAGTAAGCCCATTCTGCCGTATCTTGATTAACTATGTTTAGAAAAAGCGATTGGATGTTGAATGCCAACTAATACTTCAAAGCCAGAACTTACACCAGAACAGAAGGCAGAAAAAGAGCTGGTTGCTATGGCAAACCAGACTGCAAAAAAGAAGGCAAAGGACCGCAAGCCCGATGAGGCTCCTAAAAAACCAGGTCCTTCTACAGGCATGAAGATTGCTATTGGAGTATTCTCGCTCTTTATTGCTATTTCTATGATGTTGCCTTCCCTGGCCAGCATTTTCTCTAACTCTCAAAAGCAGAATCAGAACCATCAGAATTCTCCTGAGGCCATTAACCAGGTCTATCAGAAACAGGCAGAAGAAAAAGAGTCTGCTATTCAGTCCAATCCAGATAATCTACCAGCACATCTTGATTTGGCTCGTACGTATCTAGGCTGGGGAATGGCACTTAAGAGCTCCTCTCAAGACGATTCTGTTCAGAAGCAGTCTTTACAGCTGATCAATAAGGCAATTGCCGAGTACGATACGTATCTTGCTTCAAATGATTCTGATGAGGTTCGTGTTGATAGGGCTATTGCGCAGTTCTATGCGGGAGACCAAACGGGTGCCGTTGAGGCGCTTAAGGCAGTAACAGATCGCTCTCCAGACTATGCTAACGGTTGGCTTAATTTGGGAATGATGTATCGTGTTACTGATCAAGTAGATCTTGCAAAAGAGGCACTGCAGAAGGCAATTGAGAAAGATTCCGATAATAGCGCCGGTGTGAGGGATAATGCACAGAAAGTTCTTGATGCATTAAACGGAAACACCTCTACCTCTTCAAATAACACTAAGTAAGGAGGAGTTATGGCTCTAGAGATAAGCTCTGAAATTACAGATGAAAAGGCCATTATTCGCATTGAGGGCGAGGTAGACGTATCAAACGCCTCTGAGCTTCGCGATGCTTTGGATACCGCGCTCGCCGATGGAGCAAAAGAAGTTGAAGCTGATTTTGCTGAGGTAGCTTATATTGATTCGACGGGCATTGGCGTTTTAGTGGGTGCCGCACATCGAGCACAAGAGAGTGGTTCTGTGCTTGTTGTTGCAAATCCTCAGAAAAACGTGGAGCGTGTCTTTTCGCTTCTTGGGGTCGATAAAGACCTTAACGTTCGCAAGTAGGTTTGGTAACTTGCAAGCTCTTTGAGAAACGGTTCAAAGAGCTTGTTTATGTTTGTTCCAGAAAGGTATTGCTTGTGTTTGGCATTGGAGAAACAGAGCTCGTACTAATTTTGCTCTTTGCATTTTTAGTATTTGGTCCTGATAAATTACCTGGTATGGGTCGCACGCTTGGCCGTGCTCTCAGACAGTTCCAGAACGCTCAAGAGGGCTTTAATAAAGTTGTTCGTGCAGACTTACTTGACCCTGCAGCGGATGCACTTCACGAGAAACCCAAGCGCTCCGAGCAGCTTAAAAATGCTGCATCTGATGCTGACCGCGAGGATACAGATCACCAGGAGACCTTTGCTGAGCGTCGTGCTCGTCTCAAGGAAGAGCGTGAGGCAGCTGAGAAGGCCGCTGCTGAGGCTGCTGAGCAGAGTAAGCAAGCTGAGCAGACTCAGGAGGTTGAGCAGCCAGAAACCGCTTCCGCTGAAGAGGTTTCTGCTGCTGCACCACAAGCTACGTCTTCTGTTGCTTTCTCCGATGATTCTACAGAGGTAATTGAGCACGTGGCACCTAAGGCTGCAGAAGAAACTTCTGCTGCAGCTCCATCTGCAAAAGACCTCTATAACCTTGGATCTGCACGTTCTTCTCGCTCTATGGCAGAAGGCAAGAAAGAAGAAGTTGCTGGAGAGGAGGGAGAAAGCCAGGACGCATAAGTCCAGCTTTCGTGTGTAATGCCTATTACTCCAGCTCGTATGCCACTTTTTGATCACCTGGGAGAACTCCGTCGCCGCGTGACCATTGTGGTGGTTTCGCTTTTTGTTACTGCAATCATTATTTATTTTGCAACACCTGCATTGATTGAGATTTTGATTGACCCTATCAGGGAGTTTTTGACCGATGGTAAGCTTACGGTTATCTCGGTCCTTGGCGGCTTTAGTATCAGGTTTAAGGTAGCTTTCTTCTTCTCGGTGATTATCTGCACACCGATCATCATCTGGGAGATTATGGCGTTCTTCTTGCCTGCGCTTAACGCTAAAGAGCGCAAGTGGGTTGTTCCTACCGTGGCAGCCATGATTACCTTGTTCTTCTTGGGTATGCTGTTCTGCTACTTCATCATTTTGAACACCGCAATTGGTTGGATGATTGGTCAGTCGCAGGAGTTTGCAGGAACTATTAATGAGGCAAGCGATTACCTCAACATTATTATGATGTTTGAGATTGGCTTTGGCGTTGCGTTCCAGCTTCCACTGGTCATCTTCTACCTGGCTATTCTTCACCTTGTTCCTTACAAGGACATGCGCGAGCAGTGGCGCTATGTCTATGTTGGTCTGATGATTCTTTCTGCAGTAGTTACTCCAGACGCATCGCCTGTCACCATGATTTTGATGTTTGCAGCTCTTATCCTGCTGTACGAAGTTGCTCTGGCAGTTGCTCGCTACGTCATTATTGCTCGTGATGGCAAAGCTGCTCTTAAGTGGAGCCGCGAGGACTACGAGCAGCATGAGCTAGACAAAATCTAATAGTTTCATTTTTACTTTGGAGAGTGTTGTTCTTTGATTTTAGTTGTTACCGAGAAAAACGACGCAGCGCAGCAGATTGCTCGCCTTCTGTCTGAATCGGGTAAGCCTGAGACAGACAAGGTATACAACACTCCTGTTTATCGTTTTAGACGTGGCGGAGAAGACCATGTTGCTATTGGTCTTCGCGGTCATATTCTTCAGCCGGATTTTCCTTTGGCTCTCAAGTTTGACAAGGAAGAGGGCTGGTACGGAGAAACTGCAGAAGGGGAGCACCTTCCTGCAGATGTTCCAGATGGCCTTGAGCGTCCTCCTTATAAGGTTAAGCGTAAGCCTTTTATGGCAGATGGCGTTGACCTTAAGGGCTGGAAAATCCCCAGCTTGCCTTATTTGATTTGGGCTCCTGTAGATAAGCAGCCTGCAGAAAAAGAGATTATTCGCGCCCTCAAGAACCTTGCTAAGAAGGCAGAGTCTGTCATTATCGGTACAGACTTTGACCGCGAGGGTGAGCTTATTGGCTCTGATGCATTGGCACAGGTTCTCTCGGTTAATCCTAATCTGGCAGTATTTCGTGCACGCTACTCTGCCTTTACTAAAACAGAGATTGAGACCGCCTTCAATAACCTGGTGGACCTTGATTACAACTTGGCTGCAGCAGGTGAGTCCAGGCAGTATATCGACCTCATTTGGGGTGCGGTATTGACCCGTTACCTGACCACCGCACGCTTTGGCGGTCTGGGCAATACGCGTTCTGCTGGTCGTGTTCAGACTCCTACGCTGGCACTTGTTGTTGAGCGCGAGCGTGAGCGCCTAGCATTTAAGCCAGAAGATTATTGGGTTATTTCTGGCGTTGCTGCCCCAGAAGATGATGCGGAAGCAACCTTCAAGATGGTTCACCAGACCGCAAGGTTCTGGGATCAAGCTGAAGCAGATGCAGCTTACGCCGTTGTTAAAGATCAAACGCAGGCAACGGTTGTCCAGATTGAATCTCGCAGCAGAAAGCAGCAGCCACCAGCTCCGTTTAACACCACGTCGCTCCAGGCAGCTGCAGCTGCAGAGGGTATCTCGCCAGCTAGAACTATGCGTTTGGCAGAGTCTCTGTACATGGACGGCTTGATTTCATACCCTCGTGTTGATAACACGGTCTATCCAAGTTCGCTTGACTTAAAGGACTGTGTCCGTACATTATCTGCAGTTCCTCAGTATGCTCCTACCTGCAAAAAGCTTTTGGGCCAGTCAAAGCTTCACGCCACTCGAGGCAAGCAGGAGTCTACGGACCACCCACCAATTTATCCAACGGCAGCAGCAAATCCAGATGCTTTGCAGCCTGCAGCTTGGAAGCTCTATAACTTAATTGCTCGTAGATTCCTTGCAACTCTTATGGGTCCGGCTACTATGAGCGGCACTAAGATCACGCTTGATGTTGCTGGTCAGCCCTTTGTTGCAAATGGAACCGTGCTGGCAGAGCCAGGCTTTAGAGAGATTTATCCCTTTGGCCTTAAGAAAGACGATCAGATTCCTGATGTTGGTGAGGGAGAGATTGTCTCTATTCAGTCTTTGTCGCTTGACGCTAAGCAGACAGAGCCACCTGCTCGCTACAGCCAGGGTAAGCTTATTCAAGAGATGGAGAAGCAAGGCCTTGGTACAAAGTCTACGCGTGCCTCCATTATTGATACGCTCTACCAGCGTAAATACCTCAAAAACGATCCTGTTGAGCCAAGCCAGCTTGGTATGGCAATTGTTGATGCGCTCTCGCAGTTTGCACCACACATTACCTCGCCTGATATGACGGCAGAGCTTGAGTCCGATATGACTAGCGTTGCTGAGGGCAAAGATACGCGTGATGGCGTTGTTACACACTCAAGAGCCCTGCTTGCAGGCATGATTGATACGCTCATTGACCACAAAGAAGACCTGTCTGAGGCTATTGCAGATGCGGTTACTGCTGACGCGAAGGTGGGAACCTGCCCTAAGTGCGGCAAAGACTTGGTTGCTAAGAGCTCTCTGAAGACCCGTGGAAGCTTTGTTGGCTGCATGGGTTGGCCAGACTGCGATGTTACCTATCCACTGCCTCAGGGACGCGTGGAGCCGCTTGAGGGAGAGGCTGGCGTTTGCCCCGAGTGTGGTGCCCCTCGCGTAAAAGTTCAGCCGTTTAGACAGCGCGCGTATGAGACTTGCATTAATCCTGCTTGTCCTACAAATGCGGAGCCAGACCTTATTGTGGGCGAGTGCCCAACCTGTAAGGCTAATGGCAAGCATGGGGATCTGGTAGCTCATAAGTCAGAGCGCACGGGTAAGCGTTTTATTCGCTGCACCAACTACGAGGAGTGCGAGACCAGCTATCCTCTGCCTGCTCGTGGAAAGCTCGAGAAGACCGATGAGGTGTGCCCAGACTGCGGTGCTCCTATGGTGGTTGTTACTACTCAGCGTGGTCCTTGGAAGCTTTGTCCAAACTATGATTGCCCTGGTAAAGAAAAGAAAACTGCCTCGCGTAGAGGCGCTCGTAAGAGTACTAAGGGCACCAAATCCACCAAGGCAGCAAAAAAGTAAACGTATGACGGTGCATCGAGAGGTGCACCGTTTTCGGAAGAACGAGCGTCCCTCTCCAACGCCCGCTCCATACGTATTTTTACCCATTTTTGAGCGCTCTTCATGTGGAAATGCGCAAAACCTTTAGAATATTCATGGCGAGAAACACAATCTGTCTGTATCGTGAGATAGTTAAGAGGGAGGGAAGCATGAACAAAGACGCACGTACATCTCAAGGCTTGTTTATCACGCTTGAAGGCGTTGATGGCTGTGGTAAGTCAACACAAGCTTCTCTTCTGCGAGAAGATCTTGAAGCTCTTGGCTTTGACGTGGTCTTTGTTCGTGAGCCTGGCGGCACTGCTATTTCTGAGCAGATTAGAGGCGTGGTGCTTAATCCAGAAAACGGCATGATGTGCGATGAATGCGAGCTGTTGCTCTATGAAGCAAGTCGTGCCCAGCTGGTAGGAGAGGTTATCCGACCAGCTCTAGCTGCGGGCAAAGTTGTCTTGTGTGATCGCTTCTATGACTCCACTTTTGCCTATCAAGCAGCTGGTCGCGGTCTTGATACAGACCTCGTGCACCGCGCAAATCGCTTAGGAAGCTGTGGGGTTTCTCCTGATAGAACTCTTGTTTTTATGCTCGAGCCAACAGTTGCTCATGCGCGTGCTACGCAAAATGACGCCGATAGACTAGAAGCAGAAGGCGTTGCCTTCCAAGAGCGTGTTTTTGCTGGTTATAAGCAACTTCTGCAAAATGAGCCAGAGCGTGTAAAAGCTGTAGATGCAGATGGCACAATTGATGAGGTTCGCGCACGTACTCGTCAGCTGTTAGTTGATCTTATTCCTGGTATTTGTGAGCTTGGTGAGTGATCCGTTTATGACTCAAGAGAGCGCACATACTACGCAGAACACTTATCCACTTCCTCAGGCATTAACGCGCCTTCAGGATCAACCTCAGGTCCAGAATTTGCTTGCGCGTGCACTGCATGAGCACAAGCTTGCTCATGCCTATTTATTTGTAGGTGCTCCTGGTTCTGGTAAAGGCCTTGCGGCCAAGGCTTTAGCGCAGTGTGTGCTCTGTGCTCAAGGTGGCGACGCTGCCTGTGACGACTGCATTCGTATTTCTCGCGGTACCCACCCTGACGTGCACGTACTTACTCCGGCCTCCGCAAATGGCTATCTTATTGAACAGATTCGTCAGCTTATTGCAGACGTTAGTCTGGCGCCTATGCGTTCAACTCATAAGATTTACGTGATTGACCGCGCCGATTTGCTCAGAGAAAACTCAGCAAATGCGCTGCTCAAAACTATTGAGGAGCCACCTGAAGACACCATCTTTATTCTGTCTGCTCGTTCTTCTTCTGCGGTGCTTCCCACCATTGTTTCTCGCTGTCAGGTAGTTGCGTTTAGAACACTCACTGATGCTGCAGCTAAAGCTGCCATTATGCGAGAGATTTCCGCCACAGAGCAAGAGGCCAGTATTGCACTTGCGGCAACAGGAACTCCTGGTAGAGCTGTGGAGTTTTTGCAGTCTGCTACGCGCAAAAATATTCGCAGACAGCTCATTGATGTTTTTGGCAACTTGCTTAGAAACGACTCGTGGGATGTGCTTACTTCCGCAAAAGAGCTGATAGAAGCTGCAAAAATTCCTTTAGGTGACGTAAGACGTGCCCAAGAGGAGGCGCTTGCCCAAAACGAGGACTTTCTTACCAGCGCTGCGTTAAAGCAGGTTGAAGCTGCCAATAAGCGAGAACTCACAGCACGCGAACGTTCGGGTATCATAGAAATGTTGGCAATTCTGGAATCGCTTCTTCGCGACGTGCTTTTATGTTGCGAGGCAGTTGATGAAGAAATAGTAAATACGGATGCAGCAGGCATTATCGACCGCGTTGCATCTCAAACTCATACCCAGGGTGTTCTTGGGGCTTTAGCTGCTGTGCAAGAGGCTCAATACAACCTGGACCGCTCTGTTTCTCCCCAGCTAACCCTTGAGGTTATGCTGCTGCATATCAAGGAGGCACTTACATGCCCACCGTTGTCCCGGTGAAATTTGAATACGCCGCGCGCGACCTTTGGTTTGATCCAAAGGAGTCCGGCGTTCTTGAAGGTGACCACGTTATCTGTCAGACCGAGCGCGGTCTAGAGATTGGTCTTGCTGTTGCTGATCCTCGTGAGATTTCACAGGAAGAGTTTGAGTACAAGACAAACAAAGCCGAGCTCAAAGACGTTGTTCGTGTAGCAACTGAAGAAGACCTTGCTCGCGCAGAAGAGCTTGCCGCTAAGGGCGAGGCTGCGCTTCCTGTATTCAGGAAGTTTGCTGTTCAAGAAGAACTTGAGATGAAGCCTATTGGCGTCGAGTACCTTTTTGATGGCGAGAAGGTCGTGTGTTACTTCTCGGCTGATGATCGCGTGGACTTTAGGCAACTTGTGCGCGAGCTTTCTCACGAGCTTCACGAGCGCATTGATATGCGTCAGATTGGCGTCAGAGAAGAAGCAGCAGTTATCGGCGGTTATGGTCATTGTGGACAAGAGCTCTGCTGTAGAAGGTTTGGTCTCTCTTTTGAGCCAGTTTCTATCCGTATGGCAAAAGAGCAGGATTTGCCTCTGAACTCCACTAAGATTTCTGGTGCATGTGGCCGCTTAATGTGCTGCTTGCGCTATGAGTTTGAAGCCTATCGCGATTTTAAGAATCGTGCTCCAAAGCGCAACGCTGTCATTGAGACTCCTTTGGGTATGGCAAAAATTGTTGAGTACAACACGCCAAAAGAGGAGATCGCACTTCGTCTTGAGAGTGGCAAGGTGGTACGTATTCCTCTTGCTGACATGGACACATCTCCTGCGGCTCAGCAGAAGTCGGAAGACCTTGGCTGTTCTTGCAGGCCAGACAGCGTTTCTCGCACTGCACTTGAGCGCCTTGAATCTGTTGAGGTTCAGATGGCTCTGGCAGAACTTGATAGGGCAAACGGTCTGATTGTTGATGAAGAGCCAGAGATTAACCCTGATCTCTTTGTCACAGAGGCTCCAAGGCGCAAGCGTGATCGCTCCGAGCAGAGTTCTGTAAATAGGCAGGAAAACGCCAAGAATTCTGGTGCAAGAAATGCCCGAGAAGAGCAGGGCGCTCAAAGTTCTTCTCGCACCCGTCGTGTAAGAACTTCAAAGAACGCTCAGGTAAATCCTGGTTCTAGTACTTTTGATGCTTCAACAGATACGCTGCGTCGCACCCGTCGCCGTCATCACGCAACGGATGAAGGTGTTGCAAATACTCAGGCTCCTCAGAAGAATGAGCAGGGTTCAGCTTCTGCACAGAAGCAGCCACAGGGTAAGCGCTTTAGAAGGACAGATGCTCCTCAGGCACCACAGAAAGCTGATGAGGCACAGGCACCAGTTCGTGCAAAAAGGACTCGTCGTCCAGGTGATAGGGCGGGCATGAAGACCCAGAGCGCTTCACAGAATACTTCTGGTTCTAACGGTGCGCCTAACGGTGCATCTAGAGATGCTCAGCCACAAAATGCTACGCGTCGTAGACATAGAAGAACTGGACGCGATGATCGCGGTCGCGGCTCGAAGGACAACGAGTAATGTATACGCTTAAGACTGAATATGCCTTTGACTCAGCGCATTTTCTTACCAACTACTACGGCAAGTGTGAGAATCTGCATGGTCATCGCTGGCATGTGACTGCCTGCATCTCAACTGCAGAGCTTGGTGAGTCTGGTACAGAAAAAGATATGGTTATGGACTTTGGCGTCTTTAAGCGCAAGGTTCGTGCGCTATGCGATTCTCTTGATCATACGTTTTTGATTGAAGAGGGTTCTCTTTCTGAAAAGACGCTGACCTGTCTCAAAGAAGAGGGCTTCTCGCTTACTATTTTGCCGTTTAGAACAACAGCAGAAAATTTGGCTAAGTATCTCTTTGAGCAACTTGAGTCAGAAGGTTTGCCCGTCTCTTCCGTTGAGGTTGATGAGACCCCTAACAATTGCGCCATATATTCAAAAAATATGAAGTAACCTGTTGTTTTTTTAAAGCTCGTGCGAGCAACGTAACCTCGATGGGTATACTCTACGTATGTAGAGGTTTTATCTTTTATCGAGGTGGAATTTCATGGCTCACGGAGCATTGCGGGGTGTCAATTTAACCGGTTGGCTTACGCTTGAACCGTGGGTAACTCCTGAGCCGTTTGCACGCACAGGCTGCGTTGATGAGGCTCAGCTCATTAAAGCGCTGGGCGTTGAGGACTACCACAATCTTGTTAAAGCGCATCGTTTTTCATTTATTCAGAGTTCTGACTTTGTCAGCATTGCCGCTCGTGGTTTTAATGCGGTAAGAATTTCTGTGCCTTGGTACGTTTTTGATGAAGAAGCTGCAGGGACTCCATATGTCAGCTGCATTACCGAGCTTGATAGAGCTCTTGAATGGGCAGAAGAACTTGGCCTACACGTTATTTTTGTACTGGCAGTAAATCCAGGTTTGCCTGATGGCTTGAATGACCAGCCAGGTGGTGCTCCGCGCACGAGAATTTCTGGGGAGAAATCTCTTTCTATTCTGCATAAGCTTGCCCTTCACTACGCTCACCGCAGCGGTTTTTATGGCATTGAGGTAGCCGATGAGGTTAAGCCTCGTGTGCGCAAGGGCTTTAAGCTCACAGATGGTATTCCTGGTCACTCGCTTAGAAACTATTATCGCCGTGCTTATGAGACCATTAGATCTGTGGCGGGAGAAGAGCCTGTGGTCATTCTTCCAGATGGTGGCTGGCCTCAGGGATTTAGGCGTTTTATGAGCCAGCAGGCCTATCAAAACGTTTGGCTTGATGCACACCTTGATAAACCCTGCGAGGGAATTGATTGCTCAGGTCCTCGCGGTGTGCAGCAGCTTATTGATAAAAACGAAGCGTATTTGAAGACTTCTGCTTCAGGCGGTCTGCCGGTCATGGTGGGTAAGTGGTCAGCATCACTTCCAAGCATTGACGGCGCTATGACGGCAGAGGGAAGAATTGCGCTTGAGCGCATTTACACTTCCGGCCAGCTCAAAGTGTACAATACGTGTCCTGCATGGTTCTTCCAGACCTGGAAGACCTCCGCATTTTTGGCTGCATGGGACGCACGCGTTGCGCTTGCAACGTTTGAGAGGGGAATGCTCGAGTAATGACAGAATCTACTCTTTTAGCAGGTAAACTGTTTATTGTGGGCACGCCTATTGGTAACCTTTCGGACGCGTCACCGCGCGTTAAAGAAACGCTTGCAGCAGCAGATGTCATTTTATGTGAGGACACGCGCGTGACCTCAAAGCTCCTCTCGGCATTTGACATTCATGTGCCACTGCAGCGCTGTGATCAAAATATTATTGAGTCGCAAATTGAACCAACGCTAGAGAGGCTTCGCGCGGGTCAGCGTGTTGCGTTTGTGTCAGATGCTGGCATGCCAGGCATCTCTGACCCAGGTCAGCATTTGGTAGACGCGGCGCTTTCAGATGGACTTGCAACGGAAGTTATTCCGGGTCCTTCTGCGGTAACCTGTGCGCTTGTTGCATCAGGTCTAGCAAGTGATCATTTCTTCTTTGAAGGATTCTTGCCCAGAAAACACGGGCAGATTGTTCAGCGCTTGCAGCAGCTTGCGCAAATTCCTGGCACTATTGTGCTGTATGAGTCTCCGTTTAGGGTGCTTGCAACGGTTGAGGCCATAGCCGAGGTGTTTCCAACCAGGCAGGTGGCTCTTGTCAGAGAGCTTACTAAGTTGCACGAAGAAGTGGTGCGCGACGTGGCTCCTTGTCTTGTTGAGACACTTTCCTCAAAAGAGAACCTTAAAGGCGAGTGTGTTCTGGTTATCGCGGCTCCCACAGAAGAAGAGCTTGTCGCAACATCATCGCAGGCAGAAGGAGAATCTCAGCTCTCGCTTGAAGATGCAATAGAGGCCGGTCTTGCTGCTGGTACGAGAAAATCAGCCCTGGCTAAGGAGCTTGCTCAGAAGTTTGGTATTGCACGTGACGAGGCATACCAGGCAATTCTTGCTCACGAGGCATAATCACCATACCAACACAAAGAACGCCCAGCATTTGCTCTGGTTCTATTTAATTTTTGAAAAGGATTTTGAGAGCGTGTTATGCTCACTGGATTCCAGCATATTAAAAGCTTTGACTATTACCTGCTAGCGATGGCCGCATGGTTACAGACATTTTTGACGTTGAGGACCAGAAGTATCTTGCTTCCGTAAAATATCAAACTGTTTTTTTGTTGGGGCACACGTTCACAATGATCATGCTTATGCAGTCAACGCTGACGGCTCTGTACAGACCGACAGCGCCGTGCAAATAGACACAGATGAGATCGGTCGTTTAACTTCACTGCTATAAATAATGTTATTTTGCACTATGACGCTTAAAAGCGTAAAAATTCCTTACATTTTGGGTAAAAAATAGCTACCATATTAAGACACCTTAAAAAGGTCACAAAAGGAGGAGGTAGTGGAGAATGAAAGAAAGGACACTGCTAATGCCGATATGGCCAGGGCTGGATATGACAGCGGAATATCGCAGAATGGCGAAGGAATCCAGGGCAGCGACTCAGAAGATGATTTCCAACAGGGTGATACAGATGTTGTACGCTCAGAAGAAAGACAACCAACAGCTGAAGAAGTAAATGCTAATGCTGAGATTCTTGAACATGATGTTGAAGAAAAAGCAGCGATTATTGTCCAAGAGACTCATTGGAGCGGTATCTTACCGCCACCTGATGTATTTGCTCAATATCCAGAAAATGCTCAGGAATTTATTCTTGAGAATGCTCGAGAAAGTTCAAAAAATATAAATCGCCTTGTTGACAGATCAATCGAAAATGATAAAGCTGCATCTGATAGACAAGACAGATTAATGACTGAACAACGAATTGCATTTACAAGAGCACAATGGTTAACGGCTGCAATTAGTGTCGTTGTTATTCTTAGTGTGATTGTATGTATTGTTTTCGGGCAACCTGGTGTTGCTGGTATTCTTGCGGGTAGCTTTGGTAGCATCACAATAGCTCGTATGTTTGTAGACAGGCATTAAGTAGTATTTACCCCTCCCACTTTGGTGGAAGGGGTATTATTGTGTACCAAGTGCGCCCCAAATAGTATTTTTAGCGTATCTTCTGAACTTTATCATTAACAAAACTGCACGTAATACACATATAAACAATGTAGATATTTAACTGTTACAATATATAAGTTATTGCAACTTACACAAAGGGAGTCATTATGCCCGAGGCCAAGCCGTCATACTTTATTACCACCCCAATTTATTACGTCAACGCAAAGCCACATCTGGGAACTGCGTATTGCACCCTGCTTTGCGATATCCAGGCTCGCTTTAGACGTGCTGCTGGATACGATGTATTTTTCCTCACCGGTATGGACGAGCATGGCGAGAAGGTCGCTCTTGCTGCAGCTGATCACGGTTTGTCTCCACAGGCATGGTGTGACTCGCAGGTTCCTTTCTTCAAGGGACTCTATGAAGAGCTGAATATCTCATATGACGACTTCATCCGTACTACCGATGAGCGCCACGTAAAAGCTGTCCAGTATCTGTGGGAGCGCATGCGTGAGGCCGGCTTCATCTATAAAGGATCTTACGATGGCTGGTACTGCATCCACGAGGAGACCTTCTTCACCGAGACTCAGGTAGAGAAGGCAGATGAAGAGGCTGGTTGCAAGGGCGCACACCTCTGCCCAGATTGCCATCGTGAGCTTGAGCGTGTCTCTGAAGAGTCTTGGTTCTTCAAGCTCTCTGCATTCCAGGATAAACTGCTTGAGCTCTATGCTAAGCACCCAGATTTCATCGAGCCAGATTTCCGCGCCAACGAGGTCCGCAGTTTTGTTGAGTCTGGCCTCCAGGATATTTCTGTATCCCGTACCAGTTTTGACTGGGGTGTTCCGGTTCCTTTTGATGAGTCTCACGTAACCTATGTCTGGTTTGATGCTCTTCTCAACTACTACACCGCTGTTGGCTATGGCGATGACAGTCCAGAGGCTGCTGCAATGAGAAAGCGTTTCTGGCCAGCTCAGATGCACGTTGTTGGTAAGGATATCATTCGCTTCCACTGCGTCATTTGGCCTGCAATGCTTATGGCTCTTGGCGAGGCTGTACCTGAGCACATTTTTGCTCACGGCTTCCTTAACGTCCGCAACTCTGAGACCGGCGTTGTTGAGAAGATGAGTAAGTCTCGCGGAAACGCCATTGCACCTAAGGACGTTTTGGACCTGCTGGGTGTTGAGGGCTACCGCTACTACTTCATGACCGACGTCACTCCTGGCGAGGACTCCGGCATTTCCTTCGAGCGCATGGAGCAGGTCTATAACGCTGATCTGGCAAATAGCTGGGGTAACTTGGTTTCTCGCGCCCTTAACATGAGCGATAAGTACTTTGAGGGCGTCACTCCAACCTTTGATGGTTCTTCTGTTGCTGCAGATCACCCACTGCGTAAGCTGGCTGAGGGTATCTACGACCGCTATGCCGCATGCATGGAGAAGATGGACTACGTGGGCGCTAAGAACATCATCATGGAGCTTGTCCACGCAGCTAACCACTACATTGAGGACGCTGCCCCTTGGACGGTGGCAAAAGACCCAGAGCGTGCAACTGAGCTTTCAGAGATTATCTATACGCTGCTTGAGTCTATCCGCATTTGTGCACATCTCTTTATGCCATTCATGCCTACCACATCCGCAGAGGTTCTTCGTCGTATGAGCCTTGACGAGGCAGAGATTACCTCTACCGATACCCGCAGCGAGTGCGTATGGGGCAAGCTTCAGGGTGGCCTGGCTGTCTCTAAGGGAGACGCTCTGTTCCCACGTCTTGCAAGCAAGTAATCGTGTCGGAGCACGCATCGCATCAGACATCGTGGCTTGCTAATCAGCGCGCCGCTAAAGAAACACTGGAACGTTTTGGCCTTGCCACCAAATACAGGCTGGGTCAAAACTTCCTGGTACAAGACCATGTTATCGAGAAAATCGTCCAGCTTGCAGAGGTTCAG
Source organism: uncultured Atopobium sp. (assembly GCA_963544135.1). Taxonomy (GTDB): domain Bacteria; phylum Actinomycetota; class Coriobacteriia; order Coriobacteriales; family Atopobiaceae; genus Lancefieldella. Next base: position 20,433 of record CAUUEB010000006.1, on the reverse strand, counting down.
CCTACCGACGTGCTCGTTGAGGTTGGACCCGGTTTGGGTACCCTTACGGTTGCCTTGCTCGACCGCGCACGCGCGGTTTGTTCGCTTGAAGCAGACTCTGAACTGGAGCAAGTCTTGGCGGTAACCTGCAAGGAGCCTCATCCAGACTCGTTTGCGCTGGTTATGGGAGACGCTCTGGCTATCACGCCGCAGAAGCTCGCCGATGCCTACAGTGCACTTCCTGCCGTTGCTCATGATGCAGCGACGAGCGCTCCGATGCCAACAAAGTTTGTGTCTAATCTGCCGTATCAGGTGGCAGCTACGCTGATCCTCAAGTTCTTCCAGGAGCTTCCTTCGCTTGAGCGAGCGGTGGTCATGGTACAGGCTGAGGTGGCCGACAGAATTGCCGCCAAGCCTTCTACTAAGGCATATGGTGCCTATACTGCAAAGTTATCTTTGTTTGCCCAGGTTACCGGTAGATTTGAAGTGGGTCCTGGCAACTTTATGCCTCCACCACGCGTCAATTCTGCCGTGGTTCGTCTTGATCGCACCCAGGCGAGAAACCCGGTGACCTCCAAGCTTCTTTCTGAAGAAGAACTCTTACATACCATGAGCGTCATTGACGCTGCCTTTGCACAGCGTAGAAAGACTATTCGTAATTCAATGAGCGCCTCTGGTTTTGATAAAGACAAGCTAGACCAGGCGTTTCTCGCCACAGGAATTGCGCCTACGGCGCGTGCAGAAGTTTTGACCAGCCAAGATTTTATTTGTCTTGCGGCTGCTTTGGAGCTTTTAAGTGAGTAAGAAAAAGCATCATCTACCAGCAGAAGAAGTGGAAGCGCTTTCGTTTTCTGACGGTCAGTTATTCCATGATATTTACGGTACGCCTCGCCCAGCGCCGCGTGTTTTGGCGCCTGTTGCCGATACCCATGGTCATTTGGGTAGCCTCCACGAGCACAGCGCTGCAGAGTCTCTTGCACGAGCAGCAGCAGCGGGCGTTCGGATGCTTATTGTTCCCGTAGATATTGCTACGGAGTTTCCTCGTAAGTGGGCAGATATCAGCGCTTTTATCGCTTGGTTTGAGGATACCCTGAGCCAGGCTCGCGCTGCTTATACAAAGCTTGCTGAGGCAAATCTCTGCGTTCCCTGCGACTTACCTGCAGAGTATTTGTTTGAGCACACATATTTTGTAGTTGGCGCACATCCTTATAGTGCACCAGACTACAACCAAGAAGCTGAACAGCGCTTGTTTGAGTTACTTGAGCACCCTCTTTGCGTCGGCGTGGGAGAGATTGGCCTTGATTTTGGACCGTATTGCGAGGTTCCAGAAGAGGTCCAGCGCCAAGCATTTGAGCGCCAGCTCTCCATTGCTCACGAGCGCAATCAACGCGTTGAACTACACCTACGCGATGGTGCTGATAATACGCACGCTCATGATTTGGCGCTTGAAATACTAAACCGTATGGGTGTGCCTAAAGCAGGCTGTGACCTGCATTGCTACACCGATGGTCCTGAGGTTATGAAGCCTTTTGCAGATCTTGGTTGCTTCGTGGCCTTTGGTGGTGCAGCAACGTTTAAGCGTTCTGATGATATCCGAGCTGCAATGATTTCATGCCCAGAGGAGCAACTGCTCTCAGAGACTGATTTCCCCTACATGGCGCCAGAGCCTTTACGTGGAGGGGAGTGCACGCCAGCGATGGTGGTGCATACCGTTGAGCGCTTGGCGGAGCTTCGTTGGCAGCGACTTGATATCCCCAAAGAGAAGACGTATACCATACTGTGGGAAAACGCCCAGCGCTTTGTGGGACTTGCATAGCACAACGGGAGGTGAGCACATATGACAAAAATCCTGGTAGTAGAGGATGACCATCAGATTCAGCAAGAGTTGGTGCTCCTGCTACAAAGAAACGGCTTTGAGGCCCAGGCTCTCACGTCTTTTGAGTCTGTACCTCAACAGATTATTGCCGCTCATCCAGACCTGGTTTTGTTGGACCTTAACCTTCCTGGCATTGACGGACAACAGATTTGTCGAGAAGTACGACAGCTCTCAAACGTTCCCATCATTGTAGTTACCAGCAGAAACACAGACCTTGATGAGCTTATGGTGCTCTCGTTAGGAGCGGACGATTTTATCGCCAAGCCCTATAACACCCAGATTTTGCTTATGCACATAACCTCGGTTTTGAGGCGTGCAAATAGCGATGTCACAACAGGAACAAAGCTTTCACATGCAGGTGTGATGCTTGATTCTTCTTCCTGTAAGGTCTCTGCAAATCAGAAAAGTGTAGAGCTGACCAAAAACGAGCTCAGGATACTTTCACTTTTGATGCAAAATGCAGGAACGGTTGTTTCTCGTCAACGTATTCAAGAAGAGCTGTGGCAGTCGGATGAGTTTGTTGATGACAATACGTTGACGGTAAACATTAGCCACCTTAGAAATACTCTTGCAAGCATTGGCGTTGAGGACTTTGTGATGACACGCCGCGGACTTGGCTACGTTATTGAGTAGGCTGTCATGACGTTTTTTAAGTATCTAAAAAATCGAACTATCTTTTTTCTTGCGCTTATAGCTAGCAGCACGTTAATTGGCTTTATGCTTAAGGGCGTTGGGCTTAACGCGTTTGCTATTGCCTACTGTATTTTGGTTTTATGGGTAGTGGGAACAGCTGCACTATTAGCCGATTATTTTCATCGTCGTTGGTTTTACCAGCAGCTTGCTGAGAATTTAGCAGCAACTGATAAAGAGAGCTATCTGGTTCCTACCATGCTGGATACGCCTTCAACGCTGGAAGAACATCTTTTTAAAGACGCACTTTCAAGCATGTCCAAGTCTATGATGGATCAGCTTGCCGATGAGCATATGCGATCAAAGGAATATCGCGAGTACATTGAGATGTGGGTGCATGAGATTAAGACTCCCATCGCTGCAGCTCATTTGGTTGCTCAGAATAATCCATCGCTACCTATGGATGACGTGCAAACGCAACTTACCAAGATTGAAACTCTGGTAGAGCAAGCGCTCTTTTATGCACGCAGCGCATCTGTAGATCGAGATTTTTCTATTCGAGACGTCAATTTGCAGTCCATCGTAAAAGATGCTCTTAAAAACAACGCACGCGTCTTCATTGACGCTGGTGTTTCTCCGCATTTTGATGACTTGGCCCACGTGGTCAAGGCTGACCCAAAATGGCTTGAATTTATTTTGCGACAGCTCCTAATTAACGCTGCAAAGTATTCAAATCCAGAGCTTGCACCTGGCGAGAAGAACGTTTGGATTTCTGCCTCTGTCTCAGAGCCACGTGAGGGAACTACTTCAACCACTCTCTTCATTAAGGATAATGGCATTGGTATTCCTGAAGAGGATCTTTCTCGAATTTTTGATAAGGGTTTTACCGGTCAAAATGGTCGCAAGTACGCAAAATCTACCGGTATGGGTCTCTATCTCTGCTATGAACTCTGTAATAAGATGGGCCTTAAGCTGGCTGTGAGCAGTACCATTGGTAAAGGTTCAACTTTTTCTATTACGTTTAATCAGTCCTTCACTGACTTGCGATAAAAGCATAGCTTACAGAGTGAGCTCCCACAATTCATCCGTTTGAGGATCGCTTCCTACTGGGAAGGTATGCTGACTAAAACGCTTGAATCCCCAATGTGAATAAAATGCCTTAGCAGGCTCATTGTGTTCCCAAACACCCAGCCACACGCGCTTCTTACCCTTCTCTTTTGCTAAATCAAGGGCAAATTTCATGAGCTTTGATCCAAGGTGTAGGCCTTTGTAACGCGGAAGGATATACAGGCGTTCAATTTCAAGTGAGTCATCGCGCTGACCCTCGGTTTGCTCATAACGCGTATTGAGCTTCAGGTAACCAGCTACTTGACCTTCTACCTCAACAAAATAGAAATATGAGTGTTTAGCAGCAAGTTCGCGAGCAAGCTTTTCTGTGTTGTAGAGCGAGTCAATACAGCTTGCCAAATCATCTGCCGTATTAGAGTCAATAAAGGTATCTACAAATGTCTCTACACTAAGCTTTTGCAGCGCACGTAAATCAGCTACTTCAAGTGGTCTAATTGAAACGTGAACGTCATCAACATTGACCGTATTTCTCGCCTGACGATATGCATCAAGGTCAAAAGAGAGCACATGGTGAAGGACGCCAAAGTGATCAAGTACCTTAGAAGATGCCTGCGTAAATCCAGCGCGCTCGTAGAAGGGCTGGGCTTTGTGTTGCGACTCAACTAACACCTTGGAGGCATCGCTTTCTTGCGCCAGGTAATCAAGGGTATCGTGCAGTAGCTTTGAGCCAATGCCAGCACCTTTGTTACTGACGCATACACGACCAATAAGAGGGGAGTTGTAGGACTGTCCTGCATCAATGATGCGCAAATATGCAGCAACCGAGTCAGTATCCTGATAAAAGACATGGGTAGAAACTTGATCAACGTTATCAAGATCGTTGTACATAATCTGCTGATCAACAATAAACGTTTCTGCTCTTAGAGAAAGAATTTGATACAACTCTTTAGCGGTAAGCTGCCCAAATCTTTTAATTACCAACTTCATAGCATGCCCCTCCCGTATGCTTGATAGTGATATTTTGACACATCAAAGTGAGAAAAGCGTAAGGTTTCCGTAAGGTCAATCGATGGCAAGGTAAACGGTAGTGAGGGAGTATATATCTCAAGATTTACTCGCTCCCAATGAAAGGACGCAACATGGCAGCTACTCAAACAGCTCCAACTCAGCCAACTGTTGTGGCTGGACAATCTTCAGCACTTACCCCACACACCGTTTTGGTTTGCCAAAACCTCGAGAAGTATTATGGAACTCGTGGAAATATCACTAAGGCGCTGGACGGCATTAATCTTTCTGTTGCTCGTGGTGAGTTCATTGCCATCATGGGACCTTCTGGCTCTGGTAAAACCACGCTTTTGAACTGCATTTCTACCATTGACCAGGCATCTGCGGGCCACATCTTTATTGATGACCAGGAGCTTTCCAGCTTGCGCGGCGCAGAGCTTTCTGCCTTTAGGCGTGACCGCCTGGGCTTTATTTTCCAGGACGCAAACTTGCTTGATAGCCTTACCGCTCGCGAGAATATCGCACTCTCACTAACCATTGGTCACGTCCGCGCTCAGGAAGTTTTGGAGCGCGTAGAAAACGTTGCCAAGCTGCTTCAGATTACCGAGGTACTTGATAAGTTCCCTTACGAGATGTCCGGCGGCCAACGTCAGCGCGTTGCTGCTGCTCGAGCAATTGTTACCAACCCTTCGTTGGTTCTGGCGGATGAGCCTACTGGCGCTCTGGATTCAAAGAACGCTCGTACACTTCTGGAGAGCCTTGAGAACCTCAATCGTAATGGCGCAACTATTGCCATGGTCACTCATGATTCATACGCAGCTTCTTACGCTCATCGCGTTATTTTCATTAAAGATGGTCGCATCTTTAATGAGATAGTTCGTGGCGAGAAGCCCCGTAAGCAGTTCTTTGACCAGATCATGGACGTTGTTTCATTCCTGGGAGGAGAGGGTGCTGATGTACAGTAAAATCGCGCTTGGTAACGTCAAGAAATCACTGCGCGATTTCAGCATTTACTTTCTGACATTGGCAGTAGGCGTTGCTCTGTTTTATTCCTTTAATTCAATTACCCAGCAATCCATGGTGTTGAATCTTTCTGAAGACCAGAGACGCATTGTTCAGCTCTTAAGTAACACCATTTCTGGAGTAAGCGTTTTTCTTGCCGTTATTATGGGATTTCTTGTTGTCTATGCTAATCAGTTTCTGATTCGCCGTAGGAAAAAAGAATTTGGCATGTACCAAATACTGGGTATGACCAAGAGAAATGTCTCTAAGATTATGAGTATTGAGACACTGCTTGTTGGTTTTCTCGCCCTGGTAGTTGGACTTGTTGCAGGTATTTTTATCTCTCAATTTATGATGTTTGCAACGGCCCACATGTTCAACACAACTCTTGATTCGTTCAAATTTGTCTTCTCGCAAACTGCACTGATTCAAACGGTTATTTACTTTGTGGTTATGTTTGTGGTTGCACTGATTTTTAACGTTACCACGGTGTCCCACTACAAGCTCATTGACCTTCTTAATGCAGACAAAGTAACTCAGACCGTCAAGGTAAGAAACCTTACCATCTCAGTACTGCTGTTCTTGGTCTCTCTTGGAATCATTGCTTATTCCTATATCTTGCTTCAGCACAATGGTTTAAAACAGATAGACGAAGAGTTTGCCATGGCTACTGCTTTGGTATCTGTGGGCACAGCACTCTTTTTCTTCTCAATCTCTGGTTTCTTGCTCAGATTTATGCAGATGCAGAAGGGCTTCTACTACAAGGGTCTTCACTCATTTATCCTGCGTCAGTTTAATGCCCGTGTAAATACTGCTTGGGTTTCCATCTCTTTGGTCTGCGCCATGCTCTTTGTGGCAGTCTGTGGACTTGGTACGGGTTTCTCGCTTGTTGACTCTATAAACTCCAGCTTCTCTAAGCTTAAAACGTACGATGTTTCTATATCGATCAATCCAGGCTCAGAGCGCAGTTATACCCCTGGTCCAGCGGATTCATATGACTATCTCTCTGTAGTGCAGAAGCTAGATCCAGAGTGGGATAAAACTATCAAAAATGCCTTCCAGGTAGATACATACTTTGCTCAAAGTGATCCAACAACGCCTAGTTTTACGTATAGTTCTATTGACGCTGTAACAGGCAAGCGCTTTAGTGATTACTTTACCGGCTATAGTGGCCAGGAAGATCCTGCGCAGAAAAACGTAACTCTGATGCGAGCTTCTCAGTACAACAAACTGCGTGTTGCATCTGGTCTTGAGCCTGTTGACTTTGGTGCTGACGGCTATATGGTTTGGACGCTTGATACTAATCTCACAAAATACTGGCAGGATTCTCTTGCTAATAATCCTGAACTCACCATTGAGGGTCACAAACTTCATGCTGTTGGTGGAACGCTTGATATTGCCCAAACACAAGGTGGACCTGCACTTATGCCAGCATTTGGAATTGTGGTTGTTGCTGATCAAAGCTTCCCTTCAAGCGTTGTTTTGACCAACTCATATATCTTAGGCAACTATCAAACCCCAGGCGATGCTTCTGAAACGCAGTTCCAGGGTCAAATTAAGCAGTACTTTGGTGATGGCGCCGTAACTGGTAGCGATTCCGATCCTTATTCTTTAATGCTTGTGGTCACCGCTTCCGAGTACATTCAATCGACTGCTGGATTCTCTGGTATTGTGACGTATCTGGCGCTGTACATTGGCCTGGTACTCTTCATTGCGTGCGCCGCTATTCTGGCACTTCAGCAGCTCTCCGAGGCATCGGACAACGCTCGTGCGTATCAAGTTCTTGCAGAACTTGGTGCCGAGAAGGGCCTTGCAAGTCGCGCACTCTTTGTTCAGATTGGTGTGTACTTCCTGTTCCCACTGCTTATGGCAGCTGCGCACGCTACTTGTGCGATGTCCATTATGGTTTCTGTCATTAAGTCGATTGGCAACTTTGATGTAGCTAGCAGCATTGGTGGAGTGGTTGCAGTAGTAGCTGCTTTGTATGGCGGATACTTCCTGGTTACCTTTTTTGCTGCACGTTCGATCATCTTTAGAGGTGCCAAGAGAATGCAGTAAGTTGCGTCGCCGTGTTGTAAATTCGTGAAAGAAGGACGGATGTTCCTCTGTGGAGCATTCGTCCTTCTCGCTTAGGTAAAATAGAAACGTTATGTCAGATGGTATCTGTGCAGAGCACATACTCAAGGAGGCATTATGGGTCTTTGGTCAAAGGTTAAAAATGTGTTTGTTCCTTCTAACGGAGCAGAGCAGCCTCAGAAGGCTACATTTGCTACTAGGGAAGACACTATCTATGCACCAGTTTCTGGTGTCCTGGTAAGCGTACAAGAGGTTCACGATGAGGTAATCTCAAGCGGTCTCTTTGGCCAGGGCTATGGCATTTTGCCCGTTGGTCTTGATTGCGTTTATGCTCCTTGCAATGCTCGCGTTACCGCAACTAACGTAACCAATCACTCAATTGGCCTTACCACTGATACTGGTATTGAGATTTTGATTCACATTGGTGTTGGTACCATCGAGATGAACGGTAAGGGCTTTACCCGTTACGTTCACGCTAACGATGAGGTCAAGGCCGGTACTCCACTGATTTCATTTGATGCTGCTGCTATTGAAGAAGCAGGATATGAGAACGTTGTAGTCGTTACCGTTGTTAATGCAGATCAGTATGAGCGCATCGATCTGATTGGTGAGTCTGGAACACTGATTGGTGGTCGTCCACTGGTTAAGATTGGCGATCCTCTGATGTGCGTCAAGCACTAGGGTTTCTCGCCAGCTAAATATCTGCAATAAACGAGGTTTTACATGCTTAGAGTTACTAAGGCAATTCTTCACGTCTTTGATTTTGAGACGGGAACTAAATACTTCTCTCAATCTACCTTGGATTTAGAGGATCGTCAGACAAAGTCATACGTACAGCGTAGACTGCGTAAAATTACGGCAAATCCAGAGTCTAGACATGGAGAGTTTGCTCCTACCAGTAATTTTGCTGGAGGTCTTCAGGAGTATGCCCACGGAGACGTTGAGTTTGTAGAGTTTTCTCACCAGATTGCTCAGTGGTTCTGGGAAGAGCTTCGTCGTGCAGATGACGTTGAGCAGTGCGATCTTCTTGTAGCGGACTACATTGATACCGATGCTGGCCAGGCGCTTGCTAGTGCTGCTGCAGACGATGAGGACGCTCAGGCTGAGGCATTTGAGGGTGAGGGAAGACGTCTTTTTGCCATTGTGCTTCTTCCGCGCAAGCAGGCCTTTATTCATGACGTCAACGGCTCTGCAAATGAGATTTTGCGCCAAGATGCAACACTACCTTCTCCTACGCAAAAAGTTGATTCGTATGCAGTCATTGACCTGGACACAGGCGCCATTGATTTTCATGATCATGATCGCTCTGTAGCAGGAGAGGGAAAGTTCATCATCCCAGAACTCTTCCTTGAGTGCTCATCGGAGGCTTCTAGTCATGAAGTTATTGGCGAGGTAACCGTTATTGTTCAAGACCTGGCTGAAGAATATGGACTTGAGCCTGCTGTTGAGGTGTCTCGTGCTAAGGCCGCCGTTGCAGAAGCAGCAGAGGTAGAAGAGGTAGTAGACCCTATTAAGGTCGGTAAGCGTATCTTTGAGGAGCGTCCTGAGATTCAGGAAAAGTACGAGGCTCAGGTGGCAAGCAGAGAGCTCCCCGAAGAAGTTCCTGTTAAACGCGGTGTTGCTAACAGAATTGCAAAGAATCATAAAATCCGCACCGATACGGGAATTGAGATTTCATTCCCTTCAAACCTAACAGAACGTCCAGGTTACCTAGAATTTTCTCACGAGTCTGATGGCAGGATTACCATTTCAATAAAAAATGTTGCACATATTGAAAACCGCTAAATCCTACCGTTGACCTCACAATTTAGAGCTAAAACTCCCCGAAATTCGTTTCGGAGAGTTTGTAAATTACGTATCTTTTTGAATATCATCGTGTATCTCGGGTAGAATAGTCTCTCAAAGGTCACACCGTACTACTAAACGTTCTAGGAGACCCTTATGAGTTTAAAGAAACAGCAAAGCACAACCATTGAGGAGCAGAGCGCTGCTCTTTTCAATCGTCGTGATGCTCTTAAGATTTTTGCCGGCATGGGCATTGCTGCCGCTGCCGTTACTGCATCCCTGATTAATACCCGTCCTGCTTTTGGTGTTACCCAGGCTCAGATTGATGCCGCTCGTAGTGATTACGATGCTGCTCAGAAGCTGCTCGATGAGATTTCTAATGAAGTCTCCAACATGCAGGCAAGCCTCAATGACACTAACTCTCAGATTGGCGCTATTTCTGATCAGATTACAGATAAGCAGAATCAGATTGATGCTAAGCAGAAAGAGATTTCTGAAAAGGAAACTCAGATTGCCGAGAAGAGAAAAGCACTTGGCGCTCGTATGTCCAGCAACTACAAGGCTGGTCCAGCTGGTGCTTTGGAGATGATTCTTTCTTCTGCAAGCTTTGAGGAGCTCACTTCTAATATTTACTACCTCGATAAGATTTCTGAGTCCGATCAGAAGATGATTGAGGAAGTTAAGAACCTGAAGGCCGCTCTTGAGTCTGATAAGGCTGCTCTTCAGTCCGAGAAGACCGAGCTAGAGAATAAGAAGGCTGAACTTGAGAATCTCCGTGCTTCTCAGGAGTCTCAGCTTAATGATATTTCTGCTCGTCAGGCGGACGCTGCAAACGTTGTTGCAAATCTTGATGACAACGTAAAAGAGCTTATCGCTCAGCGTGATTCTGAGCTTCTTGCCGCTCAGCAGGAGGCAGAGCGTGTTGCTGCTCAACGTGCTGCTGCATCAAGCGACAGCGGTGGAGGTAGTAGCTACTCTGGTGGCGGTGGTGGAGGAGGAACCTCTTCTGCTGGTTCTGGTTCTGCTGCTGCAGTTGTTAATGCTGCAGGCTATACCGGATCTACCGGCGCTGGTTTCTGTGCAGCTTGGGTCTCCAATGTCTTCTCAAACGCAGGTGTTGGCACCTTCTATGGCAACGCTTGTGATATGTACTATTCCTGGTGCTACTCTACTGATCAGAGCGCTATTGAGCCTGGCATGATTATTGCTGTTCCAACCCTTGGTGGTTCTGCTGCAGCTCTGATTTATGGCCACGTTGGCATTTACATTGGTGGCGGCATGGTCAGGCACTGCCTCTCTGGTATTGTAAGAAGCCAGAGCTTGAGTTCTTGGATTTCTCAGCTTGGTGCTTTGAGTACTCCAAGGTGGGGCTGGCTTGGCGGCGTTGTTCTGAGCTAAGGCCTTGTCTGTAATAACTTGCTATGTAAAAGAGCTTGGTTGCATGCAACCAAGCTCTTTTGTTGTCTATTTGGCGCAAAAAAGCAGGGTAAAAACCTTGAAAAGCTTGAGAAAATTCTTGAGAAGCTTGTATGTAGAGAAGAACTTCCAAAATTTCACTACGTACGGCACATGATGATGCTTTCTCAATGCACCTTAAGGCGTCAGCCATGGTAATGTACTGGGTTGAAACCTTGTGCGAATGGTCTCGCCGTGGAGGTGCCAAAGCAGACCGTGCACTCTTACAGACAGTTGCTGGAGAGACGGATGCGGCAATTGCCACTGTGACGAAAAGTTATAAGTGACAATAGAGTTGTAGCCATGAAGTTTAAGAGCGTATGATACGCCATCCAGCAGCTTCCCGGCGCATCTCGATAAAGCGCCGGTAGATACCAGCCTCCTTCATTAGCTCATTATGTGTACCACGCTGAACGATGCGCCCGCCGTCGATCACAAGAATCTGGTCAGCATCGCGCACCGTGTTCAGGCGATGTGCAATGGTAACAAGGGTCTTTCCTCGTGTCAGTTCCGTTACTGCCTGCATAAGCAGGTGCTCGTTTTCCGGGTCGACCGAGCTCGTAGCCTCGTCAAGGATGACGATCGGCGCATCCTTCATGATGGCGCGTGCAATGGATACTCTCTGGCGCTCTCCACCGGAAAGGTTTGCCCCACCTTCCTCAAGCACCGTGTCGTAGCCGTCAGGAAGTTCCATAATGAAATCATGGCAGCGTGCGCGTTTTGCTGCGGCGATGACCTCTTCGCGCGGTGCATCGGGGCGACCAAAGCGAATGTTATTCTCGACGGTGTCATTGAACAGGTATACGCTCTGGAACACCATCGATATGTTTGCAAGCAGGCTTTCCGCCGTTCCCTCGCGGACATCAATGCCGCCGATGGTAACGTGACCCTTATCGACATCCCAAAAGCGCGCAAGCAGATTCACCAGCGTCGTTTTACCCGAGCCGCTCGGGCCGACAAGTGCGCAGGTTGAGCCTTCGGGAATAAAAAGCGTTACTCCGTCTATGACACGACGACCGTCTCCGTAGCCGAATGAGACATCTTCCATGGCCAGGGCAAATCCGTCGGGTGAGAGCGTCTCATCCGTAAGGTCTTGCTTTGGCACTGAACATACCTCGTCAATGCGGTTAAGCTCTCCTTCGATCTTCTTGGTGAGAAACGCACTGTTGTTCGCGCTGATAAGCTCTCCGTAGATCATAAAAGCGGCAACCAGCAGCGTGAGCGCCCACGAGAGAGACAGAGCGCCTGTCAGATACAGTGTGCATGCGGCGAGAAGAACTCCGCAGCTTGCAAGGTTGAACACGAGCGCATAGAGCTTGAGGATACCTTGTGCCGCCTGCTCTTGATCGTAATCTGCCTGGCGTTTCCGCTCAAAGGATGCCTTTGCTGCGGCAAGTGCGTCATCGGGTGTCGCGAATGCCCGCAATACAGCCATGCCGCAGACGTATTCGATCACCTTGTCAGTCATTTCCTCCTGTGCGGCAGTGACCTCCCGTGTGACGGCGGTCGAGCGTCTTCTCAGCCAATCCAAAACAATAAGGCCTACGGCAATGCCGACAAAGGTAATGAAGGCAACCGGTGGCGCTTGAAACAGGAAGAACAGACTCATGATCACTGCCATGGCTACGCCGCCCGAGAGTCCCGTGAGACAGATGGTCATGAACTCTTCGAGTTGGTGCACCGTGGTAGTGAGTGTGGTGGTTATCGCCGAGAGACGCTGCTCTGAGAAGTAGCCCATGGGAGCGCCTTTTAAGCGGTCGCCCACCCGTAGCCGCAGATCACGGAAGATGTGGAACCCCTCGGCGTCCATCTGTATGTCCACGAGATATTGGAAGGCAAACTGACCCGCTACGCTGATGGCGAGGATCCCTAAACATTGTAGGGCAACTCCTGCGCTCAGGTGACTTCGCATCTCAAGGGCCCACCATACCGCTATGAGCATTCCGGACATGAAGAACGCTTTAATGACATTACAGACCATGCCTGCCATGAGGCTGCGGCGTGATGCCGGTGAGAAGCTTCCGGCCAAGTCAAGGATGCGTTTCATTATTGCAAACATGAGGGTTCCTCTTCTGCGTTGACGGTAGAGCTCATATGTTCTTTCCACATGCGAGCATACAAAGGACAGGTTTTCAGCAATTCACCGTGACGTCCGCGCGCAACGATGCGTCCGCCGTCCATGACGAGGATCTGGTCGGCGCCTGTGATCGTTGATAGGCGGTGGGCGATAGTAACAAGTGTTTTTCCTGCTACAAGCTTGCTCAAGGCTCGCTCTACCAGAGCTTCGTTTTCAGGATCGGCATAGGCAGTGGCCTCATCAAGAATGACGATGGAAGCATCTTTTAAGATGGCGCGGGCAATGGTGATGCGTTGGCGCTCGCCGCCGGAAAGCCTTGCACCTGCCTCACCGGCAGGAGTGCGATACCCTTGAGGAAGCCGGCTGATGAACTCATGAGCGCCGGCTGCACGTGCAGCAGTCTCGACCTCTTCATCGGTTGCATCCGGCATGCCCATGCGGATGTTGTCGGCGATGGTCCTATCAAACAAAAACGTGTCCTGTGCCACATACGAGACGTGCTCCATAAGCTGCTCGAAGGGAATATCTCGCACATCGGTACCGCCGAATGAAATGCATCCGGAACGTACATCCCAGAAACCGGCCATAAGCTTAGCTACCGTTGATTTGCCCGATCCGCTGGGTCCTACGATAGCCGTGATCTGCCCCGGCTCCGTCTTAAAGTTGATATCGTGCAACACCTCCGTACCCTCATGATAAGAAAAAGAGACGTTCTCAAAAGTGAATGACTTGCCGTCAAGCATTACGCGCTCACTTGGCCGTGAGAGCTCAGGCTCTCCTAAAAAGTCCCAGACTACGTTCAGGCAGGTATCCATACGTGAAATTTGGCCTGCCGCCTGGGAGAACTTGAGTATTCCTCCGATGAATCCCAATGGGATGGTGATGCACACCATGAAGGCAGGTAATGTGATCCGTCCGACCGAAAGCAGCCAAACGCCGAGCGGTAGCGAGAAGAGCAGCGTACAGGGGACGATAGCCCGTATCGCCGCCATCCATATCCAGCTTTGGTGAAACCATGCAAGCGTGGAGTCGTGATATTCGGCTACCGCCTCGGAAAACGAGCCGTATGAGGATGCGGTGCGTCCGAACGCTTTGATCACCTGGATACCGTTGACATACTCTACCAGCGTTGAGTTCATCCGCTGTTCGCTCGCAATATAGCGGGCCATTTTGGGCTTATAGTCCCGCATCATGCCAAGATAGAAGAGCAGGCATAAGGGGATCGTGGCAATCCCGGCAAGTCCCATACGCCAGTTGATGGCGAATACGATGATCATTGCCAAAAGCGGCGCAAATACCGTGCTTGGAAGCTCGGGCATGAAGTGCGCAATGGCGTCCTCAAGTTGGTTCACGTTGTCTACGAACCGGTTCTTGAACGTGCCCGTCGGCGTGTCGACGATGGTCCCCATGGGCACACGAGCCATCTTCTCTGCCATCTGCTCACGCATGGTGCGTAGAGCCTTGAAGGCGATCCCGTGGCTGATCATGGAAGAGCGCCAGGTGAACAGGAACTTTGCAATCTGGGCCGCTGCTGCTGCGGCTGATAGGAGAGCAGCTGACTCAAGCGTGAGCGTCCCTTCCGCCAATCCCGCGGCAAGTAAGGCAACGACAATATAAGGAACCATGCCTGCCGCCTCGCCTATGCATGCTAGAAGAAGCGAGAAGAGCATTCGATTCCTGTCGGGCCGCATAAAATAGAAAAGCTTTGAAAATGCACTGGGACGTGCCGTCCGGTCTTTTGGCGTAATGTGACTCATGGAGACATCAACCTCTTTTCTGCAATGACAAGTCAACGATGTAATCGCCTGCCAGTTGCGCCAACAGTTCGTCGTGCGTTATAACCACAACTGCTTTTTTCTCGGATGCAAGTTTGCGGCACCAATGCACCACCTCGTGCATCCCGTGTCCGTCAAGTCCGCTTGTGGGCTCGTCAAGTACAATAAGCTCGGCATCTGAGCAGTATGCCGTTGCAAGTATGACGCGCTGCTTCTGCCCGCCGGAAAGACTGGCCGGATGTCGGTCGGCCAAATCCGTCAGACCAAAAGCTGTCAGTGCCTCCCAGGCGCGTGCCTTGAGTGCATCATCCACCTGTCGGCCAAGCACCACTTCGTCCGCTACGCTGCCGGCATACAGCTGATAGTCAACGTCCTGCATGACAAAGTAGCTGAGGAGGCGGCGTTCTTTACGGGAAAGATGTTTCCCGTTTCTGGCGACGATGCCTCTCTGCTCTCGAGCGGCTCCTACAAGGACTTTTGCGAGCGTAGTTTTGCCTGTTCCGTTTTCACCACATATGACCGTTACGGATCCGAATGGAAATTCAGCGGTAATGCCCTTGATTCCGCGTTTTGTTGAAGGGTATAGATAGGTCACATCTGTCATGTGCCAACCGTCCGCATCCTTTGCGGGATAGGATTTGATTTCAGAGTCGGATTTCATGTCGGGGTGTCGAAGCCCAAACTTTGCCGTTTCGTGTTCGGAAAGAGACGTGAACTTCTCGACATCCCACCGAGCGGCTATGCGTCCTTCCTGAAGATATACAAACTCATCGGCTACAGGCAAAAATTGATGGAGTCTATGCTCGGAGATGATCAGTGCCACGCCGTTTCTTTTAAGCTCTCCGAGGATCTTGATAAGCGACTGAGACCCCTCTGCATCCAAATTTGAAGTGGGTTCGTCAAGTATCAGGATCTGCGGACGGTTGGCTATTGCAGCCGCAAGAGCGACGCGCTGTTTTTGTCCGCTTGAGAGCTCGGTGAGCTTCTCGGCAAGAAGTCGGCTGACACCGCTGAGTGTTGCCGCCTCTTGGACAAACTTGATCGTATCTGAGGGATCAGTACCCAGATTTTCCAGGGAAAATGCAATTTCGTCGCCTACCGTCCCCATGAAGAATTGACTTCTCGGATCTTGTGTGACTACGCCTATGCTTTTCGTGCGATTGCGCGGGGACAGATCAAACACGTCCGTTCCGTGTACAAGGACCACTCCGCTCTTCTCGCCGGGAAAGAAGGTTCCTGCGAGGCCGTCGATCAGGCGCAGAACCGTTGATTTTCCGCTGCCGGAGCGTCCGCAGAGCACGGTGCATGAGCCTGCCGGGATGTTGAGGCAGATATCCTGTACACAGCTTTCCGTAGATTCGTATCTGCCGGCTGATACCTCACTATCAGCTGATGTTTCATCTGAAAGCTCAGACTCGTCGAGGTAGTAAAACGAAACGTTCTTCAAAGCGACGGTTTCCGTACCTCTCACAAAACCGCCTCCAACGCATATATGCCGGCGACGGCTGCAGTTACAACAAGAGCGCACATTGCGTCGCGCAAGGTGAATCCCACGTGATATACCGACGTTCGTCCTGTACCTATCCCAATCCCTCGCAGTTCGGCCGATGCGGCGAGTTCGTTTGAGAGTCTCAGCGAGCGCATGACAAGCGGCGTGTAAAAGCATTCGTATGCGAGTGCGGGGTGTCTCACAATACCCAGTAAGCTGGGGAAGATGCCCCGCATGCGGATTCCGCGAAGTATTGAGCGCATCTCAAACGGAAGGATCGAGGCAAATCTGAATATCATGCAGATCCCAACGAGGAATTTTTGCGGGAGATGCCACCGGTCGAGTGCGCACATGATCGCCGAAGGAGAAAGCGAGAAGAACGCGCAGCCGGTCGTAAACGGGGGAATCATGTGCAGCATGCTTACAAAAAGAACTCCGTACAGCCCTGGGAGGGGAAGAAAGCTCAGGCCGCATATGACTGTGAAGCTCACACAGGTCCTTGTCGCACTTCTCGTCCGTCCGTTTGCGGCGAGATAAGCTGTAGCGAATGCCTGTAAAAGCACCGTCTCAAGGAGGTTCACTATCAGCATGGATACGATCCCCACAAGAAAGAACGACAACAGATGTGTTCTTGGATCAAGGCCGAGAAGACCGCACTTGATGTCCGTCTCTTCCATGTCGTTCATGCGATTTTCGCTTTACGGACGTGTTTTTTCAAGAATTTTGATCCAATAAGGCCGCCAACGATCGTTCCCGCTGCAAACAAAGCCATCATCAGAAGGATCCAGGGGAGTTCGGTATATTGGGCGATCATCGCGGTAACGTCGGCGGCATTGTAGTAGGTTTCCAACTGTTTCATGTAGGCTTCTCTGAACAGTACATACGGTATGATTCCATAAAAACCAAACGTCACCCAATAGACGATATAGCCGCCGATGATGCGTTTGATATCGTGATAAGAATCTTTACCCCACATAACCAGCTCGCCTATGACTGCGCCCACAATAGCGACCGGTGCACAGTAGGGTCCGCCCATGAAGGTGTAGAGGACACCAAATATGAGGATCGATCCGGAAAGTACGCCACGTTTGCCGATGCGATCGGCCATGACGAGATAGAACGGTGTTGCCAGTAACGGAAACAGCCATGATCCGACGAAGAACGTATTTTGTGGTGCCAACAGCATGTCTTCGACTACTTTTGCCACCGTGATAAGTATCATGATGATGAGATTGAATATTACAAATGTAAGGACGTCGCGCATGACCCACCTGGTATTTTTGGAGCTTTCAACTTCTGCTTTCATAGATGATCCTCCTTACTGTCGACTCTTTATATCGATGCACATCGATCGATTCGCCGATCAATTGTTAGCTATAGGAAACTCTGCTTTATAATGGATAAACAGCATGTTCCTGACAACTGCATTGATGAGATGCGTCCCTATACGGAATGAGAAGGCCTGATCAAGGAAGAAGCCTGGGAACCGGACGAGCGGAAAGGAAGGAAGATGAAAAGTATTGAGACAGATCTTTACCGTGGGGCGTTTCAGGGATGGGATCTCAAGCCTTTGAAGGAAGTTCGTGGTTATGGCCCTGAAGGCGTCCTACACACCTTTGAAAATGAGCTGGGATCCGGTGAGTACTGGGCGTACTTTCGCGGAAGTCTTTTTGCCGTGAATGCATTCAGGATGAACTTTGCAAAAAGCGGGATCATGCGGTACCGCTGTACCGAGCACATCTGCCTGGGATGCTACGATGATGTCAAGGGTATGGTGCAACGTCAGGGTGCGCCGCTCGCTCCGGGGGCCATCATGGTATATCTTGGGGGTGAGAATGAAGAATATGAGATGCGATTCTCAAAAGGGGCCGTAGCAAGGGCTTCGTCTATCACTATTTCTCCCGACTACTATCGGGATTATCTACAAAGCAGGTTTGGGGATATCAGAGATGTCCGGGAAGCCTTTATCAAAGTTGACGGAAAACATGATCTTCCCGAACTTGTCGATCTGCTCCGCAAGGCACGTGCGTATCAGGGCAAGGGAATTGCCGCGGTGCTGTTCTATGAGGGCGTGATTGCAGAGGCTGTCGCTCTTGTTATGGAATACGCTACCCGAGAAGATGGAAGCGAAGAACATAAGGCTCTGTCTCAGGATGATACACGCGCTATCTGCCATATCAGTGCCTACATTGCCGACAACCTGAGTGGAGACCTCTCCTGTGCACGGCTTGCCTCAGAGCTGTACATCGGGCAAACCAAGCTGAAAAGGCTGTTCAAAACCGCGACGGGGCTTTCACCTTCTGCGTATGTCATACGGGAACGAATGGAAGAGGCTGTTCGGCTGCTCAAGGAAACCGATCTTCCGATTGCAAGCGTCGGTAAGGCGGTCGGTTACCGCAAACCGGGTGCGTTCACGGAAGCATTTCGAAGGAACAAGGGCTTCTCGCCGGTGGACTTTAGAAAGAGCAATGGTGTTCAGTGAACCCTCACTGCGGTTAATCCTTCGAAAATCATCAATGTAATGGCTCGAAAAACATAGTTGAGTTAGCTCGAAAATCATAAATGGAAATCCTCGAAAATCATAAATGAAGAGTTGAATTTGTGCTATCATCAGGCATTACAATAGTTCTTACGAGGAAGGGGGTCTTATGAGATATTCAAAGTTTAAGCCGGAAACATACATTCCTCGTATTATTGATTCACAGGTGCAGGTCCTTCTGGATACCTTTGGTGGTATAGAACTTTGTGGTCCTCGTTGGTCGGGGAAATCCTGGACGGCACAGTCATTTGGCGAGAGTGTGACACGTGTGGATGAATCCGAACAGATCTATATGGATGATCCACAGCTTGCTCTTGTTGGTGATACCCCTCATGTTATTGACGAGTGGCAAGATATACCTGCTATATGGAATATTGTACGTCATAGGATTGATGATAGTGCAAATAAGCCGGGACAGTTTATTTTGACAGGCTCCTCCACTCCTCCCGAGGATGAAAAAAGACATAGTGGAGCAGGACGCATTGCACGGTTGCGTATGCATACTATGAGTCTTGCAGAGACTAGAGATTCTACGGGAGCAGTATCTCTTTTGGGACTCTTTGAAGATTCCTTCCAGCCGGCGCAATCTCATATTGATCTCGCCGATTTAGCCAATATTGTATGCCGCGGTGGGTGGCCGGCTCTTCAAACAAAAAAATTGGCGGATCCAAGGGCAGTTACCGATGAGTATCTTAATGCGCTTTTTGATGTAAGCATGCCTCGCGCGGGGAAAAGTCCACTTCTGTCCCGCCGCATAGCTGCATCTCTTGCACGAAATGTAGCAACGAGTGCAACGCTGGGTACCGTGAGAGATGATATTGCTGCCTTTGACAATATAGCTCCGGTGGATGGGACCATATCCTCATACCTTGAAGAGTTTAGACGCAACTATTTTATTGAGGAGCTCTCGGGCTGGGATGCGCCAATCAGGTCAAAGTCAAGGCTGCGCACGAAACCAAAACGATATTTCTGCGATACGTCTCTCGTGGCCAGTTTATTAGGTGTCGACTCTTCACGCTTACTTAAAGACGGACAGCTTTTTGGTTTATTGATTGAGTCACTCTGCATTCATGATTTGTCCGTTTACGTTTCCGCTTTGCCTAAGTCGTATGGGGGATCTTTACGATATTATGCGGACGCCGATGGGCTTGAGGTTGACGCCATTATTGAATTGACGGATGGTCGATGGGCAGCCATTGAAATCAAGATGGGGGAATCTAAAGTGGAAGATGCGGCTGCGAATCTCATAAGAGTTGCGAGAAAGGTGGCTGCTAATCCTGCAGCAAGAAATCCTAAGCCTAGCTTTATGGCTGTGCTGCTCGGTAAAGGGACGATGGCGCGTAGACGGCGCTCGGATGGGATATATGTTATTCCAATCGATACCTTGGGGGCATAAGAGCTTGTGGGGAGGAATATTCGAGTAAAGTGCATTTAAACTCCAACTTCTCCCTCTTACGTGTGTCCTTCAACTGATTCTAAATAAAGCTGTCTTGTATATAATGAAATTCATGCGACACTTGCTTGACCCTTCTATACGGGATACGAATCGGAGAAGATGTGACACTCTTTGGAAAATCAGTTTCTAAAAAACTGGCCGATAAGGGCTTTTCGCTCTTGAATTGTCAAAGCAAGTGCAACGTTTGGTGATGGTAGACTTCCCAAGGGCACTTCCAACCC
>CAUUEB010000005.1:0-65431 GCA_963544135.1 uncultured Atopobium sp. | reverse complement strand
ATCCTTTACATTCTGCCAGGTGATAGCCGGGGTACTCCTCGTCATAGGCCACCATTAAAGCATCTCGTGTTACCTTTGCCACAATTGAGGCAGCAGCAATAGATGCAATACGTGCATCACCCTTAACAAGAGTCTTCTCTTTAGGATGGATGTGCATAGGATTTCCATCAATCAAGACACAGTCAGGCTCAATACCTGTGTTTTTAACAGCTTGTAGCATAGCGTCTCTTAGACACTGTGCCATACCAACTTCATCAATCCTTTGAGGCGCAATATGAGCAATTCCAATTGCTGTAGCAATTTCTTGAATTTGCTCTGCAAGAATCTCTCGCTTTGTTGCAGTCAATTTTTTTGAGTCATTAAGTCCGTAAATAATAGGTTCATCAGGCAGACATACCGCACAAACCGTCAAAGGACCAGCTACAGAGCCTCTACCAACCTCATCAACGCCAATAACTAATCCGCCTCCAGAAAGCTCCTTCTGAAAGCGATACATTTCTTCTACACGGGTCTTCTCGGCGTGTTCTTTTTCAATACGCTTTTTAGCTGATTCCAACGCTTTGATAACTTGTTTACGAGGATCTTCGCTATAACGAGCTATAAGTTCGTATACCTCAGACTCTGGAGCGTCGCTTAAACGAGCAATTATGTCTTTAGCAGAATCAGCCATGTTTTCTCCAAACCACATGACTATGGTACTAAAAAAGCCGCCCTGAGGCGGCTTTAAAGAGCATATGAAGTTGATTAGCGCTTCTCGCGAAGACGAGCAGCCTTACCAACACGATCGCGCAGGAAGTAGAGCTTAGCGCGGTGAACAACACCGTGGCGAAGAACCTCAAGCTTAGCAATCTTTGGTGAGTGAAGTGGGAAAGTACGCTCAACACCAATGCCGAAGCTAATCTTACGAACGGTAAAAGTCTCACGGGAACCCTCGCCGGAAAGACGAATGATGTCACCCTGGAAGACCTGCTCACGAGTACGGTCACCCTCGACAATACGATAGTGAACCTTTACGTTGTCACCAACGCGGACCTCAGGAATGTCCTCGCGGATCTGCTGACGCTCAATAGCGCGAATGTAGTCCATTGTTTCCTCATCTCTAGAGGTGCCGACGCCCCTGCGAACGACACATAGTTAACACACAGACGGAAAGTATACGTGAATATTTTCCACTGTACAAGGGTTAGTTTGGATAAAACTTACTTTACATATCTTCTTTTACCCCAGGAACGAGGCAGACGAAGATCTTCAAACACTCTTGTTGCGTATCTATCGGTCATACCAGACACGTAATCTGCTACTTGAATCTCTGGATGATCAAAATCATGACACTTATATTCTGCAGGAACCTCATCTAAATGATTTACAAAATGATCGAACAACTCAATGATGAGGTCATACGCCTTAGGTTCTTCGTATTTTGCATCTCCTGATGCGTACAGATTAGCAAATAAGAAAGCTCTCATGGTCATCATGGCGCCCCACATGGAGTCAGTCATTTTAATGTCCCCTACGCGGGAGCTCTCAGAGACAATATCGTGAACCATGTTTTCAATGCGCTCAGGAGAGCTATTACCCAACACTTCACGAGCCTCAGTTGGAAGATACTCCTCCGAAAGGAGTCCTGCTCGTTTTGCATCATCAATATCGTGCGTTACATAGGCTATACGGTCCGAAATGGCAACAATTCTTCCTTCTGCTGTTTCTGCACGTAGGTTGCCTGAGTGACATCTAATACCATCAATGACCTCATGAGAAAGATTAAGACCCTGTCCGTCTTTCTCTAGATACTCAACAATACGAGCACTCTGCTGGTTATGGGCAAAAATACGCTCATTTTCTGGGGCTTCAGGGTCCATTCCCCTATACAGACTAATAGCGTGTGAAAGCGCCTTCTCGCCAATATGACCAAACGGTGTATGGCCCAAGTCATGTCCAAGCGCAATTGCCTCAGTAAGGTCTTCGTTTAAGCCAAGAGGACGCGCAATTGAGCGCGCAATCTGCGAAACCTCAAGTGTATGAATAAGACGGGTTCTATAGTGGTCCCCTTCTGGGGCGAGAAAAACCTGTGTCTTGTGAGCAAGCCTTCTGAAGCTCTTGCTATGCAGAATGCGGTCTCTATCACACTGATAACACGTACGGTACTGGTCAGGTTCCTCTGCTATCGTGCGACCTTTACTTTGATCAGAAAAAGCCGCCTCAGGAGATAAGATTTGATGCTCACGAGCTTCAAGATCTTCTCGTTGAATGGATAACATAGACCCTCCTTGTACCTGCATCTTTATCACATAATAGCAGGTTATTACTATCTAGCAAAAGAGGGCGACCGAAGCCGCCCTCTAGAGTTTGTTGCAGTGTGTCTAGAAGAAAACCTACTTGGTAGCAATCTTCTGTGGACCACCGTTAGCCTGAATCTTAGCCTGTGCTGCAGCAAGACGTGCGATTGGCACGCGGTATGGTGAGCAGGAGACATAGTCAAGACCAAGGTTGTAGTACATGTGGATAGACTCTGGATCGCCACCAGTCTCACCGCAGACACCAATGGTGAGGTTAGGATTACCCTTACGGCCACCCTCAACGCCCATGCGGACAAGCTCTGCGACGCCCTTATCAAGGGTTGCGAATGGGTTGGTCTTAACAATCTTGCGCTCAAGGTAGAGAGGCATGAATGCGGACTCAACGTCATCACGAGAGAAGCCAAGGCAGGTCTGGGTGAGGTCGTTAGTACCGAAGGAGAAGAAGTCTGCGTGCTTAGCAATCTCCTCAGACATGATAGCTGCACGTGGAAGCTCGATCATGGTACCAACTGGGATGTTAAGCTCAACACCGTACTCGTCAGCAACCTGCTTGATGGTCTGCTCAACCTCTTCACGGACCTGGATGAGCTCCTCTTCGAAGCCAACCAGAGGAACCATGATCTCTGGGCGAGGGTCAAGACCAACGCGCTTAAGCTCTGCAGCTGCGCTTGCGATAGCGCGAACCTGCATAACGTTGAGCTCTGGGTAGACAAGACCAAGGCGGCAGCCACGGAGGCCGAGCATTGGGTTTGCCTCCTGGAAGGCATCAAACTTAGCGAGAAGAGCACGCTTTGCAGCGGCGTCCTTACCCTGCTCCTCATCATGAGCAATCTCAACGTCAAGCTCACGTGGGGAATCAAGGAACTCATGCAGTGGTGGGTCAAGAAGACGGACAACAACGTCTTTGCCGTCCATTACCTTGAACATGCCAAGGAAGTCACCCTTCTGAGCACGGCCAAGCTGCTCAATAGCAAGCTGCTTAACGTCCTCAGAGTCTGCAAGGATGAAGTCCTGAATGAGATGCTTACGCTCACCAAGGAACATGTGCTCTGTGCGGTCAAGACCAATTGCCTCAGCGCCGTTATCAACGGAAGTCTGAGCATCTGCTGGGTTATCAGCGTTTGCACGTACGCCAATGACGCGACCACGGGACTCGTCAAGGCGGACCTCATCTGCCCATGCAAGGATGGTCTGGAGGTCACCAGAGAGCTCTGGCTGGACAAGCTCAACAGCACCAAGGATGACGTCACCAGTGGTACCGTCGATGGAGATAACATCGCCCTCGTTAACAACAAGGCCAGAATCAGCAACGGTGAAGCGCTTGTTAGCAGCGTCAATACGAAGCGTATCAACACCGCAGACGCAAGGAGCGCCCATACCACGAGCGATAACAGCTGCGTGGCTGGTCTTGCCGCCGTGGGAAGTTAGGATGCCCTCTGCAGCAACCATGCCGTGGAGGTCATCTGGAGTGGTCTCCCAACGGACAAGAATACAAGGCTTGCCTGCCTCTGCAAAAGCCTCAGCGTCTGCAGAAGAGAAGACTGCAGCACCAACGGCTGCACCAGGAGAAGCGTTAAGACCCTTAGCAATGGTCTCGTACTCAGCGTTAGGATCAAACTGTGGGTGCAGAAGCTGATCGAGCTGCTCAGGAGCAACGCGGGAAACAGCCTGCTCCTTAGTAATACGACCCTCTTCGTACATCTGAATTGCAACCTTAAGTGCAGAGAGAGCAGTACGCTTACCAACACGAGTCTGAAGCATCCAGAGCTTACCATTCTCAATGGTGAACTCGATGTCCATCATGTCTGCGTAGTGATCCTCAAGAATCTCAAAGACGTGGAAGAGCTCCTCGCCTGCCTCCTTGAGTGCAGGAACCTTAACGAGGTCTGCAATAGGCTCAGTATTACGAATACCAGCAACAACGTCCTCGCCCTGAGCGTTGATCAGGAAGTCGCCGTAGCGCTCGTTAGTACCATCTGCAGGGTTACGAGTAAATGCAACGCCAGTTGCAGAAGTCTCACCCTTGTTACCAAAGACCATGACCTGAACGTTGACTGCAGTACCAAGCTCATCAGGAATCTTGTTCTGCTTGCGGTAAAGGATTGCGCGGTCGTTCATCCAAGAACCAAAGACTGCCTGCTCAGCAAGGCGAAGCTGGAGGTAAGGATCAGCTGGGAAGACTGCGTAGCCGTTCTTAGAGACCTCTGGGTGCTCCTTAACGTCAACGTTAGCAGCAAAGATGCCCTTGAACCAAGTTACAAGGTCACGAAGGTCATTTGCGTCCAGCTCTGTATCAAGCTTAACGCCCTTCTCGGCCTTCTTAGCAGCAATTGCGTCCTCGAAGAGCTGTCCAGAGACGCCCATAACAACGCCAGAGAACATCTGAACAAAACGACGATAAGAGTCCCAAGCAAAGCGCTCGTTACCAGTCTGCTTAATGAGGCCCTGAACGGACTCATCGTTAAGACCAAGGTTAAGAACAGTGTCCATCATGCCAGGCATGGAGAATGGAGCACCAGAACGGACGGAGACAAGCAGTGGATCTTCTGCATCGCCGAGCTTCTTGCCCATGCGCTCCTCAAGAGTTGCCATTGCGGCGTCAATCTCATCAGTGACGCCCTCAGGCCAGACGTTGCCGTTGTTGGAATAAGCAACGCAAGTTTGGCAAGTAATTGAGAATCCTGGAGGTACAGGCAGGCCAATCTTAGACATCTCTGCAAGGTTTGCACCCTTGCCACCAACAATCCACTTTGCCTCTTCTACGGATGCGCCAGCGACCTCAGTAACATCGTTACCGGCGTGGTCCTTTCCGAAGCTGTAAACGTGCTTCTCGGACATAACACTCCAAACTCTCAAACTGTCACACGCAAAGCGTGCACCAACACAATTGAACGCAAAGACATCAAACCAAACAAAGTAGGTTCTGTCTTCACATTCATAGTATGTTACCAACCTACGCGATTCATCTGAACAAAATAACGGTGAGCGGTCAATATCGACCGTTCACAGAATAATTTACAAACTTATGGTTGCAAATTGTGAAATTCTCCATAAAGAAAATGAGCACCCAAAGTGGATGCTCATTTAATTTTTTGATATTTTGAGGCATCAGCACTCTCTTAACGAGTAACGCCCTCAAAGAATGCGCCAATTGCGTGGCTTGGCTCTTCACCCGTAAGCGTAGAAATAACGTTTACTGCCGGTCCCAGAAGGTCAATAGATGGGATGAGGCGCTGATCAAGCTCACGACGAATCTCTCTTCTGAGAGAGCCATCTGCAAAGGTATGGAAGACTGCGCGAGGACGATCCTCATCTTCATGCTCGTTGAAGTATGCACGTACATCATCAACGCTGTGAATATTTGGAACCCTTACAATCTCTACGGAATCATCGCCAAACTGAGCAGCAGCAGCCTTAACTACTGCAGCACCGGTCTCTCCACGAGAGTCTGACAAAACGTAAACGATAGGCAGACCATCACCAAGAGAGTTGTTGTCGATATCAAGTGTGCTCATGCTGTAACCCTTTCAGTCAAGTATTCAGAAAGATACAAACATTTATCAGTCTAAGCGTACCCTACTTCTTACGAGAAAGCACACTAATATCGGCGACATTACTAAATACCTGGGTAAACTTGTTCAAAAGACGTAAACGATTTCGGCGAACGGTATCATTTTCATCCATGACAAGCACTTTGTCGAAGAAAATATCAATTGGCTCACGCAGCTGAGACAGTGCAGAAACAGCAGCAGCATAGTCCGCGCTAGCAAGAGCGACAGCCACCTGCTTCTGGCCCTCTTCACAAGCAGCGAGCAATGACATCTCTGGCTCAGTAAGAAGCTCTGTATTAACCTCTACGCCAAGAGAAGCGTCACTGAGGTGTGCTGCACGTGCATAAGCAGTAGCAAGATCCTCAAAGAGCTCAGGCTCGTTCTGGCGTGCCCCATCAAGTGCGCGAGCACGCTGAAGGAACTCATCAGGATTGATAACACCAATTGCACTGACAGCCTCAATAGCATCTGCAGAGATCTTCTCGTCCTTTGCAATAGATGCAAGGCGACCAATAAAGTACTGCTCAACCTGAGACTGAACAGACTCGTCAACAACAAGACCCTGCTGGCGGTAGAGCTCCAGAGAGCTTGCAATAAGCTTCTTGAGGTCAAGGTTTGCCGTTGAGCGGACCAGTGCAATAACACCAATAGCTGCACGACGGACAGCGTAAGGATCGGAAGAGCCGGTTGGTGGCTCGTTGATGGCAAAGATGCCGCAGATGGTATCAAGCTTGTCAGCAATAGCTACAAAGCGACCAATCTGGCCACTTGGGAGCTCGTCGCCGGCAAAGCGAGGACGATAGTGCTCGCGAATTGCTGCAGCTACATCGCTCTTCTCGCCAGCCGCCTCTGCGTAGTAGCCACCCATGACACCCTGCTGGCTGGTGAACTCGACAACCGCCTGGCTGACAAGATCTGCCTTTGCAAGGTGAGCGGCGCGAGCAGCAAGTTCTGCCTCTTCTTTGTTGGAAGTCTCGTCAAGCGCAATCTCTGCAGCAAGAGCCTCCATACGCTGGGTCTTCTGCAGAACCGTACCAAGCTTCTCCTGGAAAACAACGGTCTCTAGACGCTGAGCAAACTCGTCGAGCGTATGCTTCAAGTCCTCCTCAAAGAAGAACTTAGCGTCGTCGAGACGAGCACGAACAACACGCTCGTTGCCGTCAATGACGCGCTCTGCGCAAGATGGATCTGCGTTAGATACCACAATAAACTCTCGAGTCAGCTTTCCTTCAGCGTCATAAATTGGGAAATAGCGCTGGTTAGAGAGCATGGACTCAGTAATAATCTCTGAAGGAACGTTGAGGAATTCCTCGTCAAAGGTGCCCACAAGAACCTGAGGCCACTCCGTAAGGTTGATGACCTCCTCAAAGACCTTCTCTGGCATATCAACGTGAGAGCCTGGACGAGCAGCCTCAACCTCTTTAATGCCAGCGAGAATAACGTCTTTGCGCTGCTCCTGGAGCAAAACGCCAGCATTTTTGAGCACCTGCTCATAGTCAGCTGGAGTAGCTACCTCATGGTAACCAGATCCAAGAACACGGTGGCCCTGAGTAGTGTTTGAGCTGGTCACATCAGCGTACGTAACAGGAACAATCTCTGAACCAAAGAGGACGCAAAGCCAACGAACAGGACGAACATAGCGCTCGTGGAAAGAGCCCCAGCGCTGGCTGCGAGGCCAGTCAAGAGCAGCAATCCAAGAAGTTGCCAGCTCAGAGAGGATCTTTGTAGCAGGAACTGAAGGAATGTTGAGCTCCGCAAAAACGTACTCGTGACCATCGGTATCTACACGGCGGGTCAGTGCATCAGCACTTACGCCGCACTTACGAGCAAATCCTTCAGCAGCCTTGGTTGGCTTACCCTCTGCATCAAAAGCAATTTCTGCCTTAGGACCACGCTTAACCTCAGAAATCTCTTCTGTAGCCTCAGCAACATCCTTAACGTAGGCGGTTAAACGACGAGGTGTCGAGAGGATCTTAACCTCTCCAAACGACAAACCAGAATCTTTAAGTCCGGAAACGACAAGCTTATTGAACTGAGCAATAGCTTTCTGCAATGGAGCAGAAGGCATCTCTTCAGAACCAATCTCAAAAAGGAAGTCTCTAACCTCAGCCATTTAAGCCACCTCCTCCTGAGTAGTTGATGCAGGTGCTTTCTTAGAAGCAACCTCCTCCAAATACGATTCGCAACATGCCTTAGCAACGGTGCGAACGCGTAGAATATAGTTAGCTCTTTCAACAGCAGAAAGAGCACCTCGAGAGTCAAGCAAGTTAAATGCGTGGCTGCACTTCATAACGCAGTCATATGCAGGAAGTGGAAGCTTGCGCTCAAGACAGCTATGGCACTCTGCCTCATACTCGTCGAACTTCTCGCGCATAAGCTCAATGTTAGCGACCTCAAAGTTGTAGGTTGAGAACTCACGCTCGTTCTCAAGGAATACCTGGCCGTATGTCATTGGAGTGCCGTCTGGCAGGTAGCTCCAGACCAGGTCATAGACAGAATCAACGCCCTGAGCATACATAGCAATACGCTCAAGACCATAGGTAATCTCAACCGGAACAGGATCTACCTCAATACCGCCTACCTGCTGGAAGTACGTGAACTGAGTAACCTCCATGCCGTTGAGCCAGACCTCCCAGCCAAGACCCCAAGCTCCAAGAGTTGGGCTCTCCCAGTCGTCCTCAACAAAGCGAACGTCGTGGTCTTTTGGATCAAGGCCAATAGCAGCAAGTGAGCCAAGATAGAGATCTTGGGAATCTGCAGGAGATGGCTTGAGCAAGACCTGGAACTGATAGTAGTGCTGCAAACGATTGGGGTTCTCGCCATAGCGTCCATCAGCAGGACGACGACATGGCTGTGGATAGCAGGTACGCCAGGCGTCAGGGCCAAGTGAGCGCAGGATAGTTGCGGTATGGAAGGTACCAGCGCCTACCTCAGAGTCGTATGGCTGCATGACCGTGCAACCCTTTTCTGCCCAGTAGTGTTCAAGGGTCAAAATCATATCTTGAAACGTTAGTGGTGTTGCGCCCATGATGTTCTTTCTCTCAAATGTCCGACGTAAGTACTATAGCCCGCGAGCATGGTCAAAGGGCCAGAAAATAAACATTGCCTTAGAGGTTACGGTAGAAACCGCAACTGCTCCAAAATATCTGGAATCAAGCGAGTTTGTTCTGTTATCCCCCATAACAAAAATATGACCTGCAGGAACAGTATACGGATAATTCTGAATTACGGCACCTGTGCGATCCGCAAGAGAATACGTTGGCTTGCCTTCAGTGTAAGGCTCGTCCATAAGCTGGCCATCAACATACACAGCGCCGTCACGCAAATCAACCGTTTGACCTGCTGTGGCAATGACGCGCTTCACTAAAAGCGTATCGGGATTTTGAGGGCTGGTAAAGGTGACCACATCACCTGTTTGAGG
This sequence comes from uncultured Atopobium sp., assembly GCA_963544135.1. GTDB lineage: Bacteria > Actinomycetota > Coriobacteriia > Coriobacteriales > Atopobiaceae > Lancefieldella. Next base: position 56,162 of record CAUUEB010000005.1, on the reverse strand, counting down.
AGTACCGCCAAAACGATAGGTAAGCTTCTCTCCTACCAAACGATCCCCCAGCTGGATGGTATTGAGCATGGACCCTGTTGGGACCTCATATACCTCAGCCACAAACGTTCTAATAAAAAATGCCAGCGCAACAGCAACTGCAACAATTACCAGGTATTCAAAAATTTCAAGAACTTTGGAATGTCCACTACTCATCGTCATCACCAGATTGTTGATCAAGCTCTGCTAAATACGCTCTGTCCTTCTCAGTGAGCTGAGCGCTCTCTAAGAGGTCTGGACGCCACGCACGAGTGCGAGCAAGTGCAGATTGTCGTCTCCAGACTGCTACCGCTCCGTGGTCTCCTGAAAGAAGCACAGACGGAACTTCTCGCCCCTCAAAGTTTGCTGGGCGCGTGTACTGAGCATACTCAAGAAGGCCATCGTCAGAGAATGACTCATCCTGTGAGCTCATCTCATCGCCAAGCGCACCAGGAAGCAAGCGCACAACCGAGTCAATCACGGTAAGCGCAGGAAGCTCTCCGCCCGTCAGCACGTAATCTCCCAGAGAAATAACGTCATCTGCCAGCTCATAGACACGCTCGTCCATGCCCTCATAACGACCACAAACAAACAGAATGCGTTCTTTTTGAGCAAACTCTTGGGCAATAGCCTGAGAATACGGCCTACCAACTGGCGAGAAAAACACCACGTGGGGCTTAGGTTCCGCTTGATCAGTAATCTCACGAACTGCCTCAAAGATGGGAGCTGGCTTCATAAGCATGCCTTGTCCACCACCAAAAGGAGCATCATCTACCGTACGATGCCTATCATGCGTCCAGTCACGCAAGTCATGCGCATAGAACTCAAAAATATTTGCCTTTTGAGCTCTGCCCATAATAGAAGCATTTAAATAGGGCGAGAAGACCTCAGGAAATACTGAGAGCGTTTCTAGACGCATGCTACTCACCTAACCTAAGAAGGCCCTGAGGAATTGAGACGGTAATGGAGCCCTCGGCTGGGGCCTCTTTGATAAATTCATCCACGGCAGGCATCAACACCTGTCCAAAAGGTCCCTCAATTACCCACACATTTTGTGTAGGTCCAACAAGAACCTCTGTAATTTCACCCAGAGAACCATGTTCTGTATCACGTACTTCTCTACCCACAAGTAGAGAAACATTTACCAGACCAAAGTTTTCTGGAAGACAATCTTCTTCTACCAGAAGCGTTTTACCAACAAGCTCTTCTGCATCAGAGATGGTAGTTACATCTTCAAAAGTGACAAGACTACCTTCTCTATCATCTGACTCAACAGAGACAACTGAGAACTTCCTTGGTCCCTTAAGCGCAGGCGGAACAGGAACAACTGTCATGCCATCAGCTATAAGAGAAGGAAGGCTGTGAACGGGAACCGTCACAACCTCCCCTCTTTTACCATGCGTTTTAACAATTTGAGCAATTGCTCGCCAGTGTTTACGCAAAATTAGCCTACAACCTCGACATCAACAGAGGTGCCAACACGCTGGCCAAGAGCACGAGCCAAAGTACGAATAGCCTTAATAGTTCTACCCTTGCGGCCGATGACACGTCCAGCGTCTTCCTCAGAGCAAGAAACCTCAATCAAGGCTCCATCCTCGCGATCGGTGACGTCGAGTGCAACAGCATCTTCATTATCGACAAGACCACAGACGATGTACTCGACAAAATCAGCAACCTTGTCAGAAGGCATCTCCTGAATGTCTTGATCGACAGCGTCTACCTCAGTGGGCTCTGTGAATTCAGACACGATTTACTCAGCCTCTGGAGCCTCGGACTCCTCAGCAGCTGCGGCAGCAGCCTCAGCAGCAGCCTCTGCAGCTGCAGCAGCCTTTGCCTGTGCCTTCTTGGAGAGCTTGGTCTTCTTCTCTGCAACTGGAGCACCAGTACGAGCGATCTCAATGAGGTGAGAAACTGCGCTTGTTGGCTGAGCGCCCTTTGCTACCCACTCGTCAACCTTCTCGAGGTTGATATCAATCGTCTTTGGGCTAGTCAGTGGGTTATAACGACCGACTTCTTCAATGTAACGACCATCGCGAGGCATACGACCATCAGCGACAACTACGCGATAGTACGGACGCTTCTTGGCACCGTGACGGGCCAGACGAATCTTAACTGCCAATGAAAACTCCTCCATACGAGCGGTGCCTCGGATGTTAGATGGGCTGCACCGCAAAGCCACAAATCGGGTTACAAGTGTACAACAACGCATTAACCTCGAAAAGTATAAATTTGCTCTCTTCAAAAAGTACTCGTAATTTATGTATGAAACACTTGTTCTATTTGTACAAAAAGTATACACTATTTCTATGGAAACATCAAAGGACATATCAGATAAAAACGCACGTAAATCGTGTGATTTTGAATGGCATGGCAAAGCCATTGGCCTTCTAGATCTTGATGCGTTCTTTGCATCTGTAGAACAACTTGATCATCCTGAGTGGCTCGGAAAACCAGTAATTGTTGGAGGTTCACCCCACAAACGAGGCGTTGTTTCAACCGCCTCTTATGAAGCAAGAAAGTATGGTGTTCATTCTGCCATGCCTTCAGCTACTGCGGTAAGGCTTTGTCCTCATGCAATTTGGACTTCAGGACGTTATGACAGATACTCAGAAATGAGCGCTCTTGTTATGGGTTTTCTCAAAGATGAGACTCCCCTTGTTGAGCAGGTTTCTATTGATGAGGCATTTTTTGACATCACTCCTGGAAGGTTCTCTAAAGAAAATCCTTTGGAGATCTGTAAGCGCATACAAAAGAAAGTTGCTGCGTTAGGCATTACCTGTTCCATTGGCCTGGGAACAAACAAGACAATTGCTAAGATTGCCTCTGAGCAAGAAAAGCCTCGTGGTCTTACTGCGGTGTTTCCTGGCACAGAAGGCCGCTTTCTAGCACCTCTACCTATTGAGGCCATGAGCGGTATTGGTCCTGCTATGGCAAAGGCGCTTCATCAACAAGGAATCAGAACGCTTGGAGAGCTTTCAAGAGCAGATGCAACGTACCTAACTTCCCTTGTAGGCAATACTGCCTCAAAGATGATTTTGCGCGCGCAAGGAAAAGAAGTCTCAGAAGTTCATGAAGCTGCGCAGCCTCGTGACGTTAAGTCTGTTTCTAACGAGAGAACCTTTGAAACAGATTTGTTTGATAAACAAGAAATAGAAGAAGCCATCAGACACATTGCTGGCGTTGTAGGAAGACGTCTTCGCCGAAAGCGGCTCCAAGGATATACCGTAACTCTCAAAGTAAAAGCCTCTGCAACAGAGTCTCATACAGCTCAAAAAAGGATGTCCACACCAACTGATGATGAGCACCTCTTTGCAGAGATTGCCGTTGGCCTGCTTCCTACCATTTGGAAAGAAGGTCAGCCAGTAAGACTGCTTGGTGTTGGCATTAGCTCATTTACAGATGAGACACAAAGCAAGCCTGTTCAAACGTCTCTTTTTGATCAATTTAATGACACGTTTGACGCCGCAGCCCCTAGTCCTACAACAAAAAAGAAACCTCGGAGTGACTTACGTCATCTCTCCGAGGTAACCGATAAACTCAAAGATAAATTTGGTGCAGATGCTGTGCAATACGGTAGAGACCTACGCTTTGAACATCGCGTCTCAGACACCATGCCTACAGGCAAAAACGAACAAATCTAGTACACCAGCACTACTCAGTAGGATCAGCAGATTCTGGAAGATTGTCTACCAAGTCATCCTCGGAAAGCTCAAAGGCTGGAGCCAAAGCATCCTCTGGAAGATCAGCGTAAGGAATCTCAGAAGTCATAGCGCCCTCAATATCCAGCTCTACACGAGGAGCATCTGCCCAAAGTCGCTCAAGACGATAGTAGGACCTTACCTCAGGCTGGAATACGTGAACAACAACTGAACCGTAATCAATAAGAATCCAATTGAGACCGTCGCGACCCTCAGTAGAAATTGGACGAATGCCGCAGTTTGCCGTGACCTTCTCGCGAACTTCATCAACAATAGCGTCAGCCAAACGAGCATTTCCACCAGTGCAGATAACAAAATAATCGCAAACATCACTGAGACCAGTTAGATCTAGTACCAGAATATCTTCAGCTTTCTTTTGATCTGCAGCAATTGCAGCAGTCTTTGCAAGCTCAAGTGAAGTTACAGCCATGAATTTCTCCGTTTTCTCATGTAGCCAGGCTACTTAGATTTCTTCTCAATCATCTCATTGTATAGGGCAATTGAGTTTGGATACAAATAACTCCTTGATGAAATCACATACATCATAACGCTACAAAACGCCGTCTCATAAAGCTCATCGAGAGAGCCGCCACGTAAATATACGTTTCTTGCTTCTTCGACCGATGTAAAGTTTGGACGCAGAGGCTCAATAAGATCAGCTACATACAAGATTTTGTCTAGCTTGCTCATCTGACGGTCGCCCGTAGTGTGCTTCTGAATCGCACTGAGCATCTGATCAGAGAGCCAAGGATAGATTGCTGGCAGGGTTTTTGCGGCGAGAGGACCGTGTAAGAGCCCAACAATTTTCTGATAAGGAGCTTCTGTCTGGATACGAAAGCGCTCTGCCAGTTCAATGGTTTCTGCATCAGGAAGAAGTTTCTCCCAATCATGCAAAATACCTGCAACGCGAGCGCTCAGCATATCTGCACCATAAGCCTGCGCAAGCGTTTCTGCACAATGTCCCACAGAGATAGAATGCGCAAAACGCTTAGGGTTCTTGTGATACATATGACTCTTCAAATCAGACTCAAGCTGATCAATGAGCGCCTGTTGTTCAGCGGTGTAGACAATATCTTTTGCTATAAGTGTTCTTTCCATTATGTCCTACAAATTATTGAGTCAAACCTAATCTCCACCTGTTTGACACTGCCCTGATACGAGCGTATGTCAATCTGAGCAGCGGGTCGCTTTGGCTTGACCACTTAATTGAGTGGCGTTGTGTCGGCGCCATAAAGCCCATGCTTGTGAATGTAACCTGTTACAGAATCGGGAGTTAGGTATCTGAGGCTCTGACCATTTTGAACTCTACTACGCAAGTAGCTTGATGAGATTGCTAGTGCGGGAACCTCAAGATAGGTTACCTTGAAGTCATACGGTGAGTCTGCAATAACCTTTTGAGCACGACTTAATTCATAACCAGGACGTGTTGCAGCAACAAAGTGAGCAAGTTCTGCGACCGTCTGTGCATCTTTCCAGGCGACAATATCAGCAATTGCATCTGCACCAGTAATAAAGAAAAATTCAACGTTAGAGGGATATACCTTACGCAATCTTCTGAGCGTATCAGCAGTGTAGGTGATGCCCTCATAATCCACCTCAAAACGAGAAGCAACAAAATGAGGATTATCTGAGGTTGCCAGAAGCGTCATTGAATAACGGTCTTCTCCCCTGGTAACTCCCTTATTTTGTTTGAACGCAGGGCGACCAGCAGGCATAAAGACAACCACATCAAGATTGAGGTCATCATATGCCTGTTCTGCAGCTACCAGGTGGCCATTATGAATGGGGTCAAAGGTTCCACCCATGATTCCCAGACGATAGGTGCAATTTTTATCCTGTCCCAAACGAGGCAGGCCAGGGTGCATGTTATTTAAGACGTCGGCTGCCATACTCTACTCAGTTTCTGAAGAAGCACCAGTTACTTGAGACGGATCAGATGGAGCCTCTTCAAACTCAACATCTTCAAATTGCTGATCTGAAGCGTCCTCGTCAGGAATCTCTATGCCATCTGTATTTGGTTTATTTGGATCCTCATAGGTAAAGGTAAGCTCAAGAATGCGAATCTCATCGCCGTCAACTGCACCAGCCTTTGCCAGCTGTACTTCAAGCCCCATACGATCCAGACGACGCTGTAGATATGCCACAGCCTCATCATTGTCCCAATCGGTCTGAATAACCATGCGCTCAATCTGGCCGCCAGAGACACGCCAAGCATGACGCTCTTCTCGCTCAATGCGAAGCTTGTTATCACGACGAAGTCGCTGATGCTCCCAAGCCTCACTGCGATCAACTGTTGGCGTAGTAATGGCAATTTCTTTGCGGAGCTCTGCCACTTCTGCAGCACAGGTAGTAACAAAATCATCAAGATTTAAACCAGTTACCGTAGAGATAGCAAAGAAAGTCCTGCCATCCGCCTCAGCGGCTTTTCTGAGAGCCTCAATAGCATCTTCTGTACCAGGCATATCGCATTTGTTTGCAACCACAATCTGAGGACGATCAGCGAGCTTTGAAGCGTAAGCCTTGAGCTCCTCATTAATAGCGTGATAGTCCTCTACTGGGTCTCTGCCTTCATAGCCACCGGTAACATCGACCATATGGACAATAAGAGCTGTACGCTCAATATGACGAAGGAATTGATGACCAAGGCCCTTGCCCTCAGAGGCACCCTCGATAAGACCGGGAACGTCTGCGCAGACAAATGACTGACCGTTTTGAGCACGAACAACGCCCAAGTTTGGAACAAGGGTGGTAAAGGGATAGTCAGCAATCTTTGGACGAGCGGCACTGATACGTGCAATTAGAGAGCTCTTACCAACAGAAGGCATGCCCACCAGGGCCACATCTGCCATGAGCTTCATCTCAAGCTCAATCCAGTGCTCTTGGGCTGGCTCGCCCTTCTCAGCAAATGCTGGTGCACGCCTCACTGAGGTGACAAAGTGAATGTTTCCGCGGCCGCCATTACCACCAGGAGCAACAACTACCTGCTCACCTGGAGAAGTAAGATCGGCAATCTCGTAGAGTGGCTCTTGCGTTTCTGGATCAAGCTCGCGCACAACGGTTCCCAGAGGCACCTTGAGCAGCAAATCCTGTCCGTCAGAGCCATGACGGCGAGCACCCTTACCGTGGGTACCACGCTCGGCCTTAAAGTGATGCTTGTAGCGGTAATCAATCAGAGACGAAAGCTGCGCGTCTGCAACAATGACAACATTGCCGCCGTGACCGCCATCGCCACCGTCAGGACCGCCTTTTGGAACATATGCTTCTCGGCGGAAAGACATGCAGCCTGCGCCGCCGTCTCCACCTTTAACGTTGATATGACAAAGATCAGTGAAAGTTTCCACGTGTCCTCCTTCTAATACCTTAATGTTACGGCATTTACCAGCGAAGCATAGTGAAAACGCGAGAAGTTCTTATGAGAACACGAGGACAACAACAATTACCGCAACGCCAAGAATCATCAAGGCAAAGTCTGATGGAGCCAAAGGATAGCGTTTAAATGCAGATGAAGCGTTCCTTAAATAAAAACCTCGCTGCTCAGCTGCAAGTGCTGAGGCATCAGCTTTTTTAACCGAGCTTACCAGCAGAGGAACAATCAAAGGCATGGTAAGCTGGAGCTTCTTAATTGGATTTTTGGTATCAAACTCAACACCGCGAGCCATCTGAGCCTCCATGATATGGTTCATCTCGGAAGCAAAGACTGGAACAAAGCGCAAAACCGTTGCAATGGTGAATGCATAGGGGTATGGGACATGCGCCACTTCTACCAGCGCATTCATCAGATCTTCTACACGCATAAGCGAAAGCATAGAAAGCAGCGGCAGTGCCAGCGCAATTGTTTTTAGGGCAACGTTAAAGCCGCGCTCCAAACCACCTACCGTGATGAATAAAAAGAGCGTTTGACCAGCAGGGGCAACAAGTGTCTGTACAACGCACAAGATAAGACCTAAGACAGCAAAGCCAAATACCAGCTTAAAAGTCTTCTGAGCGTTCTGCGAGATAACTCCCACAAGAATGGTGAGCGCGAGCACCGCAAGTACCTCAATCGTTCCTTGAGCGGCAAAGGCGGCCACAAAGAGCTCAAGCGCAAATACAAGCTTGGCCACAGGATTTGCCTTATGAAGGAAGCTTGTTCCTTCGGTGTAATCAATAACACTACCCACGAGGAGCCTCCTTACCATTAAGCGTGGCTGCAATACGAGCAATCTCAAACTGATGCTGCAATGCGTCAAGCACCTCTGAAGCACTGCTAAGCCCAGTAAATGATGAATCCACGTGCGCACCCGCAAGCTTTGACAGCTGAATCATCTGAGGAGCCTCAACATACGCTTCTTTCAAAACCTCATCTGTCGAGAAGATCTGTGTAACTTCCCCATCATCTAACACGCTGCCATGCGCCATAACGACAATTCTTGTGGCAAAGTCCAGCACAACCTCCATGTCATGACAGACCATAAGAACTGCACAGCCCTTCTCGCAAAGTGATTTGACCATATTCATGACCTGCATACACTCTTTGTAATCCAGACCCGAAGTTGGCTCATCAAGCACAAGAATATCTGGCTCGCAGGCAACCACAGATGCAAGCGCAACCATCTGACGCTGTCCGCGAGAAAGCATAAACGGCGATGCATCCGCATCAAGCCCCATGCGCTCAATTACTTCAAGCGCCTTGCATCGGGCATCCTCTGCAGACGCACCCTTGAGCTCAAGGCCAAACGCAATCTCCTCAAGAACGCTCTCTTTACAGATCTGATAATCGGGATTTTGGAACAGCGTAGAGACGTGCTGAGCAATCTGCGACGTCTTCCAATCCTTGCATGAAGAACCCTTAATATGAATGTCTCCCGATCGAGGACGCAACAGGCCATTTACCAGCTTAGTTAAAGTTGTTTTACCTGCGCCGTTTTGACCGACAAGTGCCACGAGCTCGCCAGGGTGCAAGCTGAGGGAGACGCGCTCAACACCATCAGTACTCCCCTGATACTTAAAAGTGGCGTCGATAACGTCAAGAACAGATTGAACGCTTGGCTGCTCTGCGCCTTGAAGAATACCAATCCTGTCAAATGGGCCGCTCGATTCAGCAATCACAGGGCCATCTATTTTTGGAAGATATGTCTCCCCTGCTAACTCAACAGCGTCAGTAGCTGGTGATTCATGGTTCTCTGTAAGGGAAATGCTGCGATGCTGGAGAGCGCCTACACAGCACGCAAGCTGCTTGGCGGCTGACTGAACTGACAACGCAGTTTCATCGCAGACAGCTCTGTCCGCCTCAGATAACAAGTGAGCATACTCAGACTGATGAGAGAGCTCATGGACGCCTTTTGAGACGCGCACGCAACGAGGAACGTCAACACCAACCTCTTGCAGCAAATCTACCTGTGAAAACACTTCCTCTCCGCTGCCAAAAGCGCAGATGGTTCCCTTGTCCATAACGGCAATCTTTGAGCAATACTTGGCGAGAAGACCTACTTTTTGCTCAATTACCACAACCGTAATACCTTTGGTTTTGTTGAGCTCTGAAAGCGTCTGGAAGATTAACTCAGACGACGTTGGGTCTAAGGCTGCTGTTGGCTCATCTAGTACCATAACCTGTGGCTGTAGTGCCAAAAGAGCTGCAATAGCAACCTTTTGCTTCTGACCACCAGAAAGAGAAGCAATCTCTCTAAAGCGAAGGTTGGCAATGCCAACTGTCTCTAGCGCATAGGTAATGCGCTCTGGAATTTCAGCATGAGGAACCGCAAAGTTCTCAAGACCAAAGAGAAGCTCATCCTCAACAATTGAAGCTACCATCTGTGCGTTGATATCTTGGGTAATGGATCCCACAATCTTAGAGATATCAGTTAAGGCAACCGTACAGGTATCCATTCCAGAAACAAGAATCTTGCCAAAGAAATTACCTCTAAAGTGATGAGGAATGGCGCCAGAGAGCGCAAGAGCAAGTGTAGACTTACCTGCACCAGAAGGGCCAACAATACCTACAAAGTCACCCTCCTGAACGCTCAGCGACAGCTCATTAAGAGCACGCGCTGAGCTATCAGGATAGCTGTATGACACAGATTGAACTTCAATAATAGACACAGTGTTCTCCAGGAAATATGTGCGTATCTAAGAACTTATCGACCCAAAACCTTCTTAAGAGGAGCCGCAAGAACCTGAACAACAATAGCATTAAAGAATGCGGTTCCTACGATGACAGGAAGCATTACGTAGAAAAGCTCAATAGTTGCACCTTTGGCTGGAATAGCAATGGCAGCAAAGATGAGGCCAGAGATGAGAGTTGTTACAAAAGAGCCAATTGCAGGCATTACTGGTTTATCTGCAAGAGCAGACTTTGTGAAGGCAAACATAACAAGTGAAGCAATGCCCTCTGCAACAAAATCAGCGCCTGGAACAGAGGTGGTCAGCTGAATAACAGTAGCTGCGATAAGACCAATAACCAGGCTCTGAACAGCAGTTGGCTTCAGCAGAAGAATGGCCAGGCAGAACGACGCAATAATGAACTCTGGACCAATGCCAATAGCACTAATTGCCTTTCCAACGGTTAGGTTAAGAATAAAACCAGCAGCAATAAGAACGGCAACAAGAACAAGAGAAGTTACATCCAAAACGCCTGCAGACTTTGAAACAGCAACAACACGTGGTGCCTGCTCAGCAGATCCTGTCTCTGCGTCCGCGGCGTTGACCTGATTGAGATTTTCTGTAGACATACAAACTCCTTTAACGCAAAACAAAATGAACAAACAAAACTTTCAACTAAACGGGTTTCTCGCCATCCGGATTTAGCAAGAAACGTACACACAAAAAAAGCTCTCGGTCACCCGAGAGCCTCTAAATGCGTATGCAGAAGCAACTCATCGCTGACCGGAGAAAGACAAGTTGTTCCACCACCACTGCTGAGTGCATGTAGCGCGCATGATATGTCCTCCTCCCAAGAGCGTAAATTGCAATGTAAGAAGAATACCATTACTTTGCAAGATTGTGTCAAGAAATACATTAAGAAACAAATTAGAAACTGTGAACGGTACGCGTAAGATAGCGCGAGAAACAAAAAGGGGTCCCGAAGGACCCCTTGAATGAACTGCGAATGTTCAAGAAAACTTATGCCTCAGCAGCAACGACGTTAACGACGTGCTTAGCACCCTTCTTGAACTCAACAACGCCATCGCAAAGTGCAAAGAGAGTGTCATCCTTGCCGCGACCAACGTTTACGCCAGGAGTGATGTGCGTACCACGCTGACGGATGATAATCTGGCCAGCCTTGATTGCCTGACCACCGTAAATCTTAACGCCAAGGCGCTGTGCTTGTGAGTCGCGACCATTGCGGGAAGAGCCGAGACCTTTCTTGTGTGCCATAAATGCTACCTGCCTATCTCAATATCAGAAGTGACCAATTACTCTGCAGACTCGTCGGATGCCTTAGCAGCAGCCTTACGAGCGGTAGGGAGCGCGGTAACCTTCAGCTTAGTAAGGTTCTGACGGTGACCATTGGCGCGGTGATAGCGCTTACGCTTGTGGAACTTGAAGACGAGGACCTTCTTGTCCTTGTACTGCTCAAGAACCTCACAGGTAACCTTCTTAGAGGAAAGAGTGGCAGCGTCAGCAACAACCTTCTTGCCGTCGTTAAGCATAAGAACATCAAGCTTTACCTTATCGCCAGGCTGCGCATCAAGCTTCTCGACGCTGATTACGTCGCCCTTGGCAACCTTATACTGCTTGCCACCAGTTGCTACGATTGCGTACATGTGTGTAACCCTTCATTGCTGATTCTTGCAACGATTAATACTATCTTTGTATTTCTGAAGATCCGAGCAAAGATCTTCGCCGCCGTGACCTGTGGCATCCGCGGGAAACTGTCGGTGTCCCATGTCCCTCGGCGAGAAACACAACTCGAAATAGTCTACTGCATATTTCAGAAAATTCCAAGACAAAACTACATGTTATAGAGGCTTCACAAGGAGTCCATTTTCTGAAACGTGTGCCTGTGAGACTCGGCACACCTTCAACGAGTCAATGCCTTGTAGGCCATCCACTCCAGCTTGAGCTGCAATTCTTTGAGCCTCATAAATCAAAACTGCAGGTCTAAGCGCTGCTCGTGGATCTTGGAGTGTATCAAGCTCAAATGAAATGCACGTATTAGATGAGCTCTCAGAGATGCTGTAACCAGCAAACGTTGTCTCTAAGTTGACCACTTTTTGCTTGTCACCGCGCATGTACGTCAGCTCTTTTTTGGCGAGAAGATCCTCAAACCCCCAACGCAACGCCTCGGACTTAAGACCGTCTCCCAAAATGTCGCATCTCCATTGAGCAGCATTCAACCATGCTTCAAGCGCTGGCAGAGACCGATCAACGTAGTTGGCAGCAAACGGAGCAAGTGCGGGAGGCGTTGCCGACAACAGCCTCTCTAGCGCCTCATCCGGGTCCACATATTCGGTGAGCTTCAAGTCAAAGTACTCCGCCTCTGACGAAGCACCAACGGGAAGCGCCTGAGAGAACTGCACACCCATACGCTTTGCAAAGCCGTTTCCCACCCTAAATGGCAGCTGAGCTCGACGAACACAGCGCTCAATAGTACCAATAAGCTCAAGGTGTCCTAAAAACGAAAGGCGATCGTCTTTCTTGTAAGCCACGCGAAGCCTAAAAATCTCTGCGCCACGTTCTGTCATAATCTCTGGCTGAATCTGTGGCCTACCAGCGCGCCAGTCTTTCTTCACCAGCTCAACCACCTCAGGAGCTACGCTCTCTAGCTGCGTATCCGTCATGAGCGCACCCCCATCAAAACGTTGTCGACCTTCAAAGTCTGGCATACCGCACATCCTGTACAAGAGGTAAACGTACAGTCTGGTGTGGTGACTTCGTCCATGGCTCGACGATATTCTCGCTGTAGGTAGCCCTTGGACACGCCAGGAGACGTGTGGTCCCAAGGAAGTTTTGCCTGGATATCAAAGGTTTCTGTTGCAATATCAGACAGCGAGAAACCCAGACTTTCTGCAGCTGCATTCCAAGCGCCAAGATTAAACTCACTGGTCCACGCATCAAACTTGCAACCATTTTGCCACGCCTGGTAAATCAGATCAAAGCCGTCGCGACCCATCTTTGAGAGCGCGCCTTCTACCAGCGACGTTCCGGAGTCATGATAGGCAATCTTGAGTCCTCTATCGTGGTTAGAAGACAGTAATAACTGCTGCCTACGCTGGGCTTCCTCACGAGAAATCTGACCAACCCACTGGAATGGTGTGTAGGACTTGGGAACAAATACGGCAACAGAAGCAGAAACCGTAACGCCCTTGCCGCCAATTTCTCGGCCGATGTCCAAAATACGCTTTGCAACTGCAGGAATAGCTTGGATGTCCTCGTCAGTCTCGGTTGGAAGGCCCATCATAAAGTAGAGCTTCATGCGGCGCCAACCGTTTTCAAACGCGTTTCTTGCCGCAGATTCAAGATCATCCTCGGTGACGTTCTTGTTGATAACATCACGCATGCGCTGTGAGCCTGCTTCTGGCGCAAACGTCAGGCCACCGCGCCTTGAAGTAGAAACTGCGTCTGCCATCTCCGCGCCAAACGCGTCCATACGCTGTGACGGAATAGAGATGCGCACGCCACGTTTACGTAGGTCAGAATTCATACGGCGAAGAATATAGCCACACTGAGAGTGATCTGTTGTAGAGAGCGACGTGAGCGAAACCTCATCATAGCCACTCTTCAGAAGACCTTCCTCACCTGCTTTAACAATCTGTTGAGCCGGGCGCTCACGAACAGGTCGATAGGTCATACCAGCCTGACAAAACCTGCATCCACGAGCACAGCCACGCTGTATCTCTAGCGCCAGCCTGTCCTGAACAATCTCGGTATATGGAACAATGCGCTGCGCAACAGGGTCTGTTACTGAAAGATCTGGCAGACAACGCTTATAAACCACGCTTGGAGCGCTACTTCCCTCTTTAGGAACCGCATATCCCCAGCGTGTTGAGGTATTGTCGTGCACAATCTGATAAAGCGATGGTACGTAGACACCTTGAATCTGCGACAGCCTACGCAAAATCTCTTGGCGAGAAACTCCGTCAAGCTTGGAAGTTCTCACGCACTCGCACATCTCTACCAGCGCTTCTTCGCCATCACCTAAAAGAATTGCATCAAAGAGCGGGGCCACTGGCTCTGAGTTCCAAACAGAAGGACCGCCACCAAAAATTAGTGGGTCCTCTTCATCACGTTCTTCAGCGAGCAATGGAATGCCTGCTAAATCAAGCGTTTCTATAATATTGGTTGCGATCATTTCATGCGCAAGGGTGAAGCCCACCACGTCAAAAGATGCTAAAGGCGCAGCACCCTCCAACGAAAGCAAAGGAACATTACGTTTGCGCATCAAAGCTGCCATATCAACCCAAGGCAGATAGGCGCGCTCACAAGAAATATGAGGTGCCTTATTCAAAGCGTTATAGAGAATGGCAATGCCTAAATTAGGCTGACCCACCTCGTACACGTCGGCGTAGACCATACAAACGTGAAAAGGGCCCTCTTGCTCCTCTACTGCTCCCCACTCGTGATTTAAGTATCTTGAGGGTTTCTCGACATGCGGAAGCATGGGCTCAATGAGATGGAAGAGATTTTCTCGTTTAACACGCACGATAGTCTACTTTCTATCTTTTGGCGAGGGACTGTGTGGTTGCTATCTCTACGGTATTTGATTGTGAATTTGTATCTGCTGTTGCGCTTGCGCCTGTAGAAGCACTCGAAGCGCCGGTTTTGGTAGAAGAATCAGCTGCTACCTCGTCGCGTTTCTCGGCAATTTTGCGAGCGTACGCGTGAATGACGCGAGCAGTAGTGTGAGTACCTGCGTACCCCATGCCAGCCTTAAGCGCCCAGCCAAACCCTGGAACTGTGCCTGCGACCGTGCGTGCAACCGTACGGTATCCAAAGCCCGCGCCCACAACGCCGAGAAGTTCGGCGATGGTTTCAACATTCATATTGATGTTATAGGCGGCGGTAATATCAAGCGCCAGTCTGATCTGGCGCGCTGTCATCAGCGGCATATCAGAGCCAGGAACCAATGCTACAGCTCCAATAGCTGCATTTTCTTTAGCGCAAGCAGCGGTTATCTGTTTGACCACTTGAGTTCTACAAAGAGGATACGCTGCCGCAAAAGAGACTGATCTTTCTGTTGCAGTTGCAATCCATGAAGAGAGTCGATCAAAGAGCACTTCTTCAGTGGTGCCCGCAACAATGCTAATAAGCCCCGTGTTGTAGAGCGTATCAGCAATTTGTTGTGCTTCAACTGCAGACTCTACAACCACCGCACAAGGAATTGAATGACTTACCAACATGGTAAGGGCGTCCTCGTACTGTGATGTTGGCGTAGGAATAATTACCGCAATATCAGGAATAGCAGCATTCTTTCCCGTGCGACCAATGCCTCCAGAAACAAACGAAACACCGTCGGCAAGTTTAGAGACGCGCACCGTTGCATCTGTTCTCTCTGGCATAAAATACGAATGTACAGCCAGGATTACCTCTTCAGAAGCAAGGGAATCAACGTAGATATGCGTATAAGTTGGCTCTAGAGATGAAAGCGACCCGCGGAATTCTTGTAATACAGAGGTAGCAAGTTTGCCCAAGCTGTTTCTTTTTGCCATGGCTTATGCCGCCTTTGTTCTATGTCTGTAAACAGACTGGACGATTCCTACAGAAACAAGCTGGGCAATCATCGATGTTGATCCAAAGCTGATAAAAGGCAATGGAATACCAGTAATAGGCATGATACCAATACACATGCCAACATTCTGCAAAACCTGGAACGACCACATGGCTGCACAACCAACAAGCACCAGCTTAGAGAAGGTATTCTCGGTCTTCATAGCAAACAGAATGGTTGCAAAAATCATCCACGCAAAGAGCGAAAGCATAATAAATGCACCAAGGAAGCCAAACTCTTCCGAGAAGAGCGCAAAAACAAAGTCTGTGTGTGCCTCAGGCAAGAATCGACCACTTGCCTGCGTAGCGTTACCTGGTCCCTTTCCAATAAATCCGCCTGAGCCTACGGCAATCTTTGCCTGCTGCAGGTTATAGCCATCTCCTGACGGATCAACGGATGGATCCAAAAAGACGGTAAGACGTTTCATCTGGTACTCCTTAAGGATGTGAGGAATACCAGGAATCATAGAAGTCACAACAACAAGAGCTACAACAGCAATGAGCAAAAGAACGGTCACAAGAATCCAAGAACGTTTTGCGCCAGAGCAAATGATGATAGTAGCTCCGATAACCAAAATAATCAGACCAGTTCCCAGGTCAGGCAAAAGCATAATGGAGCCAAAGGGAACCATCAGCGTTCCACAAAGCTTTACGTAGTCTCTCAGTGTTTCTACCTTGCCGTTATACTGAGCACACACCGATGCCATAAGGAAGATTGTGACAATTTTTCCCAGCTCAGACGGCTGAAATCTAAAGCCAACAAACGGGATATTAACCCAACCAGTCATACCCTTGACCGAGACACCAAAGCCTGGAACCTTAGGCAAAATCATCAATACAACAACGCCGACAAGCAGCACGTTTGTCATATTTGCTAGTGCTCTATAGTCATAGCGCCACATAAGCGTGGCAAAAACAAGGCCCAAACCAATACCCAAAAGATGCCTAGGAAAACTAGCTTCGGCAATGTTCATTGATGCGGTCCAAATAACCACAATACCAATGAGGACGAGAAGAGCCGCGGGAACAAGCTGCGCTAGATAAAGATTGTTCAGAATATTCTTACCAGTAAGTCTCTCTTTCTTAGCAAGACCGCCTGAAGGAATACCTCCTCGCCTTCTAAAGGGAGAGTTCATTCTCTGTTTTGTAACTGCAGATGAATCAAGTGCCATGGGTTTCTCGCCTCCTTACCTACCAACATTGTCTGGCTGATTATAAATTGCGCCAAAGACGTCTCGAACAATATACATACCAGAACCTGCACCAGAAGGCGCACAGTCAAGGTTAGCAGCAACAACGTACTGAGGCTTATCAGCAGGCGCATAACCAACAAACCAACCAACTGGCTCGCCAATAGACTGCTGCTCAGCAGTACCCGTCTTGCCATTAACCGTGACATCAAGGTTGGTCCAGTGGATAGTCTGAGAAGCGGACTCCTCATAGACGACGCCGTAAAGACCACGAGCAACAATGTCTCGGTGTTCATCTTTTTCTTCTGGGCTCAGAATGACCTCGTTTTTGTACTCAATAACAGAGCCGTTACCGTTTCTGGCGTTAATGCTCTTCAGAACATGTGGCTTATAAATTGGACCTCTGTTTGCAATGCCACAGTACGCATTTGCCATCTGAAGGCAGGTTACCAACAAGTCGCCCTGGCCAATAGCAAGGTTGCAGTTGTCACCACCCTGCCACTTACGAGCATCATCAGGCGAACTGGTAAAGTAATTCCACTTCCACTCAGCATCTGGAACACGACCAGACGCCTCTTCTGGAAGGTCAATACCAGAAAGAGCTCCAAGTCCAAAGGCACGGAATGTCTCCTGCATACCCTCGGGATGATCGTTGTTGTAGAAGAAGCCCTTACCAATCTCATAAAAAACAATGTCGCACGAGTTGGTGATACCGGTAATAAGGTTAACGGTGCCGTGTCCAGAAAGCAGCCAGCAATGCATACCGTACTGCTCGCCAAATCCTGTCCAAAAGCCCGTGCAATACCAGCTGGAATTTCCATCGCAAATACCGTACTTGAGTCCAGCAAAGGTAGTAAGCGCCTTAATGGTAGAACCAGTTGGATATTGTCCAGCAATAGCGCGGTTCATCAGCGGGTAGTTTGCCTCTTCAGAAGAAAGCGTATCCCAGTCAGAGCTGGCAATACCACCAACAAACATTGAAGGAGAATACGTTGGATAACTTGCCATAGCAATGACTTCGCCGTTAGTGCAATCAAGCGCCACCACGCTTGCACTACGACCCTGGAAATCTTGGGACCTAACCGTGTTGATAACACTGACAAGCGATGCTTCTGCAGCTTTTTGAATGTTAGCGTCAATGGTTAGGACAACGTCTGAGCCACTCTGAGGGGCAATGGACGTTGAGTGCGACAATACGTTACCTGCAGCGTCAACGTAAACCGTCTGCTCTCCACGAACGCCCTGAAGTGCAGACTCGTACTGATACTCAACACCCGTTTGACCCACGATATCGCCATGCGCATATACAAAGCCGCCATCTGCAGTTTTACTGCTTTCAAGCTGCTCTTGCGTAACGGTACCGGTATAGCCAACAACATGAGCTGCAAGGGAACCATTAGGGTATGCGCGCTGCGTACGCTCCTCAATTGACACACCATCAAGCAAAGCACCGTGAGCGTAAATGTAGGCAACTACGCGTCTAGATACGTCTACAGAAACGGTACGAAGCGCCTGAGCACCATCTGAGGTATCCATAATTTTTCTGCGCACCGCCAGCATGGGCATGCCCAAGAGGTTGGCAAGAATCTGCAGTTTAACGTAGTCTTCTGCAACATCTGCTCGAGCTACTACCGTTGGACTTGGCCTGTTGGTAACAATCTCCACGCCATTTCTATCCAGAATACGGCCACGAGGAGCTGCGGTAGTAACGGTACGCGTACGGTTGCGCTCTGCTTGCTCAGTATAGTCAGCTGACGATAAGAGCTGCATAGTCCAAAGACGACCAATAAGCACCGCAAACATGCCACCGACGGCAATTGCAAAACCGATAAGTCTGGACGAGAGGGTTTTCTCGGCAGAACCATCAGAGCCACCGGAAGCCTTAGGAGCGCCGCCACCAATATCAAAGGTAAATGGCGAATCTTTTCTACCAAAGGTCAGGTATACGATAATCAAACCAATTGCTGCGACAGCGCAACAAGCAAGGATAACAAGGGTGAAATTCATACTATCCCCTTATTTAAGGCGCTGTGGAGCTCGGTGAGATCCGCGATAGAGCGTTGTTCCACCCAAAGAAGAGTGAGATCTTTGGGAATGTGAAAGCACATAGAAAACAGGCAGAGCAGCCAAAATTGTGAATAGCATGGTGGGGAAAGACTTAAACAACAGTCCTTCAAAGAAGTTGCCGCCAGAGCCAATCAAAGAGTTGATGAGCTGGTACATAAAGGTAACGCCAAAGGTCTGAAGCGCCACAAAACCCATAGAGGTGCCAAAATTGCCAGAAACTCTGTCTCTAACCTCTTGGCCCATGAAATAAGAGCTCACCACAAGCAAAAGTGCCATGAGGCCAATGGGATTGGCAGAAGTCAGATCATAGATTAGACCTGCAATAAAGCCGCTTATTACGCCAGTTTTGCCACCATATCTCAGGGCAATAACTGCCGAGAAAATCAATGCAAAATTGATGACTCCCCCACCAAAAGAAACCTGTGGGGTAAGCATAATTTGCAGAATGAAGCAAACAACAGCAAGAACGGCGATGCTGCGTGTGTTTTTATTTCTATCAGAAACCTGCATACATCCCCCTTAATCTGTTCTTCCGCTGTTATGTTGTGTATTACCCGTTGGAGCAGCAACCGTTGCATTCTGCTGAGAATTTGTTGTGTTGTTTGCAGAGCCGCTGCCAGAAGAGTTGCTTGATGAAGAACCCGAGGATCCGTCCTTGGAGTCTTTATCCTTACTGTCAGAATTAGTTGCTGTTGGAGTGTTTTGCTTATCTGCCTCTGCAATATCATCTGCGGTAGCTTTTTGCTCCTCAGAAAGAGACGTGATAACCATTACCTCCTCATTGGTACTGACATTTCCAAAAGGCTCAATAACAATGGTGTAATAGAGCGATCCTGGCGCTGCTTCAACACTGGTAACTTTACCCAGAGGAAGTCCCTTAGGGAACACGCCACCAAGTCCACTGGTAACTACTGTATCGCCTACAGCAACCTTCTGGTTGGTGTTAATCAGGTTAAGGGTAATCTGCCTTGAAGCAGAACCCATAAGCATGCCCTGAGCTCGGCTGCTTTGAACCATAGCAGCCACACCGCTCTTCTCGTCAGTGATAAGACGAACTGTAGAGGTTGTAGGACCACACTCAATAATCTGGCCGATAACGCCACCGCTATCAACAACAGGCATGCCAACAGCCAGCCCGGACGAAGTTCCCTTGTCTATCACGATGGTGTTATTGAACGAGTCAGTAGAACCAGAGATCACACGAGCACCCGTGGACTGCAGGTTATAGGTATTTTTGAGGTCGAGAAGACCTTGCAGACGCTGCGTGGACTGATTTGTCTCTTCTAGCTCTGCATTTCTAGAACGCAACTGCTCATTTTCTGCCTTGAGGTCAGAAAGCGTTTGCTGGTCTGCTGTTAAGTTACTAAAAATGTTACCAATACCCTGGAAAGGCATGGCAATAGCAGAACCCGCCATTCTAAAAGGCATGGTAATAGTAGAGAACCCACCTCGAACCATCTCGAGCGGTCCTTCTGTACCCATACGAGCGCTGACCGTCAATAACACAATTGAAAGCAGCGAAAGAATAATAAAACTACGGCCACCCGTATGCTTATTATTGTTAGATCCAAGGCCTGTTGAAGCACCCTGGATCTGATGAGACAATGGCATATTTATTGGCCTGCACTCTGAACAAATCCACCGGACAATGCGTTAGCCTCAAGAACCTTTGCACAACCGGTAACAACATTTTCTAGGGCGGTTGGGCTTACGTTAACGGGAACGCCAGTCTCTTCACGAAGTCTTTGATCAAGACCACGAAGCATTCCGCCGCCACCGGTAAGCAAGATACCGTAGTACATAAGATCAGAGGCAAGATCTGGTGGAGTCACATCAAGCGCATCTTTGACAGCCTTGGTGACCTCGTCAAGTGGACGATCAAGGGCACGACGAATCTCTTCTGACTCAATACGAACAGTCTTTGGAAGACCACTCATGACGTCACGACCGTTTACCTCAACATCAAGCTCTTCTGCAAGAGGAGCTGCTGAGCCAACCTTAATCTTGATGTCTTCTGCGGTACGCTCACCAATAGAGAGGTTGTAGGCGTCACGAACATGCTCAAGAATAGTCTGATCAAACTCGTCACCTGCAGTTCTAATGGACTGCGAGACAACAATACCGCCCATGGAAATAACAGCAACCTCGGTAGTTCCGCCACCAATGTCTACAACCATAGAACCCGTAGGATCCTCTATTGGAAGGTCTGCACCAATAGCTGCAGCCATAGGCTCTTCAATCAAGAATGCCTGGCGAGCGCCTGCTTGAATAGTTGCTTCAAAAACAGCGCGTTTCTCGACAGATGTAACGCCAGAAGGAACGCAAACAACTACGCGTGGACGTGGTGACCAAGGATATTTGCGCTCACGGGCCTTCTCGATGAAGTAACGAAGCATAACCTCAGTAACATCAAAGTCTGCAATGACGCCGTCTTTAAGAGGGCGCTCAGCAATGATGGAGCCAGGGGTACGGCCGATCATGCGCTTTGCATCAGCGCCAACGGCCAGAACACGGCTCTCGCTTTTATCAATTGCAACAACCGATGGCTCATTGATGACAATACCCTGACCACGAACTGCAACAAGGGTGTTTGCAGTTCCCAGATCGATGGCTAGGTCTCCGCCATATTCTCCGAAGAGCGAATCGAAGATAGACATGATATCCAATCAAACGTGCTACGCGTGTGCGTAATTATCCTGCAGAAAGAACGATTAAAACAGTTTAGTACTAGTTACCAGACTTTGAAGAGCTGGAGGAACTATTAGAGGAATTTGAGGAGTTAGATCCATTAGTTCCAGAGGTAGTTCCCGAATTAGAGCCGTTAGTACCAGAAGTTGTGCCGGAGTTCTGGTTATTCTGGCTTACGTATGAAGTGGTAACGCTTGCAACCTTCCAGCCAATACCATCACGGACAAGCTCAATGGTGTAGTCAACGTTGCCGCCATTAGAAAGACTGACAGAAGCATTAACTGTAGAGTGAGTCATGCTCTGGTCAACACCGTTGATGGTAACAGCAGAACTTGTTGGCAGGCTGTTGGAAATCTGCTGAAGCGTTGTGCTAGAGACAGAGCTAGAGACATAGCGACCAATATCGGTGCCCTGTGCCTTAGCGTTGAAAATATCCTGAACAACAGACTGTTGGGTTGGCCATCCATAGCCACGATAGTAAGCATAACCCGCGCCACCAACAGCCAAGATAAGCAAAATAAGAATAGTGATGAAGACCTTAAGGCCGGTATGGCGATGCTTACGCCTAATCTTCTTGTCCTTCTTATCCTGCTCAATAATCTCCTGCTCAGTAATCTGGAAGAAGCCAGTGTCTTCTGCAGAAGGGATGAGCTCGCCGGACATACCTGTAGGATCCAGTGGATCGTAGGCACCATAGCCAGCTGCCTGAAGGAAGGCATCAGTCTCAGATGGCTTGCCAGAAGCCATTGCAGTAATAGCCTTGCGAGCTGCATCAAAAGCAGACTGCTGCTGATTAGACAGAACAAAGCTGCCATCAGCAGTAGCGTGAGTGAAAGCATCAACTGCCTCAGACATACGATTAGCTGCAACGTATGCAAGACCAAGATCTGCATAAATCTTATTGGAATTATCCAGAGGATTAGCAAAATCAAGAGCAGTACGATATGCCTCAACTGCATCAACAGGTCTGTTCAGACCCATGAAGCATGCGCCTAGGCTGCAAAGCGCTGATGAAGGATTAGGGTTCTTCTCGTCAACTGCAGCGTTTCTGTAAGCAATGCCGGCGTTGCGAATATCACCGATTTTCTCGTATGCAGAACCAAGAGCAAGCTGTGCCTTATAAGGAGTTGCGTAAGAGGCGTCCTGGACAGCGTTAGTAAGGGCAGCAATAGCCTCCTGTACCCTACCAGCAGCCAGAAGTGCGCGACCCTGATTAGTAGAGAGAGCGCCAACCTTGCCATAGGAAGCGTCAGCAAGAGCGGACTTGTAAGCAGAAGCTGCGGAATCAAACTGTCCAAGCTTCATATAAGCGTTTCCAAGAAGGTGGTCAATCTGACCGTTTACCTCGCCTGGCTCTTTAGCCACATCAAACTGACTGATAGCTACAAACCAGTCGCCCTGATTATATGCAGATTTACCTAACTCAAATGCCTGTTGATTCACAATATCCTCCAAGAGTCTGTGCGACTTGGCTTTAAGCGTTTTCAATTCTAATGGAATTGACGATATCGCCAACCTTTAACTGGGAAATGACATCCATTCCCTCGATAGTTGTGCCAAATACGGTGTACCCAGAATCCAAGCCATGCTGTGGACCAAGACAAAAATAGAACTGAGAACCTGCAGAGTTTGGATCTTGAGAACGAGCCATAGCAAGGGCACCGTCAACGTGGGAGTTGTTAGGATTTGTGGTGAACTCCTCTTTGATGCGATAACCAGGACCACCAGTACCAGGAATTCCGTCAGGTCCAGGGTTACCAAACACAACATCCTCAACACTCATCTCACGAGTGTTTGGGTCTCCACCCTGAACTACAAAACCAGGAACAAGACGGTGGAACTTGGTATCGTCATAGAAGCCAGACTCTGCAAGCTCGCAGAAGTTTGCCACATGAATAGGTGCGCCCTTACCGTCAAGCTGAACCTTAATGATTCCCTTGTTGGTATCAAAGACGGCAACCTCAGTACCAGTAACCTGGCGCTCAGGTGTATACAATGGATCAAGTCCAAACATAATTCCTCCAAGCTTCTTTACATCTAAGAGAAGAAAAAACGCGAGAAACCCTTAGTAATAAAGAACTTCTTTTCTAACCTAATTATTTTACCAGTATGATGAGATTTTTGAAATTAAAGCAGCTGAACGGTAGAGATTTACTGCTTTTGTGGCTTCCAATTCACGTAATTTTCATCAAAAAGTTTCTGGTATGAGCTGGAGCCGCTGGAGTCTCTGATGTTATCAACTGGCGCCAAGATATTGTCTTTGTCCTGAGAAGGATTGTTAGAAGCAACTGAGCGCTTCCATCCCTCGCTCAAAGCATCGGAGCGATTACGAAGCCAGTTACCCAGTTTGGTGAGATTTTCAATAGTCTGACGATAGTTTCCGTTGGAGTCGTCAAGACTAGAAAGGTCAGAAATAACATTACTAATATCCAGCGAAATCTGCTCTGCTTCCTGCTGAGCATCAGCGCGCTCCTGATCAGAGCCAGTAATGGCAAGCTGATCAAAGGTTTTCTCGTTATCATCAAGGCGCTTTGAGAGGTCTCCAAGCTTCTGATAATCACTATCAAGTGCGTCAAACACAGCATCCGAGCTTGTATTTTGCTGAGTTGCACTAGTGTCTTGACCTGTGAGGTGCGTAACAGGAGTGGTGGTAGGAGTAGATGAGACCGGCGCTTCAACCTTTGCGCGATTGTCGGTTGCCTGAGGGTCCCACGGGTGCGTGATGACAAAGATTGCAGCTACTACCAGCGAGGTAACAAGAAGTGCTGAAAGCAGAATAACGCGCGTACGAGGGATTCCTTCAGCTTCAGGGAGGTTCTCTTTTGAAGGCTCGGAAGGGATTGCAGACTCAAAGCGAGGAGCTGGCCTGCGACTTACCGAGGCAAACGCGCTGGTAGTGTCTGGGTCAACGTTGTCGGCTGGCATTTGTTGCAAAACAGTAGAATCTGCTGCAACAGAAGAGGATGCATCATACTCTGCGTCTACGAGCGGATCGGTCTTCTCGCCAGGTGCCGAAGCGGCGTCAATCTCTGGAAGCTTGATGTTACGCGTGGGCCTGATGGCTCGAGCTGGACGGGCAGCAGGAACTGCCTGTGGCAAAGGAAGGCCACACTTGGGACAGCTTTCTGCGCCGGCAGCCACCAAGGCGCCACAATGAGGGCACCACTGAGCTTGAGTAACAGGAATCCTTTGGGTCAAACTTAGATCAATCTGACAATGAGGGCAGGTTAAAGCCCCTTCATCGACCTCAGATCCACAGTTTGGACAACGCATACATCCTCCACAACTCTTTGCTTGTGCTTCAGTTTAATCGTTTATATCAGCAGAAGAGCTATAAGTTGACTTTCCTCCCATTAATCTCACAACCAGGTCAAAGAATCGATCCTTTGTATAGTTATGGATGTAACGCTCGGAAATTCTGTTGAAGATAATAACGGAAATCACCAGACAAAGTGCCAAGTACGGCAAGATGCGTGGGGTGAGAGGCGCAATGCGGAAGAAGTCCTGTGCCACCGTACATCCGCCAACCACAATGGCAATGCATACAACAAGAAGTGCAACGCGGAGCTTGGTGAGCGGCAAAGAAATCCTTCTGAGCAGCGCAAAACCAACTGTTGCGGTGGTGATAAGCGCCATCGTAGACACCTGAGACAAGTTCAACTTAAACAGATGACCTGCAGTCATAAGAAGCGCAAGCGTGATAGTTACCGCAATAGAAGCAGGTAGTGACTTACGCAAAATGTTGACCAGGAAGTTGCCCTTTACGCGATCATGATTTGGCTCAAGCGCCAACACAAACGATGGCAGGCCAACAGTTGCAAATGAAAGCAGTGACATCTGAACAGGAATAAAGGGGTATGGTGGCGCAATAATGCAATAGAGCGCTAAAGCCGCAGTATAAACCGTCTTTACAAGAATCAGTGCAGCAGATCGCTGAAGGTTATTGATAGAGCGCCTACCTTCGGCAACAACTTCTGGCATGTGTGCAAAATCGTTGTCCGCCAGAACAATCTCTGCAACATTTCTAGCTGCAGCAGAACCAGAAGCAACGGAAATAGAACAGTCCGACTGCCTCAGTGCCAAGATGTCGTTGACGCCGTCGCCGGTCATGGCAACGGTGTGGCCAAGATTCTGGAGTGCAATAACAAGCTCGCGCTTCTGTTCTGGCGTAACGCGACCAAATACGTGGTACTTCTTAACAGCTGCAACAATATCTGCCTCTGTGTGTAACGTAGTTGCATCTACCCAGCCGTCGGCATGAGGGACACCAGCTCGCTCAGCAATAGCCGAGACGGTACGAGGGTCATCGCCCGAAATAACACGCAGGTCAACGCCTTGCTCGAGGAAGTATGCAATGGTTTGTGGGGCGGTCTCTCTAATCTGATCCCTAAGCACTACGTAACCTAGGAGCTGAGGAGTTCCCTGGAAAGTATCATTCTGGTCAAATCCATCAACGCTACAGGCAACCAGCACGCGTTCAATGGACGCAAATGCATCGGACGATGCGATAACGTCTGCTGCCTCGGGGCCAAGCACAAACTGAGCAGCACCGATAACAAATGCCTGTCCGTCCTCAGTGACGCAGCCAGAGTACTTTCTCTTAGAAGAAAACGCCACAACGCGAGAAGGACGTTTGCTTTGAATCCCCTGCTTGGATGCGTACGCAAGGATTGCAGTAGCCGTATCGTTAGCATCATCTTTGTTTGCGCCGACAACATTTACAGCCGCTTGCAAAGCACCCGCAGCCTCAGTAATTGGCGTAAACGAAGCATCCAAAACACGAGCAACTTCCATGTTTCCCGTGGTGATAGTGCCCGTCTTGTCCAAACAAAGGGTATCTACTCGTGCTAGCGTTTCAATGCAGTATTGCTGCTGAACCAAAACATTTTTCTGGCCAAGCCTAATGGTTGCAATAGCAAGAACCGAGCTGGTGAGAAGAACGAGTCCTTGAGGAATCATGCCAATAACAGCAGCAATCATCGAAAGAAGTGCTTCGTTTAAATCGGCGTGACCGATGAAATACGTACGAACAAACAGGCCAATACCCAGCGGAATCAGCGCAATGGAACCCGCGCGGATGATCGACTTAATGGTGGTAAGAATCTCTGAGTTGATCTCTTTAACAAACTTTGCTTCTGCGTTAATACGTGCAGCGTAGCCTTCCTGACCTACGCGACAAACCTTACCAACAAGACTGCCCCTCTCGACAAAACTGCCCGAAAGTAGCTCGTCTCCTGCGGTTTTTTGCACAGGCTCTGCCTCACCAGTTAGAAGGCTTTCGTCAACGCTTACATGCTCTGACACCAGAATGCTGTCAGCAGGAATTTGATCGCCAGTCTTTAAGCGCACAAGATCGTCAATGACAAGCTGGTCAGGTTTGATGAAGGTATCTTTGCCATCACGAATGACACAAACACTCTGAGCTGTCATAAGAGACAGTCGGTCAATCATGCGTTTTGCACGAATCTCTTGCACAATGCCAATGACCAGGTTAGCAAGAACTACGGTCATGAAGAGCGCGTTTCTGTACTGTCCCGTTACAACAACAAGCAGTGCCATCAAAACATTAACTATATTGAAGAGCGTAAGACTATGCTCTTCAATAATCTGAGCAATAGACTTAGTTTTGACGTCTGTATTAGTATTGACTTTACCTGCAGAAACTCTTTCTGCAACTTCTTTTGACGTCAGACCTTCATACGTTTCTTCTAAACGTACACTGTTCTTGCCTTCAGTACCCTGCAATGACATATAAACGATCTCCAGTCAGTGATGGCCGGTTTTTTGCACGTGGTGACCCCGGTGGGTTTCGAACCCACGACCTTTTGCTCCGGAGGCAAACGCTCTAATCCACTGAGCTACGGAGTCATGGTGCATAAGTATACCCCAGCCTACTTACTGCCTTTTGTAACGGTTTGCGTAATTTTCTTCTGGTATTTTCCCATGCTAAAATGAATACAACCAGCAAATGAGGAGCTCATGAATACTATTTCTGTTGACCTTACGTCCGACTCATATCAAATCTATGTAGGACATCACTTGCTTGCACAAGCCGGTAAGCTCATGCGCTCGCACACCTCAGGTTCAAAGATTCTTTTGGTCACTCATCCAGATTTGAACAAGCTTTACAGCACAGAGCTTCTTACCTCGTTGGAGTCAGCTGGCTACTCTGTTACCACTGCCACAGTGTCTACAGGTGAGCATGCAAAATCATTTGAGTCGTATCAACAGCTGGTAAGCATTCTTGCAGAACATCGTTTTACACGAGAAGACATTGTGGTTGGCCTTGGCGGTGGAGTCATCGGAGACCTTGCAGGATTTGTTGCGGCTACCTACATGCGAGGTTGTGCGCTCGTACACATCCCCACCTCGCTCTTGGCGATGATTGACTCTTCAATTGGTGGAAAGACCGCCATTGACCTGCCTTTTGGAAAAAATCTTGTTGGTGCCTTCTATAACCCTAGGGCGGTTATTGTTGATCTTGAGTTGCTGAATTCTATCCCTGCGCCACTTTTACAGGATAGCTGCGGAGAGCTTATTAAATATGGCGTTCTTTTGGGACATGAGCTCTTCAATAAAATCTCTTTGGCGAGAAACCCCGTGCAGGTCATCGATGTATCGCAGAGACAAGAGCTTATTCAAGCGTGCATTGAAATAAAGAAATCAGTTGTTGAAGCAGACTTTAAAGAAGCAGGATCAAGAAAACTACTCAACCTTGGGCATACGCTTGGCCATGCCATTGAGACGCTTAGCAACTTTGAACTTGGACACGGTTCCTGTGTTGCTGCTGGAACGGCCATGGTGGCAAAAGCCTGTTCTAAACTTGGTCTTTGTTCTGTTGAAGACGCAGAGAGCATCACCACACTCACACAAGCTTATAACCTTCCTACCAGCACCTCATTTACTGTGGAAGAGCTTTATAACGCAGCACTACATGACAAGAAAAGCCACACAGATTCAATTGATATGGCGCTTATCTATGGCATTGGTGATGTTCGCATTGAGCGCAAATCATTTACAGAACTTAAACAGCTGATTGAGCTAGCAAAAGAAGACTAACGTCCTAGACGCTCCAACTCTTCTGCAAGCTTACGTACTGACTGTTTTAGAGCAGTCTTGTCTTCAGCTAGGATATCGTTTTTGTTGAAGATGCCGTTAGCAGTTCCTACATAGGCGTATCCACCAGCAAATACTTCAGCAATAGTATCTGTTGTAACGCCACCAACCGCCATAAGCGGTAAGTTTCCTAAAGGCTCGCATACCTTTTTAGCGTATCCATAACTAACCTCATTTGCGGGGAATACTTTGACAATATCTGCACCAAGAGCAAATGCATGAGCAATCTCTGTTGGCGAAAACGCTCCCGGAACACTCAAAATCTCATGCTCTTTGCAGTAGTCAAACATCTCTTCAGAGAGCAGCGTTGGTGCTAAAACAAACGTTGCGCCAGCTTTATGAGCCGTCTGAAGATCTTCAAGAGTAAGCACAGTACCAGCGCCGATATTGATATCAGAGCTATATTCACTGGACAGCTTCTGAATTAACAAGGCAGCTTCTGGAGTGTTCATGGTTACTTCAACGTTATGTACAGGAGAATCAACAAGAACTTCAACGACAGCTTTAACCTGATTGTACGTATAGCCACGTAAAACCTGAGTTACGGCGCTAAAAGGCTTATTCACTTGCTTCCTCCTTTAATCTTCAAACAATTTTAACCATATCCTTCTCTGACACTCAACTGCGGTATTCTTACATCAAGCAAGTAGATACGGAGCGTACACAGTATGGATGTTTCAATAACACCTCATGATTTATTTGGAACGGTAGAGGCAATCCCGTCCAAATCATGCGCTCATCGAGCGCTCATCTGCGCTTCATTTGCAAACGGTACTACTAACATTACCTGTCCTTACATCTCAGAGGACATTCAAGTAACCGTTGATTGTCTTAAAGCTTTGGGCACAACTATTGCTAGAACCAAACAAGGGTTTAGAGTTGTTCCCGCAAAGGACCAGAATCGCCCTCAAAGCGTGCAGCTCAACTGTAAAGAATCTGGCACCACGCTCAGGTTTTTACTCCCCCTTCTGGGCGCGCTGCACGTAAACGCTACAATTTCTGCAGAAGGAAGACTCTTCTCACGACCCCTGGAACCACTTATTTCAGAGCTTTCTACTCATGGCATGTCTTTTGCCTGGCAGGACGAGAAGTTCCTTAAGGTTTCAGGCAAACTTATTGGCGGTTTATTTGAGCTACCAGGAGATATTTCTTCTCAGTTTATTTCTGGACTTTTACTGTCATTACCTTTGTTGAATGAATCTTCAACAATACAGATTACCGGACCCATCCAGTCAAAGGATTATCTGGTTATCACAGAGCAAGTCATGGGAGATTTTGGTGTTTGCGCTACATTTGATGCGCAGAACGCCATCTATACCATTGAGCCACAACACTACGTTTGTCCAGGCGTTTATTCAATTGAGGGAGATTGGTCAAACGCCGCTCCGTGGCTTGTTGCAGGCGCCATTGGTCAAGGCATAGAGGTCACAGGACTCTCTATGCAAAGTGCTCAGGGAGACAGAGCTATTTTGGCCGCGTTATCGCTTGTGGGTGCACGTGTTTCTCGTCAGCAAAAAGGCGCAGCTTGTATGATGGATCACCTGAGGCCGTTTACTATTTCTGTCTCAGAGGTATGTGACCTTGCTCCAGTACTTGCTTCGCTAGCTGCGTTTATTCCTGGGACTAGCAAGCTCACCGATATTCAGCGCCTGCGCCTTAAAGAGTCCGACCGTGTCCAAAGCATCTGCAGCACACTGAGGGCATTTGGTGTGACCGTCGAACTCTCTGAAGACCAAACAGCGCTGGTCATCACCGGAGGAAAACAACCCACAAGCTGCATCGTAGACTCATGCAATGATCATCGCATTGTAATGATGGCAACTATTTTGGCTTCGTATGCAACAGGGCCTGTTGTCATTACGCGCGCCGAGGCAATCAATAAGTCGTATCCGCTTTTCTTTGAGCACTTTAAGCAACTCGGTGGCGCCTGCCACAGTATGGAGTCATAAATGATGACCTCAACTTTTGGAACAACAGTAAAAGTGTCTATTTTTGGCGAGTCCCATGCTCCAAAAATCGGCTGCACCATTGAGGGTTTACCTGCTGGTTTTGTGGTTGACTTAGCTGATCTCAAGACATTTCTTCAAAGAAGGTCTCCGTCGCATCCATGGGATACTCCGCGTAAAGAGACTGACGACCCGCAGTTTATCTCTGGAATGTCAGCAGAGGGCATTTTAGATGGCTCTCCACTCACGGCGGAGCTGCCTAACACAAACGTTCGAGCACAAGATTACACAGCTACAAAGCTTGTTCCACGACCAGGACATGCCGATTTTTCCGCCTGGGCAAAATGGGGAGACTCCTATAAGCAAACTGGTGGAGGTCATTTTTCTGCTCGCTTAACAGCCCCTCTTTGTATTGCAGGAGGCATAGCGCTCCAGATTTTACGTGCTCAGGGTATCTCCATTGCGGCTCATGTGCTCAAAATAAAGGACGTCAACGATACTCCCCTTGAGCTCGTAGACAACTCTCTTGAGGCCAACGAGCTACTTGCACACCAAATGAATCAGCTACTACAAGCTGACCCTCAAGCACTTCCCTTCCTCGATGCGCAAACTGGCGAGAAAACCCGCGCACTCCTCACGCAGCTGCGCTCAGAGAAAAATACCGTTGGCGGCATCATAGAATGCGCAGCAACGGGCGTTCCCGCAGGTATCGGATGTCCTCATTTCCATGGACTTGAAAATACTATCTCCGCTGCAGTTTTTGGCGTTCCTGCTGTTAAAGCCATAGAATTTGGTAGCGGTATGGATGTTGCCAATTTATTTGGCTCCGAAAACAACGATGCCTTTGAGGTGCGTAACGGCTCCGTTGTACCAACCACCAATCATGCGGGAGGAATTCTGGGTGGCATCTCAACAGGTGCACCTCTTTGGTTTAGATGCGCGCTAAAACCAATTTCAAGCATTGGTCTTCCACAACATTCAGTCAACCTTCAAACTATGGAACCAGAGCAGCTCGTGGTTCAAGGCAGACATGACGTAACAGCAGTTTTGCGTGCAGTGCCCTGCGTTGAAAGCGCTTTTGCACTAGCCCTTCTCGATACTTTGTATTCCTGGCCCTCCGAGCAGAACGGATATCACCATGACTAATCAGTTAGAGACGCTTCGCCAGGAAATCGATTCGATTGATGCGCAAATCTTTGACCTGTTTGAGCAAAGACTTGCAGTTGCCAAACAGATTGGTGCTTACAAGAAAGAACATGGACTCTCTGTTCTAGATTCCTCACGAGAAGATGCCAAAAAAGACCAGGTTACAACCTCTGTTTCACCTGAACTTGCACCGTATGCTTTAGAGTTACTTGAGGTTTTGATGAAGGCTGCAAAAGCAGTTCAGGAGTCATCTCATGAGCTCTAAAACTGAGCAACAAGCCTCAAGTAACTCTACAGCTCCCCTTGCTCCTTTTGGGCTTATTGGCGAGAAACTCTCTCATAGCTGGTCGGCAGAAATTCATGAAAAGTTAGGGTCGTTTCCCTACCAACTCCATGAGCTTTCTGCTTCGGAGCTAAAGGACTTCCTTAAACACCAATCTTGGCGTGGCTTGAACGTTACCATCCCTTACAAAAAGAATGCCTGCGCTCTTGCGGACTCAGTTTCTGAGGATGCTCAAGCTATTGGAGCGGCAAATACCCTGGTAAAAGATGTAAATGGACTCATAACTGCAGACAACACAGATGTGTATGGCTTTGAGTATCTAGTTAAAAGTCTCAAGGTCAGCTTGAATCAAAAGAAAGCGATAGTTTTAGGAGCCTTTGGCGGTGCTGGCCAGGCAGTTTGCTATGCACTTAAAAAAGGTGGCGCGTACGTTGTGGGAGTCTCCAGAAACCCTCAAGTAAGCTCTTCATTTGTTGACTGTGCAATTACGTATGACCAGCTTCAATCCCACTATGACGCTGATCTTCTCGTCAATGCTACGCCGGTGGGAATGTCTCCTCACGCTGGCATCTCCCCTCTTACCAAAGAGGAACTAGCTTCATTTACGTCCCTGCAATGCGTGATTGATCTTATCTATAATCCACTACGCTCTCAGCTTCTTTTAGATGTAGAAAGCCTCGGAATACTCAATGCAAATGGTTTAAAAATGCTGGTAGCTCAAGCAGCTAGAGCAAGCTCACTCTTTTCGGGACGGGATGTATCAGACTCGCAGATAGAACGTATCTCTCGTGACCTCAGTGCTTCAAAAGAAAACATTGTGCTTATCGGCATGCCTGGTGTAGGAAAAACCTCTACGGGAGAAGCGCTAGCAAAGCTTCTGAATCGTCCTTGGATAGACACAGATCTTCTCATCAAACAAAAAGCTCATTGTGACGCGGCAGCCTACCTACAAACACACGGAGAAGCAGCTTTTAGACGTCTAGAGCATGAAGTAATTCAAGAGATTTCTGGCATGAGCGGTGCAGTAATCTCTTGCGGAGGCGGCGTAGTTGTCACCCCTTCAAACTACCAACTTCTTCGTCAAAACGGAAAGTTTGTCTATCTGACTCGTCCCCTTGATCAATTGGCTCTTGCGGGAAGACCACTCTCACAAAGTGTTGGCATACAAGAACTTGCTGCAAAGCGACTACCTCTCTATGAAGCATGGGCAGACGTAACTTTTTCTTGTCTTGGCAGTCCAGAAGTTGATGCCAAAGGTCTTCTCGCCATAGCATTTAAATAACAGAAAACGTTTACAGTTATTTTTCAACCGTTCACCGGACGGACAAGAGGTGTGTCATTTTGGCACGTTGAAGCACCTATACTTAATCCTCGTAGGTTTGTATTCAAAAACTTCAAGGATGTTACGTCCAATCAAACAGTTAAGTGTTTGATATTTGGTCGTATTTGGGGAGATATCCGATGGATAGCAATGCTATTGCTCGAGAGATTCTTAATGCAATAGGCGGTTCAAAAAACTTAACGCACAACGAAGTATGCATGACGCGACTTCGTCTTTCTATTGATGATATGACGCTTATCGACCATGAACAGTTAGCCACTGCCACTGGCGTTCTTGGTATTGTGGGAAAGGGATCAAACGGCCTTGAGGTAGTTTTTGGTCCCAATCTTGTTAGCCAGGTAAACGATGCCCTTAATTGCATTTTGGGTGAGCCAGAAAAGACTTTTTGTTCGTTAGACGAGAAGCGCTCAGATAACCCAGCTCAACACAATGAAGAGGTGGATGAGCTAATCTCTCTGCTAGCTAAAAAAAATACCCTTGATCAAGACGAAGAAGACTTTGACAGCATTGCTTCTGAGTTGGAGGCAGACGACTTTGAAGATGACTATGAGGATGACCTCGAAGCTCCTCGCCTACTCGTCATTAACGGCCCAAACATCAACATGCTGGGCATTCGTGAACCAGAGATTTACGGAAAAGCTGACTACAGAACCCTTATTGAGGTCTGTAAAGCAGAGGCACAGTCTCAAGGTTTCTCGGATTGCGTTTGCTATCAATCAAACCACGAGGGCGATTTAGTTGATGCAATCCAGGACGCGCTGGGTAGCTATGATGGCATTATTATCAATCCTGCTGCCTATACGCACACCTCAGTTGCCCTGCTCGATGCAGCGCTCGCCGTGCAAATCCCCATGATTGAGGTGCACCTTACAGATATCTCTACCAGAGAAGACTTTAGACACATTTCTTATATAAAAGATGCATGCTTTGCTACAGTTGCTGGTAAAGGAATTGACAGCTACAGAGAGGCAATCCAGCTAATGGCGGCTCATCTCAAAGATGAAGCATAAGTCGCTCCTTATAGCTATCTGGCGAGAAACACAAATCTGCTGTAACGGCAAAGTTGCAGCAGATTTTTTATGCACACGCAAGCACGCCTGATTCAGTTATTACCATATCCACAGGAACGTCAAATTCTGTATGAGGAAGCATTGTCTTACTCAAATTATGCTGGTAAGCAAGGCAGATTTTCTTACCAGAATACGTTGACAAGAATCGGTCATAAAATCCCGCACCATAACCCAGGCGATATCCTTTTGTATCAACAAGGAGCGCTGGAGCAATGCAAATCGTAGCGTTCATCTGTTCTTCTGCTAAAGCAGATAGGTCTTTTGATGGTTCAAGTAAATTAAAAGGAGCTGGCACAAGCTGATCTAATGACGTGATGACAACAAACTCTAAACGATGTCCAGGTAGACAACGAGGCACCGCCACCGTTTTTCCATCGCATAGGGCGCGCTCAATAATCATCCTCGTAGAAACTTCAGATGAGACAGAAACATACGTTAAAACAGTAGTTGCTTCTGCATATTCAGGGGTCGCAAGAAGTTTCTGAGTAATACTTTCATCAAGCACACATCTCTCTTGCTCAGAAAGAGTTTCTCTTGCTGCTAGACGTTCTTCTCGCAAGCGTTGTTTTTCTAATGTTATAGCGTCCATAATGCCTCCCCTGTCATGTAAGAATACCAATAAATTTTGTGGACATTTGGAGAAGAAATAGACACCTGTCGTAATAAATGTGACTAATTCTCAACAATTTTCATATAGCTTTTTATTTAGCAAATTCCTGACCTGCGCAAATGTAAACCTTTTCTAACTTGTCAAAATATTGCGTATTTGTCGCTTGTTTAGCACTACATATTGAGTAAAGTTAGAGGTCGCAACTAATATTTGACGTCATTTGTCCAAAGACATACCTGCTGTCAAAATTAGTCTCAAGATTGCTATTTGTAAACTGCTGAGCGGCCATGCTCCACTCAACACGCTCAGCATGAACGCGGACGTATAAATTGTCCGTGTAAAAAGGAGTGTGTTATGCAGGAAACACCAGCACAGGAGGCTTGGGACGGCTTTGTCGGTGGTAACTGGCAAAAAGCAATTGACGTCCGAGACTTCATTCAGAGGAATTACACCCCTTACGATGGCGATGATTCCTTCCTCGCTGGTCCAACTGAGGCTACCACAAAGCTTTGGGCGGATGTTATGGATCTCTTTGCTCAAGAGACCGCAAATGGTGGAGTACTTGATATGGATACCAAACAGGTTTCCACTATCACCTCCCATGAGGCCGGCTACATTGATAAGCCGCTTGAGCAGATTGTTGGTCTTCAAACTGACAAGCCACTGAAGCGTGCTCTTATGGTAGACGGTGGCATTCGTATGGCAATGGCTGCTTGCAAGGCCTACGGCTACGAGGTTGACCCAGAGATTGTTGACTTCTACACCTATCGTCGCAAGACTCACAACGCTGGCGTTTTTGATGTCTACACCGAGGACATGCGTAAATGCCGTCACTCCCACATCATTACTGGTCTGCCTGACGCATACGGCCGCGGCCGCATCATCGGCGACTATCGTCGTGTGGCCCTCTACGGCGTTGACGCCCTGATTGCCGATAAGACAAATCAGAAAAACGGCACCGGCTCCATCATGGACGAGAAAACCATTCGTCATCGCGAAGAGCTCTCTGAGCAGATCCGCGCTCTTAAAGAGCTCAAGCAGCTTGGCGAGATTTACGGTTTTGATTTGAGCCGTCCTGCAGAGAACTTCAAAGAGGCAGTTCAGTGGCTCTATCTGGGCTACCTAGCAGCTGTTAAAGAGCAAAATGGCGCTGCAATGTCCATTGGTCGCAACACCACCTTCCTGGACATCTATGCAGAGCGCGATCTTGCTCATGGTACCTTCACTGAGTCTGAGATTCAGGAAATTGTTGACCACCTGGTTATGAAGCTTCGTATGGTCAAGTTTGCCCGTACTCCTGAGTACAACGAGCTCTTCTCTGGAGACCCTCAGTGGGTCACTGAGTCCATTGGTGGCATTGGCATTGATGGCCGCTCTATGGTTACCAAGTCCTGCTTCCGCTGGCTCCACACCCTTGAAAACATGGGTACCAGCCCAGAGCCTAACCTGACTGTTCTGTGGTCTACTAAGCTTCCTGTAGGTTTCAAGCGCTACTGCGCAAAGATTTCTATTACCACCAGCTCTATCCAGTACGAGAATGACGATCTTATGCGCATCTATCATGGCGATGACTACGCAATTGCTTGCTGCGTCAGCTCGATGCGCGTTGGCAAGGAGATGCAGTTCTTTGGTGCTCGCGCAAACCTTGCCAAGTGCCTGCTTTACGCAATCAATGGCGGCCGTGACGAGAAGACCGGCGAGCAGATTGGTCCTAAGTACCGTGCGGTTGAGGGCGAGTACCTTGATTACGACGATGTCTTCTCCAAGTATATGGACATGATGCGCTGGCTTGCAGGCGTTTACGTCAACGCTCTTAATGCAATCCACTACATGCACGATAAGTACAGCTACGAGCGCATCCAGATGGCTCTGCATGACGAGCACGTTCATCGCTGGTTTGCAACAGGCATCGCAGGTCTTTCTGTTGTTGCTGACTCCCTCTCTGCAATCAAGTATGCAAAGGTAAGAGTTGTCCGCGACGAGACTGGCCTTGTTACCGACTACGTTACTGAGGGTGACTTCCCTAAGTACGGTAACGATGATGACCGTGTTGACACCATTGCTCATGACATCGTTGAGATCTTCATGAACATGATTCGTCAGAACCACACCTACCGTGATTCTGTCCCAACCACTTCTATCCTGACCATTACCTCTAACGTTGTATATGGTAAGGCTACCGGCAACACTCCTGATGGCCGTCGTGCGGGCGTTCCTTTTGCTCCTGGTGCTAACCCAATGCACCACCGCGACACTCACGGTGCCGTAGCATCCCTGGCATCCGTTGCTAAGCTTCCATTCAACGACGCACAAGACGGTATTTCCAATACCTTCTCAATCATTCCTAATGCTCTTGGTAAGGGCTCTGACGTCTACTTCCACGGTAGCGAGCTAGACCTTGAGCACATCGACTTCTCTGATATGAATCTTGATATTCAGATTGAGAACAAGATTGATTGCGCCTGTGAGGCAAACCCATCCGCAGCTGAAGGTGCTGAGGATCGTAAATAACAAGCCCTGGCGAGAAGATCTATCTACACGTTTCTTCTCGCCAACAAACTCGTAAGGAGAAACACATGCAGTCCAACGAAGTAGCTTCCGAGCAGATTGACAACCTTGTAAACATGATTGATGGCTATGCCGAGAAGGGCGGTCATCACCTCAACGTTAACGTATTTACTAAGGACACTCTTCTTGATGCTCAGGCACACCCAGAGAAGTATCCTCAGCTGACCATTCGCGTTTCTGGTTACGCTGTTAAGTTCAACTCCCTTACCAAAGAGCAGCAGGACGACGTTATTTCTCGTACCTTCCACGACGCTCTCTAAGGATTTCTTGTCCATGTCTTGTTCTGATACTCACATGGATCTCAATGACCCGCTCACAGTTTGTGGGCGGGTCCACTCTATTGAGACCTTTGGTACTGTAGATGGTCCTGGAACTCGCCTGGTTGTATTTACCCAGGGATGTCCCATGCGCTGTGCCTATTGTCACAATCCAGATACCTGGCAATTTGGTATTGGAACAAAAAAATCGGTAAAAGAAATTCTTGCCACCTTTGACCGCAATAGAGCTTTTTATAGAAACGGCGGAATTACAGCCACTGGCGGCGAACCACTCGCTCAGCCTGAGTTTATCGGCGCTCTGTTTGAGGCAGCTCATAATGATCCTCGTGGACGCATTCATACCTGTCTAGACTCTTCTGGAATTGCCTACAATCCAGAAACCCCAAAAAAATTTGAGCGCGTTCTTGATAACACTGATTTAGTGCTCCTTGATATCAAGCACTCTGATCCAAAGGGCCATATTAGTCTTTGCGAAGTTGGCTCAGAAAGACCACTTGCGTTTGGCGATGAGCTTAATCGTAGAGGCATTAAAGTGCTTATCAGACATGTTGTAGTGCCTGGAATTACTGATTCACCAGAAGAACTTGCTGGCGTTGGTAGAATCATTGCTCACTGGGATAACGTTATTGGATTAGACGTACTTCCCTATCATGTAATGGGCGTAAAAAAGTACGAAGAGCTTGGCATTCCTTACAAGCTTTCTGATACTCCTGCCATGGATGGAAAAAAGATTCCAGAGCTGCGCAAACAAATCCTTATTGCTCGTGCCCTTGAACGCAAAAAGCTTGGAAAGCAGTAGATGTTATATGCATTTACTTAGATAATCTTAAACCAAAGTAATATATATTGTAAAAAATTACAAATAAGAGTAAAGTTCTTACAAAGTAGCACTTATCTTTTCTCACCTGAGGAGGAGATATGTGGTATTGCAAGAGTCTTATCAAAACGGCTATAAGGCAACCTTCATTGTGGCTTGCTACCTGTGTTTTTGCGGCTCTTTTACTAATTCCGGTTTTTACAAATCTAGATACATACAGCATAAATTTTGCTCGAAATGGTGTTGTAAGCGATGAATACGATTACCTTGTCAAACAAGCGGAAAGTTATGGCTCTGATCAGCGCTCATCGGAAAACTTCAAAACTCTTGAAAAGCAAATAGAGCTGTTAGGAAATATTAAGCTTGCCACAACAAGCGAGAAATTCTATCAAGCAAGCTTAACCTACTATTCATTCGTGTCATCAAACAGCCTAGCTTTTAGACTTTATGATACTGACTTTTATTATTTAGCTCAGGAAGCATTTTCTCAAAAGATGCAGCACATTCCATTAAGCAATCAATACGAAACTGAAAGTAAATTACCAGCTATACATTCAATTTCGTACTCAATAAATAGATTGCCTATTGTTTTACGATTTGTGCCAGCAATTGGAACCTTCGTTGCCTTAGCTCAAATCACTTCTCGAGAAAAGCTTCTAGGAAAAGATCAAATACCTTACCTGCAGCGTCTTTTTGGGTGCATTGGTGCGGCTACGGTTATTGCTGCCACCATCTGTCTCTGTTCGTATATTCCCCTATTTACCATTGAATTGATACGTAACGGGATTGGATCATCTTCTTATCCTGTTGTTTTAGTACAGGCAGGAACTATATACACTTCAAATGCGCTCCAGTGTGCCGTTTGGTCTGTTGCGTATACTGCTATAACAAACACGTTTGTCTCCCTAGTTTTAATCTGTGCTTTCTCTATTACCCGTAAGTTTCTTATACCTCTAGTGCTCTACTTTCTTGTAATTTGTTCATCTATCTTTGCAATGAGTCTTTCTTCACCTCAGTTGCTTTTAGGGTGGATAGAGTACCTCCCCATTGGTTATTTGGACATTGGCGCAATAATCGGCTTTGTTGGAGATGTTCAATTTTTTACAAACAAGATTGATTATGCCCAACCTCAACCTTTATATGGACTGCTCATATTCATGCTGTGGGCTGTTTTAATTATTTTCATAACAATCGGAATCAGTAAACTTAGGAAATTATTGCAAGCAGACTTAGTGGGTGTAATAAAAAATGCTTAAGCTCAATGATGTTTCAATAGGCTATAAAGACAAGGCTGTCTTAAACAATGTTACATTCTCATTCAGTCCAGGAAGGGTCTACGGACTTATGGCTCCAAATGGCTT
The DNA here is from genome assembly GCA_963544135.1 of uncultured Atopobium sp. Lineage (GTDB taxonomy): Bacteria > Actinomycetota > Coriobacteriia > Coriobacteriales > Atopobiaceae > Lancefieldella. Next base: position 16,279 of record CAUUEB010000005.1, on the reverse strand, counting down.
TGGAAAGAGCACCCTGTTGAAAACTCTAAATGGAGATATCAGTTTATTAAAATCAGGATTAATAACTTGCAATGATATCTCAATTATCGATTCGAATATTTATGCTCAAGAGGTCTATTACTCACCTGAAGATAATTCAATTTTATATCCAACAATGAATGGGAAATTCCACTTGGAACTTGTAAAAAAGATATGGAGATCAGAAGTTAATATTGATACTCCTCTCAAAATGCTCGACGCATTAAATCTAAAATCTCAAAAAATTAGCAAGTTCTCACAGGGAATGAAAATGCAGCTACAGCTTGCCATGGCTTATGTTTCACAATCGCCTTACATTCTCTTAGATGAACCGCTCAACGCACTTGATATACAACACGCAGAGTATAGTTCTAATCTGATTAAAACACTGGCAGAACATGGTGCATGCGTCATTATCTCCTCTCATTTACCAGAAGAATTAGATAGAGTATGTAACTCTTTTATATTCATTAAAAACAAAACCCTACAGCAAGTTGATGCATTCAAAGAATCGAGGTCTTTATATCACAAGTTGTTTGGCTGCTCAGCTGAATAAGGAGCTTATATGTGGCACCTAATATCTAATATAAAGCTATTGATGAAACACCCTTTCACATGGCTAGTAATATGTGTCTTAACAGTTTATTTTTCTTCTATTCTTATTCAGCCATCTGTGTCTAACTGGTTTTTAGACTGGAATTCGCGTGAGGTTTTTAATGAAACCTATTTAAACTACAAGAGAGAATACGAGAGCGGGATAGAACAACAGATTTCTGATGATGATTTAATTCAATTAACTAAAAAACTCTCAATAACCTATGCTCTGGCAAACAGTCAGGATAATTTAGATTTTGTACAAAGATACTTAGATTTCTTAAATAACCAACTAGAAGACGCGCAAAGTGGGCGTCAAACTGTGGAATCTATCTATGATTTACAGGCCAAGCAACTATACTATGAGCATCTTTCGCAATTGGGAAATAGCGCACTCTACAAAGACGTACAACAATACCCTTTGATTGAAATGATGGCGTCTCTGTTTTTAAATAGAACACCATTAGCCATCTATGCAGCTATCGGTATATTTTCATTCATCGCCGCAAAAAATAGTCATAGAAATAAGCTATTGGGAAATAGGCAACTAACCTTTGTAACATTCCATATATCAAAATGTATATCTATTCTTTTCACAGGAATGATCTCGTTTGCTATTTCTATTGCGCCATTACTCGTATATGCACTGGTTCGCAATGGTTTAGGACTACCAGATTACCCTGTAGTATTTAGAAGAGGTGGCGAAATTATTTATTCCTCCGCACTTCAATTAATCACATCACAGCTTATACTTATTTGTCTCTTTTCAATTCTAGTCATCACCTTCTATGAATTGCTATTGACTATTTCTAAAGAGCCAACTATTTCTCTACTTATAGTCTTCATCCTGTTATGCGTACCGTTTTATCCAAAATATTTCTTAACACGAGACTTTCAACATTCAATTATCAAATGGATACCGCTCACGTATTTGGATTCTAAGTCAATAGTGGGAGCTTTAGAAATCTTCCCTACCACGGATGTATTTAAGTTTGGAAGAATTTCGTATTTTGAAGTTTGTCTCGAAACGCTTCTATGGACCTTCATCTTGATACTTATGACTGTAATTATTGCTTTGATTAATAAAGCAGTTGTAAGAAGCAAATTGATAACACAAGGATGCTGTCAAACGAAAGGGGCTAGTAATGAGGATTGATAAACAACTAAAACGTAGGCTTTCAATTGGTTCATTGCTTGTAATTATGCTCTCAGTTGCTTTAATTCCTAATATTGTTTTTGCTGATGATTTAAAAGAACCAATAAGTATTCAGGAATCAACTGAGCTCAGTACAGTTCTTGACGAATTAACTGCAATGAAGCAGTGGGCCGATGTCACTGAATCCTATCTGGTTTTCACCCCTGATGGAAGCTCATCATCAAGACGAGTCCAAACTTATACGAAGCGTATTTATTTCACAAATACGTATTCTGTTGAAGGCCCATTTCCTGGTGGAGCAAGAAAAGGTTATTGGGGCAGTGAGTATGGTTGGCTAAGAACCTACTATTATCACTACACTCTTAAGTAACACATAGTATTAGTAGTCATCAAGTAAAAGCATGACAGCATCCTTGTTAGATACGCCGACGAAAGTCGGCGTATCGTTTTCAACGTTTATTAACTCATTATTTAAACCATAGCCTGGAATGCGGTAAACTTACTGAGTTCACGCATTAATTTACTTCAAGGAGTTTTTATGCCAAATGAGGGCAGCTACGAGGCGGCGCTCCGTCGCTCAAATGAGATTCAAGCAGATCTGCCAGAGCATGCAGGAAAGTACAACATGCTTACTGGTGACCGTCCTACTGGAAGACTTCACCTTGGCCATTACTTTGGCACTATTGTTGAGCGCGTAAGACTCCAAAATCTTGGTGTTCATACCAATATTATTATTGCTGACTACCAGGTCATTACAGATAGAGATACTACTGAGCATATTGCAGATAATGTCTACAATATGGTTATTGATTACCTAGCATGCGGAATTGATCCACAGAAAACCATGATTTTCACGCATTCTGCAGTTCCAGCTCTCAATCAGCTTATGTTGCCGTTTCTCTCGCTTGTTACCGAGTCCGAGCTTCATAGAAATCCAACTGTTAAGGCAGAGCAGGAAGCATCTGGCCATGCTCTCACCGGTCTTCTCCTCACCTATCCTGTTCACCAGGCATGCGACATTCTTTTCTGCAAAGGAAATGTTGTTCCTGTTGGTCGCGATCAGCTGCCTCACATTGAGATTACCTCTAAGATTGCTCGTCGCTTTAACGAGCGCTACGGAAAGGTATTCCCAGAGATTTCTGGCCTTCTTACCTCTACCCCATTGATTCCTGGTCTTGATGGCCGCAAGATGAGTAAGTCTTATGGCAATGCAATCTCGCTTTCTATGACAGCTGAAGAGACGGCTAAGCTTATTAAGAAGTCCAAGACTGACTCAGAGCGCATGATTACCTTTGATCCAGACAATCGTCCTGGAGTCTCTGCGCTTCTCACCACTGCTGGCATTTGTACTGGTCGTGATCCAAAAGAGATTGCTGACGAGATTGGTATGGGCGGCGGCGGAGCACTCAAGGCTTACGTCATCGATGCAGTTAACTCCTACTTTGAGCCAATTCGTCAGAGGCGTGCAGAGTTTGCAGCTCAACCAGATCTTATTCACGATATCATTCACGATGGAAATGCTCGTGCAAATCGCATTGCTAACGCCACGCTTGACGAGGTCCGCGAAGCAATGGGAATGGTTTACTAAGTGTCTGAGCTTACCTTACATGTTGAGCGCATGAGCTATGGTCCAGACGCTATCGCTCATACTTCAGATGGTAAAACGGTCTTCATCTCTGGTGGTGCCGTCCCTGGAGATACTGTCAGCGTACAGATTACTGAGGACACAGATAGGTTTTCTCGCGCACAACTTGTAAAGGTTTTGGAAGCATCTGCATTCAGAGACCCTCGACCCAATCCGTTTGTAGCGCTCACAGGCGCCACTCCATGGGGCAATATTGTCTATGAACAGCAGCTTGTCGAGAAACGCAATGGCGTAGTCTCTGCTCTAGAACGTATTGGGCATTTTTCACACGAAGATGTTTCAGTGCTGGTAAAAGATATTGTTTCTCCTGGCGAACCATGGGGCTATCGCAATAAAATTGAATTGGCGTTTAAGCGCAACGGCAACAAAACGCTGGTAGGCATGTATGCGCCTAACGGACAGGACATTATTCGCATTAAAGACTGTCCACTCTTAGATAAGACCAACCAGAAGGCAGTTGGTGCTGTAAGCGGAGCACTCTCCTATCTTTCGGGCTCTCACGAGCTTGATATAGAGCGTATTGGCATCAGAGTGTCTAGACGCACTAAAGAACTTGAAGTGGCGCTCTGGACCGCTCCGAGCGGCTTCCCACGCACACAAGTAGCGCGCGTTTTAGCCGATGCGGTTAAAGCGACAAGTGTTGTCCGTGTTATGACTAAAGGCCCTCGTAAAGCACGTCGTGTAGTAGGCGTTGAACGCCTAAGCGGATCAGGTTCATGGAGTGAGCTCATCGACGGCCAAAAGATGCTTCTTTCTGCTCCTTCGTTCTTTCAGGTAAATACTAAAGGTGCCGAGAAACTCGTTGAGCTTGTACTTTCTGGATTGGATGTTCAGCCAGACGATGAGGCCATGGATCTTTATTGTGGAGCGGGAACCTTCACACTCCCCCTTGCAAAACGTGCAGGATTTGTTTCTGCTGTTGAGGCCTATGGTCCAGCAGTTAGAGATCTTCGTCGCAACCTTGAATTAGCAAAGCTTGACAACGTTGATGCAGTGGGCGGAGACGCAGGTAGAGAATTCCCTGATACAGATGCTGACGTGATTATTGTTGATCCTCCTCGTGCGGGCCTTGCTCCTGAAGTGATACAACAACTTTCCAAGCAGCCTGCGCGTGCTATTGCATACGTTTCTTGCGATCCCGCAACACTGGCGCGCGATCTTAAGCGCTTTGTTGAGATTGGCTCATACAAACCGGTAAGTGTGACCCCGGTGGACCTTTTTCCGCAGACCTTCCATGTCGAGACGGTTGTACTGCTGTCCCGAAGGCGAAAGTAAAATACTGATTGAGTGGGTAACGGAAAAGGACAAGCGGGACAGAGTGAAGACAATGCGCTACCTTGCCACGATTTTGCAAAAGTCGATAGAGGTGGTTGAGCAGCTCGGAGGTTCCACATGAAAAACGAAGAGATCTCTATTCAGACAAAGCAAAAACTTGCGCATGCGCTGAAAAAAAGCATGGCAAAAAAATCTTTTGACAAGATTACGGTGAAGGAGCTTCTGGAGGCCTGCGACTTATCCCGCCCGACCTTCTATTACCATTTTCAGGACATTTACGCGTTGATGGAATGGATGTTCAATAATGAAATGGTGGATCTTCTCCGCAAGAGCAAAGACTGCCTGACCTGGGATGACGGAATTTTGCTCCTTGTTCGTTACGCGAAGGAAAACCGAGCGGTGTGTCTCTGCGCCTATAAGAGCGTGGGGTATGACGCGCTCAGACGAATGTTTTTTGAGAACGTTGCGTCTATCCTCAAGGTCTTTGTCGATAACCTGAATGCGGATATCGGCGCAAAACCTGAGCATGTGAACTTTATCACTGCCTTTTACACACAGGCTTTTGCTTCCGCCTTGCTAAGCTGGATCCAAAGCGGAATGAAGGAGTCTCCCGAGGAAATGATCGAGCTCCTGGACATCACAATGCATGGAAATATCGCAGGCGCGTTAAGAAGAAGTGCCAAATCATAACAGTACTTTTCATACAATCATGGCCGCCGTGTAAGACATCTTACACGGCGGTATTTTTTGCATATTTCTTTCTCTCTGATTCACGGAGATGATGTCATTGTCGTAAGACAAAAACAGATTGGAGGAAAGAACAATGATTACAGGAACCTACGAAGTATCCCTGAAGACCCCGATGGGCATCAAGAAAGGTGATCTGACCCTTTCTGACGCAGACGGCGTGATTACGGGAAAAATGGTCGTCATGGGAAAGGAAAACAATATTGATCCCGGAAAAGCAGACGAAGACAGCCTCACCTTCTCCGGAAAGCTGAAAAGCGCGATAGGAGTTGTGCCCTATACCTGTGAGGCTTCTGTAGATGGAGACACAATCAGCGGAACGGTAAAGACGAAAAAAGGCGATATGCCTCTGACTGGAAAACGGAAAGCATAAGGAGGGAATCAATATGTTAGGAAACTATATTCGCAAGGATCAAGGACAGTTTTATTTCATTGGTGGCGGCCTTGGCTCTCTGACCGGAGCTGCCTACTTGCTGCGTGACTGTGGCTATGAGGGGAAGAACATCCATATCATCGAGGCTCTGTCCGTGATGGGCGGCTCCAACGACGCCTGCGGTGATCCGGAGAAGGGCTGGATTATGCGTGGTGAGCGCATGCTCAACCGACAGACCTATGAAAACTTCTGGGACATCCTTGGAAGCGTTCCGTCGCTGGAACATGAGAACATGAGTGTCACGGAGGAGATACTTGCGTTTTCACAGGAAAATCCATGCTGGGCGAAAGCACGGTTCCTCGACGACAACGGCGAGATCATGGACACCAGCAGTTATGGCCTTGGAAAGACCGAGATGCTGCAGCTCTTCAATCTCTGGAAAGCAAGTGAGGAAGACCTGGACGACGTGACCATTGAGGACTGGTTCAGCGAGGAATTCTTTGAAAGCATCTTCTGGTACGCGTATGAAGCTACGTTCGCTTTCCAACCCTGGTCGAGTGTTGCGGAATTCCGCCGTTATACGCTCCGTTTCTGGCACCTAATCCTGCGCCTTATTACATGTAAGGGTGTTTCATTGACGCCGCATAGCCAGTACGAGAGCGTCATTGAGCCACTGATGGCGGTCCTGACGGAAGCGGGTGTCGATTTCGTCTACAACACGGCTGTCACGGATATGGATTTTGCCGATTGCGAGGAAATCACTGTCACAGGACTGCACACGGTCAGTGGTGGTCAAGAGGGTTATATCAAGCTGAGCGAAGGTGATAAAGTCATTGCAACTCTGGGCTGCATGACGGATAACGCCACCTTCGGCAATACAAATACTCCTGCGACACTGGATACAAGCTATCCCATGAGCGCGACACTTTGGAAGAACATTGCCTCCAAAAAGGATGGCCTCGGCAATCCCGACAAGTTCTTCGCGCATCCAGATAAGTCAGCGTGGATGAGCTTCAACTGCACGTTCAAGGGTAACACCTTTATGGACTGGCTTCAGATGTACACCCACAACAAACCGGGTGAAGGTCTGTCCAGCACCTTTGTGGAGCATCCGTGGATCATGGAGATTCGGGCACAGATGCCTGGATTCTTCAAGAACGAGCCGGAAGGCTACAGCTTCCTATGGATGTGCGCGTTCAACAGCTTTGCGGAAGGAAAATACTGCGGCAAAAGCGAGTTTGACTGCACCGGCATGGAGATTCTCGACGAAATCCTTCTGAACCTTCCAATGGATGAGGTAACCCGTCAGAAGTGCCGTGAAGAAGTCGTTGCCGCAATCCCGGTTGCCATGCCCTACATTAACTCACAGTTCCTGCCCCACACCGTCACGGATCGTCCTTTAACCGTTCCTGCCGGATCGACGAACCTCGGCTTTACCGGCCAGTTCTGCGAAGTGCCGGAGGATGTGGTATTCACAGAAGAGTACTCTGTCCGTGCCTCCCGTATGGCCGTTTATCAACTACTCGACATTCGTCGCGAGGTCGCGCCGATCAAGCCAATCCGCTATGACGTGCGTATGCTTCTGGCCGCATTACCACAGTTCCTGAAGTAATCTTTCAGGGTGGTATAAAAATAGATCATAGAAATGAACCGAACCCCAAAAGTTGGACACAAACTAACTTTTGGGGTTCAGCTTATACGAAAGATAACCTCTTTTATCTGTTTAACTTTAGCTACACAGGACCATCCATATCGCTTGTGTTTTTCTGTTTATCAGAAAAACACAAGCATACCCGCCGTATCGTCCAACTGCTGGTAGGTCTTTATATGCCTGTTCATCTTGGACTTATTTGTAACAAGAATATGCAGTAGGGATAGCACTGGTATTTGCCCTTAAGGATAATACTTGACATACTTAGTGTTCACTCGTTTCATGTAGAAAACGTTTGCTTACTTACAGGGGTTTAAATTTGGAGGCTCAATGGGATATATAAAATCCATTCAAATTGCTCTGCTCGTATTTCCCATTTTGGCATTTTTCATTACCCTACCCTATATGATTTTCAACTATCGCAAATACGGCTCTATTAATAAGCTTAGGACTTTGATTTTATATTCGTTTGTTCTGTATTTGCTAACCATGTATTTCTTGGTAATCCTACCGTTGCCAGATCCAGATACAGTTCATACCACCTACACGCAGATGCTTAATCTGGTTCCTTTTACCTTTGTTTTTGATTTCTTAAAGGAAAGTCCTTTTCAAATCACTAAACCTGCTACCTGGATTATGTCAATAAAGGATGCATCATTTTACGTTCCAGTCTTTAATGTTTTAATGCTTATACCTTTTGGAATGTATCTTCGCTATTACTTTAAATGCAGCTTTAAAAAGACACTTTTACTTACTGCGCTTCTTAGTTTGTTCTTTGAGCTTACCCAGCTTTCTGGTCTTTATTTCTTATATCCAGGACCTTATCGACTTGCTGATATTGACGATATCATTCAAAACACAACAGGCGGATGTATTGGATATGCTCTTGGGTCGCTGCCCGTATGGCTGCTTCCTTCTAGAGATAAAATTGACAAGGAAGCGCTCGAGGCGGGCTCTCAAGTTTCCCAAATTCGTGTTGGTCTTTCATTACTCATCGATACGTTTATTGTGACTATTCCTTATAACCTCTCAAAAACGACGCTTCCTTTCTCACTGTTCATAGCTCTCTACTTTGCTGTAGTCCCACTCTTTAATGGCAAAACGCTTGGTAGCGCCTTGTTACGATTTAAGTTGACTTATAAAAAACAAAGAGTTCCTCGTACCATGCTAAGAGGTTTGCTCATCACAGGTTATTTCTATCTTGTTCCAAACGGATTGCTATATTTGATCGATGATTTTAATAAGACTCCAGAATCGATGTTATTTCTCGAACTGATTCCAATTATGTTTGTGGCATTTATTTTCTTCTATATCATTACCGCCGTGCTCATACTGATGAACAAACGTTTATTGTTTGATCTACTCTCTGGTTCCTACTACATAAGCACGGTACAAAATGAACAGTCCGCAGTAATTGATACGGTTGAAACTCAAGCGGAGACTCAAACAGAGGCTGAAAAAAACATTTAAGAGCATCAAATGTGGTTCCAAAAACAGATAAGAAAAGGACGCGTGCGCTCACTGATGAAAGAAGAAAACGAAAGCACCATTACCCTCTATACACCGTCTTTAGAAGATCTTTGGTTTCGCCAGAAGATGATGGCAGATGAAGAAACGATGGCATATAACCATGCCTGGGGAGGAACAATTTCCTTTCCAAAAGAAGTGTGGCATAGCTGGTATGATTACTGGATTGTAAAACACGAGAATAAACGTTATTACAGGTATTTAAGGGATAGCAACGATACTTTTGTTGGAGAGATTGCCTACCATTACGACAGTGATCAAAATCTTTTTATGGCAGATGTCATAGTCTATGCTCCATTTAGAAAAAGGGGCTATGGCAGCATTGGATTATATCTGCTCTGTAACGCTGCTAAACAGAACGGCATTAAGCTGCTCTACGATGATATTGCCATAGACAATCCATCAGTCACGATGTTTTTAAAGAATGGATTTGTTGAAGAGTACAGAACTAGCGAAATTGTTATGCTCAAAAAAGAGTTATAGACTGTCCCCAACAAGACAGTTGTACTAATTGGAGTGGATGTTCTAAAAATTAAACCTTTTATATATGCAGGTCAGATGTGCACTTACTACTTCAAGTAATGTTCTTTCAATTATCTGCGCCTTTGTTGTTGCATAACAGCAAAGAAACGTGTAAAAAATACATTGCAATCAAGTAGTCTTGAATGCAAGATAAGTATTACTCGAGTAAGGGGCTCGAGATACGGAGAGGAATGTATTATGAAGGCAACAGTTAATGAGGATTGCATCGGTTGCGGTCTCTGCGAGAGCACTGCTCCTGAGGTATTCGAGATCGGCGACGACGGTCTTGCTCACGCTATTGAGGAAGAGGTTCCTGAGGCTGCAGAGGACGCAGCACAGGAGGCTTGCGACGGCTGCCCAGTCACCGCTATTGAGCTTGACTAGTTTTTAGCTTAGCTTTTCTTTCTTAGCAAATAAGCCTGATGGGTTTCTCGCCTATCAGGCTTCTTTTTTGGGTACAGTATCAGCAAAACCTCAAATGATAGGAACACATATGATTCTTGCATCACAATCCCCTAGGCGCCTTGAGCTTATGCAGTCTATGGGAATAGATCCACAGGTAATACCTGCTGATATTGATGAAGCTCAAAAAGTTGACGAGAAACCCCTTGCACTGGTAAAGCGCTTGGCGCAAGAAAAAGCCATTGCGGTTTGCTATAAGCTCATGGAGCAGCCAGACTTTGAGCAGCTCAACAATGAAATCGTGCTTGCCGCAGATACCATTGTCTGGACAGATGGCGGTCAAGTTTTTGGCAAGCCTACAAATGCTGAAGACGCCAAACGCATGCTTTCTAAGCTTTCTGGTCAAACTCACCATGTATCCACTGGTGTTGCTCTGCGCCGCTTTAAGGCCTTCAAGTCCCCCTCTCCTGACGGAGCGCCCTCTGTTGTTGCCGTAGCGTTTGTAGAGACCACTGACGTCACGTTCTTTGAACTCTCTGAAGATGAGATTGCCGCCTATGTTGCCTCCGGTGAGCCAATGGATAAGGCCGGTGCTTATGGTATCCAGGGAAATGGTCGCTATCTGGTCCAGAGCATTCAAGGAGATTACGAGAATGTCGTGGGACTCCCCGTTTCTCTACTTTCTCGTGAGCTAGTTAAATTTACCGGTAATCATGACTATCTAGAGCATGCACTAGCAGGACGTAAGCATTAAAGCACTCTATTCATGATAGAAAGCCCTCGTATCACGTTGGATGAACTGTCTCCCATTTCTTAGACACGAGAAATAGGAGGCAGTTCAAAACACACCTAAGTCGGATAATCTGTCAAAAAGACGTATACATGACGCTGAAAATACCTTAATCATGCAGATTATCTTTATTAGATGTGTAAAATGCCCTCATCTGAGCAGATTATCCGACTTAGGTGTGTTCCGTAGATACAGAATTTATCGATAGTTAAATTTCTTATATAAGTCTATTCATATTTAAGCATATTAGATGAAGTTTATGCATAGAGATGCATATCAGGTAGTACGACCGCCTAACTGCCTAGCTATCTTGATTAAGAACATGTCGACTCTTCAGCAGAACCTACCAAAGCTGCGCTATTTTGTACGCCAAGCCTAAAAGCCAACGTTAACACGCTGCAGAATCATAATCACCTGCATATGAATTACCTCCCATTTCTTATGTCCAAGAAGTAGGAGGCAGTTCAGGATACGAGGGTTTTGCTTTTAGATTTGAAAGAACGTTTAGTTGAACTTAACAACCTTCTGAGCCACACGGTAACCACCGATAGTGACCGTCTTACCAATCTTGCCAGGAAGGTTTGTGGCGGTGCCTACAAGGCCATAGCGAGCCTTGCGGTACATCTTCTTGTCATAAGCGCGAAGCTCATCCCAGAGCTCCTCCAGCTGGTCCATGGCATCATCACGGTCACTCATCTTAGAGAAGACAGAGCAGATTGCCATGATGATAGTGAAGTAGCTCATCATGTACGTCTGAAGACGTGGAGAAGAGATGTCGTCGTAGATGTGATATGCATGCATCATATTACGAGCAACACGCCAATAATGATCAACGCGACTTGTTAAGACCTTCTCGTTAACTGATTGATCATCTCGACCAATGAAGTAACGATACAGATCAACGTCAACGTAGTAGATAGTCTTTACCTTAGGGAATGGAACGTAGGCGTAGACGTTATCTACATAGAAAGTGTGTGCAGGCATCTGAATGTTTGCAGAGCGCAGAACCTCAACACGGTACGTAATTGCATGCATCAGAAGATACTGAGACAGCTTGAAGCGGCCAATCTCTTCCCAGCCAATAATCTTGTTAGTAGGAACAGCGTCGCGATAGTCTACAAAGTTCTGAGTATTATCCTCAACGTGTTCGTAAACATAGTTGGAGAGTACCAGGTCAACAGGATTATCAGAGGCAATAAAGGTGCGGAGCTGCTGAAGGAAGGTCTTCAAGGCATCGCCATCAACCCAGTCATCTGAGTCAATGTTTTTGAAGTACACACCATCAGCGTGAGAAACAGCCTTCATAACAGCAATGCCATGGCCGCCATTCTCTTGATGGACTGCCTTGATAATGTTGGGATAACGCTCCTGCCAAGCGTCAGCTTTAGCGGCAGTATCATCCTTTACAGAGCCGTCATCAACAATAATAATCTGCACGTCGTCAGCATAATCAGAGCCCTCAAGAATAGACTCAATACAGTGATCCATGTACTCCGAAGAGTTATAGCATGGGATACCAAAAGTGATTGTCTTTTTCATGCAAGCTCCCTATGCCTGATGAGCAATGAGCTCGTCAGAAAGTTCCAGTGCAGAAGCAACAACGCCATCCATGTCATAGTAGCGATACTCAGCAAGACGACCGACTGCATGGAAGTTCAGAATGCCAGAGGTGCGCTCCTTGTAAGAGCGATAGAGCTCCTGATTTTCTGGCTCGAGAATAGCGTAATAAGGAGTCTGGCCACTCTCTGGAACATACGCATGCGAGTATTCACGCATAATGGTTGTTTTACCAGGAAGAACCTGACCAGTCATATTCTTAAACTCAGTAATACGAGTAAAGTCCTCGCTCGTAGTGTAATTAACAGTGCCAACAGGCTGGAACTGATCTTGATCAAGTGTCTCAAACTGCATATCAAGCGTGCGATAAGGCAGAGCTCCCTGGTCGAGATTAAAGAGCTCATCCAGAGGACCAGTGTAGATTACCTCACCCACAAATGGTTTCTCACAAACGCTCACGTTAGAAGAGCTGAGCTTCATGATGTCACGAACGTCAACATCCAAAAAGACATCAATCAGATCATGGTCAAGCATGTTCTCAAAGAGCTTGGTGTAGCCCTCTTTTGGCATACCCTGATAGGTTGCACCTGGGAAGTAACGGTCATCGTCACCAACAAAAATTGGAACGCGACCTGTGATGGACTTGTCAATCTGGTCTGGAGTCTTTCCCCACTGCTTCATGGTGTAGTGCAGGAAGACGTTCTCGTAAACGTAGTCGGCAATCTCTTCCAGATCTGGATCGTTCTTCTCGCGAAGCTCCATGATAGGAACTTTGACGTTCTCACCAAACGTAAGAACCAGCTTCTGATAGAGTTTCTCGCCGCGCTCTTCTCCAAAGGCAAGCTTCAAAGACTGGTGGTTAAAAGGAACAGGCATCAGCTGGCCGTTAATGTTGGCTAGAACTTTGTGCTGGTAGTCAGTCCAATCAGTAAAGCGCGAGAGGAACTGGTGAACGCGGTCACTCATGGTGTGATAGATGTGTGGACCGTACTCGTGAACAAGAACGCCTGCGTCATCAAGGCGATCGTAAGCGTTACCGGCAATGTGGTTTCTGCGCTCAAAGATTGCTACCTTTGAGTTGCAGTTTTCTGACATACGGCGAGCAACAACTGCACCTGCATAGCCAGCTCCAACAACAATAACATCGTAGTTGTCGGGGTTAAAGCCGGCAGGAAGACCATGATTGATAGACATGTAAACCTCCATGTGCGCCTAAGTGCGCAGGATTTGTATGTGAAACTTCACTCATTTTAACACGTGGCCATAAAGTGAGTCATGCGGGGCGCAAAGCTCTGCCGTTAGGCGTAAAATGTTCAATTGTGTGAAAATGCATTTCTTAGCTTTTTGTGTCTGACTTTTGTACAAACAACAAGTTGAGAAGTGCAAAATTCAACGAGGCACAGATATCAAAGTATGATTGGAGCACGACACATGAGCAAGTTTCTTGACCGTATGAAAGAAACCGCTAAGTCCGACGTAAAGACTATTGTCCTTCCAGAGGGTGAGGACCAGCGTACCATCGATGCAGCAAAGAAGATTGTTGCAGAGGGTATTGCTAAGGTCATTATTCTTGGCAATCCTGAGCAGATTGATGTTCCAGGTGCAACGGTAGTAGACCCTGCTACTGACGAGCGTCATGAGGCATATGCTCAGAAGTTTGCTGAACTTCGTGCTCGTAAGGGCGTCACCATTGAGGAAGCTCGCAAGCAGATGAACGATGCCACCTACTTTGCAACTATGATGGTTAAGATGGGCGACGCTGACGGCCTGGTTTCTGGCGCTTGCCACTCTACCGCAAACACCCTTAGGCCTGCGCTGCAGATCATCAAGACTGCTCCTGGTACCAAGCTTGTTTCTGCATTCTTCATCATGAGCACCACTACTGACTTTGGCGAGGACGGCACCCTGCTCTTTGCTGACTGCGGCCTCAACATTGATCCATCTGCAGAAGAGCTCTCCGAGATTGCTCTTGCCTCCGCTGATTCTTGGCGCGCATTTATGAGCGATGAGCCTCGCGTTGCTATGCTCTCCTACTCCACTATGGGCTCTGCTGGTGGCGCAACTGCCGAGAAGGTCCAGGAGGCCACAAAGCTTGCTCACGAGAAGAACGCTGATCTTGCACTCGACGGCGATCTTCAGCTTGACGCAGCTCTTGTTCCTGAGGTTGGTAAGCTCAAGGCTCCATTCTCTAAGGTTGCAGGAAATGCAAACATCCTGGTCTTCCCTAACCTTGAGGCTGGAAACATTGGCTACAAGCTTGTTCAGCGCTTCAGTGGTGCTGAGGCATACGGTCCAATCCTTCAGGGCATTGCTCGTCCTGTTAACGACCTCTCCCGTGGTTGCTCCGCTGACGATATTGTTGGTGTTGTTGCAATCACCGCTGTTCAGGCTCAGATGGCAGACAACAACTAGTCTTTCTGCCCTTCTAACTTGGTATACTAAGCCAGTCTCAAAAGAGGCTGGCTTATTCTTTAGCTGGAGGCATCTATGTCTGAAATTATTTCTATTTCTAACGGCTCTCTTACCACTTCAATTGACACCATGGGTGCACAACTCATGAGCTTGCAAAAAGATGAGTCGGAATACCTCTGGCAAGGAGATGCCAACTGGTGGCCAAGACGTGCCCCCATTCTCTTCCCCATTGTTGGCGTCCTCAAGGACGGCAAAGCAGAGTCTGCAGAAGGCACCGTTTCTCTTGCACGTCATGGCCTTGCTCGCCTCAACCAGTTTGAGGTTGTCGAGCAGAGTCCCTCTTCTGTAACGCTCCGGCTAAAAAGTACCGAAGAGACTCGCAAGGCCTACCCCTATGACTTTGAACTTAAGCTGATCTTCTCGGTAGATGGCGATACGCTGACACAAACGTATGAGGTCACCAATCCTGCAAACGTTGTGCTGCCGTTCACCCTTGGTGCACACCCCGCGTTCAACATTCCCGTACCGGGCGTTGAGGCAGCCTCTTTGGACCAGTATCGACTCTTGTTTACGCGCTCCTGGACCAGCTTTGGCCCTTCCATTACTGATGAGGGTCTGTGTGACTACGCAACTCCACAAAGGCTTGTTGTGGACTCTGACACGCTTCCTCTTTCTTGGGAGCTCATTGATCGCGAGAAGACCATCACACTTGAAGATGTTCCTGATAGACGCATTACACTTGCGGCTAGCACAGAAGCTCCTTCTGAGGCCCATGGCATTCAAATGGATTTTGAAGGCTTTGATTATCTGGGTATTTGGAGTGCTGCTCCTGGTTGTCCATTTGTTGCTCTTGAGCCATGGTGTGGCATTGCAGACACCGTTGATACCGACGGTATCTTTGAGCATAAACCAGGTATCATTTGCCTTGATCCAGAGCAAAGCATTACTAAAACATTGAGCATCAAAGTCTTCTAATGCACATCAGAAGAGCAAATACTAAAGATCTTAAGGCTGTGGCTGATTTATATGACATTGGCCGTCAGACCATGGCTCGGCATAACAACACATTCCAGTGGACCAAAAATTATCCACTTTTAGAAGATGCTGAAGCTGATCTTGAAAGCAACGGCCTTTTTGTAGTTACAGAAGATAAGAAATCAGAAAAGATTCTTGGTTGTTTCTCGCTCTTACCCGGTCCTGACGAGGCATACGTCAATATTGCTGGAGGCGCTTGGATAAACAACCTGGATTACGTTGTTATTCACAGAGTAGCTGTTAAATATACAAGACGAGGAATTGCCACCTTTATGTTCAATTGGATTTGCGAAAACTATTCAAACGTTCGCGCAGATACTCATGAAGCAAATGTCGCTATGACTACGACGCTTACACATGCTGGTTTTGTGTATTGCGGCAAGGTAGTTGGACACGATAAAACACCTCGTGACGCATTTCATTTTGTAGCCTAATAGACAGCGAGAAACGCTTTGAACAAAAAGAGAGCCAGTGAATGAACTGCCTCCCATTTCTTGGACACGAGAAATGGGAGGCAGTTCAAAACACACCTAAGTCAGATAATCTGTCAAAAAGACGTATACATTACGCTGAAA
>CAUUEB010000004.1:0-66990 GCA_963544135.1 uncultured Atopobium sp. | reverse complement strand
ACTGCACTTAATACGCATATAAACAATACAGATATTAAACTGCTAGAATACACATATTGAAAAATTGATGTTTAGCGCAGAATTATGTGCGTTAGTTGTTTGCATCAAAGTGATGTTAAGGAGGATGTCTATGGAGAACCAAGCACATGGTTTAACCACAGATTCCACTGTAAATAAGCGTTTTTCGTCAGTTAAGCAGGCTGGATTTATGTCTATGTTCAAAAGCTCAAGCGTAAAAAGAACAGCTTGTGCAATTGCTTTTGCCGTTGCTTGTGTTCCTACCATTGCTTTGGGAGAGGGAATTTCTAAGCTTCCTGCAGTATCTGGTCAGGCAACTATTTCTCAAGCAGCGACGTCTCGTCCTGCCGCAGAACCAACTGATACTAAGACGGCAGAAACGGTAGCTTCTAAGGTTTTGCCTTCGGTTGTGTCCGTTAAGGCTACCAGTGATTCATCAGGCTCAACCGGTTCTGGCGTTGTATTGAACACAAATGGAGACATTCTTACCAATTACCACGTCATTGAGGGTATGGATACGTTCTCTATCTCCGTTAATGACAAAGAGTATGAGTGCACTGTCGTGGGAACAGATCCAACCTCTGACCTTGCTGTTCTTCATGCTGACCTTAAGGGAGATAGCCTAACTCCAATTGAGATTGGTAATTCCGATAACTTAGCTCCTGGTAGTTGGGTTATGAGCGTTGGTAGCCCATTTGGTCTTGATCACTCTGTTTCTGCAGGTATCGTGTCTGCTCTTTCTCGTGGAGATATGCTTGAGACAGAGGGTGGAGAAACCACTATTTATGCAAACCTCATCCAGGTTGATGCAGCTATTAACCCAGGTAATTCTGGCGGCGCTCTGGTTGACTCTAATGGTCAGCTTGTGGGTATTTGTACGTTGTTCTCGTCAGATACCAAGTCATTTGCGGGTATTGGTTTTGCAATTCCTTCTAACTATGCCATTGATATTGCAAATCAGATTCTTTCTGGCCAGCAAGTTAAGCATGCCTATATTGGTCTTTCTATGCAGACCGTTACTCCTCGAGTTGCAAAGCGCAATGATCTCTCGGTAGATTACGGTGCGTATGTAGCAGGCCTTCTTGATGATAGTCCTGCAGAGGGTGCTGGTATTAAAAAGGGTGATGTTATTGTCTCTATTGGTGGAGAGCGCGTAGTTTCTGCTGATGCAGCTATTATTGCCGTTCGCTCTCACAAGATTGGAGAGACCGTTCCTGTAGAAATCATGCGTGGAGAAGACCGCCTTACTATCAACGTCACGCTTGGTTCTGATGAGACGCTTTCTACTAAGAAAGAGAAAGAAAAGAACAGCAAGAACGAAACAAACAACGATACTGATGATAAGCAGGATCGTACTGAAGATGATGATTCCTATAGGTATTATCGTCAGCAAAACTATTGGGAAGAATTCTGGGATTACTTCACTAATCCTTATGGAGATAAAGACGTTGATTCCGATAATCCATTTGTGAACTTTGTTGAGAGCGTTACTAACAGCATTGCTCAGGTAATCTACGGGATTTTTGGTTAACACTCAGATTGCGTTTGCTGTGTTTGCGTTTGTTTGTTCTGCTATGAGTTAGGGGAGTCTTGTGGATTTGCTTGTGCTGTTAGTTTTGGCTGTAGTTGTCATTGTGCTTATCGTGAGCCTTGTCACACTTTCCTCTAAGCTTTCGCAAGTAAAGACGCTGCAAGAGCAAAGTCAAACATCATCTGCAGAGCTTATAAGAAGCTCCCAAGAGTTGGATCGTCGTGTTACGGATAACATGGCAAAAATGCAAGAGCTTATGGATACAAAGCTTGAGAAGGTAAGAGAGGTAGTTGATCAAAAGCTCACCTCAACACTGCAAAATCAGACGAAGCAGACTGATCAGCGTATTGCTCAGCTTGATGCTCGCTTTGATGCTTTTCAGCGTCGTGTGGATGACAACATGAAAGCAACTTCCCAGGCTTCAACTGAGCAGCTTGGTAAGGTTAGAGAGACTGTTGACAAACAGCTCAGCGACATGCGTAAAGAGAATGAAGCAAAGCTTGAGCTTATGCGTCAGACCGTTGACGAGAAACTCCAGAAAACGCTCGATGAGCGTATGACCCAATCGTTCCAGCGCGTATCTACGCAACTTGAGCAAGTTCATCAAGGCTTGGGAGAAATGCGTGGTCTTGCGGAAGGTGTTGGAGACTTAAAGAAGGTTCTTTCTGGCGTTAAGACTCGCGGAATTGTTGGAGAAATTCAGCTTGGCGCAATTCTAAGAGACATTCTTTCTCCAGAGCAGTACGAAGAGAATGTTGCTACTGTTTCTGGTTCTACTGAGCGTGTTGAGTTTGCTGTTAAGTTGCCTGGAGAGTCAGGGGAGACCGTTTGGCTTCCTATTGATTCTAAGTTCCCAGGAGATACGTACGAGCATTTAGTGGATGCAATCAATGCAGGTAATGAGGAGGCGATTGCTGCTGCTAAAAAGGGTCTAGAGACTCGAATTAAGGCAGAGGCAAAAGATATCTCTACAAAGTATATTGCCCCGCCAGAGACAACTAACTTTGCTATTTTGTTCCTTCCTTTTGAGGGACTTTATGCAGAGGTAGTCAGTCAGACGGGTCTTCTTGAGCAGCTACAGAGAGAGTATCGCGTTAATGTGTGTGGACCTTCCACTATGGCAGCACTTCTTAACAGTCTTCAAATGGGATTTCAATCTGTTGCTATTCAGAAGCATGCCGACGAAATTCAAAAGGTACTCTCTGCGGTTAAGACAGAGTTTGAGACGTATCAGGTGCAGCTTGAGAAAGCTCAAAAACAGATTAGAACTGCAGAAACCACCATTGATAAGATTCTTACTACTAGAACAAAGGCTATGAACCGCAAGCTCAGAGGTGTTACTGCATTAGAGAGCCTTGAAGATGCACAGAGTACTTTAGGTCTTGTTGAGGGAAGTGTAGAAGATCAAGAGGATGATGAGTAGCACGTATTTTTGAGTGCTGAGTTTCTCTTTTATAGGTAGATAAAAAACAGCGGCTTCGGTTGCTGTTTTTTTGTTGCATAAAAATACCTTATGGGGGTATACTGTTTACAGAAACTAATACCCCCTTAGGGTATGCAAAGGAGGACAGATGGCTCAGAAAGACAGCCAACCACAGGAAACTTGTTGTCATTGTGATCACAAGGCTACTCCTCGCTCAAGCGAGCTTAAAAGTGGAGTTTCTCGCCGTATTAACCGTGCAATCGGCCAGTTAAATGGCATTAAAACAATGATCGATGAGGATCGTTATTGCGGAGACGTCCTTATTCAGCTTGCAGCAGTTGAGTCTGCGGTTAAGGCCATCTCAAGAGAAGTAATGCAGGATCACCTGGAGTCTTGCGTGGTTGACCGCATCCAGTCGGGTGATACAGAAGTTATTGATGAGGTTATGGACCTCTTTAAGCGTTTTATGTAAGGTGGCGTTATGGATCAGAAAGTTTTTGATGTACAAGGAATGACGTGTGCAAGTTGTTCTGCGCACGTAGAGAAGGCAGCAAACTCTGTTTCTGGTGTCTCTGAGGCACGTGTTAATCTACTTAAAAATTCTATGGAAGTTGACTATGACGGTAACCCAGACACCCTTAAGCAGATTTCTGACGCAGTACATAAAGCAGGCTATGAGGCAACACCTCGTAGCGACAAAAAAGATTCTGCTGCAACTACTAAGGCAGATGCTACCGATGCTTCAGAAAAGGCGGTAAAGCAAAAGAGGATTGAACTTATCTCCTCAATGGCGTTTGCCATTCCACTGTTCTATCTTGCCATGGGTGAGATGATGGGAGCACCTGTTCCGCCTGCTGTTTCTGGTATGAATGGCATGATGAACTTGGCTCTTACCGAACTCTTGCTTTGCATTCCTATTCTGTTTATTTGTCGCCACTATTTTGTTGGTGGATTCCGCTCATTGCTGCATGGCGCTCCTAATATGGACTCGCTCATTGCGCTGGGCTCAGCAGCATCGTTTGCCTACAGCGTTGTCAGTCTGTATCAGATGGCAAACGCTTTTGTTGCAGGAAACATTACTGCAGCTCATCAGGCAATGCACGGTATGTACTTTGAGTCCGCAGGTTTGATTCTTGCTCTGATTTCCCTGGGCAAGTTCTTTGAGGCGCGCGCAAAGGGTCATACCACAGGTGCAATTAGCGCACTTATGAACCTTGCTCCAAAGACGGCTATTCTCGTCAAAGACGGTGTTGAACAAGAAGTTCCTGCAGATACCGTTGTGGTTGGAGACGTGCTTGTGGTAAGGGCTGGTCAGTCAATTCCTGTTGATGGCCAGCTCATCGAGGGAGAAGGATCTGTCGATGAGTCCGCGATTACCGGAGAGCCTGTTCCTGTAAGTAAGACCGTTGGCGATTCCGTGACAGGTGCTACGGTATCTACCGGCGGCTGGTTTAAGATGCGTGCCACCGCTGTTGGCGATGATACAACGCTTGCAGGCATTATCCGCCTAGTTGACGAGGCGACAAGCTCCAAAGCACCTATTGAGCGTCTTGCTGATAGCATTGCTGGCGTCTTTGTCCCCGTTGTTATTGGAATTGCTCTGGTAACGTTTGCAGCATGGTTTATCTTTGTGGCACCTGGTGACTTTGCGGTTGCTCTCTCGCATGCTGTTGCTGTTCTGGTTATTTCGTGCCCTTGTGCACTTGGTCTGGCAACACCTACTGCCATCATGGTAGGCACTGGTTTGGGCGCTTCAAATGGCATTTTGGTCAAGTCTGCCGAAGCGCTTGAGGGTGCAGTCCGAGCAACCGTGGTTGTTCTTGATAAGACCGGAACGCTCACTGAGGGCAAGCCAAGCGTAACTGACGTACTTTGTGCAGGTGGAACTTCCGAGCAGCAGCTACTTGAGTACGCATATGCGCTTGAGCAAAAGAGCGAGCATCCACTTGCGCAGGCTATTGTTACGTACGCTCAAGAGAAGCTTGGAGAGTCTGCAGGCAGCTTTGTTGACATACAGGAGTTCTCACAGGTTGCTGGCGGAGGCCTTACGGCAAAGGTTGGCGAGAAACGCCTTGTAGCAGGAAACGCTCGTCTTATGGAGCAGGAGGGCATCAGCACACAAGAGCTGACTTCTCAGGCTCAGCAGCTAGCTGAACAGGCAAAAACACCGCTGTACTTTGCACTTGAGGGTAAGCTTCTTGGTGTTATTGCTGTAGCCGACAAGGTAAAGCAAACTAGCGCTTCCACCATTGCTCGTCTTCGTGCTATGGGCGTTAAGTCTGTCATGCTCACTGGTGATCAGGCAACAACGGCAAACGTCATAGGTAAGGAGCTTGGTGTTGACCAGGTTATCTCTGATGTCTTGCCAAGCCAAAAAGAGTCCTACATTAGGCAGTTCCAAGACGCTGGAGAAAATGTTGTTATGGTTGGCGATGGCATCAACGATGCTCCAGCACTCGCGCGAGCAAACGTGGGAATTGCAATTGGTGCAGGTACCGATGTTGCTATTGAGTCCGCTGACATTGTTTTGATGAAGTCTGATCCAGCTGATGTTGCAACTTCAATTGAGCTTTCTCGTGCCACTATGACCAATATTAAGGAGAACCTGTTCTGGGCTCTGTTCTATAACACCATTTGTATCCCTGTTGCTATGGGCCTGTTGTATCCATTTGGTATTTCACTGAACCCTATGATTGGTGCAGCCGCCATGGGCTTCTCGTCAGTCTTTGTTGTATGCAATGCACTGCGCCTGCGTACCTGGAAGCCAAAGAATACCAGCTCAGCAACTCGCCAAGACGCTCATGACACAAAACCAGTCATTGACGTTCAAACTAAGTCCACAAACGACGCATCCGCGTCACAGAAGGAGGAATCTTATATGGAGAAGAAACTAAACGTAGAGGGCATGTCTTGCCAGCACTGTGTTGCACACGTCACACAGGCTCTTGAGGCTGTCGAGGGTGTCTCTAAGGCAACCGTTTCACTTGACGAGAAGAGCGCTGTAGTTGAGCTCTCTTCTGATGTCGCTGATAGCGCATTGGTTGACGCTGTTGTTCAGGCAGGATATGAGGCTACTGTTGCCTAAGGTAGGCTAGTAGACGGTCCTTCTCGCTAGAATCGCCAAATACCGCACGTGCAGCATTTTCAGCAAGCTCACGTGCGGTATTTTTGTCTAGACCGCAGTGCTGCTGCAAAAGCTCAAACTCGCGCGAGAGGGTAGTGTTGGAGACAGTCATGTTGTCTGTATTGATAGTAACCGTCAGGCCAGCATCAAGCAGTTGCTCAAGAGGGAAGCGCTCTATTGACTCAAAGATACGCGTCTGAAGGTTGCTGGTAGGGCAAATCTCAAGCGCAACATTTGCAGCTTTAAGGTCCTGGATAACGCCTGTGTCCTCCAAAGAGCGAACACCGTGGCCAATACGTTGTGCGCCAAGTCGAAGTGCAGCCTTGATGCTTTCTGGGCCAGCTGCTTCTCCCGCGTGGATAGTAAAAGGAACGTCTTTTCTTTGTGCTTCAGCAAAAAGTGACGAGAAAATCTCTGTGGCAAAGAGCGCTTCTGCTCCTGCTAAGTCTGCTGCTACGACGCCATTTCCAAGGTACGCTGCCGCTAGATCAATTGACTCTTCATTTTTGTGCTTAAGCGCTTCACCTGTGCCACGCATAGCGCAAATAATGTATGCCGTGTGGAGCGCTGACTGTGGATGCTCTGCATAGAAGTCAGCTCTACCAGCAAGAGCAGCCTCAAGAACTTCTTGCTGAGAAAGACCTCCTGCAGTAAGGCTTCCTAGTGCAAAGCGGGGTTCAGCGTAGAGAATACCCTCTGTGTCAAGTTGCTCATGAAATGCCCTTGCAACCGTACGAATGCCCTGCGCTGACTGCATAAGCTTGAGTGGCAGCTCAAATGTTGCAAGATACTGGTTAAGATCCTGGCAATGAGTTGGGACTTGCATCTTTTCTTGAAGCTCAGCCAAAGACAAATCAAGTCCCGCTTCTGCTGCAAGTTGAGCTGCGGCAGGAAGGGGGATTGATCCATCAAGATGGACATGCAAATCGATAAGAGCACAGGAGCTCATGGCGCCTCCTACAAGAAACGTATGCTATGGCGCAAAGAGCGCAAACTAGATAGCTACATCATACGGTAGGGAAGTGGCGTTTTCCAAATCGTTTGCAAGTTTTTCAAACTGGTATCCATTGACGCGCTCAAGCAGATGTACTTCATCAGGCAAAACGTCGTAATGAATCTGTGAGCAAATAGCGCAGGCAATAGATCCAATGGTATCTGTATCTCCACCCATCTCCGCAGCTATTCTCGCCGCTCTAGAAACTTTTCCTTGAGAAAGCTTAACTACCGCAAGAACTGCAGGTATTGTCTCTATAGTTTCATAACCACAGCCGCAGTAGTCGTAGATGTCTCTTGATGCTGCTAGGGGAGCCTCAAGGTTTTTGGCACCCTCGCAAAACTCCAGCGCCATGATGCATTTTTGGTACATGCTAGGCATAGGCATTTGTGTACCAATTTTTGTGTAGAGAGCTCGGTGTCCGTAACTTAAAGCAGTTTCAAGAGCGTCCTCAACCGTAAACGGGTTTTCAGAAAGACCTCTGCTTATGGCGGCAACAATCATTGATGCGCCCATGATGGCTACGTTGGTTCCGTGTGTGGGAAGCGCAAGTTCAGTAACGCTGTTAATGAGCGCATGTTTGTCTTTCCAGCTCACAATTGAAGCCATCGGCGCACATTTCATGGCACATCCGTTAGTGGTTCCAAGGCGACCACACGTTTTAAGCGAGTGGCCAGAAAGTCGATTGGCTAACGCAGCTCTTGTGGAAGGGCCAACTACTTGAGCAGCGTTTGGCTCTGTTGCCACATAATTTTCTAGTGCATCAAAGTAGCGTGATTGGTTAAAAACTCCCTGGTTATCAATGATGTTTTTAGTCAAAATGATTGCATTTGCTGTGTCATCTGTAGTCTGACCTGCGGTAAAAGGTCTTCCAAAAAAGTCATTTTTAGGAGGATTTGAAAGACTTTGAACTCCATCAGGAAATGTAAAATCAATTTGGTGTGGTGACATCATCTCTGTTGGCATGCCATAGGCGTCGCCATAGGCAAGGGCCGTAAGCATCCTATAGAGTTTAATTTTTCTTGCCGTGTTCATGTTACTCACGCTTCTTTATGTCAGAAGAACGTGATGTTTTGGCTCTGCAGAGACTCTTGTTACCTGCAGAGATAAGCTTCTCATAGCAGCATGCCATGATTGCTCCCC
Organism: uncultured Atopobium sp.; assembly: GCA_963544135.1. Classification (GTDB taxonomy): domain Bacteria; phylum Actinomycetota; class Coriobacteriia; order Coriobacteriales; family Atopobiaceae; genus Lancefieldella. Next base: position 58,757 of record CAUUEB010000004.1, on the reverse strand, counting down.
TCAATTAGATATTCTCTGTCTTTGCAGGTTTTTTCTTTACTGTGCCGTAAGGAATGCCTCACTCCTTAGATCCTTACTTTCCCAGCTTGCAGTCGCAATACAAGCCAGATGGCTCAGACAGAAAATATCTCCCCCAAGTATGTTTAAAGATATCAAATATTTAAGTATTACTACAGGGGGTAAGGCTTATTAATCGGCGGACGGTAGCTGAAGAGAGCTTAGAGGCAACTTATTCACAATAGTGACTACATGCTGTCTTATATTCTCTCTAACGCACTGAGCCATTGCTGGGTAAAATGGTTTGTAGCAATCTGAAAGGAATGGATATGCCCGCAATTTTGACTCATGACTTCTTTGGTAAGGATGCCTTTGATATAGCTGCAGGCAAACTTGGTTTTTCTACGATGGAAGAGCGAGAAGCTTTTCTGTTGGGTAACCAAGGTCCAGATCCGCTGTTTTATTTAGCAGCAGATCCGCTGCTGCATCGCTACGCTAAATATGCGTCGATCATGCATAAAGAAAAAACGCCCGAACTTCTTCTTTCTATGCGAGATGCAATTGCGCCTCTGCCACTTAAAGACGTTGCGGTTGCTCGCGCCTATATTGCAGGATTTCTCTGCCACTATATGCTTGATTCCACTGCTCATCCTTTTGTTTATTATTGGCAGAATATGCTTACCTCTCAAGGCGTAGAGGGCTTGGATGAATCTGCTAAAAATCAAGTACATGCAGAGATCGAGAAGGACCTTGATGAAGCAATTCTTTACGCTCACCTGGGTAAAACGGTAGCTACCTATAGGCCTTATAGCGAGGTTTTGAAGGCATCGCTGCATACGCTTTACGTTTTGGATAGGGTGTTTTTCTTTGCGTTGCTATGGACGTATGAAAAACCTACCGATACCAGGATTTTCTCGTCAGCTGCTGTTGATTTTAGGATTATCCAACATCTAGCATATTCGCCGACAGGTAAGAAGAGAAAGCTACTTGGTCATCTTGAGCGTACCTTTGGTACAAATAGGTTCTCTTTGATCGAGGCGCTCTCTCACGGGGCAAGGGAATCCTCTAATTCTGATTTTGATAACAGAGCGGGAAATGAGTGGACTGATCCTTTCACGGGAGAGGTGCGCAAAGAGAGCTTCTGGGATTTGTATGACCATGCGCTGGCAAATGTGCCGTATGCACTTGACGTTTTCTTCTCGCCAGACTTTAATCTTGATACTGCAAAAGAGCTTACGCAAAATCTGAACTTTGATGGTCAGACACTTGCAGATGAAGGTTCGACAGAATAGGTTTTTGTGGCAACGTACGTTTTTTCTGATATTCACGGTCATGTGGAGCCGCTCAGGCGTGCTCTAGAGCGTATTAATCCAACTGAGTCAGACGTGTTCTATTGTCTTGGCGACATGATTGACCGTGGTCCTAGCTCGCTTGCCACTATTAAGACAATTCGCGAGCTTCCTAACTGTACAGTTTTAATGGGCAATCATGAGCAGCTTGCGCTGCAAGCGTTGGACCCAGAAGCCGATATTGAAGCTCAGTTTATGTGGCAGATTAACGGGGGAGACGCAACACTTGCTGAGCTCAAGACGCTTTCTGAAGAAGAATATAGTGAGCTGATTTACTGGCTGCAGGCGCTTCCTTTGTACGCCACCGTTGAGGTCCAAGGTAGAGATTTTGTTCTGGTTCATGCGGGCATAAAGTCTAACGGCGTTCCCTTGCCAACTGCCTGGGATAAGGCTTCTTTGGAGCAGTACTTAAGCAAGCAGTCTGAAAACGATCTTCTGTGGATTCGTGAAGAGTTCTGGCAATATCCAACGGATTTCCGCACGTCAGAAGCAGCATATCCCGTTGTAATTTGTGGCCATACGCCCACTCCTTTGTTAGCAAGCTTTGGTGCAAAAAACTTGAATCGCAGCGCCACTACTTCTGATGGTCTTGCGCAATGGGTCCAGTCAGATGGCGATAAGTGGGGAATAGACACGGGCACTACAGGTGGAGTCGGCTATGGCCAAGTAACTGTGCTGCGCCTTGATGATTTGCAGGAGTTTGTTGAGCCGCTGCAAGAAGGCGAGTAATCGTGGCTGCGAAGATGCCACGGCCTGGCGGCGATAGTACAAAAACTGCGCTTACGCATGTAGAGAACACGCTTGATCCCATTATTTTCCCGGACTCTCGCGTGCTGCTCTTGGGATCAATGCCTAGCCCTAAGTCTCGAGAAATTGGCTTTTACTTTGGCAATCCTCAGAATAGATTCTGGCGCGTAGTTGCCGCGTTATATGGCGAGAAACCCCTCAAGTCCATACCTGAAAAGATTGACTTCTGTAAAAGACATCATCTTGCTCTTTGTGATGTTCTTAAGGCTTGTGACATTAAGGGTGCAAGTGACGCTTCTATTGCAAATCCAGTTCCACACAACATTGGCGCTCTTATTCAAGATTCATCAATCTGCGCCATTTTTACACTTGGTGGGACGGCAACAAAATTTTATAAGCGATACACCGAGCAACAAACTGGTATTTCCGTACGTCAACTACCTTCTACAAGTCCCGCTAACGCCCGTATGTCAGTTGATGATTTAGTGGAAGAATTTTCCATTATCAAAAAATTTACCAATTGTGAGTTGACAATATCCTAGTTCCGACTAGGATTATACGCATGCGAATTATGGCTACGACATACACTGCACTTTGTGCATGCACCGCGATGTGTCTGGTGCCCGGGTCACATACGACCAGGGTGTAATTGTCGCTGAGCAAAATTTTCCTGGTACAGACTCGGGCGTAAAGCTATTTTGTAACTCTTGTGTGAGTATTCGCACATCCCGAGAGGATTTATTCGCATGGACTGGAGCTTCATAGGGGAACACCTCCCACTGTATGCAGAAGCTGCAAAAATAACGCTTACTATCTCTTTCTTTGGAGTTCTCTTCTCGCTTATCGTTGGTTTGATAAGTGCTCAGATTTCGCTGACAAAAATTCCTGTTTTAAGTCAGTTTAATGCTGTTTATGTTGAGCTTTCCAGAGGAACACCCCTGCTTATTCAGCTGTTTCTTATCTACTTTGGCCTGACTAAAGTTGGTCTCAAAATGGATGCAGAAGTAGCTGCTGTTGTGGGTTTAACGTTTCTTGGTGGCTCCTATATGGCAGAGGTGTTTCGCGCAGGCTTTGAATCAGTTGCAGCCATTCAGTTTGAATCTGCACAGGTTTTGGGCCTCTCAAAGATTCAAGCGCTCCAGCATGTAATTCTTCCACAGGCACTTTCTGTAGCAATTCCAGGCCTTGTTGCTAACATCATTTTCTTGATTAAGGAATCTTCCGTTGTTTCTGGCATTGCTTTGGCAGATTTGATGTATGTAACCAAGGACATTATTGGCATGCAATACGACACTACAGAAGCCCTCTTTATGCTGGTAATCGCCTATGTGATTATCCTTGTTCCTATTTCTTTGCTTGGCAGCTGGCTGGAGAGGAGGCTTGACTATGCCCGTCGATAACATTTTGCTGCAGGACGGAGTGATAACGCGCCTTCTTGGAGGTCTTGCAACAACGGTGCATATTGGCCTTATCTCCGTGGCGCTTTCTATTCCTCTAGGTGTTCTCGTTGGACTTTTTATGACATCCAACAACAAGGTTGTTCGCGCAATTCTTCGTGTTTACCTTGAGATTGTTCGTGTTATGCCTCAGCTAGTGCTGCTCTTTGTGGTGTTTTTTGGTACTTCTGAATGGTTTGATGTCAACTTTGATGGTATTGAAGCTTCAATTGTGGTCTTTACCTTCTGGGGAGCAGCTGAGCTTGGAGACCTGGTACGAGGGTCATTAGAGTCAATTCCAGCATCTCAATATGACGGTGCGTTTGTACTTGGTCTTTCTCGCCAGCAGACGTTCTTTAAGGTCATCCTGCCTCAGGCTTTCAAGCGTCTTTTACCACCAGCCATTAATCTGATTACGCGCATGATTAAGACAACGTCACTGTGTAATCTGATTGGCGTGGTTGAACTGCTCAGAGTTGGAAGTCAGATCACCGATTTTTATCGCTTTAAGTTCCCAACCGACGGAGCACTTTGGATTTACGGAGCTATTTTCTTCCTGTATTTTGCTGCCTGCTTCCCACTTTCGTATCTTTCACGCAGGCTTGAGAGGAGCGCCTCACATGAGTAACACCGTTTTAGCAGTTAAGGACCTCACTAAGGTATATCCCTCAAGCCAGAAACCCGTGCTTGATAAGATTTCGCTCTCCATCAATAAAGGCGAGGTAGTCGTGGTGTTGGGACCTTCCGGTTGCGGTAAGTCTACGCTGCTTCGCGCCATTGTTGGCTTGGAAGATATCCAAGGGGGAGAAGTGCTTCTCCACGATCAGGTTATTTCTGGTCAGAAGAGGGAAAGCGCCGCAGCAGGCATTGGTATGGTTTTTCAGAGCTATGACTTATTCCCAAACATGACGGTTTTGAAAAACGTAACCCTGGCTCCTCTGGTAGTGCAGAAGCGCTCAGAGGATGAGGTTTTGGCACAGGCAGAAGAACTGTTGCGTCGTGTGGGACTGTGGGAGAAGAAAGACTCCTATCCATCAGCACTTTCTGGCGGCCAAAAGCAGCGCGTGGCAATTGTTCGTGCTCTTATGACTAACCCTGAAGTTCTTTTGCTGGACGAAATCACTGCAGCTCTTGACCCCGAGATGGTTCACGAGGTTTTGCAGGTAGTTATGGAGCTAGCAGAGCAAGGAATGACCATGCTGGTGGTAACTCACGAGATGCGCTTTGCTCAAGCAGTTGCTGATCGAGTCATCTTGATTGATCAGGGACACATCGTAGAAGAGTCGTCCGATGCACAAGGGTTTTTCTCGGCACCTAAAACAGAAAGGGCACAAGAGTTTTTGCGCACCTTTGAGTTTGAACGTGTGCATAAGTAAACAACGTGTTTTTGCACGTAGATGATGTAGTAATTGATACAACTTGTTAGGATTTGAAATGAACTTCTTTGAAAATACTTCCGCTTCTCTTTCTCGCCGTGCTTTCCTTGGTGCAAGCGCACTTTCTGCTGCAGCTCTTTTGGCTGCTTGCAAGAAAAAGGATTCCGATGGAGCTCAGGGTGGATCTTCTGATACAGACTCAAAGTTTAGAACTCTTGATGACATCAAGAAGGCAGGCACGGTAAATATCGGTGTCTTCAGCGATAAAGCTCCTTTTGGGTACGTTGATGCAAACGGTAATTACGCTGGTTACGACATTGTTTTTGCTGAGCGTCTTGCAAAGGATATGGGCGTCAAGATCAACTACATTGCCACTGACGGACAAAATCGCGTGCCTTTATTGCAGTCCAATAAGGCAGATATCATGCTGGCAAACTTTACGGTAACTGATGACCGTAAAGAAAAGGTTGATTTCTCTCTGCCATACATGAAGATTAAGCTGGGCGTTGTTTCTCCCGCTTCTGCACCAATTACTGATGTTTCCCAGCTTGATGGCAAGAAGCTTATTGTTTCTAAGGGAACCACAGCCGAGGTCTGGTTTACCAAGAACGCACCTAAGGTTGAGCTGGTCAAATTTGACAGCTATGCTGATACGTATAACGCACTGCTCGACGGCCGCGGCGATGCTTTCTCAACCGATAATACCGAGGTACTTGCATGGATTAAGTCTAACCCTGGTTTTGTTGTTGGCATTGATGACCTGGGCGACTCCGATACTATTGCCGCTGCAGTTCACAAGGGCAACTCTTCGCTGTTGGAGTTTATCAACAACGAGATTACCGGTCCTCTTGCAGAGGAGAACTTCTTCCACAAGGCTTATGAAGAGACTCTCGCTCCAATTTATGGCGATGAGGTAGATCCAAATACTATGGTCGTTGAGGGCGGCAAAATCTAAGTTCTGGGCCTAGTCCGTCTTTACAGCTCAATTACACCCATTTCGCGAGAAGACCTTGCAGTTTGTAAGGTCTTCTCGCGTTTGTAGCCAAATTGTTAATTTGTACAGTACTTTTTAAAAATGATTCTTTGTGCTGATAAAGTAGGTCAACTATTTTTTGACCGACTAGGGCAAAGGAGCTGATAATGGCAGCTGAACAGCAAAAAGCAACTCGTAAAATTGGCGTTCCCAGGTTTCCCGGCGATATTATGCTGTATCCGCTTTCTGTAGGCCTACTTCTTCACTCATTTGTTCCTCAGGTTCTAGAAATTGGTAGCTTCACCACTGCTGTTGCTAAGGGAGCTCCTGCAATTGTTGGCATTGTTTTGTTGTTTGTTGGCGCCTCCATTGATCTGAAGACTGTTCCCAAGGTTTTGAAGACTGGCCTGACCATTCTTATTCCTAAGCTCGCTATTGCTATTGCCTTTGGCCTGTTTGTTGCTAAGTTCATGAACGATAATTTCTTTGGTCTTAATGCACTTTCTATCATTGGTGGTATTACCTTCTGTAATGTTGCTCTGTACATTGGTATTACTGCTGAGTACGGGACTCCCGATGAGCAGGGCGCGGCTGCAGTTTTGTCTCTTGTTGCAGGTCCTGCAGTTACCATGATTGCTCTTGGTGCAGCAGGCGTTGCAGCAATTTCTCCTACCGCACTTGCGGGTACCCTTCTTCCTCTGGTCCTTGGTGTTGTTCTTGGTAACCTTAGTCCTTTTATCAGGGGGCTTTTGGTTCCTGGTATTAACCCCTGTATTGCTGTTGTTGGCTTTGCTCTTGGTTGTGGCATGAGTGTTGAGAATCTCATTACTGGTGGTCCATCAGGTATTCTCTTAGCAGTACTTTGCATCATTACCGGTATTCTTACCATGCTTGTCGAGCGTCTTCTTGGCGGCTCTGGTAAGGCAAGTCTTGCGAGCGCAACTATTGCAGGCACCGCAACAACCACTCCTGCTGCAGTTGCTTCTGTTGATCCAACGTATACGGCTCAGGTTGTTGCAAACGCAAATGCTCAGCTTGCAGCTGCGGTAGTTATTACTGCACTGGTAGCTCCTGCGTTTACGGGTTGGCTTGATAAGAAGCTCAAAAAGAAAAATGACACTACTGAGGCTCAGGCTCCAGAAGAAGCACCTGCTACTGAGTAATTAAGTAAGCCTTATATAATGCATATGAAAAACCCTCTTCTGTGCAGGTAGTTCATATGCAGGTGATTATGATTCTGCAGCGTGTTAGCGCCAGCTTTTAGGTCTGGCGCACAAAATAGCGCAGCTTTGGTAGGTTCTGCTGAAGAATCGACATGTTTCTAATCAAGATAGCCAGGCAGCTAGGCGGTCGCACTACCTGATATGCATATCTATGCATAAACTTAACCTAATATGCTAGAAAATGAATAGCGTCATATAAGAAATTTAACTATCGATAAATTCTGTATCTACGGAACACACCTAAGTCGGATATTCTGCTCAAATGTGGGCATTTTACACACCTAATGACGATAATCTGCATGATTGGGGTATTTTCAGCGTAATGTATACGTCTTTTTAACAGATTATCCGACTTAGGTGTGTTTTGAACTGCTTTCTATTTCTCGTGTCTAAGAAATGGGAGGCAGTTCACAGAAGAGGGTTTTATTCACCGGTTAAAGAAAATAAATAACATGGCTAATCTCAAATACGAGAGCAAAGGCAAGAAAAACTAAAAGTGAAATCTTTACCCATTTTTTATTTTCGCTTCTAAAAACGAGATAGCAATTAATAATCTCGAGCAGAATTGATACTAGAAAAAATAGTAATGGCGGAATAAGTCCCTGTTTCCACAGTAGTCGCGCGCCCTGATAGACAAGAAAACTAATAAGTAATACTGTGCGAAATGTTTTTCTAGAAATCGGTTCTGAAAAATTAAATATCTTCTCGCCAAACATATCTGTTGCCTCCCTATGGACAACAAGAGCAGTTTATTTGTTGCTAAAGATTGTAATACTGTCTATTAACCTCGTAGTATATAACTATAGTAATTTAACTTGTGATTGGAGGTGCGTATGGAAGTTGGGGAGTGGAGTATTAGTTCGCCAGCATCTAAGTTTTTACTTGGTGCACCATGGTCAGAGAAGCTTGCTCACGGATGGGTTCATCCGCTGCGTATTTCTCCCAATCAGCTTAGAGTCATTGGCTCTTGTTCTTCTTGGCACCCCGGTCTTTTTAAACAGATGGCTGCTTGTACTTCAGATATTCTAGTTTCCTTTACCACGGACAGCCCAGAAGTGGTACTTGATCTAAATATTGATGAAGTTCCTAAGGGAGCCTCTTCTGTTTTACAGTTACTTAAAGCTACGTATCTTAAAAAGCTCAGCTCTGTCTTTGTGACGGTTGATAGTAAACCTTACAAGAGCTTCTCACTGGATGATGCAGGTGAACATACACTTTCTATTCATCTAGAAACAGAAACCTCTGAAGATGACCTTGCTAGACTTCCAGGTTTTAATGACACGCATCACGTGAGTGTTTACTTGCCTTGTTTGCAGAGTGCTTCCGTTAAAAACCTTCGTGGCAATGGCACGTTTTTCTCGCCCGATGAGCCTAAGAAAAAATTGGTGGTGTTTGGCGATTCTATTGCGCAGGGTTTTGTTGTGGAACAGCCAGATAAAACTTGGCCACGCTGTCTTGCTAAACGCATGAAGCTTGAGGTAGTTAACCAGGGAATTGGTGGACAAGTTTATCAGCCTGGCTCATATACGTTTATTGAGGATGCTTCTTTAGTGGTTGTTGCGCTTGGAGCAAATTATCGATACGAGAAATGCTCAAAGTCACAGGTAACATACGATATTCAAAATTCGCTCTGGCAGATTTCTCAGATGTATACAGATACGCGCGTGGTGGTTCTGACACCTACGCCTTATTTTGAGGATACGTATCCCACGCACCCTTATTCTTGTTATGCTGAGGTTCCTCAAATTATTGAAGAAGTTGCTGGTAAGTTTGGTTTGCAGTGTATTTCTGGAGAAAAACTATTGCCGCAGGAGAAGAAATATTTTGTTGACGATGTGCATCCAAATTCTAAGGGAGCTGCACTTTTGGCAAAAAACCTGCTTGAGGCCTTAAAACAACCACCTCAGGATAGTCTTTTTTAGACGTTAAGCCTCCCTAGAAGCTCTCTCAAAATTCATCATGAGTTTTTGTCCGGTGAAACTTCTACACTAGAGGTGAAAAACATCTAGAGAGGATACACATGAACATCACTAATCCTTTTGCACCTCATATGACCGGACAACTTTCAAAAGAAACGCAGGCCCTTGTGGCTGAGCAAATTGCCAAGGGAACCTTAAGTCCTTACGCGTGCAAAAATGAAGACATCATTCGCCGAGATTCCACCCATGATCAGGCATCGCTTTTGCGTCCCGCTTTCATGCGAGATGTCGAGAAAATCATGCATACTCCTGCGTATAACAGGCTAAACGGCAAAACACAGGTCTTCTCGTTTCGTTCGCATGATGACATTACGCGCCGCGGCCTTCATGAGCAGCTTGTTTGTAGGGTTGCTAAAGATATTGGACGTGCGCTTGGTCTTAACCTTGATTTAATCGAGGCAATTGCTCTTGGTCATGACGTAGGACATACTCCTTTTGGTCATGCAGGGGAGTATTTCCTCAATGATATATACCACGAGCAAACGGGGCGTTGGTTTTTCCACAACGTACAGAGCGTACGCGTGCTTGACGGCCTCTATGCAAGAAACCTCTCTTTGCAAACGCTTGATGGAGTAATTTGCCACAACGGCGAGTTTGAACAGCAGATACTTCAAATGAGTGATCTTTCAACTTTTGATGAGTTTGATAAGGTGGTAGAAGATTGCTGGGAGAGAGGTTCTCAGGCTATTGCACACCTGCGTCCTATGACGCTTGAAGGTTGCGTCATGCGCATCTCTGACATTATTGCGTATGTTGGAAAAGATAGACAGGATGCGCTTCGTGCTGGCGCTGCAACAGAAGAAACGTTTGATGATGGCCTTGGTGGCGCCTATAACGCATGGGCTACCTCTGCTTTTGTTGCAGACATTGTTCAGAATAGCTTTGGTAAGCCTCAGATTTCTCTCTCAGAAGAGGCGTTTAAAGAGATGAAACGAGCAAAGCGCGAGAATTACCAGAAGATTTATGGTGCATCAGAAGCCAATGGTGATTTCTCTGAAGACATTAAGCACCTGTTTGAGAAGTTGTACGAATACGAGTTGTCCTCGCTTAAATCTGGTGATCAGAGCCTTGCAATCTTTAAGCATCATATTGAGCCAGTAAGCAGGCACCTTTCTAGGTACGGCCATACGTATGAGTGGAAGAGTGACGTGCATCGTACTGTTGTTGATTTTATTTCCGCAATGACCGATGACTACTTTGTGGCTACCTGTGAAGCACTTTTCCCAGAAGCTCAGGAGCTCTTTCCAAAGAGGAGCTACTTTGCAGAAGGGGTACGTGCGTAAGGTTTACCACTCAGTCACGGTGTGGCAAACGGGCACGTAAAGAGCATTTGTGCTGAGCGGGCTTCTCGCCAAGCTTTTATGTTTGAGACGGGGTAAAATATCTGCATGGATACTTTATTTTCTGGCATGGAACGTGCCGCTAAAAAAGCTAATGCACCACTTGCTGCCCGCATGCGTCCTACCACGCTTGATGGATACGTGGGTCAGGAAGATGCGGTTGGCCAAGGCTCCTGGCTGCGCAAGGCAATTGAGCACGATACACTCTCGTCCGTTTTGCTGTATGGTCCAGCTGGCACTGGAAAGACTACGCTTGCGCGCATTATTGCTCATACAACGCACGCAGAATTTGTAGAAGTATCTGCAATTACAGGCACCGTTAAAGATCTTCGCAGAGAGATTGAGGCCGCAGAATCAAGGCTTTTAACTGCAGGTAGAAGAACTATTCTGTTTATTGATGAAATTCATCGTTTTACGCGCTCTCAGCAAGATGCCTTGCTTCACGCAGTAGAAGACAGAATAGTTGTACTTATTGGGGCTACTACAGAAAACCCCTACTTTGAGGTTAACAGTGCTCTGATTTCTCGCTCTCGTGTAGTGGAACTGCATGCATTGTCAGATGCAGCAATCGATGAGCTCATTCAGCGAGCACTTGAATCAGAGGATGGCCTAGCAGGCGCATTTGTCCTGGAAGAAGATGCTCGTAAAGAGATTGTGACGCTTGCAGGCGGAGATGGCCGCGCAGCCCTAACTTCTCTTGAGCTTGCTTCTCAGATGGTTGACGTTCCAGAATCTGCTGACGGCAAAGCATCTGAGCCGCTTGTTATTACCAAGCAAAACGTTCTTGAGGCAAATCCTCGTCGCGGACTTCCCTACGATAAAGCAGGAGATATGCACTATGACATTATCTCTGCGTTTATTAAGTCCATGCGTGGCTCAGACCCAGATGCGGCACTGTATTGGCTTGCGCGCATGATTGATGCAGGTGAGGACCCTAAATTTATTGCTCGACGCATTATGATTTTGGCCTCAGAGGATATTGGCAATGCCGATCCTCAGGCGCTGCTCATTGCACATGCAGCATTTAGGTCAGCCGAGGTCATTGGATACCCTGAGTGCAGAATTAACCTTGCGCAAGCAGTTATTTATATGGCGCTTGCTCCAAAATCTAATGCTGCAGAAGCGGGTATTGATGCCGCCCTCCATGAGGTAAGAACAGGTCCAAGGCGAGAAGTTCCAAGTTACTTAAGGGATCGTACGCGCCCTGGTTCTGAAGAGTATGGCAATTACCTCTATCCTCACAATTATCCTGGGGGATGGATTGAACAGCGTTATCTTCCAGAAGGACTTGAACGTGGTGCGTTCTTCTCGCCATCTCCAAGAGGTTGGGAAGCGTGGAGAATTGCAGCTACAGAGCGTGATCGTCACGAGGAAGCCTAGGAATTTGAATTACCCAAGTGGGAGCATTAAGAGGACGCTCCTCGGGTAGAATAGAAAGAACTGTAACCGTTAGCTTTGAGGGATGGCATAGATGGATTACCTACAGATTGCTCTTGTAGTCTTAGCCGTAGTTGGTGTTTGGGCCATTGTCGAGGTTGCTCTGACCCTAAGAACAACAAGAAGGTCAATTACTGAGATTACACTCTCAGCTAACAATACCATTGAGCAGATTCAGCCTGTTATTTCAAAGATTGATGGCATGGTTGATGAGCTTGATCCAACTATCAAGCAGCTACCTGCACTCATGCAGAAGGTTGATGAGGCTGCAGAGAATGCTAACACTTCTCTTGAGAGCCTCAACGTAGTTCTTGGTGATGTAGCAACTGTTTCAGGTGCTGCATCTGCAGTAACTGCAACAGTCAGTAAGGCTGCAAGCGATGCGGTAACAGGCGTTGTTGAGTCTGTTTCAAAGCTAGGAACTGGTCTTGGCGGATCTTTGAATCCTTCCAAGCTTGCTGAGGTGGCTCAGGCTCGCCTGAGCGGTGCGACTGCTTCCGCACAACAGAGTGCACAGCGTGCTCAAGAGTATCTTGAGGAGCTTCCTCTGCTTTCTCAGGACAAGACAAAGCATTCTAAACCAGCTCGCACTGAGCAGTTCTATATTGAGTACGGTTCTGAGTCTTCTCAGAAGACTGAGGAGTAGATTGTAATGGCACAAAAAATTGTTGAGCTTTCCGCTCCAGCAGATCCAACATTTGCTCGTTCAGTCAGAATGATGGCTGCTAATCTTGCTGTTTTGTGCAAGATGAACGTTGATGAGCTTGAAGATGTCAAAATGGCCGCAGAAGAGGGCTTTGTCTTTGCTTGCGGCACTCAAAAAGACTCTGTAGATATTACGTTTACCCTCGAAGACAATACTATGGCTATTGATTTTTACTTGGGTGATGAGGATCCAGTTGAGTCTGAGACAGATAATTCTCAGCCACTAGAACTTGTAGAGCTATTGCTCTCCGCTATTTGTGATGAGTTTGCGCTTAGCGATGACGGTTATACGCTTCATCTTGTAAAAATTTCTGGCGGTGCACATGCCTAAACCTGAAGCTAACGAGGCAGTACAGGCATCTGCAGAAGAGCAGAAAGCCGCAAGAAGAGCTGCTCGTCGTGCTTCTAAAGGTACCCCGGCCTGGGATAAAGATAGAACACGAAAGCTCTTTGCCCAATATAAAGAAACAAAAGACCCTGAGGTAAGAGACCAGCTTATTGTGAGTCACTTAAACCTCGTGCGCTTTTTGGCCTCCAAGTTTAAAAACCGTGGAGAACCCCTTGATGATTTGATTCAGGTGGGAACCATTGGACTTATCAAGGCAATTGATAGGTTTGAGCCTGATCGTGGTCTTGAATTTACAACATATGCAACGCCAACCATCATGGGAGAAATCAAGCGTCACTTCCGCGATAAAGGCTGGTCAGTACGTGTTCCTCGTCGTTTGCAGGAGCTTTCTTCCAAGATTAATCAGGTCACTGATGATTTGACTAAAGAGCTGCAAAGAAGCCCTTCAATTGAAGAGATCGCCCAGCGCCTTGATACTAACGTTGAAGAAGTTCTTGAGGCTATGGAGTCTTCTAGCGCTTATAGCTCTGTTCCTCTTGAGGGAGGCGGCTCTGGTGCTGATGGCGACGAGACTCCTTCAATCATTGATCAATATGTGACCGAAGATGAGGATCTTGCTGGTTCTGATGACCGCATTGTTCTTGAAGAGGCCATTAGAGACTTCTCGCCACGAGAGCAAGAGATTATTCGTATGCGTTTTGTTGAAGGTCTTACCCAGGTAGAGATTGCGGAGAAACTTAATATCTCTCAGGTACAGGTTTCAAGGCTGCTTCGTCGCACCTTAAAGCGTATCCAAGAAAAGATTGACCCAGAAAGCGTGAACCGTTAATGGATCAAAAGCATCAAAACTTCTTTGATTCAGCTCAAAAATGGAAACAACGTGGCTTAATGGTGTGGACAGTCATTGGTCTGGCTGCATTGTTTGCACTTGCACTGTATGTTCTTGGCATCCTGGGACAGGCTGTTGAGCTGCTCGCCATTGGCGCAATTGTTGCGTTTGTCTGTAGCCCTGTTACCAATTGGCTTGAAGACAGAGGAGTGCCTCGTGGCATTTCCGCTCTTATCGCGCTTGTTCTTACGCTCATTGTGTTGGTAGGATTTTTGATTTTGATTGCGCAGCCATTGGTATTTGAGCTTACTACGCTACTCAGAAACGCTCCTTCGTATGCAAGTCAGATAGGAGCAATGGCAAGGGAGTTTTGGCAGAACTTTGACACTCAAAGTAACCCTGCTGTTAGACAGACAGTAGAACTTGCAATTGAACAGGCATCAAGTATTGGAATATCAGTTGCTTCTGGTATTTTGAGTTGGCTTTCCACATCTGCTTTAGGCAACATCTCTTCTATGGCAAACCAACTCATGGTCTTTTTCTTAGGTCTGGTTCTTGCCTATTGGCTTGCCAAAGATTATCCCGTTATTGTCCGTGAGCTTGCCAGTATTGTTGGTCCTCGTAAAGAAAATGAGTTCAGACTTATTCTTGCTATTCTTAGTAGATCTACCAGCGGATATATGAGAGGTACCATCATTACCTCAGTGGTAAACGGTATCCTTGTGTATATTGGCTGCTTAATTTTAGGCAACCCTTATGCCGCTCTTATTGGCATGGTTACAGGAATCTTCCATATTATTCCTGTAGTTGGACCGGTTTTCTCGGCAGGTATTGCTCTTATTTTGAGCATCTTGGTAGACCCTGTCATGACCGTATGGACTATCGTTATCTTGATGGTTGCACAAAACGTTGTTGATAACGTGCTTTCACCTTTGGTTATGGCAACTAGCGTTAAAGTTCACCCGGGTCTTTCGCTCGTTGGTATTGTCATTGGCAGCGCTCTTGGCGGAGTAGTTGGAACTATTCTTGCCATACCTTTGACAGCAGCACTGAGGGGCATCTTTGTGTACTTCTTTGAGAAGTATTCGGGCAGACAGATCGTCTCGCCAAATGGCGCGCTTTTTAACTCGACGCAGTATGTGGATGAGTCTGGCGCTATTCTGCCAGAGTATGATGCCCTCGATGACCCAAAGTTCTTTGAGGAGTCGCGTCTTGTTGATCAAGACACTACAGCTCATGTGCGCAGCAAGTCTTCAGCTCCCGCGCCCAAGATTCTTGGACATGATTTTTCTCAGTTACTTTTTAGGAATACTCAAGAAGTTAGTAAGAAACCAGATAAACCATCGTCAGATGCGGTAGACTCAGACAGTACAAAAGAGTAGTTATTTGAATACGGAGAAGTACTTTATGGCTGACTATAAAACAATGACAACAGCAGAGATTCGTGAAGACTTCCTAAGCTTCTTTGAGAGCAAAGGTTGCAAGCGCTATCCTTCTTCATCTCTGGTGCCTTCTGATCCTTCGCTGCTTCTTGCTAATGCTGGCATGAACCAGTTCAAGGAATATTACCAGGGCATCAAGACTATGAAGGAGATTGGCGCAACTTCCTGCCAGAAGTGCCTTCGTACTAACGATATTGACAACATTGGCGACTCTCGCCATCTCTCATTCTTTGAGATGCTGGGTAACTTCTCCTTTGGCGGTTACACCAAGCGCGATGCATGCACCTGGGCAATGGAGTTTATTTCTTCTCCAGAGCACCTTGGCCTGCCTCTTGATCGCCTGTACTTTACTGTTTTTACTGACGACGATGAGGCAATTGAGATCTGGAAGTCTCTTGGCGTAGCAGAAGACCACATCACCCGTCTGGGCGAGGAGGACAACTTCTGGGCAGCTGGCCCAACTGGTCCTTGTGGTCCTTGCTCTGAGATTTACTTTGACCAGGGTCCTGAGTTTGAGGGAGAAGCTCCTGGAGATGACGGTGACCGCTACCTTGAGTTCTGGAACCTCGTCTTTACTCAGTTTGACCGCCAGGAAGATGGTTCTCTACCTGAGCTTCCTCACCGCAACATCGATACTGGCATGGGCCTTGAGCGCATTGCAGCTATCATGCAGCATGAGGGCACCAACTACGAGGGTGACATCATGCGTTCCCTCATTTCTTTGGGCGAGAAACTCTCTGGTAAAAAGTATCACTCAACTGACGTGATTGACCGCAGCTTGCGCATTCTTGCAGACCACTCCCGTGCAGTTACCTTTATGATTGGCGACGGTATTCTCCCTGGTAATGAGGGCAGAAGCTACATCCTTCGCCGCCTGCTCCGTCGCGCTGTCTACCACGGCCGCTTACTGGGCATTCAGGGCACTTTCATGGCAGAGTATGCACATGAGGTTGCTGTTCTGCTTGGCGCAGAATATCCAGAGCTTGTCGAGAAGAGCGCTCTTATCGACGGCATTCTGACCGCAGAAGAGGAGCGCTTTGGCGCTACGCTTGACGCAGGCGAGTCTAAACTCACTGCAGAGCTTGAGCAGCTAGAGGATGGCGCACAGCTTTCTGGTGAGGTTGCATTCCTTCTGCACGATACCTACGGATTCCCTATTGATCTTACTCGTGAGATTGCTGCAAATGCAGGTCACGTTGTTGACATGAACGCCTTTGATGCTGCAATGACTGAGCAGCGTGAGCGCGCTCGTGCGTCTGCTAACCGCGATGCCTGGGGTAACGCTCAGAGCATTTGGGTTGCACTCTCTGACCGCCTTGATGAGACCGTCTTTGACGGCTACGACAACAACGAGCTCTCCGGCGTTCGTGTTGTTGCTCTTGTTCAGGACGGACAGGAGGTTGAATCCGCTTCTGCTGGCTCTGAGGTTGAGGTTGTGCTTGACCGTACACCTTTCTATGCAGAGATGGGCGGCCAGGTAGGGGACACTGGCAAGCTGACAGCTCCTGGTCTCTACGTTCACGTCACTGATACCAAGCACCGCGACGGCGGACTTGAGTCCCACGTTGGCGTGGTAGAGGAGGGCACCATCTCCGTTGGTGATTCTGTCACCGCAACTATCGACGCTGGTCGTCGTGAACTTATCCGCCGCAACCACACGGCAACTCACCTGCTTGACGCTGCACTTAAGAAGGTTTTGGGCGACCACGTTAACCAGGCTGGTTCTCTTGTTGCTCCAGATCGTATGCGCTTCGACTTTACGCACTTTGAGGCTCTTACCAAAGATGAGCTTGATCGCATTGAGGGCATGGTAAACGCAGAGATTTTTGCCGCTAAGCCTGTTGTTACTCAGATTATGAGCATTGAGGATGCAAAGGCCGCTGGTGCTGTTGCACTCTTTGGCGAGAAGTACGGTGATGTCGTACGCGTTGTCTCTGCTGGTGCAGAAGACACTCCATTTTCTCGTGAGCTCTGCGGTGGTACTCACGCACGTAACACAGCAGACCTTGGCCTCTTCAAGATTATTTCTGAGAGCTCCGTTGGTTCTAACTCAAGGCGTATTGAGGCGGTAACTTCTATGGGCGCTATCGAGTACGTTGATGAGCGCCTGTCTCAACTTGATGAGGTTGCCGCAGCTTTGAAGGTTCGTCCTTCTGCTGTTGCAGACCGCGTTGAGCAGCTGCAGCAAGATCTTCGCACTGCAAACCATAAGCTTGAGGCTGCTCTAACTGGAGCAGGTAGCAATCAGGTAGCAGAAGCACTTAAGTCTGCCGTTCAGCTTAATGGCTATAGCTGTGTAATTGCTAAGCTTGAGGGCCTTTCTGGCAAAGAACTCCGCTCCGCATGGGACGGCATCCGCGATGCATCTGACGGCCAGCCTGTTGCTTGCGTCATTGCATCCGCAACCGCTGACGGTAAGGTTTCCCTGCTTGCAGGTGCCACTGATTCTGCAGTTGCAGCGGGCTTCTCGGCAGGAGACATTGTCAAAGAGATTGCAGAGCTTGTTGGTGGCCGTGGTGGCGGTAAGCCAGCAATGGCGCAGGCAGGCGGTTCAAATGCTGCAGGAATTGACGCAGCGCTTGAGGCTGCAAGAACAAAGCTTGGTGCGTAACGTTTGCGCGTTTTAGCTTTAGATATTGGTGAAGTTCGCATCGGGGTTGCTGTAAGTGACCCCGATGGTGCTATTGCGTCACCTGTTTGCGTGCTACCTGCGCAAGAGGTACTCTCACATGCACGCACGTTTAAAGCTGTGCTTGAAGATTGGGAGCCAGAGCTGCTTTTATGTGGTCGTCCTAAAACGCTCGCCGGCGAAGATGGACCACAGGCCCAAAAAATTACCGCTCAAGCTGAGCAAATTGCGAAGAACTGCCAACTTCCATTAGAATTTACTGACGAAAGACTTTCTTCTGCGGAAGCAAAGAAGATTCTTCGAGCGCAAGGTTTATCTGAAAAAGCCATGCGTGGAAAAGTTGACATGGTTGCTGCCTCGCTCTTTTTGCAATCATGGCTTGATGCACAGATGAATAAGGGAGACTAAATGCCCACCCTATCAAATGGTTCTTCTCCGCGTCGTCAGGGCGCACATTTTTCTTCTCCTGTACCAGAAGGACAGGCTCAGGAAGAGCAGGCTCAGCAGGAACAGATCACGCAGCCTTCAGTTGAGGCTACAGGATCGCTGCCTGCACTTACCGGTGGCAAGCTTTCTTCAAGAAGCGCTCAAGTCACTCATATGGCAAAGAACAAGCAGGTAAAGCATAGAGATAAGAAGGCTTCAAAGCGTTCTCGTATTTTTGCGGCACTTATCGCTTTTATTATGGTTGCGGCCCTTGGCATCTTTGTATGGAAAGTAGCGCTTCCAGAGCTTTCTCGCGCTAATTCCGATACACAAGAAATTACCGCAGGTCAGCAAGTTACCGTTACTATTCCAGATGGTGCTGGTGCGCAGGAAGTCGCAAAGATTCTTTTTGAGAACAAGATTATTGCAACTAAGAGCGAGTTTTTAAACCAGGTAAAGCGTCAGGATGCTGAGCAGAAAATCAAGAGCGGTATCTATGTTATTACCACTGGTACCAAGCCAGCAGACATCGTTCATCTGCTTATTTCTGGCCCTAATGCTCCTGGTAGTGGCTTTGTCGTACCAGAAGGTTATACCGTTTCTCAGGTTGCTGATTTGGTTCAGGACTACTTTGGTATTTCTCGCGATGATTTCTTGAATCAGGCAAAAGCATCCAATTATGTTGCTGACTATCCGTTCCTTGCTGGTGCGGTAGACGCTAACGATTCTCTTGAGGGCTACTTGTTCCCCAAGACCTATACCTTTACAGAAAGCAATGTAACTGCCGATACGGTCATTCGTGCCATGCTTGATCAGTTTGAGACAGAGACAGCTGATCTTAACCTGGATGCCGCTCGCATTACGCTTAATAAGCGTTACAACTTGAATCTTACTAACGAGCAAATCATTATCATGGCTTCTATCATTGAGCGAGAAGCCCTGACTGATGATGACCGTCCTAAGGTTGCATCTGTCTTCTACAACCGCCTGTACGATGATATGTACCTGCAGAGTGACGCAACTCTTGCTTATTCCCTGGGTAGGGAAGCTACTGCAGAAGAGCTCAGCTCAATGACAAGCGACCCATACAACACATATGCGTTTAAGGGTTTGACTCCTACGCCTATTTGCTCCCCAGGTTATGCCTCTATTAAGGCGGCTATGGATCCAGCAGCAACCAATTATTACTACTTCTGGATTACCTCGGATGAGCACGTCTTCTCAGAGACGTACGACGAACATCAGCAGGCTATTGAAAACGCACGCGAGCGTGAAGCCGCCAGTAAGCAATAGCTGGTGTGGCATGAGTTTAATCAAAGCAACACAATACGTTTCTGCTGTTGAATACATCTCAATAGAGGATTTGGTTCAGCAGGGGATTAAACTTGTGCTCCTAGATCGCGATAATACCTGTGTACCCCGAGACACCAAGATGGTGCCGCCAGAGATTTCTGCTTGGTTTGAGAAGGCTCATGCGGCTGGATTAACGCTCTGCCTCATCTCCAATAACATTCATCTCAATGAGGTCCAGCGTAGCGCTCACGAGCTGGGAATTGAAGGAGAGGGCTTTGCGTGTAAGCCGCTTCCTCGCGCGCTAACTGCTGCTATGAAGCGTTTCTCGGCAACTAAAAAGCAAACCGTGATGGTGGGAGACCAGATTTTTACCGATGTTATTGCAGGTAATTTGGCTGGTGTTTCAACTATTTTAGTAAAGCCGCAGTCCAATGAGGATCTTTGGTACACCAATATCATTCGTCACGTCGAGCGCCGCATTTTAAAAAATGTAACTTTTACGTCATAACAAGACGGCTTTAGTTTACTTGCTCCAACTCGATGATAGAATCATCTTGAAAGGCTGGAGGAGTATGGAGCTTCGCGATTCAAGATACGTTGTACATGAGGGCTGTGATCATATCTTTTTTGTAGGCTTTCTGGGTGCCGGAAAGTCTACGCTCGCACGTAATTTGGGCGAGCTGTTTCACCGCCGTTATGTTGACACCGATCGCCTAGCAGAGCGTATAGCAGGTAAATCACTGGCAGAAATCTACGAAGATGACGGTGAAGAGCTTTTTAGGCAGGCAGAAACTGAGGTTTTGCACACGCTTAAGTCTAAGAAGTCACTGCTCGTAAGCTGTGGCGGTGGAATTGTCGAGAAGGACGTCAATCTTGCGCTTATGCGTGAGATGGGAGTCATCGTGTTTCTCGACGGTGATCTTTCTGACTCGCTTCGTCAAATTCAGCGCACGGATAGGCGTCCTGATTTGGGAAGCTTTGAAAACGCTACTCAGCTCTATAGACGCCTGCGCCCGCGTTATGAGGCTGCTGCTGATATTACTATTGATATTCGTGAGAAAACGTTTGAGCAGGTAGCCATTGATTCTGGCAAGCTGCTTTGGGAAAGAGGTCTTCTATGAGTGACAATGTCCAGGCTGAGCTCGAAGAGGAATTGCCACCTGTTCAGATTAAACAGTGGGTTTCTATTCCTGGTGGCTCTATTGCACTTCGTTCTGGTGCAGGCGTTCTTTCAAACTTTGGTACTGAGCTCAGAACCGCAGTAGGAAGGCCTCATCGCTGTGCTTTTCTTGTCAGCAATCAGGCAGACGAAGACCTTGCTGAGCTGCTGCGTAGAGACCTCACCACCATCGGTTTTCTCGTCACACGTGTAGATGTAGAAGATGGCAAGGCAGCAACTACCGTGGCAACTGAGGCACAGGTATTGTCTGCTTTGGCAGAAATGCACCTGACAGCTGATGATTTAGTAGTTGCCGTGGGCCACGAGGGCGTCATTTCTCTTGCTAACCACGTGGCAAACAAGTGGTGTGGGGGAGTCTCCCTTGCTACTGTTCCGCTTGATCTAGCAGCTGTTATTGTCTCGTCCATTACTCCTCGCGCGCTTGATACTGACGCTGAGCATCAGCGTCTTGTTACCACTAAGCCTTGTGCTCGTTTCTGCTTTGCAGATCTTGAGGTTATGGATCTTTGCGATGACAGCGCTAAGGTTGCCCAGGTATGTATGGTTGCAACGGCTATGTCTGATAACGAGGCGGAGTTTGGACGCATTTGGGATAGAGCAGATAACCTCTCCTCTGGAGTTGCCGATATAGTTGCAGAGCAGCTGGCAGAGTCTACTAAGACCCGTGGCCGTCTCTCTGATTCTTCCGCTATTGCTATTCAGCAGTCTGTCCCTTACGGTTGGGTTTTTGTGGAGGCACTTCGCCCGCTCATCCCAGCTGATCAGCCTCTTTCTGCACTTTATGCAGACGCACTGCGTTTCTCGGCAAGAATTGCAGTAGCTAAAGAGGCGCTTTCTTTTGACGATATGCTTGCCCAAGACGAGATTCTTGAGCGCTTGAATATTGGTTTTGTTACCTGTGACATTACTTCTGAGCAGCTTATCGAAGCGCTCAAACAAGAATGTTTCCATTCTACTAATCGTTTTATGTTGCCGATTCCAATGTCTATTGGAAGGGTAAGATTAGCATCGGTCGACGAGGAACTTCTCGCCGAGCATGCCCGCGCTTGGTGTGAGGCTCACGCTTCGCATTAAAGCGCCGCATCTTGCAGTAAGGAGCCTGTTTGCTGATGCGGCTCCACTAGGTGCAACTCTTTGTTGTAAACATCTCGAGAAGGGATTTGAAATGGCAGATTTACAGGCAGCAGCAAAGCGCGTTGCGCGCTTTCGCGAGGTAATGGCTCAGAGGGGTTACGACGCTGTTGTTCTACGTCACAACCCAGACCTTCGTTGGTTGACTGACGCTGAGCGTGTCTTTGACTTTGAGCAGGCACATACTGCATTTATTACGCAGGATGGGCTCTTCATGCACACTGACTCTCGTTACTACAACACATTCCTGGAGCGCCTTGGTGCTGATTCTCCATGGAAGTTTGACCAGGAAGTCGCTACTCCTACCGAGTGGGTTGCCGCTCATATTGCTGAGGCTCGTGCTCGCGTAGTTGCTATTGAGGACACCGTTGATCTTGCGTTCTTTGATGGTCTTGAGCAGGCATTGCGTGATCGTTCTGTTGCTGCTTTGCTTCCACGCATGCATGGTGATATTGCTGAGCTGCGTATTGTTAAAGACCCAGCTGAGATTGAGCTTATGAAGCACGCTCAGTCAATTACTGACAAGGCGTTCCTCCACATCTGCGAGTACATTAAGCCAGGCCTCACTGAACAGCAGATCCGCGCAGAGCTTGAGAACTATATGCTCTCCAACGGCGCAGATGCTCTGTCCTTTGATTCCATCATTGCTTCTGGCCCTAACGGTGCTAATCCTCACGCACAGCCAGGTGAGCGCGTGGTTCAGACAGGCGACATGATTGTTATGGACTATGGCGCAGGCTACCTGGATTACCACTCAGACATGACCCGTACTGTTGTTGTTGGCGCACCTTCCGAGGAGCAGCAGCACGTCTTTGACGTTGTCCGCAAGGCAAACGAAACTTGCGCGGCAGCTATTCATGCAGGTGTCACTGGTTCTGATATTCATAACCTTGCAGTTAAGGTTATCTCTGAGGCTGGCTACGGTGAGTACTTTGGCCATGGCCTTGGCCACGGTGTTGGCGTTGAGATTCACGAGCGTCCATTCTTCAACCCTCGCTGGAACAAGGTTATTGCAGCAGGTTCTGTTGTTACCGATGAGCCTGGCATTTACCTGCCTGGCAAGTTTGGTATCCGTCTTGAGGACTTTGGCGTTGTTACTGAGGACGGCTACGATGTCTTTACTCAGTCCACACACGACCTTGTGTCTGTTGGCTGCTAACTAGACGCGATATACAGAATTCTTACGGCCAGAAGCTTTAGGTTTCTGGCCGCATTTTTTGTTCACCTTTAGGGCGAGAAGGTCTTCTCGCCCTAAAATTGGCTTATAAAACCTAAAAAATCTAAAAAGAGTTAGGTTAGTGAAGACACGCTTCAGATATATGTAATAAAATCAGAAAAGTAAATGTTATTTTCATTGTTATGTTTACAGTTTCATTTGTTTTATTAGGTGGAAAAGAAGGAGGTAGAAGTGGTTAGTATCGTTCTAGCCAGCCATGGCAAATTTGCCGAGGGCATCAAAGATTCTGGCGGCATGATTTTTGGACCACAGGAAGGCGTTGTAGCTGTAACGCTTACTCCTGATATGGGCCCAGATGACCTGCATCAGAAGATTCTCGACGCAATTGCCACGCTTGAAGATCAAGAGCATGTCTTGTTCTTGGTTGACCTATGGGGTGGCACCCCCTTTAACCAGATTTCTCGCGTTCTTGAGGAAGAGGGTAAAGAGGATTGGGTTGCTGTTACTGGCCTTAACCTCCCAATGCTTATTGCAGCTTATGGCTCTCGTCTTGGCGTAGATACTGCGGCTGAGGTAGCAAAAGAGATTTACTCTGAAGCTCGTATGGGCGTAAAGATTAAGCCAGAAGAGCTTGAGCCACAAGAGGCAACACCTACTGATGTTCCTGCTGCTCCAGCAGCACCTCAGGGTGCAATTCCTGCGGGTACTGTTATTGGTGATGGCAAGCTTAAGATTGTTCTTGCTCGTATTGATACCCGTCTTCTGCATGGTCAGGTTGCAACTACGTGGACAAAGATGACCAAGCCAGATCGCATTATTGTCTGCTCTGACGGTGTTGCTCAAGATGAGCTCCGCAAGACCATGATTATTCAGGCAGCTCCTCCAGGAGTACATGTCCACGTTGTTCCTATTAAGAAGATTATTGAGATTGCTCACGACACTCGTTTTGGCAATACCAAGGCAATGCTTCTGTTTGAGACTCCTCAAGATATGCTTCGTGCTATTGAGGGTGGCGTAGAAATCAAGGAAGCAAACCTTGGTTCTATGGCTCATTCTGTTGGCAAAGTTGTTGTTACCAACGCAGTTGCTATGGATGAGGACGATGTAAAGACTCTTGAAGCTATCCGCGAGTGCGGTACAACGTTTGATGTTCGTAAGGTTCCTGCAGACAGCGCAGAGAACTTTGAGGCAATGCTTAAAAAAGCTAAGTCTGAGCTTGGCGCCCGTAAGTAACTAGAAGGAGGTAGAAATGACACCTATCACAATACTGCTTGTCGTAATTGTTGCTCTTCTCGCTGGCATGGAAGGTATTCTTGACCAGTGGGAGTTCCACCAGCCCCTGGTTGCTTGCTCACTGATTGGCCTTGTGACTGGTCACCCTGCTGAGGGAATTATCCTCGGCGGTTCTCTTCAGATGATTGCTCTTGGTTGGGCAAACATCGGAGCTGCAGTTGCACCAGACGCAGCTTTGGCATCTGTCGCATCTGCAATCATTATGGTTTTGGCACTTAACGGCGGAGACACTGACACCACCGCTGCTATTAACACCTCTATTGCACTTGCAATTCCTCTGTCCGTAGCAGGCCTGTTCCTCACCATGATTGCTCGTACTATTGCAACTGGTATTGTCCACGCAATGGACGCAGCTGCCGAGAAGGGCGATTTTGCTGCAATCGAGCGTTGGCACATTGTAGCTATCCTCATGCAGGGCGCACGTATTGCTGTTCCTGCAGCTGCTCTTTGCTTCATTGACCCAGCTATTGTCACTGATGCTCTAAACGCAATGCCTAAGTGGCTCACTGGCGGTATGGCAGTTGGCGGCGGCATGGTTGCTGCTGTTGGTTACGCAATGGTCATTAACATGATGGCTACTCGTGAGGTTTGGCCGTTCTTTGCTCTTGGCTTTGTCTTTGCTGCTATTAACCAGCTCACTCTTATTGCTCTTGGTGTTATTGGTGTTTGCCTTGCTATTCTCTACATTGGTCTTAAAGACCTTGCTAAGCAGGGTGGCGGCGCAGGTGGCGGATCTGGTGATCCGCTCGGCGATATTATTGACAACTACTAATTCTGAAGGAGCGTGAAACTAATGGAGAATAAGATTCAGCTTTCTAAGAAAGACCGCATGTCTGTTGCTCTTCGTCATCAGTTCCTTCAGGGTTCTTGGAACTACGAGCGTATGCAGAACGGTGGTTGGGCATTCTCAATGATTCCAGCCATCAAAAAGCTTTATCCAAACAAAGAAGATCAGGTAGCAGCTCTTAAGCGCCACCTTGAGTTCTACAACACTCACCCTTATGTTTCTGCACCAGTCATGGGCGTTACCCTTGCACTGGAAGAGGGACGTGCTAACGGTGAGCCTATTGACGATGTTGCAATTCAGGGCGTTAAGGTAGGCATGATGGGCCCTCTGGCCGGTGTTGGTGACCCAGTCTTCTGGTTTACTGTCCGTCCAATTCTTGGAGCACTCGGCGCATCTATTGCCGCTGGTGGTTCTGCACTTGGCCCTATTCTCTTCTTTGTTCTGTGGAACGTCATCCGCCTTTCCTTCCTGTGGTACACCCAGGAGTTTGGCTACAAGGCAGGTGCCTCAATCTCTTCCGATCTTTCTGGCGGCATGCTGGGCAAGATTACTGAGGGCGCTTCTATTCTTGGTATGTTTATCATTGGCGCCCTGGTACAGCGCTGGGTTTCTATTTCATTTACCCCAGTTGTTTCTACGATTCCTCAGCAGGCAGGCGCTTACATTGACTGGACTAGCCTTCCTTCAGGAGTAGACGGAATGTATCAAGCATTAAAGCTCTACTCTGCTCTTGGACCAAACGGTCTTGATCCAGTGAAGGTAACTACACTTCAGTCCAACCTTGATTCGCTCATTCCTGGACTTGCCGCTGTTGGTCTGACACTGCTTTGCTGCTCACTGCTTAAGAAGAAGGTTTCTCCA
Source organism: uncultured Atopobium sp. (assembly GCA_963544135.1). Classification (GTDB taxonomy): domain Bacteria; phylum Actinomycetota; class Coriobacteriia; order Coriobacteriales; family Atopobiaceae; genus Lancefieldella. Next base: position 32,798 of record CAUUEB010000004.1, on the reverse strand, counting down.
ATTGCCATCATCCTGGCTCTCTTTGCCGTTGGTATTATTGGTCGACTTCTTGGCTTTATGTAATGAGTAGGAGTACGCATTAGTACTCAACTACGCACAAATATGGGTCGCGCTCTATAATGGGTGCGACCCATTTTTGAAAGGATTGTATGGCTCAGTCTCAAAACAGCACAGTTGATTTCACCGCAAAGGCAACGTCATTTCATGGGCTAGCTACGTATGGCGATATCCTTATTGGCAATAAGGCCTTTGAGTTCTACAACCAGAAAAATCCCGAAGATTACATTCAAATTCCTTGGGATCAGATTGATCATGTGGCTGCTTCCGTCATGGGACGCACCAAAAGCATTTCTCGCTTTGCTATCTTTACTAAAAGCAATGGTAACTACTCGTTTTCTACGCGAGACAACAAGGCAACACTGAGGGCAATTCGCGCCTATATAGGGGAGGAGAAACTCGTACGTTCTCCAAACTTCTGGTTTGTCTTTAAGCACGGACTTATGGCAATCCCACAGCTTCCTCGCCTTATTAAAGAGAGTTTTATTAAAAAGAAGTAAGCAAATTTTGCATTTTCACAAGAGCCGCCAGCACGGAAGGCGTGAAACTGATAAAATCCAACATGCATATACGTGTCGCGGGTAGTTTGAAAATTCACGTTCTTCTCGCGACTTTATCGAGTGAAAAGAGTTAGACGTGGCAACTATCAGCACCGCAGATTTTAAGAACGGCCTTGGCCTTAAGATTAACGATAAGTACTACACCATCGTTGAGTTCCAGCATGTAAAGCCAGGTAAGGGCGGCGCTTTTGTCCGCTATAAGATTCGTGACCTTCGTTCTGGCCGCGTTATTGATCAGACCTGCAACGCTGGCACCAAGTTTGAGAACGTTCTTCTGCTCACCAAAGAGATGCAGTACCTCTACAACGACGGTGAGTCCTTCTACTTCATGGACAATGAGACTTACGATCAGGTAGCCGTTCCTGCTGATTTCATTGGCGAGAAGAGCGTCTGGTTCAAGGAGAACGATAACGCACAGCTTCTCTACGCAGACACTGAGCTTCTTGGCGTTGAGCCTCCAATGTTCATTGAGGCAGAGATCACTGAGACCGACCCAGGCTTTAAGGGTGACACTGTTCAGGGTGGTACTAAGCCAGCAACTATTGAGACTGGTGCAACTCTTCAGGTTCCAATGTATCTGAACCAGGGTGAGCGCATTAAGGTTGACACTCGCGACGGCAAGTTTGTTTCTCGCGTTTAATGCATTCTCTTTGGGTTCATTGGCACCCAACAGTATTGAGTAATTATTTCAAAGACAGTTTGTCTTTTTTAGGGGGTAGACATGGCTGAAACAGAGCTTCGTATAGCAGGCATCGGCATCTCAAAAGATGTAATTTCAACGGTTGTCTCCGGCGCAGCTGGAAGTGTTGAAGGTGTTGCCTCCGTTGGCGGAAACGATACCCTGGCATCCAACCTTATTAACGTCTTTACCAGCAGAAGCCTTGCTCCAGAGAAAGCTGTAGAGGCAGGCGTAGAGAATGGTCAGCTCCATCTTGGAGTTCACCTCACCGTTTTCTATGGCTATCCTTTTACAAAGCTTGCATCTGAGGTAAGGCTTGCTGTTGCAACTGCTGTAAATGAGCAGATTGGCGTCAGCATTGCTTCCGTTGATGTTTACATTGACAGCCTTGTTTTTCCTAAGGAGTAGGCTTGAGCGTTAAGTTTTTTGGACGTACCCGCGCCCGTAGCCAAGCACTACAGCTTTTGTTCCAGGCCGAAGCCACTAATCGCAGCGTTCTTGAGGTCCTCGACGGAGACTACACGCTCTCCGAGGGACCTCTTGATGAGTATGCGCAGTCACTGGCAGTAGGAGCAGATGGCATCAGAGATGATCTTGATGACATTATTGCTGCTTACTCAAAAGACTGGGCAATTGATCGCATGCCTTCTGTTGACCGCAATCTTCTAAGAATTTCTCTCTACGAGATTCTGGAGGTTCCAGAGGTTGACGTTGCTATTGCTATTAACGAGGTAGTTGACCTTGCTCGCGCCTACTGTGGTGACGATTCTCCTCGCTTTATTAACGGTGTTCTCGGCCGTATTGTTGATGATATTGAGGCTGGAGAAGACATTTATTCTCTGTGCCACAAGCAGACTGCTGAGCAGGACAATTCTGAAGAAGAGCCAGTAAGCTCTGTGGAAGATGCAGAGTAGCCATGGCAAAAATCGATACGTCTGAATATCAGAGCTTTGACCAGATAACCGCAAGGCTTGATTCGATTGTTGATCAAGTTCGCGATAAGAACGTCTCACTGGAGCATTCTCTTGACCTCTTTGATGAGGCAATTGCTCTAGGTTCCAAGGCTGTCAACATGGTTGACACCACAGAGTTTACGCCGGAAGAGGAAGAGCGTCTGGTTCAGGCTCAGGCAGCAGGGGATGCAGCTGACGCAACTGGCGCAGCAGCTACCACTGGTGAGCAGGCTTCTTCTGAGCAGGTTGAGGCTTCAGCTGCAGATGAAACGTCGTCTGATGACGCGGTTTCAGAAAGCGATGAGCACTAGTGGCTCAACGCATTTCTCGCCAAAGGCTCGATAAAGAGCTGGTTAGGCAAGGATTTTTCAAGGACACTCAAGCTGCATTACGCGCAATTCTTGCGGGTGATGTTTCTACGCGCGACAGAAGATTAACTTCAGCAGGAGAGCTTGTTCCTGAAGGATTGTTTCTGCACGTAAAGGGCGCTATTCCATACGTGAGCCGAGGCGGACTTAAGCTCGAGCGTGCCTTTGAAGTTTTTGATTTTACGGTTCAACAGAAAAAATGTTTAGATATTGGCTGTTCAACTGGCGGTTTTACCGATTGCCTGCTTCAAAATGGAGCTGCTTCGGTTACTTCGGTTGATGTTGGCTATGCACAGTTTGATTGGTCGTTGAGAAACGACAGCAGGGTTGAACTGCTCGAACGTACAAATATTACGTCTCTGCCAGAAATGGGCTACTCGCACGTTTTTGATGTTGCTGTGTGTGACGTGTCGTTCACATCAATCTTGTCAATTCTTCCTTCTGTTTTAGACGTTCTAGCTCCTGAAGGAGCCTTTGTTACGCTGGTCAAACCGCAGTTTGAAGCTAAGAGGGAAGAAGTGGGTGAGGGCGGTATTGTGACTGATGCCTCCGTGCGTCTGCAAACGCTGCAAAAGGTTTCCGATGCGTTTAAGGAAGCTCATATGGGTCCTTTGGGCGCGTGTGAAAGTCCTATTCACGGCGCTAAGGGTAACGTGGAATATTTACTGTTTGGTCAGCTTGAGGCAGGTTCGTTTGATTTAGATCTTGCTTCAGTGGTATCGAGTCATTCTGTAGAAATAGTGAAATAGAACGAATGTTCTATTTTGTAGTATTGTTCGTAGTTTTTTAGGTATACTAAGTACATCGAATCAGACGTGTTAACTGTTTCAGTTGTGCAATCAAGCAAAATCGGGAGAGTGGTTTGCGTGAAGGTACTTCTTGTTCCAAATTATTCAAGAGAAGTTGCTGTTTCTGGTGCACGTGAACTTGAAGAATGGCTCTTTGAGCAGGGCTGTGATGTCCAGTGGGCACACGATAAAAAGCTGTTCCCAGATAAAGTTGTAGACTGTTCTGATTGCCAGCTTGTTATTTCTCTTGGTGGAGATGGAACGCTTCTGAGGGCCGCCAAAATTGTTGAGTATTCTGAAATTCCAATTTTGGGCATCTCTTATGGTCACCTTGGCTTTTTAACCAGTGCAACTCCTCATCAAATGATTGAGATGGTAGCTGATGCTCTTGCAGGAGAGCTCCACGTTTCTAGAAGAGCAACGCTTGCAATAGAAACAGAATATGAGCTTCCAACTGGAGAAACTTACGTCGAGAAGACCTTCTCGCTCAATGATTTTGCAGTTTCCAGAGGTGGAGCAGGCGATATGGTTGAGTTTACGGTTTCTGTATCAGGCAACCATATTGATAAGCTTCGCGGTGATGGTTTTGTTGTTAGTACGGCAACTGGATCCACCGGCTATGCTCTTGCTGCTGGTGGTCCTATTGTTACGCCAGAGTTCTCGGGAATGGTTTGTGTGCCAATCGCACCACATACTATTTTGGCTCGTGCATTCCTTACCTCTCCTTCTGATGTGGTTGAAATTACCATGTCAAAAGATAGACCAGCGACATGTCACTTCTTCTCTGATGGGCAAAACATTAAGCATCCAGAAGAGGGTGTGGCTACCAAAGCTCGTATTAGCCGTGGACCAGGAGATATCATTCTGCTTGATAGAAGCGCTGATAGTTTCTATCGTTCAGTTTCTCGCGTATTTTACGGTAAAACTGGTCAGTAAGCAGGTCGCATATGCTTGATGAACTTCGTGTGCAAAATGTCGCACTTATTGAAGATGCTTCTCTCGCTCCCGCCTCAGGTTTAACTGTTTTAACAGGAGAGACAGGTGCTGGTAAAACCGCTCTTTTATCTTCCATTAAACTCTTAGTAGGAGAGCGCGCGGATGCTTCTGCAGTAAGAGAAGGAACAGACGCTCTTAGGGTTGAGGCACGCTTTTTTACCTCGCCAGAAGATCAAGAGGGCATTGTTGTCTCTAGAAAAGTCTCTGCTGATGGTAGAGGCAGGGTAGAGATTGATGGCCACATGGCATCAGTTAAAGAGCTGGCCGGAGGTATTGGAACATCAATTGATCTGTGCGGTCAACATGAACATCAAAGGCTGCTTGACGTAAAGAACCATGTCAGCATGTTGGATGCATGGATTGGATCAGATATTCAATCTTGCCAGACAGAGTATGTAGACGCTCTTCATGCTTACCATGCTGCAATCGCTGAACTTCAACGAGTTATTGAAGTAAGCCAGTCTAGCAATGCAAAGATTGATGAAGCGGCATTTCTTGTTCAAAGAATTGATGAGGTCTCTCCTAAAGAAGGGGAGCTAGAAGACTTAGAAGAGCAACTTCCTCGGTTTGAGCACGCAGAGGCTCTTCTTCAAGCTGCAGGAGGAACACATGAGTTGCTCTCAGGAGATGAGGGCGTTATTGATTCTCTCTCTGATGCAGTTCAGATGCTTCAAAGTGCTGCAACGTTTGATGCTACGCTAGGTAACTATGCAGAGTCTCTTTCAAGTGCACTTATAGAGATTGAGGATGTTTCTTCAGAGCTCAGAAGCTATGTTGGATCTCTCGATTTTGATGAAGAAGCTCTTGAAGAGATGCAAAGTCGTATGGCTCGTCTTCAGGGTCTTATGAGAACGTATGGCCCTGGCATGAAAGACGTATTTAAGAAATACCAGGCAGCTCAAAATCTTCTTGAGGTTACAAGAGACACAGAAAAGCTTGTCCGTGAGGCACAGGCAGAAGTAGATAAAGCAAAAGAAACTCTTACCGTAAAGGCTCAGGCACTTAAAAAGGTTCGTGTTGCTGCAGCTCCAAAACTTTGTGATGCTGTTACTAAGCAAATGAGTCATCTGCAGATGGGTTCAGCTCAGATTGAATTGAACTTTGAAGATCTTCCTTTTGAGCAGTGGAATAAAGTTGGCTCTACAAAGATTGAGCTTATGTATAAGCCTTCAGCTCAGATGACTGCTCGTCCGCTTAGAAAGATTGCCTCTGGTGGTGAGGTTTCTCGTGTCATGCTCGCATGTAAAGTGGTTCTGGGAGAGTCTGACGTCTGCGATACGCTTGTATTTGATGAGGTTGACGCTGGCGTTGGTGGAGCTACTGCCGTTGCTCTTGCAGAGGTTTTAGCGCAGCTTGCTAAAACACATCAGGTGATTGTGGTAACTCACCTGCCACAGGTTGCTGTTATGGCCTCTAAACAGTATGTAGTCTCAAAGACAGAAGAACATAACGCGCTCCCTATAACTTCTCTTACAGAGGTTTCTGGTACTCAGAGAGAAGAAGAGATTGCACGCATGCTTTCAGGCTCTATAACTGAGGCTTCTTTGGCTCACGCGCATGAGCTGCTTTCAGAAGCTCGCTAGATTTTTCAGAACTACATGGACATAACAATGTATTTGTTTGGAGATTAAATTTCTCGACACTATGGGCCTTAAAGCGGAATAATATAAAGACCCGTAGAAATGTAATTGGCTAATCTTACCTACGGGAGTAATCCATGACCAAGCACATATTTGTAACGGGTGGCGTTGTTTCCTCTCTTGGAAAAGGAATCACTGCTGCATCTCTCGGCCGACTTCTTAAGGCTCGTGGCTATAAGGTCATGATGCAAAAAGCTGACCCATATCTCAATGTTGACCCAGGCACTATGAGTCCTTTCCAGCATGGTGAGGTTTTTGTCACTGAGGACGGTAAAGAGACTGACCTTGACCTTGGTCATTATGAGCGCTTTATTGACGAGAATCTTACCAGGGAGTCTAACTTCACCACTGGCCTCATTTATCAGTCTTTGATTCAGCGTGAGCGCGCTGGAGACTTCCTTGGCGGTACAGTTCAGGTAATTCCTCATGTAACCGATGCAATTAAGGCTCGTTTTGCTCGCATTGAAGAGGTTACTAATGCTGATGTAGTCATCACAGAGCTTGGTGGCACTATTGGTGATATTGAGTCTCAGCCTTTTGTTGAGGCAATTCGCCAGTTTAGAAAAGAGCGTGGCGCAAGCAACGTTGCTATTATTCACGTGAGCCTTGTTCCTTATATTGCTGCTGCTCATGAAGTCAAGACTAAGCCTACGCAGCACTCCGTAAAAGAGCTCCGTTCTCTTGGTATTCAGCCAGACTTTATCGTGTGCCGTTCTAGCCATTCTGTGGATGAATCTATTCGCGAGAAAATCGCTAATTTCTGCGACGTTGATGCAGATTGCGTTTTTGAAAACAACGATTTGCCTTCAATTTACGACGTTCCAGCACACCTGGCAGCACAGGGATTTGACAAGAAGGTACTTGAGCGTCTTGGTCTTGAAGTTCGTCCAAGCGATCTTGGCAGCTGGGAAGCATTTACTTCCGCTATGCATAAGGCAAATGCGCTTGAAGATGCAACAAGAATTTATGTTGTCGGCAAGTATACGCAGCTGCCTGATGCCTATCTTTCTGTTATTGAGGCACTTCACCACTCTGGTATTTTCTATGGCAGGCACGTTGATATCCGCCTGGTAAATGGTGAAGAGCTGACAGAAGAAGACGTAGAGCAGGAGCTTGCTGGTGCGGACGGCATTTTGGTTCCTGGCGGCTTTGGTCTTCGCGGCGTAGAGGGCAAGATGGTTGCTATTCGTCGTGCTCGTGAGCTCAAGATTCCTTACCTTGGTGTTTGCCTTGGTATGCAGATGGCTGTTACTGAGTTTGCTCGTGACGTCTGCGGCATGGAGGGTGCAAATTCAGCAGAGTTTGGTCCAGATACTCCATATCCTGTCATTGATCTTATGCCTGATCAGGAGGATATTACTGACAAGGGCGGTACCATGCGCCTTGGTTCTTATCCTTGCAAGGTTGTTGAGGGAACTCTTGCCCATGAGGCATATGGCAACAACTTGGTTTACGAGCGTCACCGCCACCGCTACGAGGTAAGTAACGTATTCCGTAATCAGCTTGTTGAGGCCGGTTTGGTAGTTTCTGGTGTTTCTCCAGATGATCGCCTTGTAGAGATGATTGAGCTTCCAGAGTCTGTTCACCCATGGTTTGTTGCAAGCCAGGCACATCCAGAGTTCAAGAGCCGTCCAACTCATCCTGCACCTTTGTTCCGTGAGTTTGCACGTGCAGCAATCGCTCATCATGAGGGTGTTGACCGTCATGATGTAAACCAGTCTCTCTAAGCAGATTTTTACTAGGGAAGAATACGTATGGACCTCGCTCAGGCGCGTACAGAATTTTTAGCGTACGTTGCTGTTGAGCGAGGTCTTTCTGTAAATACGCTTGATGCCTATACCAGAGATTTAGAGGGTTATTTGCTTTGGCTGAATGGCAAAAAAATTACTTTGCCCAACCAGGTAACTCGCTCAGATGTTGAAGAGTACATAGGCTCTCTTAGAGATTTAGGTATGGCTCCAGCTTCGGTTGAGCGCCACACTGCGGCACTTAGAAACTTCCACAAGTTTATGGCTGTTGAGCAAATTTGTGAGTCATCTCCAGCAGAAGATTTACCTACCGCAGCAAGAATTCAAAGGCTTCCTGATGTTATTTCTCAAGAGAAGGCAGAAGAACTGCTTGATCAGCCGTTCCCTAATTCGCCTCTAGGTATTCGCGATAGAGCCATACTTGAGTTGTTGTATGGATGCGGTCTTCGTGTGTCTGAGCTTTGCGATCTTGAGGTACGAGGAATCTTTTTAGAAGACGAGCTCTTGCGTGTTTTTGGTAAAGGTTCTAAAGAGCGTGTAGTTCCTGTACTGGGCTCTGCGTATCGTGCGCTTAAAACATATCTTTATGAAGCTCGCTCGCTTTTGCTTAAGCACGGTCAGGTGTCTGAGGTGTTTGTAAATGCTCGGGGTGGACGCATTTCTCGCCAGTCGGTACATAAACTAGTGGCAAATTACGGCAGGGTAGTGGGGATTGAAGGTTTGCATCCTCACACACTGCGCCACAGTTTTGCCACACACCTTCTAGAGGGTGGTGCTGATCTTCGCTCGGTGCAGGAGCTTTTGGGACACGTTGATATTTCAACCACGCAGCTCTATACGCACGTAGATAGGTCGCACATTAGAGACGTGTACCTTGAGGCTCACCCAAGAGCTCACGTTCACGCCGACAAATAATCGCGCTTGACGCAAGTGTTGGACAAGCGTGGGACAGGTGTGGGGCAAAGTGGTGACTGCGTAAAAGCAAGGTGGGTGTTTTGTTTGAGTAACGTGTGATTTTCGCCACGAGTTCACCACAATTTCCTCAAAAATTTTTACTTCATAAAAAAATTAATAAATTGAGTCCAAGACTAAGAAAATCCGTTCTTTTGTAGTTCGGATTTTTTTAAACACTACATATTGTGGTCTTGCTCTATCAATTCACATCTACGTTAAACCCCAGCTAGACCATAAGAAAAATACTTGGTGTTGGAAAGTGTTTTCTAGTGTGTGTAAGTGTCGGAATGAGTTATATTTATTCCACGTTCAATCGACGGACTATGCCCAAGCGTTGCCGCGCACACACAACACAAACACAGCCCGCGCGGCAAGGGGCGCCAACGTGAAAGGGGGAGACATGCTTACAGGTCAGTATCAGCGCTCGCTGGACTCCAAGATTCGCGTGACTCTTCCTGCACCTCAGCGCAAGCAGCTTGGCGATGTTGTCATCTTGCTCCGTCGACAGGACGCGCTTTACGGCTACTCACCTGAGGCGTATGAGGCTTGGATTGCAAGTCTGAACCTCAACCCAAGGAACCGCGACGACGTCACAGCACTTCGCATACTGAACGCAGCAGCAACAACCGTCGACATTGACTCGGCCGGCCGCGTTGCTCTGGGAAAGATTGACGAGTCAGATCCACAGGCTAGGGAGAAGCTCCAGCTTGACCGCGACGTCACTATTGTCGGTAACGGCGACCACTTTGAGATTTGGAACACCAACAAGTGGAACAGCCTCTTCTCGGCAGATGACCGCGTTGCAACGCTCGAGGACCTCATCTTTGGCGCCTAGTGAGGCGAGAAGATCGTGAAGGTAGAAGACGGTAACTTGAAAGTCGAATATCGGCACCAACCAGTAATGCTTGCAGAAGTGCTGCGCGAGCTGGACCCCAAGCCAGGTGAAGTTGTTTGCGACTGCACCTTGGGAGGAGCGGGCCACACCGTAGAGATGGCAAAGCTGATTGCTCCAGACGGTCTTTCCATTGGAATTGACCAGGATGCAATGGCTCATCAAGCAGCAGCTGCTCGCCTGAAGCAAGAAGTACCAAACGCGGAGTTTTTACCGCTTAAGGGAAACTTTGGCGACCTCGATGAACTTCTCGTCTCCGCAGAAGTCCCCGGAGTTGACTGTTTCCTCTTTGACATTGGTGTTTCTTCTCCTCAGCTTGATATCCCAGAGCGAGGCTTTTCGTACCACGAAGATGCCCCGTTGGATATGCGAATGGACCCGGGCAAACAAACTCCAACTGCACAAGAGGTCATCAACACCTACAACGAAGCCGACCTCGCCCGAATCCTTCGAATTTACGGAGACGAGAAATTTGCCTCACGCATTGCACGACGCATTGTACAAACGCGAGAAAAGCGTCCCATCCAAACGACGCTTGAGCTTGTTGAGGTAATCAAGGCAGCAATTCCCGCAGCAGCGCGTCGTCACGGCGGACATCCCGCCAGAAAGACGTTCCAAGCACTTCGTATTGAAGTAAACCACGAGCTTGAGGTTTTGGAGCGCGGACTACGCTCTGCAATTGCCTGGGCTAATCCAGGAGGCAGGATTTGCGTTATCTCGTACCACTCGCTTGAAGATCGCATTGTCAAGCACGTGTTCTCCGAGCTCAGTCAAGGTTGTATCTGCCCGCCAGACCTTCCGGTTTGTATGTGCGGTCAAGTGCCGATAGTTGACGTGATTACGCGCAAACCTCTTGTGGCCACTCCAGAAGAGATAGAGCGCAACCCAAGGGCGAGAAGCGCCCTGATGAGGGTGGCGGTTAAACGCGACCCAGAGAAATGAAGTACCCCATAGCACTTGTTGCTTGTTGTTAAGAAGTTTTTGAAGGGATTGAAGTTTAATGGCACGTTACGGATCAGAAGCTGTAGCACGCACAACTCAGTTTGAGCATGAGTACGCTCCTGAAAAGAGCACTCGCACATCTTTTGAGGTTGTCCCTGGTGGCGGCCTTGATGCTGATGCTCGCCGTGGCGTAAGTAGCCAGTTCATCCAGCGTGTCAAGCTTATTGCTGTTGCTGCAGCACTATTCCTGACACTTGGTGTTGTCCGTATTGGCATCTCTACCGCTACGGTTTCAACTCTTCAGGCTAATAACGTCATCAGAAATGAAATGCGCGCAACAACTGCAACTAACGATTCCCTGCGCGTTTCTCGCTCCCTGCTTGCAAGCACAACACGCATTGAGCGCATTGCTACTCAGAATTATGGTATGACTCTTGAGACAAATCGTCCTGTTGTAGATGTAAGCAACAACGCTTAGGCGTAAAATATACGTTGTGAGTACGCAGAATCGACATACTCGCGCATCGCGCAGAAAAACTCCTGAGGCCTCGTACGACGAGGCCTCTCGTGTGCATTTTCGTGGTCATCGTGGTAGCAGCGGTGGCTCGGATGGTGTTGGCCCTGAAGGTAGACTCCGTCGCGTAGCAGCTGCTATGGCCATTATGGTGGCAATTGTTGTTCTTAGGCTTGCTTGGCTGCAAATCTTTACGGCAGCAGATCTTGCAAAGGGCGCCGAGAATAACCGCACCAACGATATTGTCTTGCACGCTCGTCGCGGCACCATTTACGACCGCAACGGCAATGTCTTAGCCATGAGCGTTGACTGCAAAGACATCTATGCCAATCCTTCAGAGATTAAAGACGCAAGCTCCGTAGCTCAGGTTTTTGCCTCGCTCTTAGGCGGAAGCCCTTCAGACTACCTTGGAGACCTGCAGCAAGACACTACCTTTGTCTATATTCGTCGTCGCGTTGACACGGATACCGCATCCAAGATTGAAAAAGCACTTGACGAGAAAAACCTCAAGGGCGTCTATTTTGTTAATAACACCAAGCGTGTTTATCCATACGGCAACGTTGGCGTTCAGATTCTAGGCTTTGTAAACGCTGATAATGAGGGCGCTTCTGGCCTGGAGTATTACTACAACGATATCCTTGCGGGCACTAACGGCCACATGATTGTTGAGACCGGTGCTGGTGGTACGCCAATTGCGGGCGGTACTTCAAACATCACTGAGGCACAAAACGGCCAGGATATTGTTCTTTCCATTGATATTGAGCTGCAGAAGAAGGCAGAAGAGCAGCTGACTGCTGCAGTAAAAGACATTGAGGCCCAGCAGGGTGGCTCAATCATGGCTATGAATCCTCGTACCGGAGAGATTTATGCTGCCGCTTCATACCCTCTGCCAGATTTTAAGAGCGATAACGGCGTTGACTACGAATCTCTCAACCTCAAGCTTGTCTCAAGTATCTATGAGCCAGGCTCCGTATTTAAGGTAATTACTACCTCAATTGGTATAGATGACAACCTCTTTGGTCCAAATTCAACCTTCAATATCCCAACCGAGCTCAAAGTTGGCGATAACAAGGTTACCGACGACGATTGGCGTACCAGCGCCATGGACATGAGCGTAAGAGAGATGCTCAGGCGTTCCTCTAACGTTGGTATGGCCTTCCTTGAGACGCAGCTCATAGGTGATGAACGCTTTGCGGCAGGAATTGACAAGTTCGGCATTGGACACGCCACAGGCATTGACTTCCCAGGTGAGGCTACAGGAATTGTTCGCTCTCTGGACGAATACGAGGGTCCAACTGGCGGAAACATGGCGTTTGGTCAGGGCCTTGCAATTCCATTTATCCAGGTTATTCGAGCGTACACCGCTGTTGCCAATAAGGGAACTATGGTGACTCCGCACTTTATGGTTTCAAAGGGCGGCCAAGAGGTTACCTGGCCTACTAAAGACGTTATTTCTGCTTCCACAGCTTCAGCCGAGCTTGACATGATGACTACTGTTGTCAAAGAAGGCACCGGTGTTCGCGCAGGTATCTATGGCTACACTGTTGCTGGTAAAACAGGTACCGGCCAGCAGGTTGTGGAAGAAACCGGCTCGTACGGCGAGAATTCCGGTTTTGTTGCCTCTTTCTGCGGTATTGTAAATCCTTCAGAATCTGATCTGATGGTTTACGTTGGACTTAACGATACTCACCAACTTGCATCGCAATCTGCCGCTGTGGTCTTCTCGCAATTTGCAAAAGACGCAGCTACACGCCTTAATATTCAACCAATCAATAACTAGGAGAGCTCATGGTTAAGCTTTCGGTTGAACAGATAGTCGCAGCTACAAATGCACGACTGCTCCACCGCGGAACCCGCGAGGTTGCGGGCGCGGCCGTCATCGACTCTCGCGAGGTCCAGGAAGGCTCGCTCTTCGTGGCCTTCGCTGGCGAGAAGGTCAATGGAAACTCCTATCTCTTATCTGCTGCCCAGGCTGGCGCTGCTGTTGTAGTGGCATCTGAGCCTGTAGCAGACAATCTGCTCGACAACCTGGCCGCCACAGGAGTCAGCGTTCTTGAAGCCGCTGACGATGACTGTGAGGCGTTTCTGCTAGCTCTTGCCGCTGCTTGGCGAGAAGCCCATCCAAACTGGCTGGTTGTGGGCGTAACCGGATCGGTCGGTAAGACCACCACTAAAGAAATGCTTCGTCGTGGCATCGGCGCTACCCGCCGTGTGCATGCTACCGCCGGCAACCACAACAACCTTATTGGCCTGCCTCTCACAGTACTTTCCACTCCAGAGGATACCGAGGTACTTGTGCTTGAGTTGGGCATGAATCATGCCGGCGAGATTACCAGGCTCACCTCGGTTGCTCGTCCAACGGTAGCCGTCATTACCAACGTTGGTACCAGCCACATTGGTCTTCTCGGCAGCAGAGAAAACATTGCGCGCGCCAAAGCAGAGATTGTCTCGGGCATGCGCGCATTTGGCTCAATTGAACCTACGCTTATTCAGGCTTCGGCGGGGGACTACACCAAGTTCATTGCAGATGAGTTTGCTCGCCCTGCTCACGTTGTTTGTAAGACAGTGGGCGCAACTGAGGCTGACGTCATGAGCGCTCAGCAGGTCACTCTTGACGAGGAGGGCCTTCCAACTGCCACTATTGTTGCTGCATCCGGCTGGTCACGCACGGTAACCCTTGAGGTACCTGGCCGTGTCGTGGTAGACGACCTTCTTTTGGCGCTTGAAGCCATAGAGACGCTTGGTCTTGACCTTGACGCAGCTGCAGAGGCTATTGAGCAGATGCCTGCCACTCGTATGCGTCTTTCGGTACTTGACGCAACCTGCGGTGCCAAGATTATTGACGATTCATATAATGCAAGTCCTAACTCAACAGCTGCAGCGCTTGACGTTTTGATGCAGATGCCTGCAGAGGGTCGCCGCATTGCTCTTATCGGAGAGATTGGCGAGCTTGGACCAGAGGAGAAGCGCCTCCACGGTTATGTGGGCGCCTATATTGCTGCTAAGAACCCAGACCTTGTTGCCTTTGTAGGCACGGGAGCCGCACGTGAAATGGTTGAAGCTGCGCGCGTCATGGGTTTCTCGGAAGATAAAATTGAACAGTTCAGTGATGTCAACGAAGCACTTACCGTGCTCGGACCAGTACTTGCGCAAGGAGACGTTCTTCTCGCCAAGGCATCGAGGTCTGCCCAGCTTGATATTTTTGTAAAAGGAGTTACTGAGTAATGTTTTTCCAGACTATTTACCCAACATACCAGGTGTTTGAGGCGCTTGGTGTCTCCTGCATCATCACGTTGATCTTAATGCCACTCTTTATCAAACTGATGAAGAAAGAAGGAGTTGGTCAGCAGGTTCGCGCTGACGGCCCTCAGCAGCACCTGGTTAAGCAGGGCACTCCTACAATGGGTGGCGTTGTTATGCTGGTAAGCATTGTGCTGACCTGTATTGCGCTTGCCCAGTGGAACACCGACCTCATTCTTGCCATGGCGGCGATGCTGCTTACAGGCTCGCTGGGTCTTCTGGACGATATTGAGTCCGTTGCTCACGGTAGAAGCCTTGGTCTCACCGCATCTCAGAAGATGGCTGGACTCATTACTATCTCTGTGGCATTTTGCCTGGCAGCAGTTAATATTTGGGGCATTACTCCTATTATTGCGTTCCCCGGTGGCCTTGAAATCAACCTGGGCATCCTCACTACTACCGTCAATTTAGGTGGAAACGTACTTTCTATTCCTTGGCTGTACCTGTTCTTTGTCTTTTTGCTCATGGCAGGTCTCTCCAACGCTGTCAATCTGACTGACGGTCTTGATGGCCTGGCTGGTGGCTGCGTTATGGTTGTCATGATTTTTATGGCGGCGGTAGCTTTCCGCTATGGCGAGAGTAGCCTTGCTGTTTTTGCCGCATCTATCGCCGGCGCTTGTATTGGTTTTTTGTGGTTTAACAGCTATCCTGCAAGCATTTTTATGGGCGATACCGGCTCTCTTGCCTGGGGTGCTGCCTTTGCAGCTCTGGCCGTTCTCACTAAGACCGAGGTAGTTTCCCTGGTCATGGGTGGTCTTTTTATCATCGAGGCACTGTCCGTTATCATTCAAGTTGTCAGCTACAAGGCAACTAAAAAGCGCGTATTCTTGATGGCTCCACTGCATCATCACTTTGAGAAACTTGGCTGGAACGAGACAAAAGTAGTCTTTAGATTCTGGATCATTTCCGGAGCATTTGCCGCTCTGGGCTTTGCTCTGTACTTCCAGCTTCACTAAAGATATTGCTCTGAGAAAGGATCGATTGCGTGTCGCTTCTAGAAACACTTGGAAATGTTTGTGTTCTTGGTTTCGGTAAGACCGGCGTCTCTGTCTGCACGTATTTATTGCAGCAGCCAGAGGGTCGTGTGTCTTCCATAACGCTTGTGGGCGGCGCAGATGCTACTGTTGGCGAGAAGGTCCAAGAGCTTGCAAGCTTAGGCGTACAGGTTCAATGTGGCTCTGATCAGGTTGAGGGCACCTTTGACCTAACCATTGCCTCTCCTGGTATTCCCGATACTTCTGAGCTGTTCCTGAGTGCAAAGGCAGCCTCTCAGCAGATTATGGGCGAGCCAGAGTTTGCCTATCAAGAAAGTCCTTCACAGTGGATTGGTATTACCGGCACAAACGGTAAAACTACCACCACAAGTTTGACTACCTCTATCCTGCAGTATGCAGGTCTTGATGCAAGTGCTGTTGGCAATATTGGATTTACTATTACTGACCAACTTGCAGAGAGAAAGCCTGAGAGCTGGTTTGTAGCAGAACTTTCAAGCTTCCAGCTTGCAACCACTCAAAAATTGCACCCTCATGTTGCCATGCTTTTAAACATTACGCCTGACCACCTTGAGTGGCATGGTTCGCTTAAGGCATACGCTGCAGCTAAAGAGAAGATTTTTGCCAATCTTGATGCAAACGACCTGGCAATTGTGTCTGATTTAGACGAGTTCTGCCTGGCCGTGTCTTCTCGCCTTGAGGCTCGCGGCATTGCCGTATGCCACCTTGCTCAGACAGATCCTGGCACGCAAAACGCCGCTTTTGTACGCAACGGTGCGCTGGTAGTAAGGCTGTCTGGTAAAGAGATGGAGCTTGTAGCAGCTGATGCACTCCACATTAGGGGAGCACACAATGCACTCAACGCTCTTGCTGCAGCTGCTTGTGGACTGTTTTTGGGACTTGATATCGTTTCTATCAGGCACGCTCTTTTGGACTTTATGCCACTTGAGCACAGGATTGAGCCTGTTGATACGGTTAATGGCGTGTTGTACGTCAACGATTCCAAGGCTACTAATACTGATTCAGTTGAGAAATCTCTAACGTCGTTTCCAGGTAAAGACGTTATTTTGCTACTTGGCGGTCACGATAAGGGCACAGAGCTTGATGAGTTTGCTCAGAAGGTGTCCGCTACCTGTGCATACGCAATCTGCTTTGGAGAGGCAGGTCCTCGCTTTGCGGAGGCGCTTCGCCGCGTCTCTGGCAGTCATGCAGAAGTGGTAGAAGAACCTCATATGCATGAAGCTTTTGACCGTTCGGTAGAGCTTGCTCGTCCAGGTTCTGTAGTGCTTCTCTCACCAGCATGTTCCTCATTTGACGAGTTCACAGGCATGGCTCAGCGTGGTCGTGTCTTTAAACAGCTCGTGGCAGATCTTGCTCAAAAAGAGAGCGGTCGATAATGGCTACCAGCAGAAACAGAACAGGGGAGCGCGCGCAGCAACCACGTACTTCTCGCCAGAAATCTTCCGAGGGCTCGCAGGCTAAAGGCCGCTTTGGTGCTATTCCAGAGCGTTTTATGCAGCCTCGTCTGGTGCTTCTGGTATCAACGGCTATTCTGGTGTGCTTTGGCTTGGTAATGATTTATTCCGCATCCTCGATTTCTGCAATGACTTCTGAGGACATGGGCTATAACCCCTTCTACTACGTGCAGCGTCAGCTTGGCTTTGCTGCGGCAGGAGTTGCGTTAGCGTTTATTGTTTCTCGCATTGATTACCGAGCAGTAGTAAGAAATCTCCAGGTACCTATCTGGGTTGTGACCATTGGAATGCTGGCAATTATTTTTACTCCTATTGCTGGCGCTGATGCATATGGTGCAACCCGTTGGATTTCAATTGGACCATTTTCTTTCCAGCCGTCTGAGTTTGCAAAGATTACCATCTTAATTTCTGTCTCGTATTTGGCTCAGCAGTACTTTATTGATCAGACCATAGATCAGATAGAGTTCTTTAAAAAGTTTGCTATTGCTGCGCTTGCGCCACTGCTTCTTATTTTGGCCCAGCCAGACAAGGGCTCCACACTGATTATTGTGGGAACGCTTTTGGTCATTGGCTACCTTGCCGATGTTGACCGAAGAGTTCTGGCAACTATTGCTGTTGCTGGCTTTATTGGCTTTGCCTTCTTATCTCTTAAAGATGATTATTCTCGTGCTCGCGTTGTTACTATGCTCAACCCTTGGGCTGATTATTACGGTGCAGGTTATCAGCTTGCACAGGGCTTTTATGCTTTTGGCTCTGGTGGTATTTTTGGTGTTGGCTTTGGTTTTTCTCGCCAGAAATATTCCTATCTGCCTATGGCTCACAATGACTTTATTTTTGCGGTTATTGGAGAAGAGCTGGGCTTTATTGGCGTTTTGGGCCTTTTGGCTGTATTTGGCGCACTGGTATGGGCAGGCTTTAAGATTGCTCGCTATGCACCAGATTTGACCGGCAGGCTTATTGCTGCAGGTTGTACCTCTATGTTTATCATCCAGGCCTTTGTTAACATCGGTGGTGTTTTGGGCCTTTTGCCTCTTTCTGGTAAGCCTCTGCCGTTTATCTCATACGGTGGTTCAACCATCATGTCTAGTATCTTGATGGTTGGTCTTTTGATGTCTGTTTCAAGGCAGTCAAGGCTTCCAGAAACCGAGTACGATAGGCAACGTGCTTCTTGGAGCATAGCTGAAGAGCAGGATACCTTTGATGCTCCAGGTTTTGCTGGTCTTACCATGGTTGATGGTGGGGTAGGAGTAGGCATGCCACTCCCACGTTCTTCTCGCCCTAAGAGCAGTGCACAAAGCTCCGCGCGCCCATCACGAGGTGTTTTGCGCTCAAGAGATGACGACGCCCCTCAAGGCCGTATTACGACAGATGCCTCCGGAAGGCGCAGGATTGATTTGGGACCTTCTGCATCGGACAGGCTTCGTGGAAACAACAGGGCTCGCCGATAGCTGATTTCTAGGAGATGGATTGCATGGTAGAACAGAAGAAACTCTCTGTTGCAATTGCTGCAGGTGGAACCGCTGGTCACATTAACCCAGCTCTGGCTCTAGCTGAGGAGCTTCGTGAGCGCGGCCATCAGGTTACGTTTTACGGTCAGCCCAACAAGCTTGAAGGTACGCTGGTACCTGAGGCGGGTTTTGAGCTGGTATCTATCCATGTAAATGGCTTTGATCGCAGACGTCCTTGGACGCTCATCAGCGCGGCATACAATCTTGAGCGCGCAAAGATGCAGCTGCACAAGCGCTTCAAAGAGCAGGGTGCACCTGATGTTGCTATTGGTTTTGGCGCCTATGTTGAGCTGCCTTTGCTTCAGCTTTGTGCAAAGCTACACATCCCTTATTTGATTCACGAGCAGAACTCGGTAACCGGTCTTGCTAACCGTGTTTCTGCTGGTAAAGCAGCTAAGGTGTGCATTGCATTCCCAGAGGCTCGTAAGGCTTTTGAGGGTCACGTAAAGGCTCAAGACACCATTGTGGTTACCGGCAATCCTGTACGTAAGAGTGTTCTTTCTGCTGATAGAGCCGCCTCGAGGCAAGAGCTGGGCATTGCAGACAATCAGACATTGCTGCTTATCTTTGGCGGTAGTTTGGGTGCTCGTAGTATCAACGAGACGTTTGCCGCGCTTAAGCAGGAGCTTCTTGCCCGTCCTAACCTGCGCATCATTCAGTCAACAGGCCAGAAGCTCTACGACGAGGTTGTCTCACTTATGAAGCTTTCTGACGAGGAGGCTGCTCGCTGGGAGGTTAAGCCCTACATCTCCAACATGGGTGCCACCCTTGCTGCGGCTGACCTGGTGGTTTCTCGCTCCGGAGCATCTTCTGTGGCCGAGATTGCAGCGCTTGAGCTTCCCAGCATTTTGGTGCCGTACCCTCTGGCAACAGCAGATCACCAGACTACTAACGCACACCTGTTGTCGGATGCGGGAGCAGCTATTCTGGTACCAGATAACCAGGTGGGCACAACGACCTTCTCGACAGCTCTGTTTGAGCTGGTAGATAACGCGGGCCATCGCAAAAAGCTCTCCGAGGCTGCTGCTACACTTGATCAGCGCAGCGCCGCATCTCTTGTGGCTGACGCTGTGGAAAGTGCCGTTTGTGGCGCATAACACATTCGGTTTTGCGTTAGAGTAAACATGTCTTGGTATGTCCAAGACTCAAACGATAACAATACTTGGAAAGGCTCTCTTATGGCAGATTCCATGGGCGAGAAAACCATCTCGCGTGCACATTTTATTGGAATTGGTGGCGCAGGCATGAGCGGAATTGCGCTTGTTCTGCACGAGCGCGGCTGCACCGTTACCGGCTCCGATCTAAAGAGCTCGCATTATGTTAGAGAGCTTGAAGATGCAGGTATTCAGGTAAGCATCGGCCACACCGCAGCCACTATTGACGCTGTGATGCCTGATGTCATTGTTACCTCCACCGCAATCCCAGAGACAAATCCAGAGGTCATTCGCGCACGCGAACTTTCCATTCCTATTTGGCCTCGCGCTAAGATGCTCTCGTATTTGTCGCGCGGCCGCAAGACCATTGCTGTTGCGGGCACTCACGGCAAGACCACCACGTCTTCCATGGTTGCTACCATGCTGGATAAGCTGGGCGCCGATCCTTCATTTTTGATTGGCGGTGTTGTTGAGGGCTACGACACCAACGGCAAAAACGGAAACGGCCAGTATTTTGTCTGCGAGGCAGATGAGTCTGATGGTTCGTTTATGTTCCTTAACCCTAACGTGGTGGTAGTCACCAATATTGAGGCAGACCACCTTGATCACTACGGTTCTCTCGAGAATATCGAGAAGACCTTCTGTGAGTTTATGAGCCTGCTTGATAAGGAAGAAACTGTTGTTATCAACGGCGATAACCCTCATTACGTTGAGCTTGCTCAGTCAACCGGCAGGCACGTAGTTACTTACGGCTTTGATCAAAGCTGCGATTTTGTTTGCAAGCAGGAGGAGAGAAAAGCTGGTATCGAGAATCCTCTGACCATCAACACTCCTTCTGGTCAGACCATCTCTGTGGTACTTCCAGCTAACCCTGGTAAGCACAATGTTGCTAACGCAACCGCTGCTATTGCTGTTGCCGATGCACTTGGCTTTGATCTTGAGGAAGCTGCTACGGCGCTGTCACAGTTCAAGGGCGCACGCCGTCGCTTCACGCACGTAGGTGACATTAACGGCATTACCGTTGTAGACGATTACGGTCACCATCCAACCGAGATTGCAGCAACCATGTCTGCAGCTCTTCCTCTTGGTTTTAAGCGCGTTGTTGTTGTCTTCCAGCCACATCGCTATAGCAGAACACAGGACTTGGCAGATTCGTTTGCTCACGCATTTGACGGCATTGACGTGTTGCGCGTCATGGATGTCTTCTCCGCAGGTGAGCTTCCTATTCCAGGTGTCTCAGGCAAGACCGTCTCTTTAAGAGTTCAGGCTGCCAATACTGTTCCTGACGTGCGCTATATCCCTTCTCGCCGCGATCTTATCGCTGACCTACTTGATACGGTTCAGCCAGGAGATCTGCTGATTACTCAGGGCGCAGGAGACGTCACTCAGATTGGTCCAATGTTTATCCGCGCACTCAAAGAGCGTCTTCAGAGCAACTAGGACCTCTGCTGTGAGCTTGTTTAACGCCTATGTAAGCCTTTCTGGGGCCCTTGATGCAACAATTAAGCAAGATGAGCCGCTAAGCCACCATACCTCCTTCAGGATTGGCGGTAAGGCGTCCCTCTTTGCTGCTGTTCACAGCCACGTGGCACTGGTGCGCGTGCTTGAGGTGCTTGCAGCTAATCGAGTTGATTGGGTGCTTCTGGGCAAGGGTTCAAACATCCTTGTCTCCGATGAAGGCTACAACGGTTGCGTTATTGTGCTTGACGATGAGCTCTCCACCATTTCAGTTGGCGAGAATAACCTCATTACTGCAGGTGCAGGTGCGCTTACGGCACGCGTTTGCAATGAGGCCATGAAAGCAGGTCTTTCTGGCCTTGAGATGTGTGCTGGTATTCCCGGAACTATCGGCGGTGCGCTTTCAATGAACGCAGGTACCAGGCATGATTGGATTGGTAAAGCCGTCCGTGATTGCGTGGTACTTAAGCCTGGCAAGGGTCTTGTACGCTACGATGCCTCCGAGATTGAATGGGGTTATCGCTACACTACGTTTGCACCAGATGAGATCATTCTTGAGGCAACGTTTGCGCTGACAGCATCTAATCGTCCTAAAGTTGCTCTTGGCATGGATACACTCTTGCAGCGTAGAAGAAACACTCAGCCAACTGGTCAGCTTTGCTGCGGTTCTGTTTTTAAGAATCCAGGTAGTAGGTCTGCTGGTGCACTTATTGAAGAGTGTGGTCTTAAGGGAGCTACTGAGGGCGGCGCACAGATTTCTGATATTCATGCCAACTTTATTGTGAATATCGGTAACGCCACCGCCTCAGATGTCATTGCACTTATGCGCAGAGCACACGATGCGGTCCAAGAAAAGTTTGACATTGATCTTCAGCCAGAGGTTAAACTTCTGGGTTTTGGGGCATAGGGAAGATATGGCAGAAGATACTTCAAAGCAAACAACGCGCCGTAAGGGCACAAAAAGGGAGCCTTTATCGTCTGGTGCTGCTCAGACGGCAGGGGCTACTAAGCCTTCTTTTATGAGCAAGGCCTTTAAGCCTAAGCCAAAGGTTGAGGCTACAGCTCCTGATGCCAAGCCTTCTGCTAAAAAGATTTCTGCCAAAAAGCCAAATAACGCTACAAAAACTGCAGCTCAAGCTCGTGCTGAGCGCATTAAACACAGCAGAAAGGTATCGTTTAAGGCAGTACGCACGGCCTTTATCGTTTTGCTTAGCCTTGCCTTTCTTGCTGGCATTGCTTTTCTCGTTCTACGTTCTTCCTCAGTCTTTGCTATTACCAACATTCAGGTAGAACCAACAGAGCACGTCTCTAACGAGCAAATTCAAAAACTCATTGCAGTAGAAGAGGGAACAACGCTGCTCAATATGGATGAATCCCTTATTACCCAAGAACTTCAGAAGGACCCTTGGGTAGCTTCTGCAACGTACGAGAGGCAGTTCCCTAATACGCTGCGTATTACCATCACAGAGCGCAAGGTCACAGCCGTTGTGGCGCTTTCTTCTGGTCCGGTTGCATGGTATTTGGGCGAGAATAACGTTTGGCTAGAGGCAGATCAGCTGAACGTGCCAGAAGGAAAGACTACTGCCACCGTTGCGCTTGAGAAGGCAACCTCAGAAGGTGAGTTGCTGATTACCGATGTTCCTGCAACAGTTTCTCCTGTAGCGGGTACCACAGCAACAGACGCAGAAATTCAAGCGGTTATGCAGTATCAGTCTACGTTCTCGTCAGAGCTCACGTCACAGATTGTGAGTTACTCGGCTAGTAGCGTTGATGCAATCTCTGTCACGCTTACCAATGGTGTACAGGTTGCTTTGGGCTCTCCAACACAGATTGCCGACAAAGAAAAAGTGATTCTGGCAATGCTTAAGCAGTTCCCAGGAGAGCTTACGTACTTGAACGTAAGAACACCTGCAAGCCCAACCTATAGGCGAGTTTCTACCGGAAATGTTCAGTCTGGCTCTGGTGTTTCGTAGGTAAACGCGCAAACCATATGTGCCGTTAGGGAATAGTTTCCTACCGTTTACCAGCTTTCTTCACAATTTCTACATATTATTTGACTTGTATGGGTCAGTTGTGCAAATATACCCCGCTTTGCATGAAGCGTAAGCCTTAACTTGAGGTTTAGGGTTTTATACAGCGGTTCTGCGAGCGCATAAACGTAGCCTAAGCGCAGTCGCGCTCCGGGACAAACGGGCACAAGCGTGCCTCAAGGAGGAAGACATGATTAAGGACACCGATACCCTTAACAACTATCTTGCTGTTATCAAGGTTGTTGGCGTTGGTGGCGGCGGAACTAACGCTGTCAACCGCATGATTGAAGAAGGCATCCGTGGCGTTGAGTTCGTTGCTGTAAACACCGATGCACAGGCTCTTGCAATCTCCGATGCTGACATTAAGGTTCACATCGGTACTGACATCACCAAGGGTCTTGGCGCTGGCGCTAACCCTGAGGTTGGTAAAGAGGCAGCAGAGGATAGCCGCGACGAGATCAAGGCTGCACTTGCTGGCGCTGATATGGTCTTCATTACTGCTGGTGAGGGTGGCGGTACTGGTACCGGCGCTGCTCCAGTTGTTGCTGATATTGCAAAGAATGACGTTGGCGCACTGACCGTTGGCGTTGTTACTAAGCCATTCTCCTTCGAGGGCCGTCGTCGTTATGGCTCTGCAGCTGACGGAATCAAGACTCTTTCCGAGAATGTTGATACGCTCATTGTTATTCCAAACGATCGTCTGCTTGATCTTTCTGAGAAGAAGACCACCATGCTTGAGGCATTCCGCATGGCTGACGATGTTCTATGCCAGGGTACCCAGGGTATTACCGACCTCATCACTGTTCCTGGCCTGATCAACCTCGACTTTGCAGACGTCTGCACCATCATGAAGGGCGCAGGTAGCGCAATGATGGGCATTGGTATTGCTGCTGGTGATAACCGCGCTGCTGATGCTGCAACTGAGGCAATTTCTAGCCGCCTGCTTGAGAGTTCCATCGAGGGTGCAACCCGCGTTCTTCTCTCTATTGCTGGTAACAAAGACCTTGGTATTCAGGAGATTAACGAGGCAGCTGATCTGGTTGCTAAGAACGTTGATCCTGATGCAAACATCATCTTTGGTACTGTTGTTGATGAGTCCCTGGGCGATCAGGTTCGCGTAACCGTTATTGCAACTGGTTTCAATGACTCTAACGTTCAGCAGCAGCTTCCAACTCTGAACACTCAGAGTACCACCCGTCCAAGCCGTCCTGTTCAGCCACAGCCAACTCGTCCTGTGACTGCCCAGCCACAGCCTGCTCGCACCAACAACTCTTCTAATGAGAAAGAGTTTGATATTCCAGACTTCCTTAAGCGTAGCCGCATCTAAATATGTGCGCGCTGAATAGACAGTGCTTACACGGCGTGACCCTGCTCATGGATCCTGAGGTTCCATGCGGGGTCACGCTCGCATTTACTGAGCGTACTGGCGGTTTTTCAGAAGGGGAGTTTAGCTCCCTCAATCTGGGTAGTAGGTGTGGAGACAATCTGCAGCATGTCCAACAGAATCGTCAGCTGGTCTTAGAGGCTCTTGGAGCTGGCGAGCTTTTCTCGCAACTCCTTATTCCTCATCAGGTGCACGGAAGCAAGGTAGTTTGCCTCACTTCCAATACATCAGATGCTTTTGAACTGGCTAAAGCTGAGGCTGAGGCTGGCGCAGATGCTATCGTATGCACGGTTCAAAATACGCCTGTGATGTTGGCTTTTGCCGATTGCGTTCCGGTAATCCTTGTAGCTCCCGGCGGATTTGCGGTGGCACATTCTGGCTGGAAAGGCACAATTGCCCGCATTTCTGCGCGCGCAACCGAGGCGCTTTGCCAGGCAACTGGCTCCACACCCTCCGAGGTCAAGGCCTATATTGGACCGCATATTGGCAGCGCTGATTACGAGGTTTCACCTGAGCTCATTCAGATGTTCTCACAAGAGTTTGGTCCCGACGTTGTAGACTGCGCATCTGGCGAGAGGTACTTAGATCTTGGATATGCTGTCAGAGCTGCACTGGTAGATGCTGGTGTACGAGAGTCTGCTATTGAAGAGGTTACTGACTCGACGGCCTCTACAACCGAGAGGTTCTTCTCGTACCGTGCAGAGCATGGTAAGTGCGGAAGGCATGCAGCCGTTGCTTATATGGCTGCAAAGTAGGGTAGAAGACGTTTAGCACTACAGAGAAGCATTTAGATCTACAAAGAAGCGTTTAGCACTACAGAGAAGCGTTTATCGTTACGTAAGATATTGATGTATTCACCGCAAGAGATGATGACTATGACGTACGATTCAGACGAATATCTTGAGTTTATAAAGGCTCGTAGAGCTCAGATTGAGTCGCTTGTAGCGGATGCTGCAAAAAAGTCCGGCAGAAGTGTCTCTGAGATTGAAATTGTGGCTGTCTCCAAAACTGTTCCTGTTGAGGCTGTTCTTGCAGCTTATAAGGCAGGTTATAGGGTTTTTGGCGAGAATCGCCCACAAGAACTGACACATAAACTGACATGTTTATCTGAAACTCCTTTTGCGTCTGAAATAGCGTTTGACATGATTGGTAATCTTCAGAAGAACAAGATTAACCAGGTAGTTGACAAGGTTCGCTACATTCATTCAATTTCTTCTGAGCACCTTGCAGAGGCGGTTTCAAAACGCGCAGAAGCAAAGGACTCTCAGGAGTCTGTTTTACTTGAGGTAAACGTCTCCGCTGAAGCCTCAAAATCGGGTTTCTCGCCAGAAGAGGTGTCTAAGTCTATCCAAAGGATTGTTGAGCTTCCTCATATTTCTGTTGTGGGACTTATGACTATGGCACCAAAGGATGATCCAGAGCGTGCTAAGAGGACGTTTGAAGGACTTAGAGAATTGCGTGACAAGCTGAGAGAGCAAGTTGGTTTGAAGTTAGATGTTCTTTCTTGTGGCATGAGTGATGACTTTACGTATGCCATTGAAGAGGGTTCTACTACTATTCGCCTGGGTCGAGTATTGTTTGATCCAGCCTATGCGTTGAGTGGGCACTAAAATAGTTGCAAGTTTTTGATACAGTAGTAAGAAGTTACGTGCGTTACAGAAAGGCACAATGATGAGCATTCTTGATACGCTAAGAGCAAAGCTTCGTGGTGGTCAGGACGACGAGTACTACGACGATGAGTATTACGGTGACGAGGGTTATGACGAGGTAGATACAGCTTCTTCTCGTTCCTACGATGACCGTACACAGCAGGGTTCTTCTAATAGGCTACTGGGAAATCCATCCAGACCAGAGGCAGAGAGTGTTTCAGTTTACACGCGCTCTGGTAAGCCAATTAGCACCAATCCAGCTGCTTCTTATAATCCTCAGCAGGATATGCGCTCCCGTGCTTCTGCGTATGCATCTCGTCAGGAGCCCTCTGGATACACTCCTTCTTACGAGCACGCCGTAAGCCCAAATCTGCCAACTCCTGGCGATATTGGTCTTCGTCCTGTGAGCCGTACAAGCTATTCTGGACAGCTGCCACCATATGTTCTTCGTCCTGTTTCTTATGACGATGTTCAGTCGGTAGTTCGCCGTGTTCGTACTGGTCAGCCAGTTGTTCTTATCTTTAAGAACACCAACATCGAGGTTGCTAAGAGAATTTTGGACTTCAGCTTTGGTCTTTCTTATGGCCTTGATGGTGCTGTTGAAGAAGTTGCTGACCGCGTTTTTGTTGTACTTCCTCATGGCGTCTCTTTGACGCAGGCTGATCTTGATAAGCTTGCTGATGAGGGAGAGATTACCAGGTAACTGGAGGTTTTTGTGTTCTCGTATTATGTTTTAAACGCACTCTATACCTTGTTTAGGATTTACAGCGTCTGCATTGTGGTATGGTGCCTGTCCTCTTGGATTACCGTTTCAAATGATTCGGTTAGAAACATTCTTAAGGCTATTGGCAAAATTGTTGAGCCATATCTCAATGTGTTTAGGAAGGTGATTCCTCCAATTTCTGGCGTTGACCTCTCACCGATTATTGCGCTTTTTGTGCTTAATCTTGTGGAACGTTTTGCCATTTCGACGCTGGGTCTTATACTAATATAGGAAACTAGTTTGTCTTTAATTACAAACTGAGTAGTTATGATGTGTGGTACGTCTACTCGCAGACTGAAAGGGAACAAAGATGGCAATCACACCAGCAGACATCGAGCAGCAGACATTCTCTCCTGCTGAGACCGGCTACAATCCAGAGGAAGTTGACGCATTTCTTGAGCAGCTCTCTTCTGAGGTTGATGCAATGCTTCAAAAGATCGCTGACCTTAAGGGCCGTCTGACCAGCACTGAGCAGCAGCTTGCTGCAGCACAGGCTCAGGTTGCAAACCTTGAGGAGAACGCAAGCGTTCCTTCTGTTGAGGAGACAAACGCAGCTGCTATCGCTGCATCCGAGCACCAGATTTCTCAGGTCCTCATTGTTGCTCAGCAGAGCGCAGATAAGCTTGTTGCAGACGCTCGTGCAAATGCAGAGCGCATTCGCAACGAGGCAGACCAGAAGGCTCGTGAGGTTATCCGTCAGGCTCTTGCAGAGAAGCAGACTGAGCTTGATGAGATTGATCGCCTCAAGCAGTCCCGTGAGGACTTCCGCGCTGAGTACCGTAAGCTCCTCCAGCACTTCCTGGATGACGCTGACTCTGTCTTCCCAGAGACTGTTCTTACCAACAATGCTCCAACTGGTTCCCAGAATGCTGCTCAGCCTGCAGCTCAGCAGACTCAGATTTCTGCACCTGCACCTGCAGCTGGTGACTTCAACGACCTTGACTAAGTCTTAGGTCATTACCTTTGTACTGATAAGCGCTCAGCTCTGCTGGGCGCTTTTTTGTTATCAGTCGTCTTAAGCGGCAGCTTTATAACCCAGAAGTAATCTCTTTGCAGAATGTTTGCTTTTGTTCTATATGATGCACATCCTTTCTGTTTTCTCGCCCCTGATAGCGAGCAGGTACGCCTTGGCTACGCGCAGCTTCTGCATTTGTACTTGCAGTGAGTTCAGGGAGCCCTTGCCATACGCGTTTTGGCATCCAATGGGCGCGCAAGTCATATCCTCTTTCTGCAGGTCCACGACCTTCTAGACCAACTCCTTCATAGAAGCGCCTCCACATGGCTTGCACGTATTTCTCATCAGTCGCAAGGTCTGTTCTAGAGAGCAGTTCTTCCAAAGAGGCATCGTCCAGCTGAATTGTTCCAAAGGTCTTCATTTCTGGTGCATAAAAACTGACTATATGATGAGCTGGATCAACAATAAAAAACCGCTCTGTACTCATCCGTTTGACAAAGTAATTGCAAGTTAGCGGCACTACGTTTGCATTAGGTTGAAATACAGACATAAAAGAGCCATCTGACATGCGAGAAAACCGCACAAATTGCCGCGTATGCTCTCGTTCAGTTTCTACCTGCCTAGCCAGTGCATTAAACTCTGCCACGGTTGGGTCTGCAATATCTTCAAGGGCTCCTACACCATAGGAGAATGCAAGACGAATGTACCGATGCACAATCTCCGGCATAGTATGAGCATCTGAAGCACATGCCAAAACAATGCGACGTGTTATTTCTCTTGTGCCTACTTTCTTCTCTAGTCCAGTAAGAACTCGTTTAGCCAAGGCTACTACTGAGTCATCAGAAGGGTCTGGTCCACAGAGAACATGCTCCCCAAGGCTAGGCTGACAAAAGTTTTCTCTAACAAGACGTACGTGTGCCGGGTTAGCATGTGAAAGATAAGTGAGTCCTACAGCCCCTACAACGCCTTCTAAGCTTGGATTACAGGAGATAACAACCTTCTGAGGCTTGGAGAGTCTTGTAAGCCTCTGAACAAGCGAGACAAGCTCTACGCTCTGATCAGAAGAGCCTGAGTTGAGAGGACTCAATACGGCGTCTTGTTTTGTTGTACGAACTTGCTTTGGCATCAGCAATTACCCTCTGTTTAATCAGTTCTTGGTCAAGTGGAGCTGAGGCATCCCTTACGCCACAGCAGGTGAGAAAGTGATGAGATCGTTTGAGCTGTATTCCCAGCCGTTTAAGATCATCAAAGGTGAGGCGAGACCGTCTTCTTGCAGCAATAATTCTTCGTGCGCCGGTAGGGCCAATACCGGGCACTCGTAAAAGTATTTCTAGTGGAGCATCCATAATCTCTACGGGAAATTGATTAAGATGTGCCAGCGCCCAGCCAAGCTTTGGATCAATTTCTAAATCAAGCCAAGGTGCTTCTGGAGAAACCAGCTCATCAGGAGAAAACGCATAGTAGCGCATAAGCCAATCAGCCTGGTAAAGGCGGTGTTCCCTGCGAAGGGGAACGGGAGTATCCAACTCAGGAAGACGATTGTCTTCTATAACAGGAATATAGGCAGAAAAGAATACTCGTTTTAACTCAAATTGCTGGTACAGCGCTTGAGACAAGTGCAATATTTGATTATCCGATTCTGGAGAAGCTCCAATGATAATTTGAGTTGATTGTCCGGCAGGCGAGAAGGACCTCTTGCCCGAAGACACTCTTGATGAACGCATAAAGGTGTTCTTCAAACAGTTGGAACGTAGGGCTAAACCTTCTTTTATGATTTGCTTCTGACTGGGAATAATAATGCCCTTAGATTTGCCAGCAGATTTCACAATGCCCTTTGATGCATTTTTAGCCTCAAGTAATTGACGCTCTTCAGAGACGCGCAGGTGGTGAATGAAGGACATGGGTTTAGTAACGGTTTCAGCATTTTTGTGAGGGCAAAGTTTAGTAAGCGAGGTTGAGCTAGGTAATTCCAGATTGACGGAGAGTCTATCTGCTAAGCGGCCAATAGCATCAATAAGATCTGGATCTGTTCCGGGAATTACTTTTGCATGAACATAGCCGTTAAACAGCAACTCATTCCTAAGGTAGGAGAGGCATTCAATCATGAGTTCTGTGGTGTGGTCTGGCGATCCTATAACACCTGAGGAAAGAAAGAGTCCCTCTATGTAATTTCTTTTATAGAAATCTACGGTGAGCTCTGCTAATTCTTGTGGTGTAAAGGTAGCCCGCTTGGTCTGTGCAGACGACCTATTGACGCAGTAAGCACAGTCATAGCAACAAGCATTAGAAAGCAAAACTTTTAGCAGCGTAATGCAGCGACCATCAGGGGTAAATGAGTGGCAACAGCCGGCCGCTGAGGCCATTCCTACCTTTCCTGCCTGCGGATCTCTGTCTACACCAGAAGAAGTGCACGCCGCGTCAAATTTGGCTGCATCTGCAAGTATGGTGAGTTTATCAAGAGTATCCATGGCAGCAACTTTCTACTTGAAAATAGAACGTCTGTTCGTATACTTAGACTATCACGAATGGGGAAGAAGTAAAGAAAAATCTAGAACAAATGTTTGTTATTTTAAAACCGCAGAAAGGATGTGAATGACGTATGAAGGATGTATACTTTTTCCATCAGCAACTGCGGAAGGAATGGCCATGAGCATACAGCAAAACAGCTCTTCACCATGCCTTTCTCGCCCTGTGAATTTACAGATCCCCACGTATGCCTTACGTGCATTAGAAGTTCTTGAAGATGCCGGATTTGAGGCGTGGATTGTAGGCGGCTGGGTACGAGACGCCCTACGCGGCTCATTTGCCCATGATATTGACATCACAACATCGGCAACGTGGCGGCAGAGCAAAGCGGCTTTTGAGGCTGCAGACATTTCTGTGCATGAAACAGGTATTGCATATGGAACCGTTACTGCTGTTGTCGAGAAGCACCCTATTGAGGTCACAACGTATCGCTGTGACGGAGAATATCTTGATGGTCGTCGCCCTGATTCTGTGCAGTTTGTCTCTCGTATAGAGGAAGATCTTGCTCGTAGAGACTTCACTATTAATGCAATGGCATATCACCCAAAGAGGGGATTGCTTGATCTTTATGGCGGCCAAGAAGACTTATCTGCACGTGTAATTCGCGCTGTTGGGGAGCCTAAGGTTCGCTTTACAGAGGACGCTCTTCGCATGCTGCGTGCCTTGCGGTTTGCATGCAGGCTTTCGTTTTCAATTGAGGAGAAGACACATCAGGCACTTACTGAGTGTGCGCCGCTACTCTCTCAGGTTGCATCTGAGCGCATTGGCTCGGAAGTGGCTCAAATTGTTGAGGCTGGCCATATTGCCCATGCTATCAAGCTGGGATTTCCTGTTCTAGCGATAGCAATTCCAGAGCTCTTGCCACTTCAAAACTTTGATCAAAGAAGTCCGTATCATGCTTATGACGTGCTGGAGCATACTGCTCGGGTATGCTCTGCAACAGAGGCTCTTACAGCAGGGTGTGCTACTCCCGCTCTTAGGTGGGCTGCTCTTCTACATGATATTGCAAAGCCAGAAATGTTTAGCGTTGACGCAGATGATAGAGGACATTTTTACGGTCATCCAGAAAAAGGTGCAATCGTAGCAAAAGCCTTGCTTAAACGCTTGGCTTTATCGCAGCATTTAAGTAATGAAGTTTGCGCTCTTGTGGCATTGCATGACTATGATGTGGATGTTACAACGGCGTCGCTGAGGCATATGATTGCCCTGTTAGCCGAGGCAAGTAAATCGGACGGCATTGCTCTTGCGTATGACCTTTTGACGTTAAAGCAGGCAGATGCTCTGGCAAAGGCAAATCCTTATCGTAGCTATGCGGTAACGCTTGAGGCTATGAGGGCCCTTCTCTTACATGAGGTAAAACGGGGAATTGCTCAGCATCCGCAAGAGCTGTGCGTTTCGGGCGCAGAAATTATGGAAGTGCTCTCGCTTCAGCCAGGACCTGTTGTGGGCGGGTACCAACGTAAGCTCTTTGAGTTTTATTTAGCAGGTCAAGTGGAGAATAGAAAAGAAGATCTTCTCGCCATTCTTGCTCAGGGTAATTGGTAAAAATAATAAAGAGTGCCAGATTTAATCAATAAAAAAGTAAGGCCTTTGTATTTTTATAGGTTCGGTAAAACGGTATAGTAGGCATAAAAAAATATCAGAGAGGCGTCATTTTATATGACGGATAGTGTCGTATGGGGGAGTTCATGGGCGAGAAGCGCGATTATATTACGTTAGAAGTCATACATCACAATGCTTATGAACAGCAGCCTACAGAAGAACCCGAGACTCCAGCGCCTCCTATTTCTCATATTCGTGCCGAAGCTCGTACTAAGAAAAGCGCAGCTACACGTAAGCGTATTATGCACGAGACAACTAAGCTCATGCTTGCTCGTGGAAATACCAACTTCAAAATGAGTGAGATTTCAGATCGTGCTCGTCTTTCAAAAGGTGCGCTGTATTACTACTTTTCCGATAGAGAGGCCCTTTTGCAGGCAATCTTTGACGAGAGTGTTGATGAGCTTGCAAAAGATATTGCGCATACCATTGGTAATAAGCCCGCCTCAAAAGAGACGCTTCATGCAATCATCGCTCAACTTGCTGCTCATATTCTGCCTGACTCACCTTTGGTTTTGGCTTTAATTAACAAGCTTGCAAGCTCTGAGCAGGCACTTATTACCAACATTGAGGGACCGCTTTCTCGCGTGGTTGTTCTCCTTGCTAATCAGCTTGAGATGGGAAAATTGCAAGGCTTTATTCGTCAGGGTGTTGATTCAAGACTTGCTGCCTGTTCTATTACGGGTGCATTGGTTCTCTCGGCCATTGGTCTGATGGGAGAGCGCCACGGTGCAGAGGGCTCTGACGAACTTGCACAGAATCTGCTAGATATGACACTTGCTGGTATTGGAATAGACGAGTAATCATACGTATTTTTGCATAATTCCAGGTTAACTATGCTATTTAAAGAGCGCCCTTGTGATGTGACCCCCAAAAGTTAGACTTTTTTAGCGTAGCAGTTTATATGGCTGCTA
>CAUUEB010000003.1:0-95575 GCA_963544135.1 uncultured Atopobium sp. | reverse complement strand
GGCCTTGTTCCTTACGGCGACATTCGCCCTATGGACGACACCTGCCCAACGCTGACGTTCAACACCATCGGCCGTCACCAGAGTCAGCTTGTTCGCACCAGCGTTGCCTCCACAATGTCCCCATGGCTCTCCAAGTGTGCACTTGGCGACATCCACACCATTGCTATCAGCCACGGAGAAGGCCGCTTTGTTGCCTCCGACGAGCTGCTTAAGACGCTCAAGGCAAACGGCCAGATTGCAACGCAGTACGTTGACGCAACAGGCACTCCAAGCATGGACTTCTCCGTTAACCCTAACGGCTCTGTCCTGGCTATCGAGGGCATTACCAGCCCCGATGGTCGTGTCCTGGGCAAGATGGGCCACACGGAGCGCTCCGGCGCAGGCCTCTACAAGAACATCCCCGAGCTCACCGCCGGCGACCAGTTCCAGCCTCTCATCGAAGGCGGCGTCGAGTACTTCAAGTAAGGCGCGCTCGCAGATTGCAAACGATTTCTACCCGGTATCCATTTCGTGTGGATGCCGGGTTTCTTGTGCGGAAACGTTGGGAGTGGACGGGTTTCTCGCCAGGCGGGCGGTGCGAACTGGGACGAACCCGGGACGAGCTGGGAGTGCGCCTGATACGAGCCTGATTTTCTCGCCAAGTCTGAACGATTTGCCTGAAAAGCGCGCCAAGTCTGAGCTATTTGCCGGTTTTTCTCACCATGTCTGAGCTGTTTTACTCAGACATGATGCAGTTTTCAGGCTCGCAAATTTGGAGACAGCTACCCCGTTAGAACGCGCCTGATTTCTTTAAAGAATCTGTAACTTCTGCCTAAGAATGTAAAAGAATCTGTGGATTTGCCTGATTTTGTTAAAGAATCGGTGCCTCAAATACAGAATCTTTGCACTTTTTAGGCGCACCTGGCAAGAAAGGCGCGCAATGGCAGAAGGGCCCGCCTGCCGAGAAACCCGCGCGCTCCCCGCGCGCCCGCAGCAGCATCTGGCGAGAAACCCGTGCACTTGCAACGCACAACGCTTTGCAGAAAAGCCGTATACTTATGACGATATAAGTCCACGAAAGGATTGATATGTCTGACGCTCTGATCCCACAAAATTCCTGCGTACTTGTTACCGGCGGCGCGGGCTTTATTGGCAGCCATACCGTTGTTGAGCTGCTCAATTCCGGCTACGAGGCTGTCATTGTTGACGACCTCTCCAATGCTTCGGCAAAAGTTGTCGACCGCATCAAAACCATTGTGGGAGAAGAAAACGCCAAGCTCCTTTCGTTCTACGAGGCAGACGTCAACGACAAAGATGCACTGAACCGCATCTTTGACGAGCACGCTATTAACTTTGTCATCCACTTTGCCGGCTTCAAGGCTGTCGGCGAATCCGTTACCAAGCCTATCGAGTACTACACAAACAATCTGGGCAACACCCTCACCCTTCTTGACGTCATGAGAAACCATGGCTGCAAGTCAATTATTTTCTCGAGCTCTGCCACTGTTTACGGAGACCCAGATAGCCTCCCTCTGACCGAGCAAAGCCCCAAGAAGAACGCAACCAACCCTTACGGTTGGACCAAGTGGATGATTGAGCAGATTCTCACCGACGTCCACACTGCAGACCCAGAGTGGAACGTTGTCCTGCTCAGATACTTCAATCCTATTGGTGCTCACCAGTCCGGCCTTATCGGAGAAGATCCTGCAGGCATTCCAAACAACCTGGTCCCTTACGTGGCTCAGGTTGCCGTGGGCAAGCGCGAGGCTGTTCACGTCTTTGGCGACGACTACAATACCCCAGATGGCACGGGCGTTCGCGACTACATCCACGTCTGCGACCTTGGCTCTGGCCACGTAGCTGCACTTAAATGGATGGCTGGTCGCACGGGAGTTGAACTCTTCAACCTGGGCACTGGCACTGGTAGCTCGGTACTTGACGTTATTAAGGCATTCTCAAAGGCTTGCGGTAAAGAGATTCCTTACGTTATTGAGCCTCGTCGCGCAGGTGACGTTGCTACCAACTACGCTGACTGCCAGAAAGCTGCTGACATGCTTGGCTGGAAGGCTCAGTACAACCTTGCTGACATGTGCCGCGACTCCTGGAAGTGGCAGTCAATGAACCCAGACGGCTATCGCAGCTAGGACTTCCGTGAACTTCGTCGACTACCTCACACAAAAGCTCCCTGCCGTCGAGGCAGAGATTATGCGCGGGCTCCCCGCGGCCACGCTCCCGACGGGCGCGACGCTCGCAGCGACGGCGGCGCCCTCGCCTGCAACCACGTCCACGTCCTCGGAGCGCACCCGCGCAGACCTGAACACCTACCTCTACCAGCCACTCGCTCACTTCAGCGCGGGCGGCGGCAAGCGCGTGCGACCGGTCCTCTGCTGTCTGGGCGCCGAAGCAGTCGGCGGCTCGGCCGAAGCCGCCCTGCCTGTGGCCTGCGCCATCGAGGACTTCCAGTCGGCAGCCCTTATCCACGACGACATCGCTGACAAATCAGAGCTACGCCGTGGCGAGAAGTGCCTCTACAAGACACTTGGCACTGGACTTGCCATCAACGTTGGTGATTCTGCGCTGGTCAATGTTGTCAGACGCGTTACCGTAGCCGACCACCTCTCTGACCAGCTTAAAGTTCGCGTTATCGACGCCCTTCTCGCCATGCAGGAGCACACCCTTGAGGGCCAGGCACTTGACCTTGGCTGGGCTCAAAACGAGCGTTGGGATGTTACCTCTGAGCAGTATCTTTTTATGGCGCTCTCCAAGACCGCTTACTATTCAGCAGCATATCCCCTGGTACTGGGTGCGCTCATTGGTAGTGCTGATCAGAAGACGCTTGATGCCCTCAAAGACTTTGGTCTCAAAGTTGGCCTTGCCTTTCAGCTGCAAGACGATCTTCTCAACCTGGTAGGAAACGCCGAGGTACAAGGCAAAGACTTTAGGTCGGACATCACTGAGGGCAAGCGCACGCTCGCGGTGGTCTACGCACTTGAACACCTCACCGAGGCAGAAAAGACGGAGCTTGTCTCCATACTTTCTGCGCATACAAGCGATACTTTGAAGCTTCAGCGCGCTGTGGAGCTTATGGAAAGCGCTAATGCGATAAAATTTGTCCGCGCGCACGCTCTTGCCTTAGTCGAAGAGGCAAAGCACGTGCTTGAAAACGTGATACTTACTGAAGACGCTCGCGACACACTTTTGTCTATGGCAGACTTCTTTGTGAACCGAGAAAGGTAATTATGGATCCTATTACTCCTGGTAGCACTGGTGCTGCCGTTGAAGACATTCAGGAACGCCTCGTAAAGCTTGGCTACACCATCGAAGACGATGAGCGCCAGAGCCACGCGTTTGGCAAGTCAACTGCACGCGCGGTTGCTCGCTTTAGGCTTGACCACGACCTTTCTCTTGGAGAAGAAGTAGATGCCTCTACCTGGGCAATCATGGTCGATGAGGGCTATGAGCTCGGAGACAGAACCCTCTACCTGCGTCTTCCTAACTTCCACGGCAATGACGTGCGTCAGCTGCAGGAGCGTCTCAACATCTTGGGTTTCTCGTGCGGAAAAGTTGATGGTCATTACGGTGTTCATACTGAGGCTGCCGTTAAGCTTTTCCAGGAGAGCGTCGGCGAGCTTGCCGATGGTATGGCGTTCCAGGATACCCTCGATGCTATTGAGCGTCTGCGCCACGTTTGGTCCGGCAAGCAGGCAAAAGGCCCCCATCCACAGGGTCCTATGGGCTTTGCTCGCGCAGCTAACGTTCTTGAAACCACCTGCATTGCTATTACGGGAGAAGATCCTATCTCTAGAAACGTGGCCGCCCGCGTGTATAACCTTTCTAAGGCAACTACCGAGGCAAGTGGCATGACCATGATTGATCGCGCCGATTCTCCTACTGATGCAGCCACTATTTTGGTTCTGACTACGGCTTATGCCCCAAGTATGCCCGCTCGCGGACAGGTTGGTATCGGCTCTGTTTCTATGGAGGAGAATGAGACGCTGCCAGCTAGACTTCGTACTGCTATTGAGTCTGCTGATGCAACGGGCTCCCCTATCAAGATTGTGCTGCCCGAAGGAACAAACGTTGACGGTTCATTTACTACCGCAGATGCGCAGACTTTAGCAGTTCTTGTTCTTGATGCAATTTGTGGAGCATTTGCTTCGCTAAGCTGATACACTTAATAGAGTTGCGGACAAAACCAACGTAGTGATTACATTGGGGTATCGTCCAACGGTTAGGACACGGGTTTTTGGTGCCTGGAATGTGGGTTCGAATCCTACTACCCCAGCCATTTTTTACGCAACTTTTGTGTAGGGACGCACTCGTATCGAGTAATACGAAGTACTTTGGAGGCTTACGTATGCCACTTACTGCGATTGTCCTCGCTGCAGGCGAGGGAACGCGCATGAAGTCCCACCACCCTAAGATTGTGCACAAATTACTTGATAAACCCATCGTTTGGTGGAGTGTCAACGCTGCAATTACTGCTGGCGCTGACCGCGTCATTGTGGTTGTTGGTAACCACGCTGACGAGGTTAAATCTGCACTTTCTTGCTTCCCTAACCTTGAATATGTTGCCCAGACTGAGCGTCTTGGCACCGGCCATGCCGTCAAGGTTGTAAAGGAAGCTCTTGGTGGCTTCAAGGGACCCGTTGTTGTTATCAACGGTGACGCATCTCTGTTGCGCGCACAGTCTATTCTGGACCTTGTTGCAGAAACTAAAGCTCACCACAACGCATGTACCGTACTTACGATGACGCCCCCAGATCCAACAGGATATGGTCGCGTCATTTCTTCTAACGGCCAGGTAACTGCCATTGTTGAGCACAAAGATGCTACGCCTGAGCAGCGCGAGCAAGAGCGTGAATGCAACGTTGGCGTGTACTGCTTCTGTGGCGGAAGACTGACCGCAAACATCGATCTTCTCGGCAATGACAACGTGCAAGGCGAGTACTACATCACCGACATGGTGGGTCTTTACGTCAGCCAGGGCGAGCCTGTTGCTGCCGTCCACGTTGACGACTACAAAGAGGCGCTGGGCGTCAATTCCCGCTCCGAGCTTGCCGTTGCTACCCGCATCATGCAGGAGCGCATCAACGAGCACTGGATGAGCCAGGGCGTCACCATGCTGGACCCAACCTCCGTCTGGATTGGCCCCGAGGTCACGCTTGGTATGGACACCGAGGTTCTCCCACAGACCATGCTCTACGGCAAGACCTCAATTGGCGAGAATTGCGTGGTAGGCCCTAACACTCGTCTGACCGATACGCTTGTTGGCAACGACGCTGTTATCGATGAAACTGTAGCTATCAACGCACAGGTAGACGACTTTGCTACCTGCGGTCCTCGCGCGTACCTGCGCCCAGGCACACACCTCATGCCTCACGCCAAGGCTGGCACCCACGTTGAGATCAAAAACTCAACTATCGGCGAGGGCTCCAAGGTTCCTCACCTCTCCTACATTGGTGATACTACCATGGGCTCCGGCGTCAATATTGGCGCAGGTTCAATTACGTGCAATTACGACGGTTACCACAAGTTCAAGACCAACATTGGCAACAACGTCTTTGTTGGATCCGATACCATGATGGTGGCACCCGTCTCAATTGGTGATGGCGCACTTGTGGGGGCAAGTTCGTGCATCACAAAGGATGTACCAGCAGATGCGCTTGCACTCGAGCGCTCTGAGCAGAAAATTGTTGAGGGATACGCCGCCCAGAGGCGTCACAAGCTTGAGAAAGAGGACTAGATGTTCGAGAACCTGAGTGAACCACTGTTAGTTGCTAGAAATATCAAGCTCTACACCGGTACAGGTAACCCTGAACTGGCTCGTAAGGTTGCAGACATTCTTCACCTAGAGCTACAAGGTCTTCTCCTTGAGAAGTTTGCTAACGGAGAAATCTACGCTCGCTTTGACGAGTCTGTCCGCGGCGACGAGGTCTTCTTCATTCAGTCTTTGGCAGGTGTCAACGTCAACGACCTGGTTATGGAAACGCTGATTGTTGCTGACGCTGCAAAGCGCGCATCTGCTAACAGCTTTACCGTAGTTATCCCTCACTACGCATATGCTCGTCAGGACCGCAAAGCTGCTGCTCGCGAGCCTATTACCGCTCGTCTGATGGCAAACTTGCTTGAGAACGCTGGCGTTGACCGCGTTATCACCCTTGACCTGCACCAGGGTCAGATTCAGGGCTTCTTTGACATTCCTGTTTCTCACCTGACTGCTCTTTACCTTCTGGGCGATTACTTTAAGAGCAAGCCATTTGACTGGGAGAATACCGTTGTTGTCTCCCCTGATATGGGTCGCGCAAAGGCTGCTAAGAAGCTCTCCGACTACCTGGACTGTGGCCTTGCTATTGCTCACAAGAGCCGTCCTCGCCACAACGAAAGTGCTGTTATGGGCATCATTGGCGACATCAAGGGCAAGACCTGCATTGTTAATGACGACATGATTGACACCGCAGGTACCCTCTGCGCTTCCGTTGTTAAGCTGAAGGAAATGGGTGCAGGCGACATCTACGTCTGCGCTACCCACGGCGTCTTCTCTGGTCCTGCAATTGAGCGCCTCAACAACGCTCCTATCGAGGAGTGCGTGGTTACCGACGCAATTCCTTGTGCAGCAGCAAACCAGGAAGGCTCCAAGATCAAGACGATTACCATCGCAAACGAGATTGCCGAGGCAATCTACGCTGTCTATACCGACCGTCCTGTCTCCGACATCTTCGGTGGCGACTTCAACCTGTAATCCCGCAGGCAGGTCAGCCGCGCGTGCGACGGCAGCAATACCGCAGGTCAATTGCGCGCGAGCGCGATTTCTACCCGGTATCTACTTCGTGTGGATACCGGGTTTCTTGTGCGGAAATGCTGGAAGTGGACGGGTTTCTCGCCAGGTGAGCGGTACGAGCCTGATTTTCCCGCCAAATCTGAACGATTTGCCTGAAAAGCGCACCAAGTCTGAGCTATTTGCCGGTTTTTCTCACCATGTCTGAGTAAATTTACTCAGACATGGTGCAGTTTTCAGGCTCAAAAATTCTGAGCAGACGGTCTATCTTGCACGCGCCTGATTTCTTCAAAGAATCTGTAACTTCTGCCTAAGAATGTAAAAGAATCTGTGGATTTGCCTGATTTTGTTAAAGAATCGGTGCCTCAAATACAGATTCTTTGCACTTTTCAGGCGCACCCAGCAAAAGGCCGGCGCATTTGGCGAGAAACCCCGTGTGCTCGCAACCCATCCTCAGCGGTGCACGTTCTAGCAGGTCGTTCCACTTTCGGAGTCCGCGAGGTCAACGTCGGTTGCAAGCGCCGCTTCCAGCGCAACCTGCAGACCGCGAGTCATCATCTCCAGCGGCATGCTTGGCACCGGACGGAACTTCTCGCCCGCAGTACCCTTCTCACCCGCAGCGCTCTTCTCACCTGCGGCGCCTTTCTCGCCCGCGGCGTTCTTCTCGGCGACCTGCTCCGTTGCAAACGGTACGTGCAAAAACGTTCCGCGAGTCTCCGGGAATCGCGTGGCCAGGGCGTGAAGGACCTGGTACATGACGTCGTTGCACACGTACGTGCCCGCAGTGTACGAAACCGCCGCAGGAATTTCAACCTGTTTCATGGCTGCGACCATGGCGTTTACCGGCAGCGTTGCAAAATACGCGTCGGGAGCACCGTCGATAATGCGCTGCGAGAACGGCTGCTTGCCCGCGTTGTCAGGAATGCGCGCATGTGCCCAGTTGATGCCCACAAATTCGGGCGTAATCTTACTTCTTCCGCCTGCTTGGCCGACGCAAAGCACAATCTCGGGACGCTCCGCTTCAAGTGTGTCGATAACTTTCTGAGCACCAACGCCAAACTCGACAGGTACGTGCAGTTTTATCACCTGTGCGTCGCCAACAGTCTCGGGAAGCGCCTTCACGGCCTCCCAAGCTGGGTTGATTTTCTCGCCACCAAAAGGCTCAAATCCGGTAACCAGAATCTTTTTCATCTTGCCTCCGCACCTCATTTGGCCGTTGCGCGCCGCGGTCCGCCGCGGTGCGTCGCACGCGCAGTTCACGCTGGTCGAACCTGTCATTTTCCCTTACCATCATAAACGTACACATCTCAAACAGAAGGAGATTCGATGCACGGTAACAAATTTGTGCTCGTGGCGGGCCTGGGCAATCCTGGCGAGAAGTACGCTCGTACCAGGCACAATGCCGGTTTTGCCGTGGTCGATGCCCTTGCTGAACGCCACAATGTCTCGTACTGGAAAAGTGAGGCGGGCTGCCAGGTCGCAGAGATCACCCTTCCCGCAGCTCAAGCCGCAGCTCCCGGAGCCGCGTCTGGCGAGAAACGCCGTGTACTCCTAGCCAAACCTCAGGACTTTATGAATACCAGTGGCGGTCCCCTCTCCAAACTAGCTCGTGCGTACCACCTTCAACCTGCGCAAATCCTTGTTATTCACGACGAGGTTGACCTTGCAGAGGGACAGCTCAACTTCAAAGAAGGCGGCGGACTCAACTCGCATAATGGCCTGCGTTCCATCGCCGACAAGTTCCAGACCAGGGATTTTATGCGCCTGCAGTTTGGCATCGGTCGCCCTCCTGGAAAGATGCCGGTGGCAGATTACGTTCTGCGCGAGCTCAAAGGAAACAACCTGGAAGACTTCCTGGTCACCGCCCAGGCCGCAGCCGATCAGGTGGAGCAGCTCCTCCGCAGCTAGCAGTCGCGCGTCGCCACCGCACGTCCGCACCTCCGCACGTCGCCATCACACGCCGTCGTGACGCCGCCACTGCACGCCCTCTCGGCGCCGCACCCGCACGTCCGCGCAGCCCCACCAAGCTTCTCGCCCGCCCTCTGCAGCTAGCAGGCAAAACAAGCTGCGAAATATTTATGCTCATTCATGAATTACTCATGTCTTGAATCATGCGCAAATAGTACAATAGATATGTTGTTTGCGAATACGAGGTTACCCAGACCTCGTATGCGTGAGATACATGCGTCACCTGCTACTGTCTTCTCGCCAGAAGGCACACTGTAGTGCGGCGCGTCAACTCACTCGCAGTTTTGTTGTGTTAGGAGAGGAGTACCGCTGAATGTATAAGATCCTCGAAAAGACTCAGTTCTCCGAGAAGGTCTTCAAGTTCCGCATCGAGGCACCACAGATGGCCAAGCATGCACATGCTGGTCAGTTCCTGATGGTCCGCGCAAATGAGTGTGGCGAGCGCGTTCCATTTACCTTTGCGGATTGGAATCCTGAGGAGGGTTGGGTCGAGTTTATCTTCATGGTAATCGGCAAGACCACCAGGATGCTTTCTACCTACGAGGTTGGTGATTTCCTGCAGGACGTCACTGGTCCTCTGGGTGAGCCTACCGAGATGGGCGAGGGCAAATGGGCAGTTATCGGCGGCGGCGTTGGCCTGGCTATCGCTTTCCCTGTTGCTCGTCAGCTCGTAGCAGCTGGCCGCGAGGTCCACGCAATCATGGGCGCTCGTACCAAAGAGCTGCTGCTGCTTGAGGATCAGTTCCGTTCCATTCTGGACGACGATCACATCCACATCACCACAGATGACGGTTCTCTTGGCGAGAAGGGCGTTGTAACTGCACCTCTCGAGCGTCTTCTGCAGGACAAGCAGGTCGACCGCGTATTCTGCGTTGGCCCAGTTCCTATGATGAAGTTCTCCACTCTCACTGCCGAGAAGTACGACACACCTATCATCGCTTCCCTGAACCCAATCATGGTCGACGGCACTGGTATGTGCGGTTGCTGCCGTGTTGAGGTTGGCGGCGAGACCAAGTTTGCTTGTGTTGACGGTCCTGACTTTGACGCAACCAAGGTTGACTGGAATGACCTTCGCGCACGTCAGGCAGCCTACCTCACCGAGGAAGGCCAGTCCATCAAGGCTTACGAGGAGACGAGGTGCGCATGCCACAAGTAAACGGTCGCTACATTCCAAACGTTAAGGCACCTCGTACAGCTGACAACGAAGAGCCAGCTGCAGAGCGCGCACAAGACTTCCGCCCTGTCGACAAGGGTTTCACTAAAGAGATGGCAATTGCAGAGGCAAACCGCTGCCTGGATTGTAAGAATCCACTGTGCGTTCAGGGCTGCCCTGTAAACATCAACATTCCTCGCTTCATCGAGGCTATCCGTGCAGAGGAGTTTGGCCGCGGTCTTGACATCATCCGTGAATCCTCCATGCTTCCTGCAGTTTGTGGCCGTGTTTGCCCACAGGAGAACCAGTGCGAGGGCGTCTGCATCATGGGTAAGCGCAGTGAACCAGTTGCTATTGGTCAGCTCGAGCGCTTCCTTGGCGATCAACCTGAGCTTGCTTCCAAGCCAGCAATCGCTCCAAAGAACGGCAAGAAGGTTGCAGTTGTAGGCTCCGGTCCTTCCGGAATTGCTTGCGCTGGCGAGCTTGCTCGTAACGGCTTTGACGTTACCGTCTTTGAGGCATTCTTCACCGGCGGCGGCGTTCTGGTTTACGGTATTCCTGAGTTCCGTCTTCCAAAGGCTGTTGTTAAGCGCGAGATTGACGGCCTTCAGGAGCTGGGCGTTAAGTTTGAGTACAACTCTGTTGTCGGTCGTATCACCGATGCAGACGAGCTCTTTGAGCAGGGCTTTGACGCAATCTACATTGCAACAGGCGCAGGCCTTCCAAAGCTTCTCAACATCCCTGGCGAGAACCTGCCTAACGTCTTCTTTGCAAACGAGTACCTCACCCGCGTTAACCTCATGAAGGCTAACAAGTTCCCTGAGTACGACACCCCAACCAAGCACGGCAAGAACGTCGTTGTCTTTGGTGGCGGCAACGTTGCTATGGACGCTGTCCGTACCGCTAAGCGTCTTGGCGCTGAGCGTGCAATCATTGCTTACCGTCGTACTGAGGAAGAGATGCCTGCTCGTCGTGCAGAGCTGCACCACGCAAAGGCTGAGGGCGTTGAGGTACTTCCTCTCGTTTCCCCTCTCGAGTTTGTCGCTGGCGAGGACGGCGCTGTTTGCGCAGTTCGCGTCCAGAAGATGGAGCTCGGCGAGCCTGACGCTGACGGACGTCGTCGTCCAGTACCTATCGAGGGTGCTATCGAGGACATTCCTTGCGACGTTGCAATTTCTGCAATCGGTACCAACGCTAACCCATTTGCAAAGATGATCGGCGACATCAAGCTCAACAAGTGGGGCTACATTGAGGCCGACGAAGAGGGCCGTACTTCCGATCCTCGCATCTGGGCTGGTGGCGACATCGTAACCGGTGCTGCAACCGTCATTCTTGCAATGGGCGCTGGTAAGGTAGCAGCTGCTTCCATCACTAAGCACCTCGGCTAATCCGCCGGTTTCGGCTGGAAGTCCAGTTTTGGCTCGCAGTTCAGTTACAGCTGACACAGCAAGCTAACATGCAATCACAAAAGACCTGGTACCATACGGTGCCAGGTCTTTTTCATGCCGAGAAATGCCGCGACCCAACACCCGAGCGCACGAGTTTCTCGCCAGGCGCTCTTCTCGCCGTCGCGCGCCTGAAAAGTGCAAAGAATCTGTAATTACAGCACCGATTCTTTGACAAAATCAGGCAAATCCACCGATTCTTTTACATTTTTAGGCAAAATTTACAGATTCTTTGCAGAAATCAGGCGCGAAAAAGATGGACTACGTGGCCCTAAATTTTTGAGCCTGAAAGCTGCATCATGTCTGAGTAAATTTACTCAGACATGGCGAGAAAAATCGGCAAATAGCTCAGATATGGTGTACTTTTCCGGCAAATCGTTCAGACATGGCGAGAAAATCAGGCGCGCAGCAGCTCGCACCGCCCACCTAGCGAGAACCCCGTCCACTAGCAGCGTTTCCGCACAAGAAACCCGGCATCCACACGAAATGGATACCGGGTAGAAATCATTTGCAACCTGCGCCCGCACACGGCGCTGACCTGCGGCGTTGCCGTTGTATCTCTCGCACGTGGCTACGAGAACAGAAACTCCCTGACGCGAGCGGCAATACCTTCGGCATCCAGGCCAAAGTGCGAAAGCAGCACGTCACCAGGAGCGGACGTACCAAAGGTACGCATGCCAGCAAAGCGCATGGGTGTGGGCAGCTGCTCAGCCAGAAGCTCGGCAACTGCAGCTCCAAGGCCTGTTGCCACGTTGTACTCCTCAACGTATTGAGCTCCTACTATTGTTTTATC
This sequence comes from uncultured Atopobium sp., assembly GCA_963544135.1. Taxonomy (GTDB): domain Bacteria; phylum Actinomycetota; class Coriobacteriia; order Coriobacteriales; family Atopobiaceae; genus Lancefieldella. Next base: position 83,459 of record CAUUEB010000003.1, on the reverse strand, counting down.
TCTACAAGCCCGCTTGGAGTCATTTCAAATACGGCATCGTACTTTGATTGTTGCGCAACATTGAGATGATGAGTTACCTCAATCATGGTAACTCCGCTTAGACTAAGCAGGTTATTCTCGACCTCAGTAGCCATGCGTGTGTCCAATGCAGACGTAGCTTCATCAACAAGCAGTAACTTCTTTCCATACAGTAAGGCTCGCGCAATAGCAATCCTCTGTCTTTCACCTCCTGAGAAGCGCTTTCCGTTCTCTTCCACTGGAGTGTCGAGTCCTTTTGGAAGAGCAGCAACTACTTCTAAGAGACCAGATTTTTTAATAGCTTCACCGATTTGATCATCCGAATACGAACTTCCCAGCGTAATGTTATTTTTTAGCGTATCGTCAAACAAATACACATTTTGGTGAATCATTGCCGGATCACATAAAATATCTCTTGAACCGTCAATCAGAATGTCTCCATCCTGAGGTTCTATCTGGCCTGAAATCAGTTTTAAAAGTGTACTCTTTCCACTTCCGCTTTTTCCAATAATCGCATACTTCCTCCCAGCCTTAAAGCACGCAGATATTTTAGACACTCCGGAAATTGAATCAGGGTACTTATAGGTAACGTTTTTTAACTCAATTTCACGTTCTGCATCATAGTGCCGTTCCTTATTGTCAAACGGAGTTTCTTCATCGTCGCGTATAACCGACTTCAAAACCGGATAGGCCGCTTTAACTTTGCCAAGCAATGAAGCAAATGTTGAAGCGGGCGCAATTACCTGACCAGACAGCTGGGTCACAGCCACAACGCTACCAAGAGAAACAAACCCTTGCACTGCAAAAATACCCGTTATACCCATAATAATAAATTGAGATGAAACCGAGATTGCTGTAACAAACCCAGATATAAGAGACGTAACTTCAGATAAATGTGCCTTCTTACCTTCCAACTGCTGTGCAACCATTAAGTGACGGTTTGTAAAGTTGTTTTCTTTATGAAATGACCTGATGACATCAAATCCAAGCGATATATCACGAATCTGTCCGTTATACGAAACCGTATTTTTTACGATCTCTTCTTGGCAATGAGTAAGTTGTTTTGTAAATACTCCGGGAATGATTGTTGGAATTGCCATCACAAGTATCGAAATCACTGCCACTATTGGATTAATATACAAAAGCAAGAGGCTCGCAATAGTAATTTCGCAGCATGAAGCAAATGCGTCAAGCAGCCCGCCAAGCCAATCTTTTTCAATGGTATCCATATTCTGACTTAAAAGAGAAAGAAACTCAGCGCTGTTCTCATTTATATCTACAGTATCTTTTCTCCGCAAATAAGCCTTTACGGCAGAATTTCTCATCTTAATTACGGTGTCGCGAACCAGGCGGGCGCGCACATATCCCTGTAGTATAAGAAGGATACCGGTTGCTATAGCATATATACAGCACAAGCCTATATATTCAAGTAACCGAGCAATGTCTCCTGAAATAATGACTTCGGAAACCGTATTGAGAAGTGAGCTCAGTAAAAGAGCTACACCGGCAACGACGCAAGAACTCACAATTTGTACTAGTACAAAAATGATTGCGTTTCGTTTACCGACATTCTTTAAAAAATACTTTATATTTTTCATTCCACTCCAATCGCAAAAAATCATCTAAATGACCATCATAAAATGATAGATACCTCTTTTAATAAATCTAAAAGAGGTATCTATCTCGCACTTTTAGTGCTTAACTACAATAACAATGATGGTCATACGTATCGCCTCCCCCTCTCTTTGATGATTACATCATCTCGAAAGAAGAGGAGGCTATCCATAACATCTCGTGACAATTCTTGTATTACCTCAAATGTTAAGTATCCATGCAAAGCATCAAAATAATAAGCATAGCATGTAAAAATTTTAACTTTTGGTAATGAAAAATGTAGGCTGCCTTGCTCACTGTCTCTGAGCGCTTAGACTTGGTTTTAAGCCCTAGGTTTAATTTTGAGTGCTTAGATTCTCTTCAACAAAAGCGCGCACCATTTCCGCATTATCATGTTGGCCGATAAGTTCCATATACGGAATAATCGTCTGCATTATTGAGCGTGCCTTCTCAATATTTCCGTTCCGAAATTCAGATCGACCAATCAAATAAAAAATCACCGGTAAAAGTATCTGTTCATGACTTTCAATACTCAAATCTCTTGCCAGATACGCATGCTGAGCAGCTTCTTCAAACCTTCCCTCAAGATCCAAGCAGGAAGATATATTAACTTCAAGGTTGATGCGGACAATCGTAAAGTCATTGCTGATTGATTGCTGATCGGAAAGGTTTCTTGCAAGTTCTTCTCCCACTCGAATAGCCTCAATACGAGCTTCCTTTTGCTGAAGTGCCACAACCATCAAACCGATTATTTCAGCTTCAATAGGAGATAAAAGTTCATGTCGAAAATCAGATAGGTCAATATGAGGCTTTGTAAGCTCCAAAGCCTCACGTAACTTGACGTATGAATCTTCAGGATTCTTGTTCTGCTTGAGTTGTGCGGCTGCCTGTATAAGTAAAACTGACTGCCGCTCCAATGCATGAGATGCATCATTTTCACTCAAGCCCTCCAGCAAGGATAGGCCTTGTTGGATTTTACCTGCTTCTATAAGCAGACTTGCTCGTCTTGTAATCTCATTAAAGCTACGTTGGCAATCACTTTGATAAAAAACGTCACAAAGCTGATAGGTACTCGCCCCAAGTCTACTCAACAATGCGTCGAGAATTACCTTGGAGGGCATCTGGCGGCCATTTTCAATTCTTGAAAGAGAAACCGGGGAGCAGATACCCTCTGCAAGCTGCTCCTGCGTCAATCCCTTACTATGACGAAGAGAATAAATAGTCTCTCCTAAAGAGTTCCCTTTCAAGTTTCATCCCATCTTTAATCGCTTGCACCATCAAAATATGACAAAGGCTACGAGAGCAGAAACTCCCTGACGCGCGCAGCAATGCCCTCGGCGGCTAGGCCAAAGTGCGAGAGCAGCACGTCGCCAGGAGCGGACGTGCCAAAGGTACGCATACCAGCAAAACGCATTGGCGTGGGCAGCTGCTCGGCCAGAAGCTCAGCAACTGCAGCTCCAAGGCCTGTTGCCACGTTGTGCTCCTCAACGGTTACTACATGACGGGTCTTCTCGGCAGATGCCAAAATAACTTCCTCGTCCAGAGGCTTAATGGAGAACACGTCAATGACCTCGGCAGAGATCTTCTCCTCTGCCAGCAAATCTGCTGCGGCGAGAGCCTGAGCAACCTCAACGCCACAGGCAGCAATCGTAACATCGGTGCCCTCACGCAGGACGTTTGCAAAAGGCAGACCGCCCTTGAAGGACTCGTCGTAGATATCGGCAACTTTGTGGCGACCCATGCGCACGTAGAAGGGGCCATCTGCCTCGGCAGCAAGTCTGAGCGCTGCCTTGGTAGCGTTGTAATCTGCAGGAACAAGGACGCGCATCTGAGGCAGGGCGCGCATCATGCCAATGTCCTCAAGGGACTGGTGAGTGGCGCCGTCCTCTCCTACCGTAATGCCTGCGTGCGTAGGGCAAATCTTCACGTTAAGACCGGAATCGCAGACGGTGTTTCTAATCTGATCGTAAGCGCGACCGGTTGCAAACACGGCAAACGAGCCGGTAAACACGGTGCGTCCCGTAAGTGCCAGTCCAGATGCAACGCCTACCATGTTCTGCTCGGCAATACCCACGTCAACCATGCGCTGTGGGAAGGCCTTCTGGAGGTCGGCAAGTTTAGTGGAGCCGGCAAGGTCTGCGTCAACGGCCACAATATCGTGACCCTCGTTTACCAGCTCAACAAGAGTCTGACCATATGCTTCACGAGTTGCTCTAGACATTGGCAACCTCCTTACCTTCACCCTGAAGATCAATCAAAAGAAGCTCCCTTGCTGCATCAAGTTCTTCTCGCGCAAGGTCAGCCTGCTCGGCCGAAGGAGCGTTTCCGTGCCAGGAAGCCTTGTCCTCCATAAACGAGACACCCTTGCCCTTGACGGTCTGGCAAATGACCACGGTAGGAGCCGTGTTTCCTGCCTCGCGACCATCTCGTGCGGCGAGAAGAGCCTGGCGCACCTCGGTGACCTCGTGACCGTTAACACGCAGTACGTTCCAGCCAAAAGAACGGAACTTCTCGTCAATATCGCCAAGAGAGCACACGTCGGTTACGTGACCATCAATCTGCAGGTTGTTGAGGTCCACAATAGCAATGAGGTTATCCAGCTTCTGGTGAGCAGCAAACATGCATGCCTCCCAGTTAGAGCCCTCCTGCAGCTCGCCGTCGCCCAGAAGGACAAATACCTTCTTGGCGCGCTCACCGCTTGCAAGAGCATCCATAGAAAGTCCCAGAGCACATCCTGCAGCTACCGAGAGACCCTGTCCAAGAGAGCCAGAGCAAACCTCAATACCAGGGCATGCATGGCAGTCTGGATGACCCTGCAGTCGGCTACCAAGCTGACGAAGCGTTACCATATCCTCGTCATGGAGCCAATCAAGCAGGTGGTAGGCAGCATACAGCACAGGAGCCACGTGACCCTTGGACAGGAAGAATCTATCCTCAGTGTGGTCCTCTGGGTTGTTGTGGTTGTACTTCATTACTCCCGAGAAGAACAGTGTGGCCACAATGTCTGCCGCACTCAGTGAGCCGCCGGGATGACCTGACTTGCTTTTCTCGAGCATGTCAATGACATCGCGCCTCAGCGTATTAGCTGCAAGCTTGAGCTCATCATCAGTGAGGTTGCGCTCGGGTAATGCAGATGTTCCCATTCTCATCCTCTCAAAAATTGGTACCTAAACGGTGCCTAAACGGTGCTTAAACGTGCACGGACAGGCACGTAAAACAAGTACGCCCAACCGAGGCTGGGCGTACTTCAATCACTTTTATTGCTGAGCCTTAACTTTTTCCCAGTCTGCCTCAAAAGACTTGAGGCCAGCATCAGTCAGAGGGTGTTTAAGGCACTTCTTCAGAGCTCCAAATGGAACGGTTGCAATATCAGCACCAAGCAGAGCTGCCTGTGTTACATGGTTAGGCGTGCGGACAGAAGCCGTAATAATCTCTACGGTGTGATCAACGTTTTTATCCCATGCATAGTTCTCGATGCAAGAAACTACTGTTCCCAGCTGCTCAATACCGTCCTCACCAATGTCATCAAAACGACCAACAAAAGGCGAGATATAACGAGCGCCAGCGTTTGCAGCAAGAAGAGCCTGAGGTGCCGAGAAGATCAACGTCATGTTGACGCGAATTCCCTCAGAAGCAAGCTGATGAGTAGCAGCAAGGCTCTCTGCGCAGATAGGAAGCTTAACAACAATGTTTGGAGCAAGAGAAGCCAGGTGACGGCCTTCCTCAATCATGCCCTCAGTTGTTGTTGCCGTTGATTCAGCAGATACAGGAAGCCCCTCGCAAAGCTGAGCAATCTTGACCATATGAGACTCAAAGTCAGCTAGCTTGCCGCCAATCTTTGCATACAGTGATGGGTTGGTAGTAACACCTGCTAAGCAGCCCCAGCTAAGGGCCTCAGAAATCTCATCGATATCTGCCGTGTCAATAAAGAACTTCATGATAAATCCTTCCCTGTACAAACTTAAACGAGTTTGGAAACGTACGTCGTACTAAGAAAGAGCTAAACCACATTGTACAGATTCTTATGTACTGTCTGTGGCGAGAAACCCAAAACAAGTGCAAAAAGGCCGTTTAACCCTCAAACGCTTTATCAATTTTGCTGCGAACGTAGGTGGAAGCAAAGACCAGATCTTCCTTCCAGTTCTCGCTGCCGGTGTACCACATCTCTGCAACAAAACGCCTGACTCCCTGAGGAACAAGCTGTGACAGTGCTCCCTCGTAGTCAGTGGTGCCGGTAGAGAATGGAATCTCACGATATGCACCAGCAACAGTCTCTTTGAGGTGAGCTGCAAAGATATGGCCTGCACCAAGAGCAACGTCGTCAGCAACGGTGTTGCCGTAAATAAACGATGCATTGGTGAGGTTACCAGCGTCTGGATATACACCAAGATACGGGCTGTTAATAAGATTGACATAGTGCATGGCCTTCTCGACCGTATCCATAAAAGGAGTCTCCATGGTCTCAAAGCCCATAACAATGCCCGCCTGAGCAGCCATTTCTACAGCCTTTGCCAAATTCTCCTCAAAGTACTTACGCGTATCCTCTGAGCCGTCCTCATAGTACACGTCATAGCCAGCAAGCTGGATGGTATGAAGTCCCAGGTCACCTGCAAGGTCAAGCGCCTTCTGCATAATCTCAAGGCCACGCTCACGAGTAGCCTGATCGCGAGAACCAAAAGGATACTTACGGTGACCAGAAAGGCACATAGAGCCCAGGCGAACGCCAGAGTTTACCATTGCCTGACGAACTGCTGCACGCTCCTCACCAGTCCACTCAAGGCGAGAAAGACGAGCGTCAGACTCATCAACGGAGATCTCAACATAATCAAAGCCAGACTCTCCTGCTACGCTGAGGCGCTCTTCCCAAGAAAGATCAGTTGGAGTGGCCTTCTCGTAAAGTCCTAGCTGATACTTGGACATATCTTCTCCTTTTAAAAACAGGCGGCCTTATAAAAAGACCGCCTGACTGAAACAGATTCTACTCACTGAACAGGCTTTAGTGATTACCCTGTCCGTAGTAAGCATTTGGACCATGCTTGCGCATGTAGTGCTTGTCCTGAAGATACTGTGGTGCCTCCTGGACCTTAGGGTTGTTGAGCTCGGTGAGTGTTGCCATCTTAGCAACCTCCTCAATAACTACTGCGTGATACACAGCGGCCATAGCATCTTTACCCCAAGAGAAAGGACCGTGGTTGTGAAGGAGCGTTCCTGGAACCGCAATTGGGTCCAAGTGAGCAAAGCCCTCAACAATGACGTTACCAGTCTCAAGCTCATAGGCGCTTTCTACCTCGTCCTTGGTAAGGCTGCGCACGCATGGAATGTCTCCGTAGAAATAATCTGCGTGTGTGGTGCCATAGCAAGGAATAGAGCGTCCTGCCTGTGCCCAAGAAACAGCGTGGGTTGAGTGAGTATGAACAATTCCGCCGATCTTATCGCCCCATGCACGATACAAGCATGCATGAGTTGGAGTATCGGAAGATGGGTTTAGCTCACCCTCAACGACGTTTCCATCAAGGTCGCAGACAACCAAGTTCTCTGGGCTCAGCTCCTCATAGGAGACGCCCGATGGCTTGATAACAAACAGGCCACGCTCACGGTCAAGTCCAGAAGCATTGCCCCAAGTAAATACTACCAGGCCATGCTTTGGCAGGTCCATGTTTGCTTCATACACTTCATCGCGAAGCTCTTTAAGCATCATAAAGACTGCTCCTTAGAGAACGCTACGGAATGGAACGTTTGGCTCGTGATCGAAGCAATCATGGAAGCCACGGTCGTGATGGTAAGCAAAGCGATCCTTATCCTGTGGATAGGTGTAGTGGCCGCCGACCTCCCAGAAGAATGGGTGGAACTTGTAATCAAGGCGATCCTTACGCATATCCCAAAGAACCTTGATCTCCTGAACGTCAGCCTGGAAGTTAGTCCAAACATCGTGGTGAATTGGGACAACAACCTTGGCCTGAAGAGCTTCTGCCATACGGAGCATATCGGTTGCTTCCATCTTGTCCTGAATACCAATTGGGTTGCAGCCATAAGCGCCAAAGCAGACGTCTACGCCGCCAAACTCCTGAGCGATGTCTTTGCCGTGCTTAGCAAAGTAGATGGAGTAGTGAGAGTCACCGGAGTGATAGATGTTTCCACCAGGAGTGACAAAGAGGTAGTTAACGGCCTTCTCGTCCATATCCATTGGGCACTTACCCCAAAGGTCTGGGCGGTTCTCAGAAGTATCAGTAGTGGTGACAATGATGGTACGGTCAAAGGAATCGTATGCAACAATCTCCATATCCTTAACCTTGACGCGGTCGCCAGGCTTGACCACAATGCACTGCTCGCGTGGAACGCCCCAGCCAACCCAGATGTCAACGGCATCCTTAGGACCAATAAAGGGAACAGGAATCTCTTTGCCATTCTCGTCAGTGGTAGTCATGTTGTTGTTAACAACGTGAGCTGCAAGCTCCTTGGACATATGGTCCTGATGAATGTGAGTTACCACAACAGCGTCAAGGTTCTTGATAGCAAATGGATCAATAACAAACGGAACGTTGCGGAGGTTTGGCTGCATCTTACGAACGCCAGCCATGTTTGCCATCTGGTGACCAGGCTTCATGAGGCCGTCACCGTGAGTGCGCTTACCATTGCCTGCCCAGAAGTCGACGGCAACGTTTGCTCCACCAGGAGTCTTAAACCAAATACCAACGCAGCCGAGCCACCACATCTCAACCTGGCCTGGCTCTACTACGGCATTGTCAATCTCTTCGTTGAGCCAAGTTCCCCACTCAGGGAAGGTGCTCATAATCCAACTGTCGCGTGTGACGTCTTTCAAATCTGCCATTACGCGCTCCTTTCTAAAAAACAGAGGACTAGTACTTTTGATGCATATGCAGGTAAATTGAGCGGCGCTCAGGACCTTGCCTGCATGCTCAGAAGCTCATCCTGAGCGCTCGCTACAAAACGCAGCCCTACTCCACTACTTTGTAGAGAGCCAGCTGGTCTGTCTCACGATATGCAGCGACAATGTAATCGCTGCCGTCATGCTTATACACCATGCAGTTTGCTGGTCCGAGGTCGTGGTCGATAACGTCTACGGTGTACTCACCGTCAACGTATCTAACAAGCAACAAATCGCGACCATCTTTGCGGTTGCCAATGACTGCGCACTTCTCGCCATTAAGGTCTGCTGCCCAAAGCGCGTGAAGGAAGCTGCGCTTCTGTGGGTCACACCAAACCTGCTCATAGCGATCGCGAGTCTGGCCCTCATGCCAAATTGCCAGCGTGTCACCGTGGAACTTGGAGAAGGTAAGGATCTCCAGCTTGCCATCGCCGTCAAAGTCTGTAGCAACAATATCGCTTGTTGGCTGGACCAGAAGGCAGGTGACATCCCAAGCACCTTGAGGGGTGGTTGGTGGCACATATCTAAACACGCCTGCGGCGGTTGAGATCAAAGCATACGATTTATCAGGTGCAGTCCAGAAACCGTGGTTCTGAACCTGATAGTTAGCAACACAAGTCAGCTTAAGCTGGTTGTCTGCTGTGTACTGCTCAAGGTTATCGCTCAGAGGAGCAGCCCAAACAGCACCTGGAGTGCGCCAATCATCCTTGACGCCTGTCTCAGCTCCACCCTTGATAGAGCAAGCAAGAACCCAAAGCTGACCGTCAGCAGCCTTCAAGATGCCAAAACGATGAACATACGGAAGGTCGCAGAGAATCTGCTCAGACCAAGAACCGTCTGCCTGCTTGGTATAGGATGCGATTGCCGCGTCGTCTCCACCAAAGTTTGGCGAGAAGAACTTGCGAGTTGCGAGGAACTGATCTTTCCTGCCAGGGACCTGTGTAATGGTCATGACGCCGCCAGGGCCTGGAGCAACAGTCTCCAGAGGCTCACCATCAAGCGTAAAGCGACGGATTGGACCGTCCTTCTCGACAGCAGCTAAAAAGCTTGGTGTGTCTTCTCCCTCAAACATGCCAAGTGCATAGCACTTAGGCATCTCGGCAAGAATTTTCTTTTCAAAAGTCATTAAAGTGCTCGATTCTTTAGAAACCTAAACTATGCGGAAAACTTCTCTGCAGCGCCGGTTTCCTTGAGCTTCTCTTCCATCTCTGCGTCAGAAAGAACGTTACGCAGACCAATGACGGTAACGCCTGCCTTAGCAGCATCGTCATACATGTTCAGGAAGTTAAGTGGTGCAAAAACAATGTCATACTGACGAGCAGAGCTTACGCCCTCGGAAAGTGCGCAGTGGTGAATCTTATCGACGCCCATGTTGAGCTTCTGAGTGACGCGCTCAGCGGTCATCTTCATCATCAGGGAGGTACCTGCGCCGTTTGCACATGCGACCAAAATCTTTGCGTTCATGTTGACTCCTTCGATCAAACAAACTGATTACGGACACATTGTGTTTGTACCCGTTTGGGCGCCATGCTGATCGCTTTTAAAGCAAATACCGCATCAAACAATGTGCCGAGTATTACTAATAACCCTGAGCAGATGGGGGTCTGCTCAGGGTAGGAAGAAAGAGGGCTACTTGCTTTCCGCACTAGCTGCGGCGGCCTTCTGTGCACGGATTTCCTTGCACTTCTGGTAATCCTCAACCTCCATGAAGTACGTGTCCTTGTTTGCACGGTACTGGAGCTGTGGGATTGCGATAAGAGCAATAACAACAATTGCGAGACCTGCGTAGGACAGGAACTTCATGACGCCGGTCATGATTGGCCAGACAACTGCCCAGTCCCACATGCCAAGGTATCCACCGTATGCAGCCATGCCAACCCAGCCAGCGATAAGAGCTGAACCAAAGACCTGGAGAAGACCAGAGATGAAAGGCATGATAAGAACTGCGCGGAGGCCGCCCTTGTTGTTTGCGTAAACGCCGATGGTAGCGTTATCGAAGAACAGTGGAACAAAGCCTGCGATAACAACAACTGGAGACTTCAGAAGCAGCAGAGCTGCGATTGCCAGGAACTGGCCAGCTGCACCCATGAGGAAGCCGAGGGTAACTGCGTTTGGAGAACCAAAGCCGTAGGTAACTGCGCAGTCAACGCCTGGGACGGAACCCTTGAGGAGCTTGTTAGAAATACCCTGGAAGGAGTTGGTGAGCTCAGTAACGAAGGTACGAACACCAAGCTGCAGGATGGAGAGGTAAACAGCAAACTGGAAGGAAGTGGTCATGATGTAGAAGAAGAAATCCTGACCCTGCTTCATGAACTTGTTCTCAAGCAGGAAGTCCTGACCAAGAACAGCAAGGATGACGCCAAAGAATGCTGTCATAAGAATTGCAGTTGCAACGAGGTTCTCGTTGAAGATCTTCAGGAAGCCTGGGAGCTCAATGTCCTCAATGCGCTTGGACTCCTTCTTGGAGTGCTTGGAGAGCCACTCGGAAGCCTTGGATGCGCAGTAAACACCAAACATCTGCTGGTGAGCAATGGTAAGACCAGCGCCATCAGTGAGGTCCTGGGTAGGTCCAATACAAAGGTTGGAACCAACTGCCCAGTAAAGGCCAAGGAGAACGGTCATAACTGCAAGGATGGTAACGTCGTTAAGCTGTGGGAAGCAGAAGAGGATAAGCCAAAATGCAGTTGCTGCCTGCTGAACCTGGACGTGACCAGTAGTAAAGATTGCGCGAAGCTTAGTCTGCTTCTTAAAAGCAACCAGAACGATGTTCAGAATGAAAGCGAAGAGCAGAAGAAGCATAACGGAGGAGAAGGAACGACCTGCGATAAATGCAGGAGCGTCAGCTGCCTCCATGCCTGCCTGTACTGCGTTCTGGCCAAAGTATGGGTCAATGACCATTGCAGAAAGGTTGAAGCGAGCCTCAAGTCCAACAAGGACTGGACGGAATGCAGTTACCAGGCCGCCGGAACCAACCAGGAGGATCTGATAACCAATGACTGCCTTAAGGAAGCCAGCGAGTACGTCGTACCACTTCTTCTTAAGAAGAATGTAGCCGATAGCAACAATCAAACCGATGAAATAGGCTGGCTGAGTCAAGAAGTTGCTCGCAAACCATTTCCAAATACCAAGAACAATATCCATTGATACCCCTTTCAAAGGGTCCTACATACGTACCTTCTGCAGCCCACACTACAAAAGGAAATCCTCAATAACCTGCCCAGATGGGCACAAAAGCGCGCACAGACGGGCGCAAGAGCGCGAATGTCGCGGACGAGCGCGACCGAGCGCGGGCGCACCTAAACGACGCGCGAGAAAACGAGCCTACTCGGAGATAAGCTTGTCGATCTCCAAGAGCTCTTCTGGAGACTGAATATTCTTCAGGCGCTCAAGGACCTCTTCATTCATAAGGACCTGAACGAGCATCTGCATATTCTTAAGATGTGCTTCCTGATCGGTGGCGCTCAGAGTAAAGAAGGTCTTAACCTGCTTCTCATCGTCGCCATCCTCGAAGTTAACAGGAACATCGGAGTGCATAAATCCAATAGCAGTCTTGCCATTAGAGCCAATGCGAGCAGTGGAGTGTGGCATTGCAACGTTTGGAACGATAACAATGTAAGGGCCATACTTATTTACGCACTCGATAATGTCGTCTGCATACTCTGGATTGACTGTTCCGTCAGCCTCCAGTGGTTTGCAGCACTCTCTAATAGACTCTTCCCACGTCATAGGGATCTTTACGAATGCATAATGCTTCTGCTCGTAAATATCGCGAAGTAACATGCGATTCACTCCTCTCCAGTAGACTGCTGTGAATCTTTCCTTGTGTTGGACTATAGCAAGACCACACAAGAACACATCGCTTAATGACAAAAACTTGAATCTTCTGAACGCTTCAACAATTAGATAAATAATTTATATGACATTTGACTTGCCATATAACAAATTTCCCTATTTGTTGAACGTTTAGAACGTTTTACCAATCGAATCGATAATGTTAGTATAGCTAATGTTGGGAGTTTAGCAATACTTATCTATGCTCACTTTAGAGATTTACGTCATAAAAACCGTTGACCGTTAAAAAATATCCGTTTAAGTATTCAAAACGTTCATAGGATAAGGTAAGATACACTGAGATTCGCTGAAATGCATCTACACAATTGTTCAGAAAGCGTTCAAAAGGTGCTATCAATTTGTACGATGTTTTTCACGGAACTGAATTAGTTAAATGTCTTATATAGTGTTCAGGAATATAAGGCTTTTAACTGTGGAAATGGCGTCATCACGTCACAGAAAACTGTTCTTTTGCACGTACTTCTCGCGATCTTTCTACGATCTTCTCGCGAACTATTTGCAAGTAGTCGAGTTTCTCGCCAGGCGTGTTGCTTGAAAAGTTTGCAACTATTTTCGTCGGTTTATCAGCAGTTTGAGTTCTATTGGGGGATTCATGGCCACAAGTCGTTCATTTGTAGCATCACGTAGAAGCTCGATCATGAGTCTTCTTGAACAATACCGCCAGGTTTCCGTCAGCGATCTTGCCGATAGGTTTGAAGTTTCTTCGCTTACCATTCGCCGCGACCTCGATGAACTTGAAGCTCAGGGTCTCATTTCGCGAAGCTATGGCATGGCCACGCTGCTTGACCCACTCTCTACGGGACTCAGCTCTAACCAGGTCACCGCGAAGTTCAAGCTTGCCCAAGCCGCAGCTAAACTCATCAAAGATGGCGACACGGTCTTCATTAACACCAGCTCAACAGCTATTAAAGTCCTGGAATTCATCACCGCCGAGAACATCACTGTGGTTACCAATAACGGTAGCGTGCTGGCGGCTGACTATCCCCCATCAATGACCGTTTTGGTTACGGGCGGAGAAGTTCGCCCAGCTAAGAAGTCTATGACCGGCGATTTTGCACTTGCTTCGATCAACCAGATTCGCGCCGCGAAGTGCATCCTGGGATGCTCGGGAATTTCTGCTGAGCGCGGCCTCACTACGCTGGTTTCAAACGAGATGCGTGTGAACTCGCTGATGCTTAAGCACTCTGAACAGCATATTGTCCTAGCCGACTCGAGCAAGCTGGGAGTTAACTCCAGCTTCCAGTACGGATCACCGTCCGATATCGACGTGCTGATGACGGACGAATCCGCGTCGATTTCGCAGGTAGCAGCCCTCGAAGCCGCTGGTGTACGCAAGGTTGTACGCGTAAGCCTGTAGGATTGCTGCAGCGGCTAGCGAGCGGCGCGCGGCGGAGCGCGGACAACGTTGGGATTTGGCTCCGGATGCAGGTTTTAGGCGCTGTTAGGTGTCGGTTTTCTTGTTTTGCGAATAGCACATCAAAATTTCAACTACCATGATCCGAAAATATTCATCCTCATGGATATTCATGAGGATGAATTCATTTGTATGCATAAATTTTTTAGGACCCTATTTTTGGCATTTTGAAAACACAGCAAAGTCACTTAATCTGCAAAATCGCCCCTCAAAAGTCTCATTTTGCGCAGATTATCATCATTTACTGTGTTTTTTAGGGCTGTAAGTTATGTTTTTGGCTCTGTATATACAGATTATCTGACTTTGCTGTGGTCGACCTTCTAAAAACGTGCAGATTATCCGACACAGATGTGTTCTGACAGCTTTATCGTCACCCAAACAAAAAGCCCCGCTAGCAAGCGGGGCTTTGAAGTGCAGTTTTGTCGCGCCTGTCGCGCACCGGGCGTCGCGCTCGTCGCGTTCGTCGCGCACCGGGTGTCGCGCCTGTCGCGCACCGGGCGACGCGGACCAGAGAGCTTACTCCTCCTCGAGAGCAGCAGCAATCTCGTCGGTGATGTTCATGGTGCTGTAGACGTTCTGGACGTCATCGAGCTCGTCGAGCTTATCGATAAGACGCTGAACCTTCTTTGCATCAGAAACGGAGACGTCAGTTGGGGTGGTTGGAACCATGGTAAGCTCGGAACCCTTGACCTCAATGCCCTGAGCCTCGAGGCCCTTCTGGACATCCTGCATCTTGTCGTATGCAGTCCAAACGATCCACTGATCGCCAGCGTCCTCGTAATCGTTTCCGCCAGCCTCAGCGACTGCCATCATGAACTCGTCCTCATCGACAGCGTTCTCGCGGTCAGCAACCTTCTTCTCCTCGGAGACAATAACCTTGTCAACTGCGATGGAACCCTTGCGCTCAAACTGGAACGCAACGGAACCAGCAGTACCAAGGTTGCCGCCGGAGTGGGTAAATGCGGAACGAACGTCTGCTGCGGTACGGTTCTTGTTGTCGGTCAGGCAGTCAACGTAAACTGCAACACCTGCAGGACCGTATCCCTCGTAAACGATCTCCTCGTAAATGGCAGCATCAGCACCAGCGCCAAATGCCTTATCGATAGCGGCCTGAATCTTTGCGTTAGGCATGGAAACCATGCGTGCACGGGCAACAGCGGCAGACAAGCTAGCGTTGTTGTCCGGATTTGGGTCGCCACCCATCTTTGCTGCAACAGTGATGTTGCGGGAAAGCTTAGAGAACAGCGAGGAGCGCTTAGCGTCGATAGCTGCTTTCTTGTGCTTGGTTGTGGCCCACTTAGAGTGTCCGGACATTGCACTCTCCTTCTTTAGAGGTTTGAAAACCTAATTATCACATTAGCCCTTATACGTTACACGAAATCAAGAAGCGAGAAAAGACTTATTTTGCAGATATGGAGACTTGTGCACGCCATACGCCGAGAAACCCGTCGGCTCGCCACTCCCGCGCACCTCCACGCAGCACCTCCGCTCCTACTCCACCAGCTCAACGTGGATGGACTCCGCAATCTTCTCGACCAGGGCAAAGTCGCCCAAACCAGCGCTCATCGCAACGTTTCCGCCGGTAGCCATCGCGCGCGTCAGAGCTTTCTCGATAGCCGACGGGTCGTCGAGCCAAATAGACATGAAGCTCGCCAGCGTAGAATCGCCCGCGCATGCCGTCGAAAGCACCTCTACCTGCGCGGCGTTTGCATGCCAGACGTGCTCGCCGTTGAAGAAATACGCGCCCTCGCCACCAAGCGTGAGCAGGATGTTCTTTGCGCCGCGCTCGTGAATCTTGTGGAGGGCGAGAAGAACGTCGGCCTCGTTATGGACGTCGACACCAAAAATCTCTGCCACTTCTTCGTCGTTTGGCTTAATGAGCAGTGGTTTTTTCTCGACAAGTTCTGCGAGGTGTTTATGAGAGATGTCCAGGACCAGCTCAGCGCCACGCTCATGGCAAAGGTCAAAGAGCTCGTCGTAGAAAGTTGGATCCATCTCAGGAGAAAGCGAACCAGAAACCACCAGCACGTCCAGGTCGGGAGCATTGCACAGCAGCTCAAGCATCTCGTCCTGCTTGGAGCGAATAACGGGAGCGCCCGCATTAGGGAACTTGAGCTCGCCCTCGGGCGTCGTAACAAAAATGTTTACGCGGGTGATGCCGTCAATCCACACGGGCTTGACCGGGCAAACCTTAGATGCCTCTTCAACAATGTAGTTGCCCGAGAAGCCACCAAAAAAGCCCAGGATAGTGGACTCAACGCCGTAGTGAGCAAGCGTAAACGAGACGTTGAGGCCCTTGCCATTTGGCGTGTAAACGGCGTCGGTTGTGCGGTTGACGTGCGTATATGAAGGAACTCCCGAGTTGACGTTCATGTCGATAGCGGGGTTAGTGGTAAGTGTATAAATCATCAAAGCTCCCTCTGAAACAAATATGGACCCGACGTAATCGCCGAGTCCATATTTTACTTCGATTGTCTAAGCATATACCTGGTCATGAAATGAATTCTCGGCATTGCTTAGAGTGTGTTAAGCGTAAAGCTTAGTCCTCGACCAGCTTGTTGCCGTTCTTGCGGTACTCGTATGCCTTGAAAGCAACAAAGAGAATGCCGCCAACAACAGCGCCAATGAGAATGGCGAGAACCCACTTGAGGCCGCCATCAACAACTGGAAGAACCAGGAAGCCGCCGTGAGGTGCTGGATCGTGAACACCAAAGAGCAGGGTCAGGATGGAGCCGATGGAAGAACCGATCATCATGATAGGCATAACAGGCCAAATGTTCTTGGTCATGAATGGAATAGCGCCCTCGGTAATGTGGGTGCAGCCAAGAACGAAGTTGACCAGACCAGCGTTGAAGTCGGACTTGGTGAAGTATTTCTTACCAACGACAACAGCAAAGGTGGTGATCAGTGGAGGAACAATACAAGCAGCAGAAACTGCAGCCATAAAGTTAGTACCAAACTCATAGGTTGGGGTGCCAACACCAGCAGCAAGAGCCTCGGTCAGAAGTGCAGTACCGGTAACGTAAGCTGCCTTGTTGACTGGGCCGCCCATGTCAAATGCGGCCATGCAACCAATTGCAAGACCAAGGACAATTGGACCAGAAGCAGACAGACCGCGCAGGAAGTTCATCATGCCGGTGTTGATTGCTGCCATTGGACCAGAAATACCCAGCATAACCAGGCCAACAATGGTGGTGGAAAGCAGTGGGTACAGGAAGATTGCCTTCAGGCCATCAAGGTTCTTTGGAAGACCTGCAAGGAGCTTCTCAAGACCAACGATGACATAACCTGCAAGGAAGCCGCCAACAATGCCGCCCAGGAAGCCAAAGCCAACACCAGCGCCACCAGCATCAATCATGCCAGTGTTAGGGTTGATTGGAAGACCCTGGATAGCAATCATACCTGCAACAAAGCCAGGAACCAGAGCAGGACGCTTGCCGATAGACTCTGCAATGTAAGCAGAAAGAACTGGGACCATGAGGCCCATTGCAATGCCGCCGATGATCTTGAGCATGGCAGCAAAGCTGTTGTAGTCAGGTGCGGTGGAGCTGAAGGAAGTGATACCCCAGAGGAATGAAACTGCAGTTAGAACACCACCAGCAACAACAAAGACCAGCATGTGGCTAACGCCGTTCATGAGGTGCTTGTAAATGATGTGGCCTACAGACTCCTTCTCAATGGTGCTTGAGACTGGAGCGTCATCTGCCTCTGCAAGCTCGCCCTCAGGCTGAGCAACAAGAGCGCGGTCGATAAGACCCTCAGCGTCCTTAATAGCAGCAGTAACACCAACATTTACCATTGGTTTTCCGGCAAAACGCTCAGCCTGAACGTCCTTATCGGCAGCAACAACTACTGCCTTGGCGTTCCTAATTTCAGCTGCAGTGAGCTCATTCTCTACACCGACCTGGCCGTGCGTCTCAACCTTAATGGTAAGACCTTTAGCTGCGGCGGCCTTCTCCAGGGCCTCCTTAGCCATAAAGGTGTGCGCAATACCGGTTGGGCAACCAGTAGCAGCAACGATGTCATACTTTGACTCGTCAGCCACAGCACTCCCCTTTCATCCTAGTGCTCGGAATTGTTCCAAACACAACCAAAAAAGCTGCTCAATGTTAGCACTGAGCAGCTTCGATAACTACGTTTTTACATAAATTGTAACCGGAAAAATATGTTATTGAACGCACTTTCATTTAGCGCGGCGTATGTGTCAAAAACACTGATGTTTTTCTCGCCAGGTACTCAAACGTACCTACACTTTTCTGGGCGAGAAGAACGTGCACCAGAAACCTACTCCTACTCTGCGTTCTCCTGGCCAAAGCGTTCTTTTCTCAGACGCAGCGCCTCATATGCGCAACCATACATTGCAGCCTGATTGCCCAAGCTCGCAGCCTCAATACGAGCACCCTTGCTCACTGGCAGAGCGTACTGCTCAAAACTCTCGCGAAGCTCAGTAGCAAATGTTGCAAACGAACCCGCAACGCCGCCGCCAATCAAGAACATGGCAGGATCTACCACGCACGAAACCTGTGCCATAGCAAGTCCCAGGTAGTGGCACATCTTGTGAATAGCAAGGGTTGCGCACTCATCGCCCTGAGCATGAGCTCTAAACACAGACACGGTATCGGTCTCGTGCTCAATGTTCACGGGAACAACGCCGCGAGCAACACATTCCTCCAGGTACAGGCGGACAACTCCCTTAGCAGAAGCATACTGCTCCAAGCAGCCGTGACGACCGCAACCGCAGGTCAACGTCTCTTCTGGCTCAACAATAATGTGGCCAATCTCGCCGCCAGCGCCAAAAGCACCTGCAGCAAGCTTGCCGTCTACGACAACACCTGCGCCAACGCCGGTGCCCAGCGCAATCAGCACAAACGATGGCACGCCCACGGCAACGCCAGCCCACGCCTCGCCCAAAGCTGCAGCGTTAGCGTCGTTGACAAACGCGATGGTTGCGTTTGGCAGGCACATATTGATTGACTGCACCAATCCCTCAGGGTCAATGTCTACATTGGCGAGAAGACCAACGGTTCCGTCATCTGCAACAGGACCTGGAATATCCAAACCACACGCAATAACATCGTTGCGGCTTGCTTTTTGGCCATGAACAATCAGCTTGATGGCATCGGTTACTGTCTGATAACCATCCTCGTTATCAAGTGAGGGCGTCTTGACCTTCTGCTCAGAAAGCAACTCTCCTTCTGCAGAAAAAAGTCCCAGCTTGATGGTGGTTCCACCAACATCAATACCCAATACGTATTCCATGAAACCCCCTAGTTACCGCGCTTAAGCGCACCTTCAACAAGCTGCGCAAGGACATCTTCAACAGCGTATCCTGCAGCCTCAATAGCCATTGGAACAAGGGAGGTCTCGGTAAGTCCTGGGAACGTCTTCAGACCCATGACCAAAACGTGATGTCCATCCCAAATAAAGTCGATACGAGCAAGATCTCTGCAGCCGTACGCCGTAAACACCTCAAGAGCTGCGCGCTCAAGCGCCTCACGAGCCTCAGCTGGATCTGCGCCAAGAGCAGCCAGCGACTCAGGACGAACTGGGCAGAAGTGCTGAATACGCTCTGGATCAAGGCGAGCATCCGTGTCGTAAATACCCTCGGTCACCGAAATCTCAACTGGTGGCAGGGTTTTCTCGCCATCTGCGTCAGAAAGCACGGTAACGCTTACCTCAACGCCATCAACCCACTGCTGGATAATGACGGAGTCGTCAAAACCAAGTGCGCCGAGAAGTGCTGGTCCAAGCTGGTCAGCACTGTCAACCTTAGAAAGGCCCATAGCAGAGCCGCCGTGAACGGGCTTGACTGCTAGAGGGAAACCAACGCCGCCACCAAGGCGCTCGGGAACCAGATCTAGAGCAGCTGCGGCCCCAAGATCTTTAAACGCACTGGCAGTCAGCACAATCTGAGGAGGCCAGATGACCTCGGACTCCTCCTTTGACCAGGCTTGGCGCACAATAAACGGCATGTCAGCTTTGTTCCAGGCTGCCCTACAAGATGCAGGCCTTGAGCCCACATACGGAATCTTGAGGAACTCCAAAAGCGCAGGTACTGCACCATCTTCTCCGCCCGCGCCGTGAAGGCACACAAACGCAACATCGGGTTTCTCGGCACGAAGGGTGTCTACCAGGTGTGCGTCAGCATCAAGTGGCAATACCTCATAACCACGCTTCTCTAAAGCCTCAGAGACAAGAGCACCACTTTTGAGCGAGAAGTTCCTCTCAAATGAGGCTCCGCCCATAATGACAGCAACTTTTGTAGTCATACTTAACACTCCCTTGCAGAAGATTGAGATTCAGAATGAGAAGACTCAGGTAGAGCGCCAGCCTCTAGGAATGCGCGGTACAGCGCCATGCGATCTTGGACGCACAAAGACAGCCTGCGGATTGCCTCGTGAATGCGCTCTGGCGTCTCAAATGAGTAGCACAGACGCATACTTGAACTAATACGCTGGTCAGGATAGCAATAAACACCTGGTACAAAGGCAACTCCCTCTTCAATTGCGCGAGGAAGCAACTGCTCAGTGTTGAGGTATGGCGGGAAGGTTACCCACAGGAACAAACCACCCTCTGGCTTAGTCCAGGTAACGTCTTTGGGGAAGAACTCCGCCAGCGCAGCCAGCATGGCGTCTTTTCTCTCTTTATAGCGAGACTTAGACACCTCAAGGGCCGCCTGCCAATCAACTTCATTGAAGTAGTGCTCGGCAAGAATCATGTTGAAAGGGCTGGTACACAGGTCAGAGCCAGACTTAGCAAGGTTGATGCGCTCAAGGAAGTGACGAGGTGCAACCATCCAAGCCAAACGCAGACCAGGAGCAAAAATCTTTGAGGTAGTTCCCAGATAAATGACATTTGGATCAAGCGTTTTGAGGCGTGTTAGATCTTCTCCCTCAAAGCGAATAAGACCATACGGATCATCCTCAACAACAGGAATATTGTACTGGCGAGCCAGTTCAAGAAGGCGCAGACGCCTTGGCATAGACATAGTGATGCCAGCAGGATTGTTGAAGTTAGGAATGACGTAGATGAACTTAGGCTTTCTGCCCTTGCTGGCAAGCTCTTCAAGCTTGGCCTCGAGCAGATCAGTTTTTATTCCTTCTTCATCCATATCAATGGTGTGAACAGTAGGCTCATACGCGGAAAATGCCTGGAACGCACCAAGATAGCTTGGACCCTCACAGATAATATCGTCCCCTGGGTTAAGAAAGACACGGCCCAAGAAATCAAGCGCCTGCTGAGAACCAGAAGTCAAAATCATCTCATCGGGATCAGCCTCGACGCCCTGAGCAGCTAAAATCTTGCAGATGGTCCTTCTGCACTCAATACGGCCATCAGAGTTGCCGTACTGGAGAGACCTCAGTCCCTCAACAGCAACGCAGCGTCGAGCGCACTCTGCAACCTGATCAAGTGGCAGCGAAGAAATATCCGGCAGACCACCGGACAGCGCAATGACACCTGGACGAGACAGGGCCGCAAACAAATCTCGTACTTCGCTCTTTCGCATGGTTTGAACGCGATCTGCGTAAAGATCACTCCATACGTCAAACGAGATTCTGCTGTCATCCATAGAACTCTTACTCCTTACAAGCCATCTTTGGGCAAAATTGTGCCGAAAAGATGTGCTTATTGTTTTAGGACGTAGTCTTTTTAGTATCGCTCAAATAACAATAAATAACAGGGTAAAATATGACGCAATTGCTAAACGGTTACATATAACCGGCAAACATACTGGTCGCTCCTAAATTTTGTAGAGAGGATTTTTATGGACAGCGCACATAACACTGTTGAATTGAACGCAGCGCTTTCAAATCCCCGCGATGATATCGCTAAACTTGATGAACTTGAGAAGAAGCTCTTTGCTCTCAACTACGCAGCTAATGAGATTGGCTCTTTTGGACCATGTATCGATCCAAAAAAGGCTGCTGAAGAGCGCGGAGAAGCCCTGGCAATCCTTGGTGAACAGGTCCAGGAAACCCTCTGTGATCCTGCTGTTGGCGCACTGCTTGATAGACTTCACGAGAATCGCGCTCTACTTGATGAGACTCATCGCGCACAAGTTAAAATTCTTCGTCGCGATAGAAGCCAGCTGGTAGATGTACCTGTTGAGCTTCAGAGCAACTTTGTTCGTCTTACCACAGAGGCTAATGAGGTCTGGGAGCAGGCAAAGAACAGTGATGACTGGTCACTCTTTGCGCCAAAGCTGGATAGCTTAATTGAGCTTCGCAAAGAGATGTGTCAGGCACGCGATGCTTCCAAAGATCCATATGATCTTTTACTCAGCGATTTTGAGCACGGCACCAATAGAGAGTTCTACAACACCTTCTTCAATAACGTTAAAGAAGTGGTAGTTCCTCTGGTTGCTGATTGTATGGCTTCTAAGCGCCAACCAAGCACCAAACCTCTTGAGGGTAAGTTTGATGTCAACCGTCAGTGGGACCTTGCAAAAGACCTGGTAAAGCTCCAGGGTCTTGACGAGGACGCTTATTGGCTTGGCAAAACTGAGCACCCTTACACCGGTGGCCCTGGTATTGGCTTTGTTATGGTTGCTAGCCACGCTTACGAGAATAACGTTCTCTCCAATGTCTATTCCATGCTGCATGAGAACGGTCACGCTCTCTACGAGCAGGGCATTAACTGGGAGTACCGCTTTACCTCTCTGAGCACCGGCACTTCTATGGGCATGCACGAGTCTCAGTCCAGGTTCTTTGAGAACTACGTTGGCCTTTCTGAGGCATTTGCTGAGCCTCTTATTCAGCTTATGCGCAAGCATTTCCCTGGTCAGCTGAATCGCGTTACTGCCTTCCAGCTCTTCTCGGCAGCTAATAAGGTACAGCCAAGTCTCATCCGCACTGAGGCGGACGAGCTCACCTATCCTTTACACATCCTCATCCGTTATGAAATGGAGCAGGCACTCCTTTCTGGCGAGATTACTGCAAAGGACGTTCCAGCTCTTTGGGCCGAGAAGTACAAGCAGTACCTGGGCGTTACGGTTCCAAACAACACCGAAGGCGCTCTTCAGGATGTTCACTGGTCATGGGGTGAGTTTGGCTACTTCCCAACTTATGCACTTGGTAGCGCTTATGGTGCACAGTACAAGCATGCCATGATTGCTGAGGGTATGGACTTTGACGCCGTCTGCGCATCTGGAGATCTTGCTCCTATTAGGGAGTGGCTGGGTAGCCGTATTTGGACCTGGGGCCGTGCAAAAGACTCCAAGGAGCTCATCATGGGTGCATGCGGCGAGCCTTTTGACGTCCACTACTACACCAAGTATCTAACTGATAAATACTCTCGCATCTATGGTCTGATCAGCGCATAAGCGCACACCGTAGACGCGAGTAGAAATATCTGTCTTCTACCAATTAAACGAAAGGGATGAAATGAAAAAGTTTTTTGAGGAGTTCAAAGAGTTTATCCAGCAGGGCAATGTTATGGACATGGCTATTGGTATCATCATTGGTGGCGCATTTACCGCTATTGTTACCTCCCTTGTCAATGACATCATCAACCCATTTATTAAGCTGATCTCTGGTGGCGGTACCGAGGTTTCTGGTCTTTCTATTCCAGTTCCTGGCACCCAGAACGGCATTGACTTTGGTGCATTCATCAGCGCAATCATCAACTTCCTGATCATTGCATTCATTGTCTTCTGCATGGTTAAGGCCCTCAATAAATTCATGAAGGCATCCAAGCTTAAGAAGGACGAAGAAGAGGCTGTTGAAGAGGTTGCAGCTCCACACTGCCCACACTGCCTTGAAGAGGTTAAGGAAGGCGCAACTCGCTGCCCACACTGCACTGGTGAGATTGAGGGCGGCGCACACGCTGCGTAAGCTTTACACCAAGCTTTACATCACCGCCCTTTTACGCATGTAAAAGTTGGCAAGAAAAAAAGCAGGCATATCATATGCCTGCTTTTTTGTTACTAAAAGAAACCAGAAAAGGCTGGGTTATTTCTTACCTGAGCCACCCTTGCCGCCGCCACCATTTCCAGATGAGCTGCCGCCATTTCCTGAAGAGCTACCGCCATTACCAGAACCAGAAGAAGTAGGAGTTACTAGTTTATAGCCACCCTTACCATCTGGCTGCCAAGGGAACTCTGCCTTTGGTGGATACTCATATTTAGCCCAATCATCCTCACGGTGATTAAGGAGGGCAAACTTAAGAGTAAATCCAGGAGCATCAATACTGAGAAGCTTTTTATTTTCCGCAGTAGTGTATAGAACAGACTTAGATATCTGTTCAGTTTCTGAAAAGCCCTGAGCAAGAATGGGGAAAGAAAGTCCATCTGCCGAAGGCTCTTCTGCAACAATCTGAATAGGAGAAACGTTACCGTCTGGATAGAACAGTGCGGCGTTACCATCTTTATGAGCGGAGAAGGTATACGCTCCGCCAGAACCCTTATTCATAGACTCAATCTGATCACTGGTCAAATCTTCTTTAGAACCATCTGCATAGTGCAAGCCAAAGAGATAATACGTACCAGGAATGGTGGCAGCAAAATTGACTACCTGTCCCTCAATATAAGCTATCTGTGAAGTATCGTCTGGATTGTCAGAAAGTTTTTTGAAATTAAATGTAATTTCGCTATTATCATCAGCAAGCTTCAAATAATTATTGTCGTCCTTATCAAAAAGCAGTGGCACACTATCGCCATCATCATAATTACATTGAATGGCAGTAGTTCCTTTTGCTTCCCACTTACCATTATTCTTCACACCTTTAAAATTATGCATGAAGAAAGAGCCGTCTTCTTTGAATGAATAGTAAAGAACGGTTCCATCGTTATAGCCCTGATTAAGCATGCCACCATGGTCAAAGGTTTTGCCTTCCTTTGATCCACCTTTAGTTCCAACACCATAGTCAACACACCAAACGCCAGTAATAATCTTGGAAAGGTCTCCGGTTAGCGTTGGATGATCTGGAATCTCTTCAAGCTTCACAAAATCTGACTGAGAAGGTGCATCACCAGTACCGCCTTGACCGCCATTCTGAGGATCTTGACCAGCTCCACCAAGAATAGAATCAGGGTTTAAGATTGCCTGCATCACGTCACTATTACAAGCAGCAAGCGTGCTGGCAGCACCGCCTGCAGCCAATCCCGCAAAAGCGCGACGAGTAATCATCTCTTTATTCATACGTTCCTCCTATAAACGTATAAAAGGCTCAACTTTTTATATTCTACTTGAAACGAGTCAAATGTTACAAATTAAACTGCATTCGACTTATGTATCATCCTACTTTGTATGAGGAAGATGAGAGGTAATCAACGTCATAGTGCCCGTAAAGCGCAGGCTACCAGAAGACGCAGGTGCAATAAAATGCGAGCCCTTGCAAATCCTATGCTCTACTCCGTTGCCACCGTCAGCGCAAACCGTACCTTCTCCCTCAATGACACTTACGCACATAAACGGCCATGGCTGAGCAATAGTTTTTGCCTCATGAATCTCGTATTTTTCTACCGAGAAGTACTTGCAGCTCATAAGCTCCGTAACTCCATCAATTTCTGGAGCAATAATTTCTCCAGATGTTGGAGCTTCCTGAGCGTAATCAATGACATCTAAGCTCTGTGCCAGATGTAAATCACGAGGCTTGCCATCGTCTCCCAAACGATCATAGTCATACACACGATACGTAATATCGGAGCTCTGCTGAGTTTCAAGAATAAGCGTGCCTGTTCTAATGGCGTGAACGGTTCCAGGATCAATCCTAAAGAAATCTCCAGCCTTGATAGGAACGTAATTGAGCAGTTCAGACCACTTTCCCTGCTCAACCATGGCTGCAAACTCTTCTTTTGAGGAGGCATTTTGTCCTACAACAATATCGCCATTCTCTTTTGCATCAAGAATATACCAGCACTCAGACTTTCCCAGAGAACCATTCTCGTGTTCTGCTGCGTACGTGTCATCTGGATGAACCTGAACAGAGAGGTCATCTTTTGCATCAAGAATTTTAATGAGAAGTGGGAAACGGTCGCCCTCTGCATTACCAAAAAGCTCTCGATGCGTTGACCAAAGCTCCGAAAGAGTTTTGCCAGCATATGCACCAGAGGCAACTTCACAGTCTCCGCTAGGATGTGCACTGATCGCCCAGCACTCTCCTACTGAGCCTTCGGGGATGTCGTAACCATACTCTTCAGCAAGTCTTCTTCCACCCCAAATTTTGTTGTGAAAAAGAGGTTTTAAAAAGATAAGGTCGTTATATGACCCGTCTGTGTTTTTATCTAAATTTAGCATCGTAGCTCCTTATATGCAGTGCGTACATGCTTTTCTAATAGCTAACAACTCTATAGTCTAACGGATTCTAATAGCTTAACACTGACTCATTTAACTGCTTTTGACGGGGTTTCTCGCTAACAAAAAAGGCTCAGCTAAAAAGCTGAGCCTTTGCAGTCAATGAACTAAATAAAACTTAGAACATAACGCTGAAGGAATCCATGCTGTAATCAGAACCATAAAGAGCAAGGATGGTACCACGAACAGTTGCGGATGGATCCATCTTTACACCTGGGTCAAAGTATGCAAAGCCCTTGGTAGTTGCGTTAGGAGCTGCGTTAACAAACAGGTTCAGCTCATCCTTGCCAATAGCGGTGTCGGTGGACTGAATGAAGATGTTGGTATCGGTCTTGTTAACAACCTCAACCAGATAGCCGTTGGAGTTCTCAAAGTCAACGCCAATGCCAGTAACGGTAACGGTAATCTTATCGGTGTCGATAAGAACCTCGGTCTTATCGCCAGTCTTCTTAACATCATCAACGTACTTCTGAGTGTTAGTAATCTGCTCGGAAGTGTTGTGCTTGTCCATCAGAGAGTTATAGAGGTCCTTAGCGTCAGAGTCACCAGCACGAGTATCTGAAGGCTTAGTTGCAGTATTTGCATCAGGTGCAGTCTGCTGCTGTTGCTGCTGTTGCTGCTGACCACCGCCAGTAGTGGTTCCTGGATCAGCAAGATTTGGAATAAGATTGCAGCCAGCAAGTGCAAGAACGGCAGAAGCAGATGCTGCTACGAGGCCGAGCTTATTAAACTTCATAAAGGTCTCCTTTGGGTGATTTATACCTTATAAGAGGATAACGGAAATAAGTAGATATTGT
Source organism: uncultured Atopobium sp. (assembly GCA_963544135.1). Classification (GTDB taxonomy): domain Bacteria; phylum Actinomycetota; class Coriobacteriia; order Coriobacteriales; family Atopobiaceae; genus Lancefieldella. The sequence continues at coordinate 56,585 of CAUUEB010000003.1, read as the reverse complement.
CAATTTTTATGCGCAGATGAGCATCTAATGTTCTTCAACTAGAGCTTTAATGCCACCTTGCGTAAACATTACTGCTGAATATATGTGACCGTCAGCCTCTTCACGAGTCTCATCATTTTTAAGAATATTGACAATGGTGGTCATTTCAGTTTGAGCAAGCCAGGTAATAATAAACTCATCATAGGGTTTAACCTGTGCAATGTTAGGATAAAGAATGGCTCTGATGGTTGCAGAGATAACCTCAGTCAACTCTTCAAAGAAATGAACGACGTGTGGATTTTCTCGGTTATTCACAAGAATCTGCACTACGTACCTATTGCCGTACAGAAGGTCCAAGAATTTCTCGAGCGTTTCTTTATCACCCAAAGGAGTGTCTTCGAGATTTCTTTCGCCAGAGACCAGCAGATGATCTTTGTAATCCTCAAGAATCTGAATTGCGCCTTCAGTGACAGGAATCAAAACATTCCTAAAGAGGTCCTCTTTGTTATCAAAGAAGAAATAAAGAGCGCCCGTGGTAACGCCTGCATGTGCACAAATCTGTCGAAGTGAAGCTTTATCGTATCCCTGTAAAGCAAACTCTTGCTCTGCGGATTTAAGAAGTCTGTGACGCGTGTCACAACTTTCTGTTTGTGGTCGCCTCGACATTGCTGTCGCTCCTTTATAAATGTTTTAAATCCCCTTGTAATAAGGAGATTCCCCCAAATCAATACTACCTTGTTTTGAGGGGAACATATAACAGAAAGTTAACTAATTATGCAGAAATCTATAAGCGTTACATAACAACTTTTGTGATATTTACTTAATTCTTTGATATAGAAAGACGAGAAACACGTCAGAGGCATAATAAAACCCTGCTATGTTACATAACAGGGTTTTAAGGCATACCGTTAACCCAAATTATCCTTGCGCTTAATAAATTCTCCGCAGATATATGACTTCCTCAGATACTCGCGATTAAACGGATCTTTGACGGGAACAAAATCCTCTGGAGACTTAGCAAAGTGCATGGCAAAAAGCTCATGGATATGTGGATCAGCCAGCAAATAGCCGCGCGAGCAGTACGCCTGATACATCTGGGCGTCCTCGTTAAATTTGAACGAGCTAAAAGCGCAGTCTGAACAGTGTAGTCCAGCCATCTTGCACATCTCCTACTCTTCAGATAGCCCCATGCAATCTGAACAACGCTGAATCATACGCGTATACAGCAAGTATGGCATTGTAAACAATAAAAATAGTCAAAAATACTTATTCGACGCCAAGAATTTCCGGGAGCGTGTAATCTGAGCCGTTCCCCGAGGAAGCAACAGGTTGGAGGTATTCTCTATTGTCATTTCCGTCATGCATAACAGTAGGATTTGGAAGATTGATACCCTCAGCCAAATTCTTCTTCTGCGTCTCTGTAAGCTCTACGCCAGCATCAACAAGATCCTTGAGGTGCTCAACCCAAAGCTGGTCAAGACTTAAGGAGAAGAAGTCAGCGATAACCTTTGCTTTATCAAATGAAGGCCACTTACGGCGCTCGGTGCAAATATAAGAGACATACGCACGTGACCAATGTGAGAATTCGCACAGGTCTACCTGGCGCTTGCCACTTTCTTGTAACAACCTTGCTACTGTCCTACCCAAACCTGGGTCGGTCTTTTTGGTAACACCTGCCTTAGCCATCTCACAGCCCCATCTGCTCAAACGATGCCTTAAAAACATGCGTATGTTTTATGCATAGTCCCGCGTTGTTACCGTATCATACTACACTAAAATATCTTCAGATACAATTTGTTATGTTGTTTTACAAGCGGAAATTTAAAGAAAATTGCATACCTGTTACGTAAATAAATCGTAAGTGACTCTTCTGTCTGGGATTAATTAGCTATACAAAAGATATGCAAAAATCAATTGAACTATGCAAAATAATGTATCAGCGATTTTATGCAATAACAAAGACCTCTACGCCATCTGGCTTTTAAGATTTTGGATGATCCATGCAGCTGGTTTCTGGCACGTATAAAACCACAGGAAAATAGCTTAGTAGCTGTATATTTACTTTTAAATACTTGAAATAATGGGTATATCAGAAGCAGAGCTTCTTGCTCTTAAAGGTTGCCATGAGGCAGGGCGACATGTGTGCGACCACGTAAAAAGCCGTCCTGCCTCCATGGCATACGTTGCCTCGCATAACGAGAAATCTAGATGGTCGGGGCCACCTAGTAATGAAATTGAGTGTTGGGGGAACTCAATCTCTCAACGCAACGTGTAAACTATTGATAGCAGAAAAAACTTTTTATATATTCGGGAATTGGAAGAATTTTTAAATTTATATAACACCTCACGATTTTAGCGTAAAAATAACGCAAGTGCTACACCAAATCCAAGAAATGGTGCAAAGGGGAATGTATACATAAATACATTATTTGAACAGGTAATTTCTTCTTTATTTCTATCTTCTCTTTTTAAAAATTTACGCCAAATATAGAACAGAAGAAAAAACATAACACCTAAAAAATTTGCTAAAAATAAAAAGACAAATGTCTCTTTTATTTCAAGATATAGGCATGTTGAGAGGATAAGTTTAATATCTCCCCCTCCTAGAGAAGACATATGACCTATAAATTTTGTAACTATACCCACTGTAATCAACACGCTGATAACAAAGATTTCGCTCCATAGGCCACGTATGAGCAACCCGATTTGATCCTTATTTGTTATGAGCCAAATAGGCCATAAAGCAGTAAGCAGAAAAGGGATTCTATTCGGAATAGTGCGATTTCGCATATCCGATATTGAAGCACAAATATACATAACAAAAATAACCAACTCTTTCATAGACACCTCCTCATTCAACCCTAGCAACATGAACAAGAATTAACATCCCATGTGGTCGGCGTTATTTAACTTATTGATGTAATAAGTTAGGTATTCAAAGTTCTTCTCGCTGCTCTTGGTTTTAGAGAGTCTTTTTGAGTCCTCGGGATTTTCTTGCGACAAAAATCGGAAAGCCGTGAATGGTACACTTAGCATTCAGTTTCTAGAAAGGTATCTCATGCCGAGCTCTTCATATAAATCAAAGCAAATGATTGTTATTCGTCGCGATCTTAAGATGCGTAAAGGAAAAATTGCTGCTCAGGCAAGCCATGCGTGTGTTGAAGCTACGCTCATGGCGCTTGCAAAAGAGCATCGACTTGATCAGGTTCGCGTCACCGACGATCAAAATTGGGTCTATTTGGACCATGCCGATGAAGATACCTCCGCAATCACCAACTGGTTTGATGCCGGTGTTGCAAAGGTATGTGTCTACGTTGATTCTGAAGAAGCGCTGCTTGAGCTTGCCGCTGAAGGAAAAGCTCGCGGCTTTGTTGTGGCCCTTATTAGAGACGCGGGCTTTACCGAGTTCCATGGAGAACCCACGTTTACCTGTCTGGCGTTTGAGCCACTGGCCGCAGAAGATATTGATCCGTTAACGGGCGAGCTGCCTCTGTACTAGCGAGAATACCTACATCAAGAAGGTATGGCTCATAACCTCGTCAAAGATAGTGGTAACTACAAACATACCAATTGAGGCATAAAGGATTGCTGCCTGCCAAGAAAGGTGATTGGTCTCGATTTTTGAAATACGAGGATCAAGCTTTCCTTCTTTAAGGCTGATTGGGTCATCAATATCACGCGTAAAGCCCATCTGACGGTCCTCGTACTCTTTTCCGCTAAAGAGCAGACCAACGCCGCAAGCAATAATTCCCAAAGAAGAAATGACGTACATAACACGGCGCACCCAGTCGATGCCCGTAAACATATCCATACCGCTGGTAAAGTACGCAAATGCAAAGATGCCAGCACTCATTCCAGCTGCTGTAAGACAACCATAACCAAATGCACGCAAAGCACTGAGAGCCAGCTCTTTGAACTTCTCGCCACGAGAAGGTGTTTGTGAAAACTTGCTATCCATACACAACTCCTTGGTTGTTTATTTGTTTTCTGTATAGCTTATAGCGTATAGGAAGTCTTTGCTTGATGATACAATTTCTACAGTAAATCTTGGCAGGAGGACGCATGCGTATCGGCTTTGATAACGAGAAGTACATCACTATGCAGGCGGATCGAATTCACCAGCGTATCAGTGAGTTTGGCGGCAAGCTCTACCTTGAGTTTGGCGGTAAACTGCTCGACGACAACCACGCTTCTCGCATCCTCCCTGGATTTGCTCCAGATGCAAAAGCTCAGATGCTTCAGCAACTTGCTCACGAGGCAGAGGTTGTCTTTGCCATCAACGCAAATGACATTGAAAACGGTAAGCGCAGAAGCGATATTGGCGTTACCTATGCCGATGACGTACTGAGGCTTATGGATATCTTCCGTGCACGCGGTCTTGCTATTGGCGGTGTTGTCATTACGCAGTACTCTGGTCAGCCAAAGGCAAAGGCCTATCGTGCGCGCCTAGAAAACATGGGCATTGCTGTGTACCGCCACTACCCCATTGAGGGCTACCCCTCCAATATTGACCTGATCGTCTCGACGGAGGGCTACGGTAAAAATGAGTACGTAAAGACTACGCATCCTCTGGTAGTTGTAACAGCACCTGGTCCTGGCTCAGGCAAGCTTGCTGTCTGCCTCTCGCAGCTCTACAACGAGAACGCCCGTGGAGTCCGCGCAGGTTATGCAAAGTTTGAGACGTTCCCCGTTTGGAACCTTCCGCTCAAGCACCCCGTAAACGTTGCCTACGAGGCAGCCACAGCAGACTTGGGCGACAACAACATCATCGATCCATATCACCTTGAGGCTCACGGCAAGATTACCGTTAACTACAACCGCGACGTTGAGGCTTTTCCTGTGCTTAAAGCCATGATGGAGAAAATCGCAGGTACCAGCCCATATCAGTCTCCAACCGATATGGGTGTCAATATGGTAGGCAACTGCATTATTGATGATGAGGTTTGCCAGGAAGCTTCAAAGGCAGAGATTGTACGCAGATGGTTTAGGGCTGCCGAGAAACTCGAGCGTACGGGCATGGGTGAACGTGAACTCACAAAGATTAATCTCTTGATGAAAGACGTTAACGTTGATCAGAACTTCTCGCCAGCTCATGCTGCTTGTTTGCATAAAGCAGAAGAGACAGGAAAGCTTGCGGGCGCTATGGTTATGCCTGACGGCACCATTATTACCGGCAAGACTTCGGAGCTTTTAGGTGCGCCAGCGTCGCTTTTGCTCAACGCCCTCAAATACGTAGTTGGTATTGAGAAGAAGACGTTTATTGTCTCAGATGAGGTCCTAAGGCCTATTTGCGCACTAAAAGAGAACAACTTTAAGCTGGCTCGCACCAGCCTCTGCGCTGATGAGATGCTCATTGCGCTCTCTATCAGCTCAATTACCAACCCATTGGCCGGAAAAGCCGTTGATGCCACCCAACTACTCCGTGGATGCGACGCGTATTTCTCGTCAATTATTCCAAGCGATGACGAGTCCATCTATCACAAGCTGGGCATTAACGTGTGTTGCGAGCCAATTTTTGAACAAGGACAATTCTTTCACCAGTGATTTTTAAGAACTCACATAAAAGCAAGAAAACGAGAAACTCTACGACTCGTTCTAAAACTAAACATACACCTGCTTCTGCAAGCGCTTCAAAACGTAAGCAGCGGGCGATGCATACACTTGAGCATAATTCCCAGAACAATCCTGTTGTTACATGGGGACTCATTACGCTGGCCATTGTATTTGTACTGGCATTGTTGCAATCGTGCCAGGGACTTTTCTCACTCTCTTTTAACAACAACCTAATCATCAAAAACGAAGTCCCCTATGAGTGGGAAAACCTCACCTATGATGCAACGGGACGTGCGCATTATGTGGTGGACGGAGAAGAGCTCACACGCACGGGCGTTGACGTCTCTTCTCACCAGGGGTTTATTGACTGGGAGGCCGTTGCTGCCGATAACATTCAGTTTGCCATGCTTCGCATTGGCTACCGCGGCTCCACCGAGGGTGGTATTCGCGCAGATGAACTGTTTGAGACCAACCTAAAGGGTGCACAAAGCGCTGGTCTTGATGTAGGTGTGTACTTCTTCTCGCAGGCTATTAACGTGGAAGAAGCTCGCGAGGAGGCTGCTTTTGTTCTGCAGCAGTTAAGAGAAGCAGGAGTTACAAAGCTTGCTCTTCCTGTTGCGTTTGATCTGGAGCCTTCTCCCGATCACAGTGGTCGCGCCGACAACCTTTCCCCCGCAGAAACTAACGCTATTGCGCGTGCGTTTTGCACCACTATTCAAGAAGCGGGATACCGCGTTATTGTGTATGGCAACAAAGTTGATCTAAATCGCTTTGACCTGGTCTCGCTTGACGAGCCCATTTGGCTGGCGCAATACGTTGATCAACCAGACGTAAACTTTAACTTTTTGATATGGCAATACACTTCAACAGGACAAGTTGACGGTATTACCGGTTTAGTTGATTTGAATTTAGACTTCTCACGCGTCTCTACAAGTAAGAGCCCAAAGTAGAGCTGCAACTCCCGCAGCCGCTAGTCGCGTCCGCAGGAAATTGCGCAGGCACGTTCGCTGGAGTCTCCGCAGCCCGTAAAGCTATCCGACCTTCACGGAACCAGTCAGGGTAACGGTAGGGTCAAGTGCCTGAGCATGCGCAAAAGCGCCTCCTGGGCTACATGAACTTACCAGCGTAAACACTACCCACAAGATGATGGCTGCAAGCAATACCGCCAGCGCCACACGACCCAGTCTCATGCGAGAAGAACGACGTCTTCTAGCCGCATATGCTGCCTGAGCTTCATCTCTGGGGTTGAGCGTACCATAGTGATTGCCGTAAGCAGTTCTTGCTCGACCACGTGCACGGGCGGCATCTGCACGGGCATGGTTAACGGGATTTGTTGGGCGATCTTGCGTCATCCTACGCTGCGCCTGTGCACGGCTTCCAACAGCTGCGTGACGACCTCGTACCTCACGTGGAGAGGTAGAAGACTCCCCATTACGGGAGACAGTAGGTGGAACCTGAGCTGGACGCTTTTTCTTACCAAAACCAAAGAGGTTGTTCTCTGCCATCAACAATCCTTGCTAAAAGATTCGTTTACCAAAAAAAGAATACACCGACTTTGCTTTTCTCGCCCTGAAAAGCATCTATCCCGTTACAATAAAGCGCTATACAGACTTATTTTCTGTAAAGTCTGCACAATTGGAGTTCATGGGGGACGTGTGAAGAAACTTTTACTGATGGCAACAGGAGGAACTATTGCTTCTGTTTCCACTGAATCGGGCTTGGCTCCCTCACTTTCAGGAGAAGAGCTTTTAGCCAACGTCCCTCTTGTTCATGACCTCTGCGAATTTGATTTCAAACAAGTCATGAATATCGACAGCACCAATATGCGTCCTCAGAACTGGCTCCAGATCAGAGACGCCATTATTGAGTCGTACGATGCCTACGACGGCTTTATTATCCTTCACGGCACCGATACCATGGCATATACCGCCGCTGCCCTCTCCTACCTCATCCAAAATAGCGAGAAACCCATTGTGCTCACAGGCTCTCAACAGCCAATGGCAAATCCGTTTACCGACGCCAAACTCAACCTCTACCACTCCGTTCTCTACGCGCTCGACGACAGAAGCGCCGGAGTCGTGGTGGTTTTTGGCAACGAGGTTATTGCCGGCACCCGCGCTCATAAACAGCGCACACTGAGCTTCAATGCATTCACGAGCATGAATTATCCACCGCTTGCACACATCCGTGGCAACAAGATTATTCGTAGTGCGCCAAATGAAGTGCAGGTAGATGGTGGTCTTACAACCTATGAAACGCTCAATACGCGTGTCATTGTGCTTAAACTGACCCCCGAGCTTAATCCATCTATCTTCTACCTTCTGAAGAATGACTACGACGCCATTGTGCTTGAAACCTTTGGTATTGGCGGCATCCCCTCATATGACGGCTCTTTTGAGGAAGCTATCACCGATTGGATTGCATCTGGTCGCACCGTAGTTATTACCACACAAGTTCCTGAAGAGGGTCTTGACCTGGGTGTATATGAGGTCGGTAGAACCTATCAAGATATGCCCGGCGTTCTCTCTGGAGACGATATGACTACCGAAGCTCTGGTTGCAAAAACTATGTGGATGCTTGGTCAGACCTCCGATCAACGAGAGCAAGAAAACCTGTTCTACCAGGTAATTTGTAACGACAGAATTCCACAGTCCGTGGATACAGAAATTTGCGAGTAGCCGATGAGAGACGCCACATTTAAACCTACCGTGCTCTACCTAATTGCGCTTATCATCTGCGGTTCTAACGGAATCGTTGCAAGCTTTATCAATCTTCCTAGCTACCAAATTGTCTTCTTCCGTATGCTTTTGGGCACGCTCTTTTTGCTCGCGGTTAAGCTTGTACAAAAAGAGGCTTTTACCATTCAAAACTACCCCAAGGACTTCCAGGCGCTCGTTGGATCAGGCATTGCCTTGGGTCTTCAGTGGACCTTTCTTTTTGAGGCGTATCGCCTGGTAGGCGTTGGTATTGCAACGCTTGAGTACTACTGCGGACCCGTTATTGTAATGGCGCTCTCTCCCCTTTTATTTGGCGAGAAACTCACTGCTAAAAAGATACTAGGATTTCTTGTAGTTGTTATTGGAGCTGCCCTTATTATTGGCTATGGAGTTGGACTGAACCTCTCGCCAGTTGGCCTTCTTCTAGGCGCTCTCTCTGCTGTTCTTTATGCCGTCATGGTTATTTGTAACAGGCAACTCAAAGATGTTTCTGGTATTGAAGGTACCAGCATTCAGCTGGGCATTGGCTGCGCTATTGTTGCTCTGGTTACTGTTGTATTCCATGGCATTGAGCTGCCCGCGGATCCAGCATCGGTAAATTGGCTTGCCGTTTTGACCATCGGCCTCTTTAACACAGGCCTTGGATCATTTTTGTATTTCCCACAACTTACCAAGATTCCAGTTCAGCGCGTGGCAGTCTTTGGCTACCTTGAGCCACTCTCTGCAGTTATTTTCTCGGCACTTATCCTTGGCGAGCCTTTTGGTCTTCTCAAAATAATAGGCACCGCCTGCATCATAGGCGGTGCCATCTTTGCTGAGCTTTCAGGCGCCTCTTCGAACAAATCAGAGGCTATTGAAACTCCACTGTAAGCAATAACGCAGAAGCGCGGCGAGCTTACATTGGCATAGTAGGAGCCACAAAGACGCGAGCAGCGTTCTCGCGGTCAAGATCAAACAGGTTCTTTGGATCTCCACCAAAGAGCTCTACTGCCTTGAGAAGATCGGAGGCATTTGCCTCTTCCTCACCCTGCTCCTTAACGTACCAGTCAAGCAGCTGCATAGTGCGGAAATCGTTTGCCTTCTGAGCAACGGCATAGCACTCGTTAATGCTTGCGGTAATGAACTGCTCGTGCTCGTATGCTGCCTTGATTGGCTCAACTACCTTGGAGAAGGTAAGGTCTGGCTTTGCGATTGCCTCCATGGTTGGAGTCCAATCGTTGTCAAGCAGGTAGCGACGAAGAATACGTGCGTGAGCAAGCTCTTCCTGAGACTGAATAACATACCAGTTTGCAAAGCCCTTCAGGCCCTGCTCCTCATAGAAATCTGCAAAGGTTAGATACAGATAAGCGGAATAGAACTCTTTGTTGATCTGCTGATTAAGGATGTTACCAACGTTTGTATCAAGTGCCATGTTCTTCTCTTTCCTCGTAACTTTTTCTCAAAAAATGAGAAGCTCTTTGGCTTCTCATTTTTGATACCCAGTTGTTAGTCTCTTAAACAGATTGCACAAAATCTCAATGATAAAAATAGTTACTATTTTTATCTTCTATTTGAATGCGCTGCGCTTGCGCCACCTATACGTTAGTCGCGGGTGAGCTTGCGGTGAATGCGATGAGGACGAGCAGCCTCCTGACCAAGTCTTTCGATACGATTGGCCTGGTAAGCCTCAAAGTTACCCTCAAACCAGAACCACTTACCTGGGTTCTCGTCGTCGCCCTCCCACGCAAGGATGTGCGTAGCAATACGGTCCAAGAACCAGCGGTCGTGGCTGGTTACCACCGAGCAACCTGGGAAGCGCTCAAGTGCATCCTCAAGGCTTTCCAGCGTCTCAATATCAAGGTCGTTAGTAGGCTCGTCCAAAAGCAGAAGGTTTCCGCCCTGCTTGAGCGTAAGAGCAAGGTTTAGACGGTTCCTCTCGCCACCAGAAAGAACGCCAGCACGCTTCTGCTGATCAGGTCCTTTGAAGCCAAAGCTGGCCACATAGGCGCGGCTTGGAATCTCCGTGTCCCCCACCTTGATGAAGTCGTTTCCGTCAGAGACAACCTCCCAGATAGTTTTGTCTGGGTCAATTCCTTGCCTGAGCTGGTCAACGTAAGAAATCTGGACTGTCTCGCCGATCTCAAGCGTGCCAGAGGTGAGCTCCTCCTGGCCGACAATAGCCTTGAACAGCGTAGACTTACCGACGCCGTTAGGGCCAATCACGCCAACGATGCCGTTTCTTGGCAGGCTAAACGAGAGGTCGTCGATAAGAACGCGGTCGCCGAAGGCCTTGTGGATGTGATCGGCCTCCAGGACCTTCTGGCCCAGGCGCGGACCAACAGGAATCTGGATCTCGGTAAAGTCGAGCTTCTTAGACGCGCGAGCCTCTGCTTCCATCTGCTCGTAGCGGTCAAGACGTGCGCGGTTCTTAGCCTGACGAGCCTTAGGAGACGAACGAACCCACTCCAGCTCAGCGCGCATTTTCTTAGCGCGCTTGACATCCTGTTGGTTCTGAGCCTCAAGGCGCGCTGCCTTGTTCTCCAGGTAGGTTGAGTAGTTGCCCTCGTAAGGATAGAGCTGTCCGCGGTCAACCTCGCAGATCCACTCGGCAACGTCGTCGAGGAAGTAGCGGTCGTGCGTGACGGCCATGACGGCGCCGGGGTAATCGTGCAGGAACTTCTCAAGCCAGAGCACCGACTCCGCGTCAAGGTGGTTGGTGGGCTCGTCAAGAAGCAGCAGGTCAGGTGCCTCGAGAAGCAGACGACATAGGGCTACACGGCGTTTCTCGCCACCAGAGAGATGGGTGACGGGAGAATCTGGATCCGGGCACTGGAGCGCGTCCATAGCCTGGGAGAGCTGGCTGTCCAAGTCCCAGCCGTTAGCTGCGTCAATCTCGGTCTGGAGCTGGCCCATCTCTGCCATCAGCGCGTCAAAATCGGCGTCAGGATTGCCCATCTCAACGCCAATCTCGTTGAAGCGCGCGATCTTGGCAAGCAGGTCACCGAAGGCGAGCTCGATGTTCTCCTTGACCGTTTTGGTTTCATCTAGCGGGGGCTCTTGCTGGAGCAGGCCAACGGTGTAACCTGGGGTTAGCTTAGCCTCGCCGTTGGAGACGTCCTCCATGCCGGCGATAACCTTGAGCAGCGTAGACTTTCCCATGCCGTTTGGACCCACGACGCCGATTTTTGCGCCTGGGTACACGCCGACAGTGACGTCGTCAAGAATGACCTTCTCGCCGACTGCTTTGCGGGCTTTGTACATCTGATAGACAAACTCTGCCATATGCTCCTCCTTAAGGGGCTGTCAGATGAGATATTCACATAACCATTCTAATGAAATATTGCGAGGACTCCACCGCAGAAGAAGCGGGAAGAAGGCGCGCGGGTGCGCCGCGAGGCGTGCAGGTGCGGGATGCGAGGCGCGCGGGAGCGGTTGCAAAACCTGAAAACACACCTATGTAAGATAATCTGCTCAAAAAGCGTATACATTGCACCCAAAACCTCTATATCTTGCAGATTATTTGACTTAGGTGTGTTTTTCGCCCCGGATTCAGCAGATTATCTGACATAGGTGTGTTGTTAAAGGCTTAAAAATAGCGGTAGTTAAACTATTTATATAATGATATTCATCATTACGTATATCAAACCTTATTTATACATGAAAATGAATTAACCCATTAATTGTGATCATGACTTACGCTAGATTGCCGTCTTCAGATGGTTTGTTGCAAGGAACTCCCAAATTTCCAAGCCATCTAGCACGCTCGCACTGCAAATTGCCATTCAACCGCACGTCATAAACGAGCTGGAAGAATGGCAACTAAACTGTGGTTGACGTAGCCTTCTGTAATTGACGTGGCCTTTTGTGGCGTGGTCTAGGCTACTATGGTTTGACGTGTCCTTGATTTGCTTTTTCTACGGCGTCTTTGACCATTTGCGCATACAAGGTGCCACCACGATTAATGGAATCTGAATCTGAGCCAAAGTGTACGTAGTCAGTACCTGCCCAAATGTCAGGATTATCCTGCGCAACCTGTGCCCAATCCGCAATAGTAATGAAGTCATACTGCTGAGCGAGCTCAAGCTCATGAGCACGGATGGCATTTGCACCAGCATTTGGGTCGGTGTTCCTACCGTCATACGGAGTGACAAAAATCAGACGGTGTCCGCGCGGTAGCATGTCCACAATCTTATCAACCGCATCGGAGCCGCCAACAGGGTTGGTGCCCAGGGCAACAACAACGTCCTGGTAAAGGGTGTTGTTGTCGATTGCGGACTGCAGCAAATCTACGCCCATCGCCACGTTTCTACTAACAGAAGCGTCAATTTGAGCATCGGGCAGCGCATCCTGCAGGTAAGAACGAGCACGCAGCGAAACGGAATCGCCAATGTAGGTGACTCCCTCAACAACGTTGTAGTTGCTTGCCTGCGAGGTATCCGCATGCTTGCGAGTCATGGTCATGGTGCTCTGCTCCTGCAACGAAGCATTGAGCAGCAGATCGTTCTGGAAATCGCTAAGCTGTGGAGCGGTTAGCGCAATAAAGGCAACGGCCGCAGCAAAAGGAATAAGCGCAAGGCCGGTACCTCGCAAAACCTTCTGACCATCAAGCTTGATGCGCGAGAAGATCTCTGGAGACTTCCCTGCCAACGCTGGCTCAAGCACATAGAACGAGCAACTTGCAAATACAAACGAAAGCACCAGGGTTAGGAGTGCAGCCAGGACTGGATCGACCTTCTCGGCAAAAATAATGTACAAAGGCCAGTGGAACAGATACACGCCGTAGCTGGTATCTGCCACAAAAGAAACGATGCCAGGCTCGTTGATGCCCTCGGTTTTTTGATGCAACATGCGAGCAAAGAAAATCATTGCGGCTGCTGCGAGCGAGGCAAAAAGGAAACCAAAGGTGTACGTAAAGAGGTCCTCGAAGTGCATGAAGACGCTCAGGAAGACAAGAACGCCGCAGCTTGCCACAAGGCCCACAAGCGTTAGCTGAGTAGAAAGCTTCTGCTCAAGCTGGTCAAAGAGCTCGCCTGTCTGAGCAATTCCTGCAACACACGATAAAAGCGCACCGATAAAGAAGGGGAACACGTGTGTTTGCGTCGAGAAATATTGAATAGAAAGATTCGTAGAGCTTTGGGCGCCGGTGGCCATCGCCAAGTAAGTAGCGACCAACAGCACCAGGGAAGCTCCAGCAATCTTTACCTTATAGCTTCTAATTGTTTTGCTCATGCAAGCAAGCAGCCAGGCGCACAAACCCCAGAGCACATAAAAGTGCATTTCAACGGCAAGACTCCAGGTGTGCAGATACACATGAGGAGCAAATTGGTTCTCATAGCTGTTGCCCAGAACTATCTCAAAGTAGTTAGTCACAAAGCCAAGAGCTGCGGCAATCTGATACTTAATACCGGAAATGAACTCGGTACGCACAAGCAGAAGAAACGGCGTGCACACAAGCACCATAAACACAAGCGGCGGAACAATTCTGTAGAAACGCCTGCGCAGGAATCCAATGACGTCGATGGATCTAAAGCGAGCAAACTCGTCAATCAAAAGAGCCGTGATGAGATAGCCCGAGAACGTAAAGAATACGTCGACACCAATGAAGCCGCCTGGAAGCGCGTCCTTAAAAAAGTGATATATGAGGACTAAAACAAGTCCTGTTATACGTACAAGCGAAAACCATTTAATTCGCACTTTGATAAATCCCTTGCTTAAAAGTTCCATCATACACAATGTTGTCTTGCGTAGTGAGCTTTCCCTGTCCGTCTGCCTGGCCTTTTACAAACTGACCTTCGTACGTCCAGCCATCTACTGAGGTATACGTTCCCGTACCCTGGAAATACCCATCGACAAATTCTCCCTCGTAGGTATCGCCATTTTCAAAGGTCATTTTGCCTTGTCCATTCATCTTTCCCTGAATGGTAGTGCCGGTATACGTCACCTGATTGTCGCCGAATACCAGCGTTTTTTGACTTGGTCGGTTAACCAGAACAATCGAGAGCACCGCAAGCACCAAAATTGCAACGACACTTACCAGCTCGAGCTTTCTTCTGCCCGCACTCACCGGGCGAGAATGACGCTGCTCTGGTTCTGGATCTGCTTGATTGCGAGGACGCTTCTCCACACGAATGCTTTTGCGTGCAGATAGAGGTGTTTTCTGACGCTTCTTTTTCTCTGGCGCAACTTTAGACCGCATATTTTCTGCAGGTTTTTCTGCGGGCTGTGTAGAGGACTCTTCTGCAGACTCTGCAGTAGGTTTTTCCGCAGGCTTACGCTGCGCAAACGACGCAAAAGCAGACGAAAGCTGCTCAGATGCAGTCTGCAGAGAGGCCACTGGACTTGCCGTGGTATCAGCCTTCTCTACGGGAGCCTGAGGTGCTTCTACAGGTGCAACTTCCCTTGCCTCAGATGAAGACTCAGGAGCGTGCGCTGCTTTAACTATATGACGAGCGTTTCTTTTTTTAGCAGAAAAACGCGTAGGAGAACTCACTAGGTATTCCAATTCAATCGATTTGTTAACCCTTTCATTGTACTAATTTCCTTCAACTTTTGAATTGTCATTTGTCCTATACACATTTACCAGATTCACAGGTACGCCCGCTGTTTTTCTGCGATTTTCTGTTCTAAGTAAAAAGAGAGAGGGGTACACTACAAGGTGGTATTAAAAAAGAAACAAAATGTGCTTACTAAAATGTGTTCTAATTAGAAAGTTACATCATCGACATTACCAGGGAGGCGAAGATGGCAGAAGCAATTCGTAAAGTAAATATCATTGGCCATTTGAACCCAGATACAGACAGCATTTGTGCTGCAATTTCTTATGCGTATCTCAAAAATCAGATTGATAACCCTATCTATGAAGCTCGTCGCGCTGGCTCACTCAACCGTGAGACTGCGTTTGTCCTAAATCACTTTGGCTTCGAAGAGCCACAGCTTATTACTACGGTTACTCCTCAGATTAAAGATGCAGAGATTCAGGCTCAGCCAAAAGTTGATGCTGGAATGAGCCTCTATGCTGCTTGGCAGCTTATGCAGGACGTTAAGCTTGATACACTCTGCGTTACTGATGAGGAAGAAGAGCTTACCGGCCTGATTGCCGTTAAAGATATTGCAAATGCAAACATGAGCCTTTCCGAGCCAAACCTGCTCTCTAAGGCTAAGACAAGCTATGAAAATATCGTTTCTACGCTTGGCGGCACCATGGTTCTTGGTGATCCTCAGGGCGTTGTTAAGCAGGGCAATATTCGCGTTGGTACCAGCGCTTCCGCCCTTTCAGAGATTGTTGATGCTGGCGATATCATTGTTGTTGCTGGCAACCATGAGAACCAGACTATCGCAGTTGAGCACGGCGCTTCCTGCCTTATTGTCTCTTGCGATGCTCCAATTGCTCAGGACGTCATTGACCTGGCTAAAAAGCGTGATTGCGCTATTATCAGCACTCCTCGCGATACCTTTGAGGTAGCTCGCCTGCTTATCATGTCTATGCCTGTACGTGAGAAGATGCTCACTGACGACATCCTTAAGTTCAGCGTCAACACCGCAATTGATGATGCTCGTAAGGAAATGACCAACTCAAGGCACCGCTTCTTCCCTGTTATCAACGAGAACGGCACTTTTGCAGGTCTTATCAGCGGTCCTGGTCTTTTGAACCCTCGCAAGAAGCATGTCATTCTTGTTGACCACAACGAGCGCACTCAGGCAGTTGATGGTCTTGAGCAGGCAGAGATCATGGAGATTGTTGATCACCACCGCATCGGCTCCATTGAGACTTCTAACCCAATTACCTTTAGAAACGTCCCTGTTGGCTGCACCTGCACCATCATCTATGGCCTCTACCACGAGTACGGCATCGAGATTCCAAAGAATATTGCTGGCCTCATGCTCTCTGCAATTCTTTCCGACACCCTTGCATTCCGCTCCCCTACCTGCACTGAGCGCGATATTGTTGCTGGTAAGAAGCTTGCAGAGATTTGCGGAGAAGACATTGACGCTTACTCTGAGCAAATGTTTGATGCTGGCGCAGACCTCACTGGTCGTACTGCAGAAGAAGTCTTCCATGGTGACTACAAGGTATTCAGCCGTGGCGGCGTAAAGTTTGGCGTTGGCCAGGGCTCCTTCATGACCGAGTCCAGCCGCAAAGCTGCAGAGGAACTTGTTGGACCATTCTTGGAGACTGCCGCTAAGTCCGAAGAGCTCCCAATGGTCTTCTACATGTTCACCGACGTAAAGAGCCAGGTCACCGAGATGCTCTTCTACGGTGCAAACGCTGCCAACGTCATCGAGCGCGCCTTTAACGTAAAGGTTGACGGCAACATTGCTGTTCTTCCAGGAGTTGTCAGTCGTAAGAAGCAGGTTGTTCCATCTCTCATGGCAACGCTTCAGACGCTCGCCGAGGAAAACGCCAACTAACACGGGTTTCTCGCACGTCGCACCTTATGCGAGCTTCCACTGCGCGGGTTTCTCGCGCGTCGGGTTTCTCGCTATTGTTTAAATGAGTAACGCCTACCTGCACTTTTGCGGGTAGGCGTTTTTCTACAGGAGCTGTTCTATGACGGCGCCAATTCTGTCTCTGATCACCAGATTGGCGCGACCATCGTACGGCGTAGGCTGGTCGTTGATGATAGCCATTTTGTTGCCCTCGTAGTAGTCGAGAAGACCAGCGGCAGGCTGCACTACCAGCGAACTTCCTGCAACTACAAGAACCTCCGCTTGTGAGATAGCATTCAGCGCGCCGTAAACCGTGTCCATATCAAGGCCCTCTCCGTAAAAGACGATATCAGGCCTAATAACTGCGCCGCATTGACAGAGCGGCACCACAGACGACTGCTCTTCAATCTGATCAAGCGTGTAGGTGTGGCCGCACTCGGGACAATAAAAACGCGTCTCGTTGCCATGGAGCTCAAACACACGCTTGCTACCAGCAGCTTGATGCAGTCCGTCGATGTTTTGCGTCACCACCGCGCGCAACTTTCCCGCAGCTTCCAAGTCTGCCAGCCACTTGTGAGCAATGTTTGGCTGAGCCTCCCCCAAATGATGAGAGTTTCTAAAATACGTGTAATACGCTGCGGGGTAATCAAAAAACACATCGAGCGAGAAGATCTCTTCAAGCGTAAAATCTGGCGCCTTACTGTAGGCAAAAGACTCCTCGTTATCGGGGTCAACCGTTACTCCATTTCCCAGGTCGTAGGCTTCTTTTCCCATGTCATAGCCGTCTTGGCCCAGGCCAATGGTCATGTTTTCTACCTTGATGCCGCCCTGGCGATACAGACCGTTAGTACCCCTAAAATCAGGAATACCGCTTTCCGTTGACACGCCTGCGCCACCAAAGAAAACAATGTTATCTGACGACTGAATCCAGTCTTTAAGCTGCTCAATCTTGGTCATTAGGCACCTCTAACCTAAAAAAGGGACCCGGATAAACTGGGTCCCTCGTCTCAAGCGCCGGAGCTCTTGGCGCTGAAAACGCTAGTAGTCAAACTCGTCAGGAGCATATTCAGTAAGGCATGCATCCAGACCGGCTTCAATTTCCTCATGGTTCATATGACGGCCAATGAAGCACAGCTTAGTTTGACGATCGCCCAGTTCATCATCCCATTCTGCGCGTAGCTCGGGTTTCTCGTCAAGAAGGGTTTCTCGCTCATCCTCTGGCAGCGATGCGTAGAACATGCCATTCTCGTAGAACTGGACCTGCTTGCCAGCCTGCTCAAATACGTAGCTCATCTCGGGGTCTTGCGAAATCCAGATGCTACCCTTGACGCGGATGATATTCTTTGGCCAGCTAGCCACAAACTGGTTAAGTTTGTCCAGGTCAAATGGCTGACGGCGGCGATACACAAAGGTGGTAATCTCGTACTCCAAAACCTCTGGGTCCTCGTGCTCCTCAGGGTGCTCCATTGCATCCATCCAGGCAGCGGAGGCGTAGGCTTTGTCAAAGTCAAATCGGCCCGTATTGATAAGCTCGCTCATTGGAATGTTGCCGTTGACCGCCTCAACAATAACGGCGTCCTTCTGAAGTCCGCGCACAAGTGCCTTGAGCTCGTGGAGCTGCTCAGGGGTTACCAGGTCAGTCTTGTTGAGCACCAGCGTAGAGCAGAACTCAATCTGCTGAATGAGCAGGTTCTCAATGTCGTCCTCTTCAATGTCTGGGTCGAGAAGATCGGCGCCGTTGTGGAACTCCTCAAACATGCGAGCACAGTCAACAACTGCGACGATGTTATCAAGGTTGAGGTGAGAGTGATTAGTTGCATGCTGGCTCTGATTGCAGAATGCAGAAATGTTATAGGTAATGGGGATTGGCTCGCAGATGCCCGAAGCCTCAATAATGATGTAGTCAAACTCCTCGGTATCGGCCAAATCACCCAACTGAAGTGCCAAGTCATTAGAAAGGGTGCAGCAGAGACAACCGTTAGTCAGAGGAATAACGTCGCCTTCTTTAGCATAGCCGCCGTCTTTAATAAGACCAGCATCAACGTTAATCTCGCCAATGTCGTTGACAATGACTGCTGCGTGAATACCTTCAGTGTTAGAGAGAATGTGGTTCAAAATAGTGGTCTTACCTGCGCCTAAATAGCCGGTAAGCAGCACAATTTTCACCTGCTTTGGTTCAGACATAGTGAGCTCCTTCAAATGTCAAACTTTTATATCAAATAATAAACTTCTTGCCTGTAAAAGTGGGCCCTGACGCTTAAGTGAGTCAGGGCCCAACCTTCGCGTTACAAATTATCGAGCTGGAAGCTTAGAAGCTACCGCGATCAATAATCTTGCCTTCCTTCATGATGACGTCCATGTTCTCAGGCGTGAGGTCGCGGATGTTGTTAGCAACGTCGCCTTTGACTACGAGGATATCAGCAGAGAGGCCTTCCTTGACAGCACCAAACTCGTTCTCCTTGCCAAGCATCTTTGCGCCGTTGTAGGTAGCAGCTGCAACAGTATCAAGGATGGAGATGCCAACCTTCTCGACAAAGTCATACATCTCATCGATGGTGACATAGCCGTAAGGAGTGACAAAGCTGAAGGAGTCGGAGCCGATGGTAATGGTGATGCCCATATCATAAGCCTTACGCAGGTTAGCGTAGGTGCGTGCAAGGCCCTTCTCGACAACAGTCTCGCCTGGGAATGCATCAAGCTCTGGAGTCCAGTCTGGTGGATAAGTTCCGTACCAAGTTGGCAGGAAGCCGATGGTTGGAGTGAAGTATGTTCCCTGCTCAGCCATAAGCTTCATGGTGCGCTCGTCAAGCTCAAAGCCGTGAATGAGCTGCTTGCAACCAAAGCGGACGCAGTCATATGCAGCGTCAAAGTTATTGTAGGAGTGAGCGTACAGAGGAATGCCTACCAGTGCGCACTCGTCAGCAATTGCCTTGATCTCCTCGGTGCAGAAGAGCTGCAGACGGTCGGAGTCCCAGCGCCAAATGCCGCCACCGGTTGCCCAGATCTTGATGCCGTCAGGCTCTTCACGAAGACGACGGCGGATTGCCTTACGAAGCTCCCATGGACCGTCTACCTGGTCGCCCCAAGGGTGTCCGTCCTTGGAGATCTGCAGTGGCAGGTGGTGAGAGTCACCGTGACCAGCAACGCGACAAAGGCCAAGGCCGGTAGCAAAGATACGAGGACCCTGCATAATGCCCATGTTAACGAGGTCGCGGATAGCAATACCATTGCGGCCAATCTCAACGACAGTGGTAAGGCCGTGGGTAAGAGCGTCATAAGCCTGCTTGACTGCGCATGCCTGCTTCTGAGCAACGGACTCGATAACCCAGTCGTTATCGTTGTCGGTCAGGTTACCGGAGAAGTGCAGGTGTGTATCAACAAGACCAGGCATTACAGTATGGCCAGATGCGTCACGTACCTCATATCCCTCTGGAACCTCTTTACGAGGACCAGCATAGGTAATCTTGTCGTCATCGATAAGGACAAGGGAGTCCTCAACTGGTGCAGCGCCAGTACCGTCAACGAGCTTGCCGCCTACAAAAGCATACTTACTCATGTTTCCCATCCTTCCTTTGTTGTCCGCTCACTTCTTTTAAACGGACGAGGTTTACTTGCATAGTAAGCCCGGGTTAACTCCTTTGGGATAAGTTAGCCATGGTTGCCGGTAAGCGGAGCAAAAATACCCATGAACGGATGTTCAGATATCAATAATTTCATATAAACATCTAAAGTATTTGATTACTTCATATTTGCTATGACTACATTGCATAGTTGTGTCAAAACAGTTTTTGTCCGGTATCCGTGGTAAGGTTGAGAAAACAAATTAAGGAGGGGCAATGTCTCAGAATTCTTCGTCGCAGTCCAGCTTTTTTGCACTTATTTCTCGCATGCGCTACATTGAGCGCTGGTCGCTTATGCGCAATTCTCGATCAGAAAGCCTTGCTGAACACGCCCTTGACGTGGCCGTTATTTCTCACTGCCTAGCAACTATTGCAAATGTGCGCTATCACAGAAATCTTGACGCAGATCGCGCAGCTCTTATTGGTATGTATCACGATGCATCAGAGATTATCACCGGAGACATGCCCACGCCTGTAAAGTATGCTAATTCAGAGATTAGAGATGCGTATCATCAGGTAGAAGCACGTGCCGAGAAAACCATTCTCTCCACACTGCCAGAAGACCTGCAAGATGCCTATGCTCAGGTGCTCACTCACAGCGCTGAGGCTTCAGAGAGTGAAGCTTATCTTAGAAAGCTTATTAAAGCTGCAGATAAGATTGCAGCTCTCATCAAATGCATTGTGGAAGCTCAGTCTGGAAACTCAGAATTTATTACCGCTGAAGCCTCAACTCGTGGAGTTGTTGAAGATTTAGCAGATTCTCTTCCAGAAGTGCGCGATTTTATGACAGAATTCCTACCTTCATACGGAGAAACGCTTGATCAGCTTCTGTAAAGAAACGCTGATTTTGTCTGCTTGTTAAGGAGTTGCTTTGCGCGCACTACATGCACGTTTGCCTAAAAACTTTGTTCTGGAAGAGCGCTTAGAGGCGTATTCCAGCGTCATTGAGCCTCATCCAGAGGCTTTGAGAGGTACGTGGGCTTCTGCGTGTGCGCCAATTACTGCTGAGGGGCATGTTCCCTTCTCTGAGGTCCGTGTAGACCTTGGCTGCGGCAAGGGATCTTTTACTGCCGCTCAAGCTAAGGCAAATCCTAACGTGCTTTTTGTAGCCATTGATACAGAGCCTATCTGCATTTCATACGCTGCAAAAACAATCTACGAGGCAGGAATACCTAATGCCATCGTAGTTCCTGGTACTGGTATGAAGATTGATGAGTACTTCTCGCCAGAAGAGGTCTCTGTTATTTACCTCAACTTCCCTGCACCATTTCCTCGAATCAGGCAGGCAAAGTTGCGCCTCACTGATGCTGAGCGTCTTATGCAGTATAGAAATGTTTTGGCTAAAGAGGGTGTTGTTCGTCTTAAAACGGACAGTCAGCCACTTTTTGATTTTTCTCTTGAGCAAGTTGGAGTTGCTGGTTACAACTTTATTTGGAAAACGCGAGATGCTCAAGCCGATTTTCCTCACGATGTTCCCAGTGAGTACGAACAAAAACTTGGCGCCCAGGGCGCTAAGGTTCATGCCTACCTAATTGCTCCGGGTCCTGTACCAGCAGATTTCACACCCACAGAGCCTGTCAGTCTTGTTGACTACCTTCCAGAAGATTTAGAATCGCTAACCTACGTTCCTCATGGAATGGAAAGCACGGTCCGCAATCTTGCAAACCGTGCTCGTAGACTTCGTAAGAAGGCTCAGTAATTTGTAATTGGCTATGTGTAGAAACAGCCGTTTGCCAAAAAAACCTTTGTAGGAGCGCTCCTTTGCGAGCGCTCTTTTTTAGGCCAGCAGCCCTGACTCTTTTACTTAATCGACTTTATATTCAAAGCTCTAGTGGAATTAAGAACCGCAAGCACCATAACGCCTATGTCTCCAAAGACCGCTAGCCACATGGGAGCCAAACCAAAGGCTGCAAGGATCAAAACAGCAACCTTAACGCCAATAGCAAACACAATATTTTGCTTTGCAATACCCAAGGTATGACGAGCAATCTTTACGGCCTTTGAGAGCTTAGAAAGCTTGTCGTCCATAAGAACTACGTCGGCGGCCTCAATAGCAGCCTCAGACCCCAAACCGCCCATAGCAACGCCTACATCAGCGCGTGCAAGAACGGGTGCATCATTGATGCCGTCACCGACAAAAGCAAGGGACTTACCAGCTGTCTTTTGGGCGAGAAGGCCTTCAACGGCAGAAACCTTATCCTGTGGAAGCAACTCAGAGCGAACCTCAGTGATGCCCATCTGAGCAGCAATCTCTTCTGCAACGTCGCGTTTATCGCCCGTGAGCATAACAACCCTAGAAACGCCAACGTTTTTGAGGGAAGCGATTGCTGCTGGAGCATCAGCTCGTTCGCGGTCAGAAATAACAATGTGGCCCATGTAGGTCCCATCAACAGCCACGTGAATGATGGTTCCGTGGTTCTCGCACGCTTTCCAAGAAGCTCCTACGCTCTCCATAAGTGCGCTGTTGCCAACAGCAACGCTCTTACCATTCACGTTAGCGCAAATGCCCTGACCAGCAATTTCTTTGATGTCCGTGATAACACAGTTATCGTCCTCGCTTGGATAAGCAGCACGAAGAGCTGCAGCAATGGGGTGTGTGGAGTGCATCTCAACGTGAGAAGCTAGGTGCAGAAGGTCCTTCTCGCCAATGGTCTGAGAATGAACAGCCAGAACCTCAAAGACACCCTCGGTCAACGTACCGGTCTTGTCAAAGGCAACGGTATCAAGGGTAGAAAGCATATCAATGTACGAAGAGCCCTTGATTAGGATGCCCTCCTTTGAAGCAGCGCCAATACCGCCAAAGAAGGCCAGTGGCACGGAAACTACCAGCGCACACGGACAAGATGCAATAAGGAAGGTAAGCGCCCTTACAGCCCAGGTAGAAGCGTTAGCTACAAAGTCCCCCGAAAACAGTGGTGGCAAAAACGCCAGCGCAATGGCACTGTAAACAACTGCTGGAGTATACACGCGAGAAAAACGACGAATAAACCTCTCGCTCTTGGACTTGTTTTGGTTTGAGCTCTCTACCAGCTTAATGATGCGGGAAGCAGTAGAGTCTTCAAAGAGGTGAGTAACGCGGGCGCGTACCACACCAGAAAGGTTTACACAGCCTGAGATAATATTGTCTCCCACCGTTGCGTCACGAGGCACGCTCTCACCAGTAAGAGCAACGGTATCAAGACTGGTAGAACCCTCGACGATCTCTGCGTCAACAGGGACACGGTCGCCGGGTTTGACCACAATAATCTCTCCCAGCTTAATCTCTTCTGGAGAGATAGTGAGCAGCTGTCCGTCACGTTCAACCGTTGCGCTGTCAGGGCGAATATCCATAAGCTTGGCAATAGACTTCTTGCTGTTATCGGAAGCAAGGTGTTCAAACACCTCTCCTACCTGGAAGAACAGCATGACAAAGACGGCCTCATCAAACATAGGAGAACCGTTAGGCACAAAGCCAATGAGCAAGGCACCAACAGTAGCAATGGTCATGAGCAAGTCTTCGTTAAAGCACTCGCCCTCAGTGATGCTCTCCCATGCTTCTAGAACAACATCGTATCCCGCAACAGCGTAAGGCAACAGGTAAAGCAACAGTGCCTGCCAGAGCTGCAGGTCAAATGCGTGTTCAACCGCGTAAGCAATACCTAGCAAAACAGCAGAACAGACAATGCGAGCAATTTTCACCTTTGTCTTTGAGCTCATAGCTCCTCCTTGGGTTGTTGTTATACCTAGTCTACTCTTTAAATTGATATATGTACATATATTCATACAACAATCTTAAGGAACTTTTCACAAGAAACTCCGCGGGCGAGAAACCCGTGGAGTCCCAGATAAACAGAGATTTTGGACGTACTCCTGGCTGCTGGCTTGACCAAAGTCCTAGCAAGGCGATCTTCTCGCCAATTGGTCTTCTCACCGATTGGAAAGCTAGTTGATCAGCGACGCGGGAGTTGGAATAAATCCCTCAAAGATGATAGGTGCACCTTCAAGCTCGGAGGCAATCATGTCCTCCTCGCTCCTAACGGTCCAGGTAATCAGGTGTGCGCCCATGGTATTGCAAGCCAGCTTAACAAAGGGGTTCTTGCGATCTTCAAACTTGTATGAAATGAAGTCTGGACGACCAACAGAATTACCAAAGAGAGCTGTAGCGCCAGCTCGTGTAGCAATGTTCATGTGCTTGGTCTGACGGTCAATCAGGAAATTCTCTGAGAGCTGGCCACGAAGCATCTCAGGACGGTTCTGACGCAGCCACTGCAAAACGCGAGGATCAAAGCTCTCAATGCATGCGCGAACGGGACGAAGATCAAGAGCCTGCATAATCTTTTCTGTCAGCTGCTCAGCGTTATTGTTGCGCGTCTTAGCCTCAATAATCAAAGGTGCAGGTAGCTCACCGGAACCACTCCATGCATAAACCTCAAGGACTTCCTCAAACGTTGGAATCTGCTCGTCGGTAGCAAGAAGCCTAAGACCACGAAGCTCCTCCAGCGTAGACTCCTCAACAATCTTCTGTACGCCACAAAGGCGATCAAGTGCTGAATCGTGAACAACAACCAGCTTATTGTCTGCGGTCAGGTGAACATCAACTTCGGAGCCAAAGCCCTTCTCGACAGCTGCGCGGAAAGCAAGCAGGGAGTTCTCTGGAATGCCTGCCTCGTTGTTGTAGAGACCACGGTGAGCATAGCGATGACGAGCAATCTCGTGCCAACGCTCCAGGAGCAGGCGATCATTTTGCTTGCGAGGAGCAATAGAATAAGCACCGTATGCAGCTAAACCAAGAGCAGCACCAGCCACAACGCCACCAGCAATGGCCGCATTTCTAAACGACTTACGCTTCTTGGTAGAAGCTAACAAAGCGTCAGAATCCTGTCCATTTTGAGCAGCAATTTCCTCAGCAATATCTGCAACTGCGATATCTGCGGCAGCATCCTGGTGCTCAGCCAGGGTCTCTCCCATCTCTTCAAGCGACTCTGCAGTGCTTGCAAGCTGCTTTGAAAGCTTGTTCTTTGGGCGAGAAAAACGATTTTCTAGATTAGACTGAAGCTGGGCCTGAGCAGCCAAAACTGAAGTCTGAGCCGAACGAAGCGCAGACTGAGCGCGAGCGACTGACGACTGAATAGCATCGCCGCTTGGCAGTGCTGGCCTAATATGAGCATTAAACCCAGCTGTAAGCTGCTCTTTTGCGATATTGCCTGCTAA
Source organism: uncultured Atopobium sp. (assembly GCA_963544135.1). GTDB lineage: Bacteria > Actinomycetota > Coriobacteriia > Coriobacteriales > Atopobiaceae > Lancefieldella. The sequence continues at coordinate 31,120 of CAUUEB010000003.1, read as the reverse complement.
GTTGGCAGCCTTAGAAGCCGTTGTAGCAAGCAGCTTTCTGCCAGCCTCGGATTGAAGCGCTGCCTTTGCGGCATACTGAGTAATTGCTAAGCCTGCAGCTCTAACTGCAGCTCTCTTAATAAAACGACCAATCATGTGGGCTCCCTTCAATCTAGCCTTATTCTATCAGTCCAGCTCTCGCTTTTTTGCTACGTATTGCGACTTTCTATGTGCAATCAGTATCTTTGTCTGTTCAAAATCGAGTAGTATGTAGTCCACTAACTACTATTTCAGGAGCATCATGGCTGTTATAAAACAAGAACACGCGCTCTACCTATATAAACTACTCAAAGCAACCATTGGCGTCTCTAAGCAGACTCCCCTCTCTGCCGTTGAGGGCGCGCTCATTGAAGACGACCTTGCACCGCAGGATTTTGGCTTTGACAACATCCGCGCGCTCATGGAGGCGTGCCCCGATTTCATCAAAATCACTGCATTCAAAAAAGGCTACGTCTACGCAACGCTTCTGACCTTTGATACCTTTGAGGTCGCCCTTGCTGCTGGCGAGAAAACCGTCGAAGTTCAAAATAATGGCAAGCCCTGGAAGCGCCGCCGTGGGACAAAGTCCATTCGCGCTCTTAAGCCAAAACACCTGGTAGTTGAAGCGGAACCTGAAGTTGAGGAGCCTCCTGCACAGGAAGAGTCGACGGGGTCAGAGGAACTGCCTGTCGCAGAGGGCTTGGAGGAACCGTCTGTTGCAGCGACGTCTACTGCAGAAGCGCGTGAAGAAGACCTCCAGCAAGAATCTGCCAATGATGCCACACCAAAACCTGACGAGACCGAAACACCAGCTCCAGAGCACGAATCTGCCGAGCTAACAGTGCCCGAACCTGTAGTGCCCGAGCCTGTAGTGCCCGAGCCTGTAGTGCCCGAGCCTACCATCTCGCTTACCGTTACCTACAATCCCTACGACGGCTCCGATGAAGAGAAGACGCTTGAGGCTGCTCCTTCAGTATTGCAACAGGCACTGAATGCAACAAGTTCTGTCTCTAGCTCTACAGTTTCTGAATCCCAGGCTTCTACGCAGGCAATCAATCAGAATGAGACTTCCACCTCTACCTCAACATACCCTGCCAATTTTGAGGAAGACGTCCACGTCAACAACGAGCTTCTCGGCATTTTGTATCAGATGGCTCCCGTCGACGCCAACGTTCTTAAGCAGCTGGAAGAAGACTTCAAACTTGCAGAGTCTTCTCGTGCGCTCATTACCAAGGGCGGCACGTTCACATTCAACACGCGTTACAAGAAACCGCAGACTGACGAGGTTATTACCGCTACCATTCGTAAGTCTAAGCGCGGTGCTCTGCGTCCATGGACGCTCTTGAAGCTTAGCGTTTCTGCAGATGAGCTGCAGGATCAGACAGTTGATGTGCTTCGCGGACTGCCAAAGTCTGCCATTGCTTCATGGGAAAAACTTCCTGCCGCAGCAAAGCAGCTACCTATCAACCCTGTTGACGTGGTTATGAACGAGGCTCCTGTCTCCGACTGGAACGCGCTTTGCACCACCTATCTAAGCGACGCACCCTCGTTACAAGCGGCACAGGCTTGCCTTTCCGCGGCGTACGTCTACAGAAAGAACGAGCAGCAGCTCATGCATACCGACGCCGACTTCTCGCTTCCCGTCACAGTTGCCTCGCCCCTGCTCTTTGATCCCGAGTGCGGATTTGATGACAACTCGCCTCTGGTGCAAAACGCCTTGCGAGCAGCAAAGCGCGGCTGGCGTATGGCTGTTGAGCTCTACAATCCGTCCAAGCACTGCATCTACCTTGCACTTCCTACCTCTGATGGCGAGAAACCCCTTGCGCTGGTATTTGATATATCAGCAGAAGGTCCTTATCACGTTATTACAACACTGACTATTGAAGAGGCATACCCACTCGCACGTATCTTCTCTGATGGTCTACCTGCATGGATTATGCCGTAGCAGCTCCGCCTCACCATTATATTGCCCTTACCGGCCTGTTCATCTTTTGAGACCTGCACGTCTAAGTTCACAAAAAGCCGTGTCACAAAGACACGGCTTTTCTTGTAGTTAAACGTTGCAATTAGACGGGTTTCTCGCCCGGCGGGTTTCTTACTAGGTGCCTAACTTAGTCGTGCCATGGTTCAACAGGCCATTCGTTGCCCGTGAGGCTCCAGTTCTTCATGTCATTGGCGTCACCATTAACGACAAACTCCCTCACAAAGATATCTCGCTTGCCGTTTGAAATGGTCTCGATGTAGTAACGAGGACGTACCTCGCCCTCATAAGACTCATCAAGCGGTGTGATGTAATTGGACAGCGTCTGCTGATCAACACCCATATCCTTAAGCGTCTGTGCCAAGATGTCGTAGTGCCAGACAGGCGCGTCAGAAATCTGCATAGGCTGAGCCGCTTCTTCAGCGGTCTGACCAGCTGGTTTGTACATAATGACTGGAGCAGAAGGCTGCTGAATATCGCCATCTGTCAAATACCAATCGCCGTGATCGGCGGTGATGATAAAAGACGTATTCTCATACACACCAAGACGCTTAAGCTCAGCAATATAGGCTTCAACAATTCTGTATGCCGCGATGGTTTGCTCGTCAACGTTTTGCTTGCTTGGATCTTCAGTGCGCTCAACGTTGCGATCAAGTGTATATGGTGGATGCGAGCCAAACAGATGAATGAAGCGGAATGAACCGTTCTGACCAGTATTGTCAATCGAGAGTCCATAGTGTTGAAGTTCCTGGTAATACTGGAGGTCATCCTCGGTATATGGCTGAGAAGAAAGGTCCACCTCGTCCATATTGACCTGACGACGCATGCGCATATTAAGGTCCTCAGTGTAATACCAAAAACGAGGCTTAAATACCCAAGGCATGTCCCTGCACAGAGCTGTCTTGTAAAGAATGCGCAGCGCACCTAGCACATCCAGCTGGTTATCTGTACCGCGACCACGAGGCTCGTGGTAGTTAATGGAATACTTCTGTGCGGTATCTCTGTAGTGAGAGTAGTTCAACTGGTCCGTATACAAACCTGCCTGATATCCAGCATTCTGGATATCTCTCAGATATTGATCACTTTGTGCCCAGTCATAAACAAAATCATTGAAATTCTCACCAGGTTGAGGACGAGTACCAAAAAGCAGCGATGGCACGCCGTATCGGGTTGGAATCATAGAGCCTACAGAGTTTCTATACCACGTAAATCCTGTTAAACCAGCAAATGTCTCTGGATGCTCATCGTAGAGTTTCTGAATAAAGGCAGTGTCGGTGGTATCAAGGACAAACACCACGACGTTCTTCTTGGAGGAAACGCTGTAGAGGCCCTCGCGCGTTGCAATAACCTGCTGGTGCTCAGCATGAGCATCTATCGACGCTGCAATTGCTGGTCCCCACAGACTTGCAACGCCCACTGTCTGGACAATGATAAGCGCGGTCGCGGTTACCAGAAGACCTGTTCTAAGCTGACGTGCTTTAAGGAGCGAGAAGGTCACTGCAGCTGCAATGATTGCCAGCCAGATGACACCAGAGACAATCATTTGAGTTGTGAAGTTGGACCAAATAACCTCATGTCCATCAGCAAGTGGCATACCACCGTTTAAGAATACTGCCTGAACGTACGATGCCACACCGATGGCACCTACAAACGCAACGGCAACGTTAAACACACGCTTACGCAGGAGTGAAAGAAGCACCGTAAGAATAAGCGTGATGACGAGGCCTGCAATAATAACGGGGCCTGCAACATCGTTGAGGTTGAAAGAAAGGTCTCGCGCACTGCTTGCCACCAGCTCAAGTGGGGCTACGACCAAGATGGTAAAGACAGTAAAGAAAGAAACAAGAAATGCAACACCAATACGACCCTTAGGTTTGAGGGTTCCCTCTTTTTGCTCTTTGAGACGAACGGCCTCTGCTGCAAGGATTTCTTTCATATGAGCATTTGCAGCTTCTGCACCTTTGGCGTCAACCTTGTGAACTTTGCCTTCGACAATCTTATTGGCGTTCTCATCAATCTGAAGCAGACGGAAGAGCACCTTACGAGAACGTCTAAACGCAACGCCAAGCACTGCAGAGAGCGCAACTACAACTGCTGCCAGCGCCTGGATGGTGTAGGTCATAACTGACGGGTCAACGTACGCCTGTGCCGTTGCAGGTAGAAGCGCCCACCAAATAACTGTTAACGCTGCAACATACAGTGCAGCGTGCACAAAGAGTACACGCTTCTTGTGAACGGCGGCGCTGACTGGTACTTTCACAGATGAAATGATCATTTTACGCACGGAAATCACTGTCCTTCTCGGCGTTGCCGTTGCTTGCGACGTCGGCGTCAACCTCGGTTGCTGCGTCGTCGGTTGCTGCGTCGTCGGTCTTCTCGACGTCAGCGTCCGCGGCGGTGGCTTCCTGGTGTGCCAAAACGCGCTCGAGGATGAACTTACCTGCGGCTTCTCCGCCGTGGCCGAGGTTGAAGATCATATTGTTACGAATCTCTTCAATCTTGTGCGACCAGCTATCGGTCTCCTCAAGCATCTGCGTAACCGCATCGCCCAGGCCCGAGAGGTCCTTAGGATCAAAACTGCGACCAATCTCGTTTCTAAGCGTAATGTCACATGGATCCGAATGAATCTTGCTCCAGTCAGGGTTGTTCTCCTTCATTGCGGTGTCAATGAAGACCGACGGCTTGAGCGTGGTAAACGAGAACTCCTCAGCAACACTCGACCAGTCAGTAAACAGCAGGTCAGCCGAGAGAACCGAAGTATTGGAGCTGAAGTCGGTCTCAAAGGAGAGCTCCTCTGGGTCCGCGTCAGCGTAGCGAGCAAGAATCTCCTCCATACGAGCAGGATAGCGCTTCAAATACTCTGGGTGTGGGCGAACCACAATACGCCAGCCGCGGCCCATAAGCTGCTCAAGCAGGCCGTCAAGGCAGCTGTCCATCAAGTTGTCGTACTGCCACGAAGGACCAATCAGCAGCAGGGGTTTCTCGCCATGTTTGCGCTGACCCAGATTCTGTTTCTGGTAGTTCTTGATTGATCTATCGAGAAGATCGTAGCCAATAGCAGGCTTTCTCTTGGATGGCGTGTCGTAGTACTTTTCGACCAGCTCAAGATCATGCTGCTGATGAGGACCAACGCAAAGGACATCGTCGTAGTAGGTGTACTCGTTGCGCGTTGAGGTAACCGTCATGGAAGTCATGTGGTGGCACATGTACATATACTCGGCGTCTTTTCGCACGTAGGAGCGCTTCATGTAAGAACTCTCCAGGTCACCGAGGGAAGTTACCACAACATCAGCGTCGAGCTTCATGAAGAGCGTGATGAGGCGACGCTGGCCCAAGTAATAAGGAATCAGGCGAGGCTGCTGTTTTGCCAGCTCAAAGACCTGGTCGTTAGGGTCAGAGGTAACGTAGTGGATGCGGATGTCCGAGTTTGCCAGCAGCCACTCAATGGCGCCCTGGAAGTATTTGTAAAAGCCGCTTGACTCAGAATAGAAAACCAAGTGCTTGCCGATGGTGTCAAAGAAGCGCTTGTAGTCCTCTTTTTCGCGGGCAGCATGAGGATCGCGCTGGAACCACTTGTGAGTGGACTTGGTTGCTGCGTCCATTGCCTCAAACTCGTCGCGAGCAGCGTTGAGATCGTCATAGTCAACCTGTTTACGAGGGTCAATAATGATGTTGCAGACAATCTGGACCAGGATTGAGAGAAGGTTTGAGCAAACCCAGTAGAATGCCATGCCACAAACAACGTAAACCGCAAGCACAAGTGACATTGCAATGGAGAGGCCGTTTGTGGTGTTCTTCTCGGCACGAGACTGCTCGCGTTGGAGTGGATTCAGCTTGTTGGATGCAAGGCCAAGAGCAACCGAGGACAGGGCTGCCGCGAGAGGCATAATCCAGGTGATGCCGCCGTCAATAATTGGGGTCATGCCCAAAAACTCAGTGCCAGGAGCACCGGAATCAGTGATGCCATGAATGACGTCTACCAGGCCAAACAGGATGACTACCTGGATAGCCAGAGGAATAAGGCTCAGCAGCGGGTGATAACCTGCCTTTTTGTTGAGCTCGTTGGAGCGCTCCTCGATGGTCTCTCTGTCGCCGAAGTAACGTGTCTTCAAGCGGAAAGTCTCGGGCATAAGGCGCACCATAACAATGGAATTTTGCTGCGTCCAGAGCGCCAGAGGCATCAGGATGATTTTAGTTGCAAGGGTAAAAAGGAAGATTGCCGCCCACCAACTGCCGGTCAAATCGTATGCGGGCTGAACGATAAGTGAAAAAACGTGTGCAAGCTGCTCCATATACAAACCTTCTACAAGAAAACTCTACAGAAGCCAATAAAACCTAAAACCTAAAACCTGTAAAAACTAATGAATCCATGGCAGGCTAAAAGAAAGCTACGGCATCTAAATGAAGTCTGCAGTATCTAAAGTTAACCTGAAGTATCCATTTGTGCATAACTAATTTATGGTAGCAAAAAACGCTATTTATCGGCAGTTTGAAGCAAATAAACAAAATGGAATATCTTTAATTTACATGGACAAAATTTATACATAAATTGTTCTTTTTAAAATCATTCTTTAAAAGTTACGTAGGCAATTGTCTTTCTCGTTAATCAAAATTTAACCCCTGAAATGGCATTTTATTTAATTTTGGGGTTGCAATCGCAGTTCTGCTGGCTAAAATACTCTCCATGATATTTTTAATATTCGGCGCATTAGAGCGCTTTTGAAATGAGGAGATTCTATGCAGGCAAATCTGCAGGAGCTAAAAGAGACCTATTCGCGGCAGACGTATAGTGTGTTTTCAATCAACCGCCAGCAGAAGATTGCTGACTCCCAAGTTACTTTTTCGCTTGCTCACTCTGTTTTCATCATTCCTGTATTCGGATCAGCTGAGATTACTATTGGCGGAAAAGAATTTATCTGTGAAGGAACCACAGTTGTCCACGCTCCTGCAGGTCAGACCGTAACGTATCGCACGCTCTACGGACGCTCGTTTGACCATGTAAACATCTACTATGATGGTGTTCAAGGAGATACCAGCAGCCCAATCTTCAATGCATACGCATTTGATCCTCAGGGATTCGATCGTATTCTTGATAAGACACTTGACCTGGAAAAACTTAACACTACCCCATCGCTGGACAACCGTGTCGCACAAATTGTCAACGGTACCGAGCTCATTAAATCAATGTTCCTGCTCACCAACAGCCAAAAAGTCCAGGAGAGCATGGCCGAGGCTCGCACGTACATTGAGCTCCACTTTGCAGATCCAATTACCATTCCTGGCCTGGCCAAGCGCTGTGGAATGAGCACTCAGCGGTTCTCCAACAATTTTGTTCAAACATTTGGCGTTCGCCCAATGACGTTCATCATTGCGAAGCGTCTTGATCATGCTCAGCAGCTGCTTCAATCTGGTCTTTCTGTGCGCGAGACCTCCGAGGCGGTTGGTTACAATGATCCGTTCTACTTCAGCAGGCTCTATAAGAAGCACATGGGCGTTACACCTCAGGACGTTCATGACAGCTATGAGGGAAATGTCCTGATTAAGTAGGTATCGTTTACAAAATAGCGAACTGCAGTCTTTTTAGTCACAAAGTTAAAGGTCAGAACGTTTCGTTCTGACCTTTTTTGCATAATCGGATTGTTATATTCAATTCTATGAATACATAATTTTTGAGCTTTAAATTATGTGCCTAAAAAGGTAAAAAACCCGTTTAGTTGGGGATGAAAATTGAAAATTAGCCGATTTATCCCCAGCTAAGACGATTTTTTACCGCACTAAAAACTTTTATCTGGGCAAACGTTGTATGCAGAAAAATGAAATCTCCAACTAAACGGATTTTTTACCACTTGGAGTCTTATTTGAGCGTTTTCCGAAGAGTCTGAGGCATCCGCTGCCTACTTATCAGTCGTTTATCAACCTTCTTTGAGCGTCTCTACAAGAAACCAACGGAACGCAAGGCACAAAAAATCCCAGCACCCGAAGGTGCTGGGATTTTGAACTTGAAACTTTAAGAGCGATTAAGCAGCCTCAACAACTTCCTCGGAAGCGTTGTCTTTCTTAGCAAAGTGCTCGGCAACGTAACCAGTGATCAAAGGAGTCAGGATTGCAGTAACGATAACTGCAGCTGCTACCTGTGCGTTTGCTGTTGCAAGAGCAGCACCACCATACAGCGCTGGGTTAGCCTCTGCCATAGCAGCAGGTGTAAGTGCATTTGCGCCTGCGCAGGAAGAAATAGCAACACCAGCAATACCAGTTCCACCAGTTGCACGATCAACAAAGTAGTTGATAAAGCCGCCGCAGACGGAGCAGATAACGCCAAGCAGAATACCTGCAGGACCAGCCATGATGAGGGAATCAAACTTCATAGTGGTTCCCATGGCAAAGAAGGTCATAACAATAATTGCTGGTAGCGCGCTAGTCAGCATCTTCTTCATGGATGGGAAGAAGTTGCCAAGCAGAATACCAATAATGATTGGCAGAACTGCGCCAAGCAAAGACCAGTTAATTGGCGACTGACCAGTTGCACCAAGAGCAAGCATGGTAACTGGAGGACCAACAACCAGTGTAGTAATTGCAACTGCGCCCTGCTCATACTCGTTACCGTAGTCGGCCATCAGACCTGCGTACATGGAGTTGTTTGCTCCAGAGCAAGCAGCAAGGATGACCATAGAAGAAAGACCAAGCAGGTTGTCGTTCAGGAAGAACAGAACAGCAAGACCAAGAGCAACGCAGAATACAACCTTAGAAATGATGATGATTGCGCCGCGAAGTGCTGCCTTTGGTGCGCTCTTGAACGAAATAGTTGCGCCAACGCACAACATAAAGGCGCCAACCAGAGCAGCAGTACCCTTAACGGTCATTGCTGCGGTAAAGCTGCCGAGCGTTGGGAATACCTCTGGGAAAAATGTGTTCATGAAAACACCAAGCAGCAGAGGAATCAGAATGTTTGCACCTGGGATGCGGCCCAGTGCCTTAAATGGGTGCTGAATAGAAATTGGTTCTTTTGTAGACATCAACAATCACCTAGTCCATTACGATGCCGCCGTCGCAGTCGCCAACCTCACCGTTGACGAAGCTTGCAGCGTCGGAAGCAAAGAACAGTACCATCTGTGCAGGCTCAGATGCCTTTGCAGGACGGCCAAGAGGAATAATGCCTACGACCTTCTTGTACTTCTCCTCATCGTTGGAGAGTGCAGTGGTCATATCTGTAATGGTGAAAGATGGGCAAACTGCGTTACAAGAAATGCCGTACTTGCCGCCCTCTTTAGCGATAGCCTTGGTAAAGCCGTTCATACCAGCCTTGGAAGATGCATAAGCAACAGTACCAAGGAGGCCGCCGCCGATCTTGCCTGCAACGGAAGAAACGTTAACAATACGAGCGCCGCCACGGTCAATAAAGTGCTGCCAGAGAGCGTGAGTTACGTTGTAGGTACCAGTGAGGTTGGTGTTGATGGTGTTGTTCCACTCTTTGTCGTCAACCTCGGTGAAAGGAACGGAGCTGATGCGACCAGCGCAGTTGATAAGAACGTTGACGTCGCCACACTCCTCAAGAATCTGAGCAACGGTCTTCTTGACGCCCTCGGCATCTGCAATGTCCATTGTGTAGAAGAAGTTACCCTCACCAAGCTCCTCGACAAACTTGCGGCCAGTGTCCTCGTGACGAGAGCAAACGATTACATGTCCACCTCCAGCAACAATACCCTTGGAGATCTCAGCGCCAATACCAGCGCTTCCGCCTGTAACCAGAACCAACTTACCTGTAAAATCGAATGCCATGCTCTCTCTCCTTTTTTCATGAGCACTAACCATTGGAAAACAAATAAATTCTAGCCATATTCACATAATTTTCTATACAAAAAATATTTTTTAACCACAAATCCTATGGTCAATGCGTTAAAAGAAAATAATTTGCTTAAAATGTGACATAAATGACACATTAAATTTCACGTTCAATCTTTTGGACATTTGTCTGCAAACTGAAGTCTTTTTCTTTCCTCAAAAATCTCAAAAGTTAGACATAGCTAACTTTTAGGAATACAATATGGCGAGAAACCCGTTGAGCTCGTAGCTCCAAACTCCTAACTCTTGGCCTCACGCTATCAGTTTCTTGCTTTCAGTCCCGTAGCTACCTGCTCTCATCTCTTTGAAGGAAGTCACTATGAAACATTGCTGCACGCATAACCCGGCAGTCGCAAACCCACACCCGCACGCTACCCGCAGCCCTCTCCTAACCCGCAGGTCAGCGCTGTCCTTGCTCGGCGCAAGCTCCGCAGCAGCCATCGCTTCTCTCGCCGCGTGTGGTCCACGCGATTCTGCTGCCAGCTCAAGCACCACGCAAAACCCAAACTCCTCGGCTCCCCTTGTCTTGACCACTTTCACCGTCATCCAAGACATGGCTTCTCGCGTTGCGGGAGAGTTCTGCCAGGTAGAGTCCATCACCAAGGCCGGCGCCGAGATCCACGACTACGAGCCAACACCCGACGACCTCAAGCGCGCACAGAAAGCCCAGCTCATCCTCAACAACGGCCTGGGTCTTGAGCGCTGGTTTGAGCGCTTCGTCGACGACTCGCCTGCTAAGCGCGCCGACCTCAGCGAAGGCATCACCGCCATCCCCATCGCCGAGGGCGACTACCAGGGCCAAGCCAATCCACACGCGTGGATGTCGCCCACAAACGGCAAGATCTACGTCGAGAATATCGTCCGCGCGCTCAGCAACCTTGTCCCTGACCACGCCAAGGACTTCCAGGCCAACGGCAACGCATACAAAAAGGAACTCGACAACATCTCCTCTCATCTAATCGAGGAGCTTAGCGCCCTGCCGGAGAGCCAGCGCACGCTTGTGACCTGCGAGGGAGCGTTCTCGTACCTGTGCCGCGACACCAACATGAAGGAACTCTACCTTTGGGCCGTTAACGCCGCTGATGAAGGCACTCCACAGCAGATCGCCAAAGTCGTTGAAACTGTAAAAGCCCAGCAAATCCCCGCAGTATTCTGCGAATCCACGGTAAGCCCCAAGGCAATGCAGCAGGTAGCCGACGAGACGGGTGCTGTCCTCAAAACTGACGAGAAGAACATCTTGTACGTAGACTCCCTCTCGGAAGCTGACGGCCCCGTGCCCACCTATCTTGACCTGCTGCAACACGACGCGGACGCAATCGTATCCGGTCTTATGGGAAGGTAGCGTTCTCAATGAATCTTTGCGTTTCACAACTTTGTGCCTGGTACGAGAAAAAAGACCGCGAGAAACCCATCATTCACGACGTAAATTTCTCCCTCTCAACAGGAGATCTTTGTGCACTTGTAGGCGTTAATGGCGCCGGCAAGTCTACGCTCTTTAAGGCCCTGATGGATACCATCGCATGGGAGGGGTCACTTACTTGGGGTCAGCAACCTCTTTCACAAGCACGTAAACAGGGCAAAATCGCGTACGTCCCTCAAACTGAGGCAATTGACGCAACGTTTCCGCTGCTTGTAAAAGACGTTGTTATGCAGGGTAGATACGTCCATCAGGGTTGGATGCGTATACCTTCCGCCCAAGACAAAAAGCTTGTTGCCCAAGCACTCGAACGCGTCAACTTGGCCGACCTTGCAGATCGTCCACTTGCCCAGCTATCTGGAGGACAAAGAAAGCGTGTTTTTGTAGCGCGCGGAATTGCACAAGCCGCTGAACTGATGTTTCTTGATGAACCATTTGCGGGGGTAGACGCTCGCTCTGAGGCCATCATTACCGAACAGCTCAATAACCTCAGTAAAGAAGGCAAAACATTGCTCGTTTCAATTCACGACATCAATTTGGCTCAGCAAAAATTCCCGCTTTGCCTGGTCATCAATAAAACCATAACCGCGCAGGGTCCCTCAAAAGAAATTCTTTCTGGAGACGCCCTCCTGCAGAACCTTGGTATTTCCGAAGATGCCCACATTGAGGAGGTGCTCCATGCCTGAGGTAGACATTCTCCAATACGCATTCATGCAGCGAGCCCTCATCACCGGAATTGCAACCGCCATAGTCTGCGGGCTTTTGAGCTGCTGGATCACACACATGGGATGGTCGCTTATGGGCGACGCCATCTCGCATTCTATTCTCCCAGGCGTGGTCATTGCTCATCTGCTGGGACTTCCCTATCTGGTAGGAGCACTTGTGTTTGCTCTCATTACCGTGGTGTTGGTCGGACAAGTCAAAAAGAGCCAAATTGTGCGCCCCGATACTGCTATCGGCATTGTATTTACAACGTTTTTTGCACTAGGAACAGTTCTCATATCCAAGGTTCCAAGTCAGATTAACCTCTCACACATACTCTTTGGAAACCTTTTGGGGGTCACAACTCCCGATATGCTGCAAGTTCTTTGTATTGGTCTGCCCATTGCAATCCTGCTCATCCTTAAAAACAAGGACCTGACCTTGCTTTCATTTGATCAAACGCAGGTTCAAGCAATCGGTCTTTCTACTAAAACACTCACTTCATTCTTGCTTGTTGCCCTAGCCCTCGCAATTGTCATATCGCTCCAGGCGGTTGGCGTAATTCTGTCCGTTTCTCTCCTTATTGTTCCAGGCGCCTGCGCAAGGCTTCTTACCAATCAGATGCGCCATATGCTCTGGATTTCTCCGCTCATTGCCACGGTCAGCGTTTTGATTGGAATAACAGGTAGTTATTACTTAGACGCCTCTTCTGGAGGAATGATTGGACTCACCCTCGGTGTGGTTTTTTGTATCATTTTTATACTAAAGAGTTTACCAAAGCTTACTTTTGGACATATACTAAGCAAGAACTAAGAAAGGAGGACCAATGCATACACTCAACACCTCAAAAGCCCAGTTCGCTCGCGCAACTCGTGCACAAAAGCTCTTGCACAGGCAAGCCTCAGCGGCTCTCAGAACATCCATTGGTCTTATGGTTGGAGCGCTTATTATCGCAATGGTTCATTAAGGCTTCATCTCATAAATCACCCAAGTTTGGCGAGAAACCCCTCCTATTCAAAGGGTTTCTCGCTAAATTTTTATATAAGTGTTTGAACGAGAATACCTACGGTTACTGACGCAAGGTTGGCCAAGATTGAAAGAGTCCATGGGGTGTTGCTTACTCTTTTTACCTTGTAAATGAGACCTTCGACAGCAATAACAACCAGCTCAACCGCTATGACGCACGCCCAATACTGCATGTCGTTAGTAACCACATCAACAAGGGCACTTGTGATAAAAACAGCGATTGGATTGGTAAGCACCTGTGCAGCCACAACAATCAGCAGCGCATGATTGTCTTTAACGCCAAGCGATTTTGCGACAATAAGCTCAACAGTAATAGTCAGAATCAGACAAAACGCGAATATCGGAATAATGGTCAACAAATACGGCAATAAAAATGTTTGATCGTCCATGCCATTAGCCTTCTGCTTGGTTGCCTTCAGCGGCCAGTTTACCTTTAGCCACAGGATAATCTTCTCCTGCAAGTTCATCTTCAACCGCAAGTTCATCAACCTGATCAAATGACTCTGCCGTTTGAGTATCTTCTTCTAAAATCTCAGCAACCTGTGCTGTATGGAACATGCGCTCGTGACCAAATGGACCTGTAACCACAGTATCTTTGACCAGCGTAAGACCAACGCCCAACGCAAATGCTGAAACCAAACTAATAACGGAAAGCATCACGGGATGCTCAACACGAAATCCCAAAAGCGCAGGCAGTGCACCCACGGCCAGAGAAAAACTAGCTAGACCGAACGCAGTACCTTTTGCGTTGGGCAAGATGTTTGCTAGAGATGCCAACGTAATGGACATGGTGAAGTTAAAGAAAAATACACCCAGGAGGCCCATAACTGGCACCTCCCATGAGGGTGCAAACAAAGTAGCTGCAGCAATGAGCGAGAAGATTGCTGTAGTTCTAAAACCAATACGATCAGCGACCATTCCACCAAGCGCTTTACCTGCAAATACACCAAGGATGCTCAATACAAGAAGTAGCATCTGACTCTTCCAGGGAAATGCCATAACCATGCCGGCATAGCTTCTAAGAGCTACTACAAGAGTGAGCAGTGCAATCGCAAGCAGTGTATTGGACGAAAACTTAGGAATATCAAATGCAACATTATGTACGTTCCAGTATTTCTTGTTGACCTTTTGGACCACAAGCGTAATAAGCGCACATAAGAACAACAGCACAAGGAGGGAAAACGCAATCTGAAGCCTTTCCATTTGAGCACTTTGCGTGCCTAAAAATACTCCAATTGCACCAGTTGCAATAAAGATTCCTGAAGGACCCGCGTGTTTTTGTGAGATGTTAAGTACAATCAGTCCGCCTGCACTATGGAAAAGGGCATTTCCAACTGCGAGTAAAAGAACTGCTAACCACTCGAGAAGTGCTACGGGAAACAAAGAAATCAAAACTCCAGCACCAACCAAAGCGTACGAAAGCAAGGCAGCATAAGAGTTCTTATCCAGCTTGTCAAGCACTATACCTACAGGCAGTTGCAATGTAAAAGCAACAATGTCGTACAGCAGAATACTCAGTGCAACAAACTCCAACGAATCTTGGCCAGACTCCCCCAACACTCGGCTTACCGCGCAGAGCATGGTAGATACGCATGCAAAGTCAACTACAAAGTGACATAACGCAAATGCAAAGGTAGTGACTTCTTTTTTTGGAAGAATCTGCTGTGTTGTGGACAAGGTTTTACCTGCGACGCCTTATGATCATAATAAATCCAACGACAGCCACAAGAACAACGACTGCGATCAAACTTGCATGAGAAGTAGCTAAACCAACTCTTGGTGTGGAAATAACATCAGCTTTTGCCATAACAGGAATCACGATTGCCATTACAAAAGCGCTGATAGCAAGCACAATTTTATGGGCTGATCCCAAACTAGAACGTAGATGACGATACAGTGACATAGTACCTCCTTCATCAACTTTTTAATATTTTACCAGTACACACGCCGCGTTCCAAATGTACTCCCGTAAACGGCATAAAAAGCGTCCGACGAATGTGAACTGCCTCCCATTTCTTATGTCCAAGAAATGGGAGGCAGTTCATATGCGGGTGATTATGATTCTGAAGCGTATTAACGTCGGCTTTTAGGCCTGGCGCACAAAATAGCGCAGCTTTGGTAGGTTCTGCGGAAGAATCGACATGTTCTTAATCAAGATAGCCAGGCGGCTAGGCGGCCGCACTACCCGATATGCATCTCTATGCATAAACTTCATCTAATATGCTAGAAAATGAATAGCGTCATATAAAAGATTTAACTATAGGTAAATTCCGCACCTATGGAACACACCTAAGTCGGATAATCTGCTCAATTGCGGGCATTTTACACATCTAATGACGATAATCTGCATGATTGAGGTATTTTCAGCGTCATGTATACGTCTTTTTAACAGATTATCCGACTTAGGTGTGTTTTGAACTGCCTCCTATTTCTCGTGTTCAAGAAATGGGAGGCAGTTCACAAGTGCCGAGCGCTGTGCAATCGCTTAAGGTTTTAACCTCGCTTTGACTATGCAGTCCGTTTAGTTCTCAGCCTTCTTGATCTTCTCACCAAGTTTTTTGTCAATGACGACGTAGAGGTAGCCCAGGGCAACAAAGACAACAATCAAAATCACAATGGTCAAAGCAACTGTTGGGACTCCTAGCTTGTCAAAGTCCATAAATCCATAAGGCCAGCGAGACTTCTCTTTAATCTGCACGCCAAAGCCCAGGACCAAAACGATAATGTACGCAAAATACGTGAGCGGATACAAAGGCCAGATCAGAGGCTCTTTGAAGCCCATAGTTGGCTTCTCGTCAAAGAGCAGCCAGTCCAAAACGGCGCAGATAGGAATCACATCATGCAGAATAAAATTGTTGAACTTAAAGACGCCGTTGACAAAGACCTCGCCATGGTCAAGCAGGAAGTAAGCTACCAGACCAGTTACGGTAATGCCCAGCATAAGCGTGTGTTTGACCGTTGGCATCCATGGCTTCTGAGCGGTCTCGGGATGCTTGTAAGCCTGGAACAGCGCGCCCCAGAAATAAGCAACAAGCAGCAGGTTAGAGATGTTGGTGAAGTAATACAAGAAAGAAACGCGGAAGTTCATTCGGAAGACGCCCGCAGAATCACACAGTACAAAGGTGCCAATCACAGCAATACATAGCTTAAAAATAAATGACGCTTTCTTAGATTTAATCAACGCAGTACCTCCTTCTGTAAAGCGAGAGGTCACTGTAAACCTAACGCGCCGCGACAAAAATACGTAATTCTCAGAGTTAACAGTTATGTTTCAAATGAAAAAGATTCAAAAAAATGCGGTCTTCTCACTTTTGGCGAGAAGACCGTGAAATGGCGAGAAAATCGCAGATGTCAAAGGTGTACAAGGCCAACTAGGACTGCGTTACTGAAGCGCGTGCTTGATTACAAGAATTGGATGGTGTAGGAGCAGTCGAGGTCCTGTGGATTTCATGACCTCTTTAACGCGAGCGCGCATCTCTTTGCTATAGCAATGCGATTTGCATTTTGAGCAAAACGTCTTTGTCTCAATGTGAGGACAGCGGTCCACACGCGTATGCGCATACTTCTCAAGCTCAGCGCACTCGTCGCACAGAGGTTCGTGGGCTTTGGTGCGATGGTACTTCTCGCAATAAAAACGAATCATGAGCGAAATAAGATCTTTTTCTTTTTGACGTTTCTGTGCAATTTCTTCAGGTGTCATCAGCTCACTCGTCCCCCATCAACGGTGTAAACAACATCTGCAATTCCCATGGTAGAAGCCCTATGAGAGACAAGAACCACGGATTTGCGCTCAGTTTCTTTATCAAGCGAGCGCAAGATAATTGCCTCGTTTAGGCTGTCCAGATTGCTGGTTGGCTCGTCAAGCAACATGAGTGGTGCGTCATGCAAGAATGCGCGAGCAAGACCAATACGCTGGCGCTCTCCACCAGAAAGCGAGTCACCAAGCTCTGCAACGGGCGTGTCGTACCCCTGGGGCAGCGTGGAAATGTACTCGTGAATTGAAGCCTTTTTGCACGCCTCAACAATCTCTTCATCCGTTGCATCAAGCTTTGCAATGCGGAGATTGTTCTTAATGGAATCGTGATACAGATGCGTATCCTGCGTCATATAGCTCTCAAGATCGCGCAGGTTAGAGGTATTAACCCGCTCCAAAGGGGTTCCAGAAATTTCAATGGCACCAGGTGTTGCTGGCCAGAAACGCATCAAAAGTTTTAGCAGCGTAGACTTGCCTGAGCCGCTCTTTCCCACAATTCCCACGATCTTATCGGTAGGAATATCCACAGAAATGTTGTCCAAAATCTGCTCATCATCATATGCAAATGAAAGCTCAGATACACGCACACCCTCATATGAGATGTCTTTTTGGTCCACTACGTCTTCAACCAGGGGTTTCTCGTCCAGAATATCCAAAACACGATTACCCGCAGCAAACGTACTGGTCAGGGTTGTACCTAGTGCCGCTAAAGCAACAACAGGTCCAAATGAACTCATAAGAGCGATAGTTGCAATAAAGGCATCAGTCATAAGAATCTGCTGGTTATAGGCCAGGTAGAACGAGCTAAAAAACATGACTAGTGTTGCGGCAAGAATGACCGTTGAGGTGATCGCATCGTTGACACCAAATGCCTTCTTAACTGCCTGCTGTCTGTCGCTTAACTGATCAGCAAGCTTACTGGAGCTCTCAAGCATTTGAGTGCCCGTGTTGTATTGCAGAATCTCGTCAAGACCACGCAGGTTATCAAGGGTAACCGTCGAGAGCTTACCAGCAAGATCTCTTGCCTCAGCAGAGTCTTGCTCGGAGCGCTTAGACATAGCAAGCGGAATTGCCACGCCAACTACCAGGTAAGAAACAAGTGCAATAACACCCAAAATCCAGTTGGCAGTACCTGCAATAAACCACACCATTACAATGCAGAACACAACCGCAATGCAGATAGGCGAGATAGTGTGTGCGTAGAAAACCTCAAGCAGCTCAATGTCTGAGGTAATGACGCTCATCAGGTTGCCCTTATTTTTGACCTCAAGCTTTGCAGGGGCAAGCTTTCTGAGCGCCGTGAACACACGGTCTCTAATAAGCGCAAGCAGTTTAAACGCAATAAAGTGGTTGCATTCCTGCTCGGCATAGCGCAGCAGACCGCGGACCAGGGCAAACAAAAGCATGCCACCAAAAAGCAATGCCATAGGAGAAGATGAAGCAAATCCCATAGCGCTGAGCAGCGCATATGCTCCAAAAATGCTGATGAACGTGGCGGCAAGGTTACCCAAAACGCCCATCAAAATTGCAAGTATCATAAAGCCAGCCAGCGGACGAACCAGCCCCACCAGTCTCAGCATAATGGTGAGCGCACTACGGCGAGAAGTACGTGCAGTTGTGGCGCTGTTCTTAACTTCTGCTTTCATTACGCCTCAACTCCTTTCACATAATTCTCAAGCTCAGTCTGGGCCTGCGTCATTCGTTTGTACTCATCATTTATTGCAAGCAACTCTTGGTGCGTTCCACTTCCAACAACGCGACCATGCTGCATAACAACAATCTGATCAGCATTTTTAACGTTTACTAAGCGGTGAGAAATTACCAGCACCATCTTTGTCTGAGCAAGCTGATGAACCTGCTGCATAATAACGTCTTCACTCTCAACATCAATATTTGAAGTAGCTTCATCAAAGATGTACATCTGGCTATTGTGAAGTAGGGCTCTGGCCAGTGCTAATCTCTGACGCTGACCACCAGACAAGTTGGAGCCCTTCTCGGCAACTGGCGCGTCAAGCCCACCCAAAGACTTTACGAACTCAGCAAGATTGACCTGTTCAAGGGCATGCCAGAGCTGTTCTTCAGTTGCCTCTGGATTACCCATGGCAAGGTTAGAGCGAACGCTTCCCATAAAGAGATGTGCTTGATGACCAATATACGTAACGTTTTGAAGCAAATTCTGGTCAGAAATGTCTGACAAACTGGTATTTCCAAACAGAACATCGCCAGAATACGAGCGGAGTTTTCCGGTCAGAAGTGCTGCAATTGTTGATTTTCCACAGCCTGACTCTCCTACCAGGGCATTCAAAGAGTTAGCGCGCATTCCAAAAGAAACATTCATCAAGACGGGCTTCTCGCCGTCGTAGGAGAAAGAAACGTTGCGCAAAGCGACATCACTGGAAGCTGGAACGGTCTTGGTACCCTGCTCTCGAACAGGCATATCAAGCAGGTCAAAGATCTTGTCCGACGCTGCCATACCGTTCATGGCAATGTGGAAATAACTGCCCAAAAGACGCATAGGCAGGAAGAACTCAGCCGAAATCAAAATGACAAAGACGCCTTCCCACATAACGAGGAGGTGGTCATTTACCTGCTGAATTGCAAGAATTGTACCAAGCGCGCTTCCACCAAATGCAACCACGTCCATCACGGTGATGGAGTTGAGCTGCATGGTTAGAACCTTCATGGTAATACGTCTAAAGTGCTCGGCTTCCTCGTTCATCTGCTTGTGTTTAAAACCATCAGCCTTGTAAATCTTTGCTGTGGTCAGACCCTGCAGGTTCTCCAAAAACGTATCGCCAAGCTGCGTATACTGGCCCCAATACTTGGACAAAAGCTTCTTTGCAAACTTCTGGATAAGAACGATGGTCATTGGAATGAGCGGCACAAATACCAGCAAAACAATGCCAACTACCGGACTAATAAGAAGCAAAACAAGAAAAAGTGTGAGTGGAGCTAAAACAGCATAGAAGAACTGTGGCAAATACTGTGCAAAATACGTTTCAAGCTGATCAACGCCTTCAACTGCCAGCTGAACAATCTCGCTGGTAGCATATGAATTTTTATACGAGGGACCAAACTCTAAAAGTTTCTGATAAATTTTCTCGCGAAGGGTCTTTTTAACCCTTTTTGCTGCGTAAAAGCTTGTCTTGTGCTGAGCAAGTTTGCAGAAATACCTGATCACAATAGCAATAAGGCAAAGACCGATAAATACCTGCTGCTGCTCAAAGACAAAGTAATCCATAAAGAGCGCCTGAATCATTTTTGCCAGAGAGTACATAAATACAATGTTGGCAAGTAGCGCAATCCACTGGTAGAGCACGGTCAAGCCAATATATTTTTTACTCTCCTCAATGAGGGCAATGAGGCGTTTGTTGATCATCATATGCAGACTTCTTTCGCTTTTCTTACAAGCAGAATCTTTAATCCACTAACTGTTTTAATTACTTTACATGTAGTTTTGTCGTTTCATATACGAGTTTGCCTTATGCAACATTTTGAAACAACATACAACATGGTGAGAAGAACCACTATTTTTGAACACGTTCCCAGTCCGCTTTTGTGAGCATTGATATACCAAGCTGTTCTTCTTTGCCTGTGTACTTATTAAAGTCTGTAATAATGCCAATCTCCGTGAAGCCGCACTTACGAGCCACTGAAGCAGACTTTTTATTGCGCTCAAGATATCTAATAATTACCTGGTCAACACCATGCTCTTCAAATGCATATGCGGTAAGAGCTTGAGCACCCTCAGATGCAAACCCTTGCCTCCAATAAGGACGACCAATCCAATAGCCAATTTCTGCCTGATGCAGCTGCTTTGAGGAATCCTTTGGATCAGGAATTTCTTCAAAATCCAACGACATTGACCCAATTAGATGACCGGTCCTCATGTCCTTTGCGGCATAACAGGACTTATCGGACAGCACGTTTGCAAGAACCTGCTTAGAATCTTCTAAAGTTTTGTGAGGTTCCCATCCACAAAGTGGACCAATTTCTGGATCTTTTGCCAATTCATAGAGCTCATTGGCATCGGATGCATGCCATGGAATAAGAAACAATCTCTTAGTGGTAATCATACAAGCTCCCTTTAAAGCTTTTTACTACCCTACAGCTTTCTTATACTGTCCAATCTGTTGGACACTCATTCTTTAACAAATCCATATTCTATTCTCAACATCTTCTAAGGAGGCTCTTATGTACAGTCCTACAAAGCTTGTTGATTCCTTCGTTGTTTCCGGTCTTCCCTACTACGACGCTCCTCTTGTCTTTGACCAGCTCAAACTTGGCTCAGATCTAACCATTGTTCCTGAACGTGATAACCCTTACGACCCAGAAGCTCTTGCTCTGTACTCTAATGACCACAAGCTGGGCTTTGTTCCTAGAGAAAGCAATTCTCTCTGGAGTACTTTGCTCTTCTATGGACATCAAAACATTGTTACCTGCAAGATTACGCAACTCAGTGATCACCATGGTCATCTTCTCGTTAAAGCAGGCCTTTACGTCATTGATGCTCGCTAACTGGTACTCGTGAACTGTCCGGTTTAGCCCGTCCGTTTTAGCCCGTCTTCGCCGTTTAGCTAGTCCCTTTCTGTGTTTGGTAGCTCTGAAGAATCCCGCTCAGATACTCTTGATATTTCTGCCTGGTCTTCTTTGGAGCTACCAGTTCTATATCTGTTCCAAAGGTTGCAAGCCAACCGTAAAACGTTGGTGCTTCCATTACAGAAACATGTACGTCAGCTGTAGTTCCATCAGAACTAGGATTGTTCAAAATAATGTTCTTGCCAAAGCGGTCATACACTGAACACATTACGCGCTCATTAACACGAAGTGTGACCTCAACAACCTCGCCCGAGTACATGCCAAAGACGCGCTCTTGATACTTGTCTATATCAAACTGCTTGATCTGCTCGTTAACCGTGGCGTCAGCATCAGAGACCTCAAGTCTAAACATGCGGTCTACACGATAATTAACAAAGTTTTGATGCTTATCGTTCCACACAATAAGATAGTAGAAATCGTCAATATACGTAAGTTGAACAGGCGTTTCTTCTCTTACGGGAAGCTCTTCAATAACCTTATCTTTAAAGCCTTTCTTGCGGTATTTAAACGAGACTTTTTTCTTCTGCAAAAGAGCCGTTTGAATAGCATTGAGTGCATAAAACACAGACTCATTTTGCGACTTAATACGACCTTCAACATGGATGCGCTTCTTCAGCGTGTCAGAGGTAGACTTCCCACCCAGCTCTCCAATAAGGCTCACCAGGTTATTTGCCTTGCGCTCCGTCAAAAACTTTGACGACTGCACAGCGTCTGCCATCAGCATGAGCTCTTCAGTCTGAAACTTCCTGGTTGCCAGGCCGTATTCAACAGGATGGCGCTGGTAAGACTGAATGTCGTAGCCAAAATTCTGCAGAGATTTGATGTCATCGTAGAGTGTTTTACGTTCCACGCTTAGCCCGCGCTCTGCGAGCTTTTCAATAAGCTGAGGCGTGCTCAGACCATGATCGTCATCAGTTTCTTCCTCAAAAATTTTTACAAGATGCAAGCAGCGGGTCTTCTCGCTTGGCATACTGCCTCCGAAGTCTAGCTCCAATAAAAAACTCCTGTCCATTTTAGTGGACAGGAGTCGAGAAGAACGTATGGTCAGAAACTCTTCGGTAAACGGCATGTAAGTCGCAAACAGACCGTAAACCAGCCGATGTTTAACCCCAAACCTCTTCTGCAATTTCTTTAACCAGCGCAATCTTTGCCCACTGCTCATCTTCAGTAAGCTTGTTGCCAATCTCGCAGCTTGCAAAGCCACACTGAGGAGAAAGACAGAGGTTCTCCAGAGGTACGTACTGAGCTGCCTCATGAATACGCTCAATAACCTTGGCTTTCTCTTCCAGCTGGGCGTGCTTGGTAGTGATCAGACCAAGCACAACTTTTTTACCAGCTGGAACAGAAGCCAGGGGCTCAAAGCCACCGGAGCGATGATCATCAAATTCTAAGAAGAAAGCGTTTACGTGCTCTTGAGCAAGAAGAGCATCGGCTACATCGTCATAGCCGCCCTCGCAAGCCCAGGTACTATGGAAGTTGCCACGACAAACGTGTGTGTTAATAGTCAGGTCGGCTGGAGCTGCATCAAGAACGCGGTTATTAATCTCCAAGAGCAGTGCCTTAATCTTCTTAAGACCCTCATGGTCAGCGCCAAAGAAAAGCTCTGCACGTGGGTCAACCAGCACGCCCCATGAGCAGTCATCAAGCTGAAGATTACGACAGCCTGCAGCATATACCTGCTTAATAAACGCACCGTAGCCAGCAACAATATCTTCAAGAAGGTCCTGGTCGTTGGCATAGTACTTGTTAGTCTGCTCGCGATTCATGGGCATAATGAACTGCTCAATAAACTGTGCAGGTGCAGGAATAGTAAGCTTGGCAACAGTTGTCTCGTCCTCAAACTGCTGAACAAAGCGGAAGTGCTCTATAAAGGGATGCTCTTTGGTGAGCTCCACTTTTCCTACGAGGAAGGTGTCGTCAATCTCTGCAGTCTCATCGTGGAAAGGCAGTCCAGTATTAGTTGGCGCATGTCCAATACCTTCAAACGCCCACATAAAATCGAGGTGCCAGGTTGCACGTCTAAACTCACCGTCAGTAATGACTTTAAGGCCTGCCTGCTTCTCCTTTTGGATAAGCTCTGTAATAGCTTTGTCCTCTACTTGCTTGAGCTCATGTGCATCAATCTGACCTTTTTCGAACTGAATACGAGCCTGCTTGAGATTCTCTGGACGAAGAAAGCTACCAACAACATCAAAGCGATGTGGAGTAGTTTTATCATTTTTGATTGCCATCATAGCCCCTTAGAACTGCTTACGAGAAACCAGTATGACAATCAAAACTTTACTTGTGAAATACAAATACTTAACTAATTCATATAGCTAAAAACTATATCTTAGCGTTCACCGTTCCACTCATCTAAGAACTGGTCAATATACTCACGCATGTACTTCTCGCGAGCTTTTCCTAGCTCTTTGCCACTGCGCGTATTCATCATGTCTGCCAGTAAAAAGAGTTTCTCGTAAAAGTGATTGAGCGACGTTGATTTGTGTGAGTGATACTCCTCACTGCTCATATTAAGAGTTGGTGGCTCATCTGGGTCATACATACCACGACCATGACTTCCACCATAGGCAAAGGTACGTGCGATGCCAACAGCACCAAGCGCGTCCAGGCGATCTGCGTCTTGAACACACATACCTTCAAGCGTTGAAGGAACTACCGAGTCTGTTCCCGAGAAAGAAACCTCATCGATTGCGGTACAAATTGCCTGGATAGTGGCCTCGTCAACAGCATGCTGGCGCAGAAAACCAACAACCCTATCCTTATTCTCATGCGTCTCTGGAGAAAGCTTGATGTCATCAACATCGTGCAAAAGCGCAGCAAGGGCAACAATCTCTTGATTTGCTCCTTCCTCTTGCGCAATTCTTACAGCCATTTTGTACACGCGCAACGTGTGGAAGTAATCGTGGCCACTAAAATCTGTGGAGAAGACCTCTTTTACAAAGTCCAAAGCGTCATCGATAATTTTTGAGTCCATAACTCCCCCGCTCAACACATTCAAACGTATCTTTCGCGCACTATTTGCGTAGACTGCACATCCTCTTAACTGTCTTTTTCTTAGTGTACAAAGCTTCTCTTGCTAGAAAATTTTGAACTCCAAATTTCATGAAATTGTTAACTATCCAGCTTCCGCTATTCAGTTTCCGCATAACTCACATTTGTCTTAAAATTTAATACATTTCTATTGCAATTTTTATCCGTTGCACGTTTATGACAAATGTCGAGAAAATCGTTAAAAATAGAGCAATTTAAATGCCATTTTTCAACGTACCAAATATTTTGATTAAATTATTTATATAACATGAGATGAAGACGTTTTTTGAAATGTGTTCAAACTATAAAAATCGCTGGTTGAGCTAACAATTTTTACCAAAATAATAGATAATTATCTATACAAAAAATGCTCTGAATATGTGTCATTTGTCTCCATCGTGCTTATCGTGATTTATCACTTTTGGCACAAGATTTAATTGCAAATTTTGTTGGGGTATTCACTATTTGTTAGGGGTAGGTATGGAAAGAAAAAACAAGAACTTTGCAAGCAAAGGGGCAAAGACAGCTATGTCTTTGGTACTCGCGCTCTCTTTGGTCCCTTCTTCAGCGTTAGCAGAAATTGCTAGCACTCAAGAAGTAACTCAGACGCAAGAAGTTGCAGCAACTCAAACAAGTGATGCAACTGCCTCAACTTCGGAGGCAACTGCAGAGAGCTCTACTGAGGCTACCACTACCGCAGAGTCTACTTCCAACCAGCAGACCTCTGAACAGACTGCTGCTCCTGCAGAAAGATCTTCTCGCCGTGTTACAAGAAGCCTTTCTTACATCTCAACTGAGCTCTGGGTAGACGGAACCAACGGTAGCGATACTAACGAGGGCTCCAGCTCCGATCCTGTTAAATCTCTCGAGAAAGCACTGGAGCTGTGGGGAGAAACTTCTTCAATCTACACCATTCATCTCAAAGGCAACCTCAATCTGACCTCTACGGTTACTATTCCTTCTGGCCTTACACTCAAGATTGAATCTGAGGGCGCAACGCTTACTGGCACTGGAAACAGCATTGACGGTCTGGTTCTATCACCTGGCTCAACGCTGACCGGCACGGGCACTCTTACCATGTCTGGCTTCAAGACAGCACTAACCGCACAGGATGGGTCTACCATCACTGATGGTACTTATGTCTTCAGGAACAACGCAGGTGCAAGCGGCTCGCGCGGTATTTCTCTTGGCGGAACCGTTAGCGGCAGCACCAACAAGAGCAGCGTTACCATCACCGCAGACGATAAGAGCAATACAAACTTCTTTGAGTCTGGTGTCACCTTTGAAAACGCTACTATCAAAGTAACTTCACAGGCTCGTACCTGGAATGACGCTCGCAACCTCAACCTTAAGAACACAGACCTTACCGTTGAAGGCTTTGGTCAGACTTTCTACGTCAACCAGCTCAACATGAATGACTCTACGCTGACCATTAATCCTTCATGGTACGGCGCTACGGGTATGACCATCCAGGGTACTTCTAATATTGTTAACTCCACCATTAATGCTAATGCTGGTTCAACTTCTGGTATTTCTGTTGGTGTAGCTGGTGGAACAGTAAACGTTACTAACTCAACCCTTAACTTCACCAATGGAGGAACCGGCGGTCTTAACGTCAACACTGGTGACGTCATCATTAACAACTCCACCATTAAGGGAGACGGTCGTAACTCTGGCGCCCTCTTTGGAGCCCAGACTAATGGCTCCATCCAATTCACCGGAAACAGCCTGGTAGAAACCCCTGCTACCAAGAACTCCGATAACGGAGCTGGCCAGACTCGTCAGAACTACAACGTTGTTGGCGGCTCTTACCTGCTCAAATACGCACCAAGCTACAACAGTGGCTTTGGTAGCACTATCCCTACAAACGGTGCAGCTAACGGCAACGAGGTTCTCTCGCTCTTTACCCTTGCTGACCCATCAACTAACTCTCTGAGCCTCATTAATGCTAACGGAGCAACCTATACCTACCCAGTTGCTAATGCTTCAAGCGATGGTCAGAAGCACGTTTGGGCACCTGCCGCAACCGTTACCTTTGACCTCAATACCCCAGGCGTTACCGGCATCAACCCAACATTTGCTGACGGCACTACTGCTAACAAGACTGCTCTTGCTATGCGCGGCAACTCTCTTGCAACTGCTTCTTCTGTAGCAGGAGGCTCCACTACCCTACCTGCAGATCCTTACGCAAGTGGTCAGGAGTTTGACGGCTGGTACTACACCGACGCTGCTGGTACCGAGCACCAGTTCACCGCTGATACCCAGGTCACCTCTGACATGACAGTCTATCCACATTGGAAGGCCAACACTGCTTGGTTCTACGTTAGGTATCACAATGGTAATGGCGTCTCTGTCATTGACCGCGTTGCTACCAACGCTAGCCGTACCGTAACGGTCCGTTCTGACGCTGAGGTCAACAACCTCGACAATAACTTCAATATTGCTGGTAAGACCTTCAAGCGCTGGACCACTCAGGCAAACGGAGCTGGCGATGAGATTGCAGCCAACTCCAACCTGGCTGTTCCTGCGGGTACCGATACCGTTGATTTGTACGCAGACTGGGAGGAGCAGCACCTTACCGTGTCCTTCTCGGCAAATGGTGGTACTTTCTCGGCAAACAGCGTCTTTAAGCAGAATCCAAACGTCTTTGACATCACCACCGATGCAAACGGCGGTGAAGTTGCAACTATCAAAACTCACCCAACTGTTGCTGAGCAAACCAATATCAATGCACTGCTTCAAAACCTTAGCGGTAACACTCTCAGCGCTACAACTGATGGAATTGCAAGTCCAACCAGCACTAACACCAATACTGCTTATACAGAGATTGCAACACTAGAGAATTACGTTTTGGATAACACAGATGAACCAATAACTTTCCTTGGTATGGTTTTTGATCACAACTACCACTACTGGTTCACTGATGCTGCAGGTAACTCTCCTGCAACTATCAACGGCGGCGCAACGCTTACTAACGATGTCACCTACTACCTCAAGTGGAAAGACGATCCTTCCATCCAGAGAGTAGAGCTTACCAGCGATCTTCCTGCAGATATGTGGAGCGATTCCCAGAGCAACACCACTCAGATCAAGGAAGTTTCTAACAATAAGAGCTTCAGTCTTACAGGCGCTATCGATGCAACTTCTGTCATCAACCAGATGAGCGCCTTTGAGAATGGCATTGCTGGTGGCCTTGACGACCTAACCAAGATCACGCTTTCTGGTACAACTTCTACCTTTACCGCAAAGCTCACGCTTCCTGCAGGCGTTGTTGTCCCAGCTAATCCAACCGTAACCACCTCTGGCCTCGGTGACCTCTTTGAGGTTTCTAACGTCTCTGTTAACGGCCAGGAAGTTACCGTTACCCTGAAGCTCAAGGGAACTTACACCAATTACAAGCAGCTCAAAGACGCTGTCGAGACAGTTGGTAAAGACGACGCAGCTACTGCAGAGATTGCAAGACCTCTTACCGTAACTGTTGACGGTCTTACCCTTGACCCAACTCAGGTTACCAATGGTCAGGAGCTTACTGCTACAGGTACTCTGACCGGCACCTTTGAGTCTTTTGCAAAGAACACCGTCACCAACGTCACCAAGAAGTTCGAGCTTTCTTGGAACGGCGTTCAGATTGCTGCTAACAGAGACCCTCGTGGCACCGGCATTCAGCAGACCCTGATTGTGAACAACCCAATTGAGATGAACCTTCCTGCAGATATGCTTGCTGACGAGAATACCGAGCATGACCAGGTCATCACTATGAAGGCAGGTTCTACCTTTAACCTCACTGGTTCCATTCTTGCTTCCTCTATTCAGGAGCAGATGAACAACATTGAGCGCGCCTACCCTAACACCAACCACGACACCATTACGCTGAGCAACCTTAAGTTCAAGTTCACAGCAACTCTGACCGTTCCTGAGGGAATGACTCTCCCAAGCAACCTTGATGCCAACACCATCCAGGCTTCCAACTTTGGCAGCGGCTTTAAGGTCAGCGATGTTCAGGTCAGCGGCCGTACCGTTACTGTCACCTTTGAGCTCAGCGATCCATCCTCCATTAGGACTTACTCTGACCTCGAGCGCATTGTTAACGAGGCTAGCGCAAACGATGGCTGGATGAAGCTCACTATTCCTGGCGTCACCATTGACTCCAACGTTGCCGCAGGTACTCAGCTCACCGCTGTCGGTACCGTTACCGGGTCCTTCAGCGCTATTGCTGATTCCGCAGCTGGCAACCGCAAGGTCTTCTCGTTCACCTGGAATGGTGTCCAGTGGCCAGATGGTAAGGACGCTGTTGCAACTGATAACGACACAATTCAGCTCACTATTACTGTTGCAGAGGATGAGACTCCAGAGACTCCTTCCACTCCAACTAAGCCATCTAAGAAAAAGAAGCAGAAGACTCCATACACCGGAGATGCTTCTGCTGCAGCACCTCTTGCTGCACTTCTCGCTGGTATGACCGCTGTAATGACTTCACTTGGCATTACTAAGCGTCGTAAGAATAAGTAAGAAAGAAAGTGATTGGTTCTGTATCGCTCTAGTTAGGATGTGCTATGAAAAGTAAGGCAAGGATTGTAGCGGGATTGCTTTTAGCTGCCGTTGCATTCGTCGCAGCATTGCTGCCCAACCTTAGCGTGGCTTACGCAGAAGACACCACAGGTCTTCAAATCAATGCTCTGAGCATTGAAGATGCGTCGACTCACGCCCAAGTTGCTGACCTTCTTGCAGGTCAAACCCCTGCGCTTAAGGCGGGAGTCACCTACGCCTTGAATGTTGGCTATACAATCCCTGCCTCGCTGCAGTTCTCGCCAACCTACCTCAACGTGAGGTTTGGAGACGGACTCTATGTCACAGGTCTTCCAGGTGCAACGTTTACCGTTGGTGGCATCTCAAACACCAGTTTCTCTAACCTGGTTACCGCACCTACGGGAACAGGAACCCTTCCTTACGGCTATCCTGGCGCAAGTTCCGAGAAGAACCGCAGTGGAGATCTGGTCTACATGACCAATAACGGCCTTACCCAGGTTTCTTCCAGGGGAGAAATTCAGTTCAAGCTTGATGACGCTGTTGAGAACCAGAGTGCAAGCCAGGTTATTGCAAATGCAATTCGTGTTAGCTTGAGCACCGCTGCAACACAAAACATTGATCCACATACCTCATCTGTTACTGCAGCTGATGCCATGACCTACGGCTTCTGGGCTGATCAGTCCACCGAGGTTCTCTCTAAGGGTGGCACCACCTCTACCCTGCAGGTTTCTACCACAGGCTCTAAGGTACTCACCGAGGCAAACAGCAAGACTACGGTTCAGGTTGTCTACCCAAGCGATATGGAGCTAGTTGGTGTCAACGAGACCAGCCTCTACAACACCGCAGGAACCATTGTTTCTACCACCGATGATGGCACTAACAAGACCGCAACAGTTGAGTGGAACGAGCCAGGCTCTTACGCAGGTACCCCAACTTTTAAGCCACAGATTAAGGTTCCTGCATCAAGCACCAGACCTAACAACTCAACCTTTAACGTCACCATTAAGAACCTCACTATGTCCGTTTGGAATGACACTCCAAACGTCAACCGTACCTCCGCAAACGCTTCTTCTACGCTTACGGTTACCGTAATTGACGGTCTTAACCCAGAGCGTCTTACCACACACGCTCTTGTCGACACAGCTCCTAACTGGGCATACAAGAAAAACGATACCTACAACGTTCGTCTTGGTACCTACCTCATCAAGAACGAGCTCTCTACAGACACCGCTCCAAAGACGCTCGAGATGACCATCGATCAGAACCAGACCGCTATCATCCGCGGCGTCACCATCCCTTACAAGGAAGGTATGACCTATGGTCCAATCCACTGGACTGCATCGGACGGTACGAGCGGAACTGCTGACCCAAGCATTCTGCGCAAATCTGGTGTTTCTGCCCTCATCACCAACACTGCTCTTGGTCTTGATATCAACACTTCCATCACTTCTATCAAGGTTGACCTTGGTCCAATTCTTGGCGGATACGATGGCATTAGGCCAATGAGCGATCTTCTCGATACATGGAATCCGAACAACAAGCATGTCACTGACGAGTATTACGGCTGGAGTTACATCTCCAACGGCGTTTACGGCTCTTGGAAGAAGGGCACTAACGCCGACGTTGTCACTAACGTCAAGCTCTACAACACCGGTACCACTCCTGACGCAGGCGTTACGCTGACCGCTAAGTCCGGCGCGCCCAAGGTTCTTAACGGCGTTGGTAGCATCGATAAGACCCAGATTAACGGCGGCGAGACCTTCAAGATTTCTGGTCGCATTGACGACGCTAACTGGGACTGGAACCCTCTTCAGGAGCCAGTGCTCTACGTCATCATGCCTGAGGGCTTTACCTACAGCAACCTCACCGTTTCTAACGGCACGCTCAGCGCTCCTGAGTTTGTAGGAACGTACGATAAGGACGGCGTAGCTGTTAAGGTTTGGAAGTACACCATTGATGTTGGCGACGAGACTCGCGGTCAGTATCAGCCAGACTTTACCAGCAAGAACATGACTCTGAGCATGGATGTCCACACCACCGATCTTGCAGGCAAGGGTATCTACCACATCAACGACTTTGTTGGCATTACCACCAAAGACTTCAAGGAGATTGGCGCTCAGATTAAGGCCGAGCACTGGGACCGCAGCAACTGGAACACTTCCCAGTACACCAGCCTGTTTGGCAACAGCGTCAACTCTGGCGAGACCATGGTTTCTCTCTCCGA
>CAUUEB010000002.1:0-105503 GCA_963544135.1 uncultured Atopobium sp. | reverse complement strand
TTCATTGATCACTTCTCGCTTAGGTTCAGAGTATCTTGATTTTATGGCAAACAAATAGCGTACTGTAAATCTTTTATAGGATTTTCCTAAGAGCACGTTTTCGGTTTACATTCAATACAAGTGAGGCGATTAGATATGTCACATGGTAAGAAAAAGTTGTATATAACTATCAGCGCAGTGATTGTGGCATGTGTATTCATATGTAGTTGGTTTAGACCCGAAGCGGTTAAGGAGCGAAACCTCAATTTTTTAAAACATGAAGCTGCGGAATTTATACGGGAGCAATCAGCTGATAATATTTTCTCATATGAAAAGTTTGAGTCTGGAGAATATAGGACTTATACCTGCAATATAAACGACGTGTATATATCTGGTCCAATTTTATCAATTGTAGAGAAAAACAATGAATTATTAGACGGTGGTATTTTGTGGGTTGTAAGTGTTAATGGAGAAATCATTGGAACAATCGGGCAAGATGCCGCTTTATATTCAATTTCTCTCTCATCACAAGATTTTGATCAATATATTCTTTATGGGACTGCTTATATTCTACAAGCTATGAGCAGTCGCAAATTACCTGCCGTCTCCTACTATGAATACAATACAGAAGGTGGGGGAACCTTTCTGTCTGATAATATACTTGCGACATTTAATTACGTCACAGGAGAATATGGTTTTGCTAAAGCAGCCAGCAAATTTCCTTCTGCCAGTTCATTGATCACTTCTCGCTTAGGTTCAGAGTATCTTGATTTTATGGCAAACAAAGAGCGTGTTGTAGATCTTTTATAAGACATAAAAAACGCGCGCTTCAGAATTATTTTCTAAAGCGCGCGTAAATATATTTTCTAAGAAAAACCTAGTAGTGGATGATAATTGGATCTCCATCTTTGGCGATATCAAAGAGTTTTTGAGCGTTTTCATAGCTTAGGTTGATGCAGCCATGACTACCGCCTGTTCTGTAGATGTTTCCACCAAACGCACTTCTCCATGGAGCGTTGTGAAAACCGACTTCCTGACCTTTTACACCCAACCAGAAGTCAACGTGTGCATCCCAACCTGGTTTGCCATTCTCGTCATTTGGACCAAGAAGACGAGCGTTTCTAATGTGGCTGGTAATATACCAGACTCCTTCTGGAGTGTTGTGATGTCCGTCTGGGATACCCGTTACTACATCGGCTTCCCAAAGAATGGTTCCATCATCACCATAAAGAACAGCATGCTGAGTGGTAAGGTCAACGTCAATATAACGACCGCCCCAGTCCTGCTCGCCCTGTTTAGTAAATGTATCGGCCGACTGTTTTGTAGGCAGTTCAATTTTTGTTGCCTGACCAGCGGACAGGCCGTCAGAGATGGCTTTTACAGCAGCGTCATTATCAATAACCCAACCGTATGCACCAGCGGCCTTTGTAGTGAATTCTTTTCCATCCCAGCGCTTATACGTTCTTGAAGTTCCACGAGTATCTACTGCAGGAGCAAGTGTCTCGTTGACCCATTTAGTAATAGCGTCTGTATCAAATGAAATAGAGAGATTCTCATCAAACTTAATCCAGCTAGCAATGGTGTCTTGATCAAGCTGATATGCAGCAGAATCGCCCAGCATCAAATCAACTGCAGAAGCAACGTAGGAATTAGCTGTCTTCAAGGCAGCATCAAGATCTTCTGCACTTATGAGGCTTTCTGGGCCAAGCTGTACGGTAGTGCTCAGATTATCAAAAGCGGTTTGCAAGTCTTTATGGACACCCTCAAGAGATAGTCTTGTGGCAATAGCATCATCAGCAAAAATAAACTTTTTAGCCGAGCTATCGTAGGTAATACCATTGTTCTCTAGAGTTTGAGCAGATTCTTTTGCCTGCTCAATTCTTTGATTAAAGAGTGCGTCTGCCTTGCTTGTATCGTACGAAGCGGTTGCATGTGGACTCAAGGACCTGCTACGAGTAATTTCCAGTGGCCACATCCAAGGATTCTGCTGGCTAATAGCATCGTGAGCATATCCAGCTGCATCGTATGTTAAATCAATGTCGGATGCCTTGATGGTTAAATCTACGCCGTTTCCAGAGACTTGGACGGAGTAATTTGAGGCCTCGTTTGCTCTAGAAGCCTGTAAATCTGAAGCCGGTTTTAAGGAGTAGTCCTTACCATAAATGCTGGTTTGAGGCATAAAGAAGAAGTTAAAGAAGATTGCTCCACCCACATACACAAGGGCGAGAATACCAACGAGCACAGCAGGTATCTTCCACCATTGATGTTTCTTGTGAACAACGGGAGCCTCTTCTTTTTCTCCAAGCTCTGAGCTATCAAGGGGAGCAATGACAGTTAGATCATCTGCCTGCTCTTCTGGCGCTTCCGCTGATTGTGAAGACTCATTAAGCTGATTGGCTTTTACCTGCTCTTCATTGAGAGCAACGTACATATCAGTATCGCCAAGGCTTGGTACTGAGTCTTTAAGAGAAGGCGCTTTCTCTGTAGCTTCCTCTGAAGAAAGAGGTTGTAGGTTAGCGGTATGAGAAGCAGAGCTTTTTGCAAAGTGCTTAGCCAAGGAGCACTCCTTATAAAAACGAAGTTACATAGCAAAAATCAGTGTGTTTTGACAAACAGACTTTCTATGATTGAGTCAAAGACACATCTATTTAGTGTAGTGCATATTCACCACATATTTTATGGAACTTACGTGGAATTATTTTCTATAGGAGATGAACAAAACTGGAGTAATATATACGACATTTAGAAATAATTATTTTTCAATTGCAGGGGGAGTAATAGCGTATGTCATCAACTAGAGTCAATAGTACTACGCAAAATATTAGATGTGTTTGTACTGCTCTTGCCGTACTTCTTTTATGCATTTCAGCTTTTCCTAAAATTGCTGTAGCTACTGCTTCAACTAGCCAATCAAATTCTCATTCTACTAATCAGTTGTTACTGCATACTGATGTCAAATCGTATGAGCTTCTTCCTTCTGATTTTGCTTCGCTTGTTGGCAATGATTCAACATCGTTTGATACTCTTGAGCAAGTTAAGCCTTATGAGGCAGTTAACACTGATTCTCATCCAAACTATAGCAAGGTAAGCGATTTTGTTTATTTAGATAGAGATCAGTTTGACTTGTCGCTTTTCTCGCCAGATGATTCTCTGAGATATACAACAGATGATGCAGCTGTAGATGCATACATTCAGACTCATCCGGAGCTTGCCGGTGTGACTGATCGTAGAATTTTGCTTCCAGTGTTTGAATTTGATTCAGACAATGATATTCAGACTCACAGAGACAGAGTTAATTCTTACATTGCTAATGGTCAGCTGGCACAAGGGTCGGTTGGTCAGGATAATACCGCCGTTATTGATACCAGTTTGCCTATGGGTCAATATAAGTTGGAAAAAACGCTCTCGTATGATCAAGAGCATGGCTTCTATTACATCTATACCATGCACGTGGGTGTATCTAATATTGATCGTAACCTCACAACGTTTGTTGATAGCAACGGAAATAAGACTGAAAAGCAAGGTCTATTCCAGGCTCCAGAGGTAGTGGGCAATGACATCCTTGACCACAAAGAAGTGGATTCTTATACGATTTCTGCTGGTTATGATGGCGATGGTAATGTTGTCCGTCCAACTACGTATGTGACACATATTACGTATTACTACACCCTCGCACACACCGCATATGTTTCAGATACTGGAACTACTTTAAAGCCTATTGACGCTGGTCTTCAGAATGCGCCAGCTACCATCTCTTCTTACAACTATGATCACACGGTTGATGCAGGTACAAGGCGAGTATTGGATATTGATGCCGTGACAGCTCGCCTTATGGCTGAGATTCAATCACAAGATATTACGCAGCTTTTCCCTGTTAGTGCCGCTACGCACAATGGCGATATTGTTATCAGTAGGACTCCTGGATATGATACCTACGATGTTCAGTTGTTTGAGAATGGTCAATTTACTATCGATATGACTTATATGCCAGATGGCACACCTCGTGTTGTTGATGCCGACGGCAATGCTATTTATTTCTCCAATCACTTTAAGGATGTTGTTTATTCTTCATATCAAGATGACACCTTGCCTGTTGGTCAGTATCGAATTGAATATCTGCTTACCCCAACATCTGCAGATCCAGATAACTTTGATTCGTACCAGCATTTAAAAGTTAATCTTGTTGTTGGCACAAGTGATACTTCTCAGCCAGCCATTACTGCAAATTGGACTCACGTATACGTAAAGCAGCCTGAGACTACGCCAGAAACACCTGAGACGCACACTCCTGAGGAGCCTCAGCAAGCTCAGAAGAAGTCACAGCTTCCTGATACTGCAGATTATTCTCAGATTGCGCTTCAGGGCACACTTGTCTGTTCCTCTGTCTCGCTGGTTTCTCTGAGCTTCTTCCTCAAGAGAAAGCTGCTACAGAAGTAATCTAGGAATACATGACGTTACTCTTGCCTCAAGAGTGAGAGAATACTGTCTATCAAGAGGCGAGGGGTACGTTATTTATGGCAACACATCCAGTTATTCACATAGATTCATCTGACGACAGCCGCCTTGATGTGTATGCTCGATTGACTGATAACCAGCTTCGTAATCGTCTTGACCCAACTCGCGGCGTCATGATTTGCGAGTCACATTTTGTGATTGAAACTGCACTTGCCGCAGGCTGCAAGCCGCTTTCGTTTCTTGCAAATACTTCTCATACAGACAATATTTTGCAAATTGTCGAGAAGTTCCACCCTTTGTCAGATGACGTTCCTATTTTCATTCTTCCAGATGAGCAGCTTACACAGCTTATTGGCTACAAAATGAATAGAGGAGCGCTCTGTGCCATGAGGAGACCTCAAGGTGCATTGCTAGAAGAGATTCTAAGCACGTCAAAGCATATTGCCGTACTAGAAGATTTAGTAGACGTTAACAACGTTGGCGCTGTCTTTAGGTCAGCTGCGGCCCTCAATGTAGATGCTGTTATCTTGACTGCCAAGTGCGCCGACAACCTCTCAAGGCGTGTCCTGCGGGTTTCTATGGGAACGGTTCTTAAGGTACCTTGGACTCGTTTGGATGAAGAGACAACTTCACTGGACCTTATTGAAAAGCTTAAAGTTCATTCTTTTACTACGTGTGCACTTGCACTCACAGATTCTGCAGTACCTCTTAATAAAGAGCTGGTAAAAGGTAAAAAAGCTGCACTATTCTTTGGTAGTGAAGGCTATGGTCTTGATAAGAAAACCATTAAGGCTTGTGACATTACCACCATCATCCCCATGTCTCATCAGGTGGACTCGCTTAATGTTGCTGCGTCATCTGCCGTGGCATTTTGGGAACTTTTTGCTCGATAACTTGAGCAGGAAACCTTTACATACGGCACAAAAAACGGCCACCTACGAGAGTGAACTGCCTCCAATTTCTTGGACACGAGAAATAGGAGTCAGTTCAAAACACACCAAAATCGGATAATCTGTCAAAAAGACGTATACATGACGCTGAAAATACCTCAATCATGCAGATTATCGTCATTAGATGTGTAAAATGCCCTCATCTGAGCAGATTATCCGACTTAGGTGTGTTCCTTAGGTGCGGAATTTACCTATAGTTAAATCTTTTATATGACGCTATTCATTTTCTAGCATATTAGGTTAAGTTTATGCATAGAGATGCATATCAAGCAGTACGACCTCTAGCTGCCTGGCTATCTTGATTAAGAACATGTCGATTCTTCGGCAGAACCTACCAAAGCTGCGCTATTTTGTGCGCCAGGCCTAAAAGCCGACGCTAACACGCTGCAGAATCATAATCACCCGCATATGAACTGCCTCCCATTTCTTATGTCCAAGAAATGGGAGGCAGTTCAGAATAGGCGGCCGTTTAATTTTACTTATGAGACAAAGTTACTCTGCTGAAGAAGTAGAGGAGCCTTCCTCATTGGTGTTCTCAACTACTGGTGCAAAGGTATTCTCGCGCTTGAGGATATTCATGAACTCCTCGCCGGTAATAGTCTCTTTCTTCTGCAGGTAGTGAGCAATTTCATGCAGCTTAAAGCGGTTCTCTTTAAGCGTCTGGAGTGCGCGCTGGTGTCCCTCTTCAACAATGCGTCTAACTTCAGCATCAATCTCTTCAGCGGTTGCCTCAGAGCAGGTGAGGGAAGAACCACCACCAAGATAGCGGCTTTGCTGCTGGCTGAGGGTAACCATGCCAAGTTTGTCAGACATGCCGTACTGCGTAACCATAGCGCGAGCAATTGCTGTTGCACGCTCAATATCGTTGGAAGCGCCATTGGTCATCTCGCCAAAGATAAGTTCTTCAGCTGCGCGTCCACCACAGAGAACAGCAATCTCATCCATTGCCTGGCTTTTGCTCATTAGATAACGCTCATCATCCTCAACTTGCATGGTAAAGCCAAGAGCTCCGCCAGTACGAGGAACAATGGTGATCTTGGTAACAGGAGCATCGTTTTTCTGGATGGCGCCAACAATTGCATGACCGGTCTCGTGATAAGCCACAACGTCCTTCTCGTGCTCAGAAAGAACAGTGTTCTTCTTCTTAGCGCCGGCAATAACAACGTCAACGGACTCAGCAAGGTCTTCGGTGGTAACACGACGACGACCAAAGCGAACAGCACGAAGAGCTGCCTCATTGATGATGTTTGCGAGGTCTGCACCAGATGCGCCTGGTGTGGACTTAGCAATAATAGAGAGGTCAACGCCTGGCTCCATCTTTACATCATTGGCATGGATCTGAAGAACAGCCTCACGACCCTTAAGGTCTGGAAGCTCAACAGGAATACGGCGGTCAAAACGACCAGGACGCAGAAGTGCCTTGTCCAAGGTCTCAGGGCGGTTAGTTGCTGCAAGAACAACAATACCCTTGTGGTTATCAAAGCCGTCCATCTCAGAGAGCAGCTGGTTTAAGGTTTGCTCACGCTCATCGTTGGAGTTGAGAGAAGCATCACGGCGCTTACCAACCGCATCAATCTCGTCAATAAAGATGATGCAAGGAGCCTTTTCATTTGCTTGCTTGAAGAGGTCGCGGACTTTTGCAGCACCGCGTCCAACAAACATCTCAACAAACTCAGAGCCAGCAATCTGGAAGAAAGGAACGCCAGCCTCACCAGCAACTGCCTTAGCAATGAGGGTCTTACCAGTACCTGGAGGGCCTACAAGCAAGGCGCCACGAGGGCAGCGAGCACCAATCTCTTTGTACTTATCAGGAGTCTTAAGGAAGCTAACAATCTCTTGCATAGACTCTTTAGCCTCTTCTTGACCAGCTACGTCTTTAAACGTAATGCCTGTGTCTTCTCCCTTAATTTCTTTAGCGCTTGAGCGACCAAGATTGCCGCCAAGACCTCCAAAACCGCCACCAAAGTTCATGGAAGGACCATCGTCACCCATGGCGCGTTTAAGGGATCGGTTGATAAAGTAGCCAATGCCCAAGAAGAGGACAAGAGGGATTCCATACTGAATAAGGGCATAGAGCAGCATATTTGTAGAGTTGTCAGGAATAGAAGCCGAGAAATCAACTTTGTGATCTCTAAGCGTCTGAACCAGCGTTGAGTCATTAGGGAACTGTGTGGTCTCAAAGACCTTCTCGGAATCTCCAGAGCCAGTTGTGAACCTAATGTTTCTGCTGCCCGTATTAAGGTCTACCTTGGTAACTTCATTATTGTCAACCTTGTTAAGGAACTCACTGTACGAGACAGTTTGTACCTGTTGACGCAGAAGTCCTGGTAATAATGTGTTGCTAAGCAGGAGATATACAAAGATGGCTACTGCAATATAGAGTAGCATCGACATAGATCTACGGTGCTTGTTATCGTTATTTGCCATACACGTCCCTTTACCTGTTTGGCTCAAATGTGATATGAGCTCACTTAGATATTGGAATTGTTTTACCCAATCTACATTTTTTATTTCTATAAAAATTTAAAATTTGGATTCCGCATAATTTGTTAAAAACGGTTTACGCGTGTGTATTACTTAGTTCAATGAGTACAAGACGTGGTAGTATTACTTACACAAGCTGTGATGAGGACAGTAGCTGGGTAGCGCAAATCTCAAGCGAGCGGAGTTGGTGGAAGTCCGCATTTGCGTCCGTGTGAACATCACCTCGGAGCTGCAGTTCAAACGTACAGGTTTTTGTACTAGTAGATGCTGCCGGAAATGGTCGCCGTGACAGGCCAGCCGAGTAAACGGACATATCCGTCGCTGGGTGGTTACAACGAAGTGTATTGTGGCGCTTCGTCCCAGCTGTGAGGGACGGGCGCTTTATTTGTGCCCAGAAAGGTTGTGCTTGATGGCAAACGAGTACAAAAAGACCACCAACCTGCCAAACACAGGCTTTCCTATGCGCGCATCACTTGCGCAGAACGAGCCTCAGCGTTTGGCTGATTGGGACCAAAACAACGTCTATGAGCTCCTGATGAAGAAGAATGAGGGACATGACAAGTTTGTCCTTCATGATGGACCTCCTTATGCAAACGGTCCAATTCACCTGGGTCACGCACAGAATAAGATTTCCAAGGACATCATCAACCGCTATAAGGCTATGCAGGGCTTCCAGACTCCTTATGTTCCTGGTTGGGACTGCCATGGTCAGCCAATCGAGCACAAGGTTGAGCAGATGCTTGGCACAGAGAAGTTCAATCAGTTATCTACCGAGAAGATTCGTGAGCTTTGCCGCAAGATGGCAGTTGAGCAGGTAGATACCCAGCGTCAGGGCTTTAAGCGCCTTGGTGTTTTGGGCGAGTGGGATAACCCTTATCTCACTTACGTCAACGATTACGACGCAACTGATGTTGAGATCTTCAAGGCAATCTACGACAAGGGCTCTGTGTATAGAGGTACCAAGCCTGTTCACTGGTGTACTCATGATCACACTGCTCTCTCTGAGGCAGAGATTGAGTATCACGATGTCACCTCTACTGCAATCTTTGTTCGCTTTGAGCTAACTACGGTTCCTGAGGGTCTTGAGGCTTACGCAGGTAAGACTTGGGTAGACATCTGGACTACAACTCCATGGACATTGCCTGCTGACGAGGCAGTTATTCTGCACCCTGAGGCTAACTATGTTGCTCTTGAGCTTCCTGATGGACACGTAGAGATTGTTGCTGAGGCTCTTGCAGAGAAGGCTGCTGCCAAGTTTGGCTATACCGATTGGAAGCTTGCTCAGGACTCAGAGGGCAACACCTGGAAGAGAACTGGTGTTGAGCTTGCAGGCAATGAGTATAAGCAGCCAATCTTTGGTGACCTTGGTAACACTGGTAAATTTATCTATGCAGAGTACGTTACCCTTGACGACGGTACTGGTGTTGTTCACTCTGCACCTGGTCATGGCGTAGACGACTATAACGCTGGTGTTCGCTTTGATATTCCACAGACTATGCCTGTTGATGATGACGGCCACTTCTTCAAAGGTGACGGTCAGGGCACTGGTGGCCCCTTCTCTGGTATGGAGGTCAATGAGGCTAACCCTGTCATTGTTCAGTGGCTCAAAGACCGTGGAACGCTCATTCTTGCAGAAGAGATTACCCACAGCTATCCACACTGCTGGCGTTGTAAAGAGCCCGTTATCTTCCGTGCAACAAGCCAGTGGTTTGTCTCCATGGATAAGACCGGCCTGCGTCAGCAGGCAGCAGAGGAGCTTACAAAGGTTAAGTTCTATCCTGCAAATGCGGTTAAGCGTATTGGCTCCATGGTTGAAGGTCGTCCTGACTGGTGCATTTCCAGGCAGCGTAACTGGGGTGTTCCAATCCCTGCTTTCACCTGCGAGGATTGCGGTGAAACCGTTATCAATGACCAGACACTTGACGCTGTCATCAAGCTTTTCCGCGAGAAGGGCTCTGATGCTTGGTTTACCGACGATCCTAAGACCTATTTAGGCGACGCTTGCGTCTGCCCTAAATGTGGCGGCCACAATCTCAAGGCTAACAAGGACATTCTGGACGTTTGGTGGGATTCTGGTGTTTCTCACACTGCTGTTTGTAAACACCGTCCAAACCTTAAGTTCCCAGCTGATATGTATCTTGAGGGCTCCGACCAGCACCGTGGTTGGTTCATGAGTTCTCTCATGACTTCTGTTGGAGCTTACGGAGTTGCTCCTTACAAGTCTGTTGTCTCACAGGGCTTTACGCTTGATGGCCAGGGACGCAAGATGAGTAAGTCTCTGGGCAATGTCATTGATCCAAATGCCGTTTGTGCTGAACGTGGCGCAGACGTCCTACGCCTTTGGGTTGCTTCTGTTGACACTTCAACTGACGTTCCTTGTGATGACGCCATTCTTTCCCAGGTAGGCGATGCATACCGTAGGTTCAGAAACACCCTGCGCTTCCTTCTTGGCGAGCTCGAGGGCCAGTTTGATCCTGCTACCGATGCAGTTGCTGTAGCGGACCTTGAAGAGTATGACCGTCTTGTTCTTGCACGTATGTGCGAGGTTCATGCTACAGTCACTGAGGCTTACGAGGGATATCGCTTTAATAACGTCTTCCGTACCCTCTACGATTACATCATTGAGCTTTCCAACGGTTATTTGAACGCAACTAAGGACCGTATGTACTGCGATGCTGCAGATTCTGCAACACGCAGAAGCGCTCAGACCGTCTGGGCAGAGATTCTCTCCATGCTTGTTCATGACCTGCAGCCAATTCTGGTTTACACCACCGATGAGGCTATGCAGTTCCTGCCAGAGTCTATGCGTGACGGTCAGAAGTACGCAGCTCTTCTCGACTGGTATAAGGCTCCTATGAGCACTGACGAGTACACATCACTGCTTCCTGCATATCAGGTACTGGTTGATGCTCGCGCTGCATACACTAAGGCATACGAGACCGCTCTTGAGGCAGGTGTTGTTACCGAGAAGACCACGCAGGCTACTCGTGCAGAGGTTACCCTTACCGCTGAACAGGCTGCATCCATTTCTCATGCTGGCCTTGACTTTGCTGAGGCATTTGTCTGCTCTGAGGTTACCGTCTCTGAAGGTTCTGAGCTGAGCGTAAGCGTCTATCCTGCAAACGGCGAGCGCTGCGACCGTTGCTGGAACTATCGCGAGCTTGGTGAGGATCACCTTTGCCACCGCTGCCACGATGTTGTTGCGTAAATGAACACTGACCAGCAGCAACATACAACTCACACACTAGTGACCCGCCTTGCAGTTCTCTGCGGGGCGGGCGCTGTTGCCTGTGTGCTTGACCAGATAACCAAGCTCTGGGTACGAACCTCAATTCCAGAGGGAACCGCAGTACCTTTTATCCCAGGTGTTATGGAGCTCTTCCACGTATGCAACACCGGTGCAGCGTTTTCTGTGGGCTCTGGAAATGCCCTCTTTTTTGTGGCTCTCACTACTGTGGTCATAGCCGCACTTGTGGGCTTTGTAGTTCGCGAGAAAAACCTCCCGCTGCCGCTTATTGCGCTTTTGGGAGGCGTCGCAGGTGGCGGAATTGGTAACGCTATTGACCGTATTTTGTATGGTCAGGTTACTGATTTCTTTGCTACAACGTTTGTTAATTTTGCCGTGTTTAACGTGGCGGATATCTTTGTAACCTGTGGCATTCTTATTGCTTTTGTGTACTGGATGGTCTGGGACAAAAAGCAACAACAGGGTAGTGGCAATGAATGAGCGTATCGTTGACATACTAGTTGGACCAGAAGGGGACGGCGTCAGATTAGATGCGTTTCTTTCTGCCCAAGATACACTTCCCTCAAGAAGTACCTGCGCAAAGCTGGTAGAAGAGGGAAGAGTAACCATCAACGCTACGCTGGCTACCTCCAAGTCAGAAAAACTTATGTTGGGCGATAGACTCTTAGTGTCTCTTCCAGACGCACAGCCTCAAACGGGACTTTTACGTCCAAACCCAGACATCCCCCTTGATATTCGCTTTGAGGACCAGTACCTCATAGTGCTCTCCAAGCAGATTGGCCTTGTTTGCCATCCATCGCCTGGCCACGTTGATGACACCCTAGCAAATGCGCTGGTAGCACACTGTGGCTACGAGCACTTAGGAATGCTTCAGGGAGAAGAACGTCCTGGTATTGTGCATCGTCTTGATATGGATACGTCTGGTCTTATGCTGGCAGCAAAGTCAGACGAGGCGCAAAAGGCTCTTCAAGACCTCATTAGGCTGCGCGTGCTTGATCGACGCTACATTGTGTTGGTGCAAGGCTATGTTGCCCACGATTCTGGCACCATTGAAACGGGCATTGCTCGCTCAACGCGAGACCGTCTCAAAATGACCGTATCAAACGCGCCTGGCGCACGAGAGGCCATTACCACCTTTAGAACGCTTGAGCGCTTTGAAGCGGGCAGAAAAGGCGAGGGCTACTCGCTTCTTGAGTGCCATCTCTATACAGGTCGTACACATCAGATTAGAGTTCACATGCGCCACATTGGCCATCCTGTTGTTGGCGATCAGCTTTATGGCAAAAAAGATACAAGCCTTAACCTTGGACTTAACAGACAGTTTTTACACTCCTGGCATGTTCAGTTTGAGCACCCTTTTACGGGCGAGAATATCGTGGTAGCAGACACACTACCAAAAGACCTGCAAGAAGCCCTACTCTCTCAGAGCACTATGTCTATGGGAAGGACTTCTGTAGGAGATGAGATTTGTCCACAGTTGTAATATGACTAAAAAGTTTCGCTTCTCATTTCACGTGGTGTAAGAGAAAAGTAGCCCTTAAATTTCCTATAAAACTCTGTTGTTCCACCATAGCCAATCATTGAAGAAATAGTAGAGACAGGCAATTTGGTATGAATTAACAGCGTTTTTGCTCGTTCCATTCTTTGTTCTAAAACAAGTTCAGAAAAAGTCTTGCCACATTTTTGTCTGAGAAGTTCAGAGAGATAAGTTGGTGTATATGAGTATTTTCCTGAAAGTTTAGCAAGTGTAATACTTTCTGAATGAGCAGTAATTTCATTAAGGATAAGAGCAACCGTCTCATTAGTGTTACCTGGAGTGAACGTATAGTGAGCATCAGGAGAAAGGCAGGTAATAAGCGCTATAAGTAAGGAAGTAACAATAGCTTCCCAATTTGGTTTTCTCTCGGAATAGGTAATGATTATCTGAGTATAAAGTGCATAAATTTGTTCAATATCAGCTGGATGAATATTTTGCGGCAGTGTATTTTTATTTGATATAAGGTTTGTAGTAAAAGTAAAGAAATCTTCTGATGAAGGCATTAGAAAGAAAAGAAAACTTCCAAAATAGTTTTTACGAGCAAGTATTGAGAGACTCACAATGTCGTCTCCATAAGGTTTTGTAGAAA
Organism: uncultured Atopobium sp.; assembly: GCA_963544135.1. Taxonomy (GTDB): domain Bacteria; phylum Actinomycetota; class Coriobacteriia; order Coriobacteriales; family Atopobiaceae; genus Lancefieldella. The sequence continues at coordinate 92,262 of CAUUEB010000002.1, read as the reverse complement.
ATTGACCTAAATTTGCTAAATCAAAAGCAGAAGTGAGTGTAAAAAATCCTCTGATATGAGGGTTAGCAGACTCTTCTGTTTCGTAGTGTGCACTCAAAATGACATTTGAAGCGTCACCTTGAGCAAGAGAATTCCCATTGGCAAGTATATTTTGAAGTGCTTGAGTTAGTCGCTTTTCGCTCATAATCAGTCTTTCAACGATGTTTTCCTGCGTCAAATTATAGGGTGATAACGCGATTTTATACGAGAAACCCGCCTTTAACCTTAAAGAATCTATTAAGTTCTTATTCTACAAGTGCAGGTAATTACTGTTTTGGAAAGGAGACTGAATTACTTACTGCGTTTTTAAGCTAATGATGTTTTGGGAATGATGAGTATGAATAAACGTCTCTCTCACTTATTTGTTATACGAAAACATATGCTTCTATCTGCCCTTGGTTTGGCAATTGGATATATTGCTGTTGCGATGCTGGGTATTTTTACAGGCGATTTAATTGATAGTATGCTTAATGTGCAAGCTGTTGACGGTGTTTGGCAAAAGCTAGGGCTGTTGTTGTTCCTTTCGCTTGTAACGCTTTGCTTAAGCTTTTTTCTCACTGTTTGGATTCCACAAAAGCTCAATTTAGAAGCTGCGGTTGCTAGTTCTGAGGTAGCGATATCGGAATTCTTAAAGATGTCTCTTCGTGTTTTTTCAAAAAAGAAAACCGGACACTATCTTAATGTAGTTACTATGGCGGCTTTTGTCTTCAGTGGTGTTCAAATTGCAGTAAGCGTTGAATTTCTAGGTGGTCTTTTAGCAGTTATTGTTTTGGCAATTGTGGCGTTTACGGTAAATCCATGGATTGGTTTGCTTGTCTTGCTTTATATCCCTTTTTACTTGGTGATTATTGATTATCCGAGCAAGAAAACAAATGAGATTTTGACTGAGTCAATGAAAAACCGAGAAGGCTGGCTGGATATCGGCAGGCGCATAATTGAGGAAAAACTCTCGATTAATGTGCTACGAGCAGAGAACTATTTTGAAAATGCTTATGAGGCGGCTAACGATGAGTATTTCCTCTATGTAAAAAGAAGTAGTTTTTTCAGTGCTTTATCAAAGAATCTTCCATCGGCGCTTTCAAATTTCACGCAAGTCGTAGCCATAATTACAGGCGTTATGCTGCTTTCTATAGGTCAGATGAGTGTTGGAGAGATTTTATCTGCCTATCTGATTTTGTCAGTATTGAGCGAACCGCTTGATACGGTTTGTTCTGTTAAAAGCTCATATCTTGCTGCAAAAGCGGATATTGATGTTTATCTTGAGCACGAGAAAGAATCCCAAGAGCCTTCAGGGTATGAGAAGCTTTGGAACTCTTCACTTAAACCAGCTGCAAAGATAGGAGAGGGAACTCTTTTAGCTACTCTTGAAGGTCCAGAACTTTTCCATACACAAGCTCTCAGCATTCCACAAGGATCTCTCGTGGTGGTAAGAGGTTCCAATGGTTCAGGCAAGTCTTCTTTCGTAGATCTTTTGGCAGGCTGCTCTGATCCATCGCTATTCAGTGGTGATTTAGAGCTTTCGGATGATTTTAAAGACTGTTCTCGTTTTGCTCGTCCGGTACCTCTTGTAGAAGGAAGCCTTGCTGACAATATGTTTGGAGAAAAGATTGATCGTGCGGTTTATAACTTGCTCGATTTTTCCTCTCTTGAGACGCATGCTTTTGACGGAAAAGAGGAGTCCGTTTCTTTGGGTGAGCGACAAAAAATTGGCCTTTTGAGAGCTCTATCCAGAAAACAAGGGGCACTTGTTTTGGATGAACCTCTACAGAATTTAGATGCGCCAACAGCTCAGAGGCTTTGTAGATATCTCGCAAACCTCAAGGGTAGGCGGACTGTCGTGGTGATTATGCACTCCGACGAACTAGATCAAGAAGCAGACGTTCTTCTCGATATCCAAGATGGTCAATTGCATGTGCGTTGATGTGGGAGAGGAGACAATAATGAATACACGAACCAAATATAAGTTTAAAGTACCTTCATCTTTTGTCATTACAAAGAATAATATCTTTTTAATATTAGGATCAGTATTATCAACTGCTCTTTCTGTAGCTACGAGCTTGGCCTTAGGCTCAATGGTGAGTGCCGTTTCTCAAGGCTCTTGGATGACTGGTAAAACGATTGCTTTTGTGGGGGTTCTATTTCTTTCTCTCGTATCAGCAGTCCTTGTTCTTACATTTAAAGGATGGTTTCCTGTGCGTGCGGCGATTATCCAAAGAATGAGTTGTACTACGCAGGTTATACAAAGGGTTATTGCGATGCCGGCCCGTGTCTACAAAAAACATGAAAAAGGCTACTACATGAACCTCTTAAGCAGTTCTGCGACCATGTATGGATCTGTGTATAGTGCTGTGAATATTGCCATTTTGAGTTCTGTCGGATGTATCGTAGTGATTTTATTAGCGCTTCTTATTACCAATTATGTATATTTCATCGTAGTGCTTACCTATATTCCTATCTTATTTCTTGTGACAAGGGTTCCATCCAAGCGGATTGCTGATTTACAGCGAAATATTATTCCATCTCAAGATAGATATTTGAACGAATCAAAACGCATCGTAGAAAATAAAAGAGCTATCAATATTGCTCGAGCTGACGTCTTTTATAAAGAGAGATATCATGACATCGGTTTAAGGTACTTGGATTCCATAAAAAGATATCGCTTTAATGAGGGATTGAATGAGAAGATTCCAAGCAGTATGTGTTCTCTACTGCAGATTATTATGCTTGCCCTAACCATTGAAATGTATCAGATTCATGCTGCGTCTGTAGGAGATATTTTTATCTCATATCAACTTTGCGCATTGATTCAGAATCCTTTAGCGGAACTATTTCAGTCAATCATGTTTGTAAAAGCAAATAAAGTCCATCTTGAGCGCCTACAAAATACTTTCAAAGAATCCCAAGAGCCTTCAGGGTATGAGAAGCTTTGGAACTCTTCACTTAAACCAGCTGCAAAGATAGGAGAGGGAACTCTTTTAGCTACTCTTGAAGGTCCAGAACTTTTCCATACACAAGCTCTCAGCATTCCACAAGGATCTCTCGTGGTGGTAAGAGGTTCCAATGGTTCAGGCAAGTCTTCTTTCGTAGATCTTTTGGCAGGCTGCTCTGATCCATCGCTATTCAGTGGTGATTTAGAGCTTTCGGATGATTTTAAAGACTGTTCTCGTTTTGCTCGTCCGGTACCTCTTGTAGAAGGAAGCCTTGCTGACAATATGTTTGGAGAAAAGATTGATCGTGCGGTTTATAACTTGCTCGATTTTTCCTCTCTTGAGACGCATGCTTTTGACGGAAAAGAGGAGTCCGTTTCTTTGGGTGAGCGACAAAAAATTGGCCTTTTGAGAGCTCTATCCAGAAAACAAGGGGCACTTGTTTTGGATGAACCTCTACAGAATTTAGATGCGCCAACAGCTCAGAGGCTTTGTAGATATCTCGCAAACCTCAAGGGTAGGCGGACTGTCGTGGTGATTATGCACTCCGACGAACTAGATCAAGAAGCAGACGTTCTTCTCGATATCCAAGATGGTCAATTGCATGTGCGTTGATGTGGGAGAAAAATAGATTCAAAGGCACGGGCGCTTTGACCCTTTCGTTGCGCTAAGATTGTAAGGTAATTGTTTATCGAGAGGTTTTGGCTGATAAAACATATTTGCCTTGAGTTTGGAGCGTAGGGATATATGCCATTGCAATTTAACAGACTCGGTATCACTCCAATCGTTGTTTTTAACTTTATTATCTGGCTTTTCTTTACACTCGCATACTTCTATCAGATTGTGTATATCCTTCGCGTCTTAGTTAAGGGTGAGGTAAAGCTTCCAAAGGCAAAAAAGCAGCACCGCTATGCCTTCTTTATTGCTGCCCACAATGAAGAGCCAGTTATTGGCAATCTTGTCAGGTCCATTCTTTCTCAGGATTATCCTCGAGAGCTGATGGATGTCTTTGTTGTTGCAGATGCTTGTACCGATAAAACAGCTGAAGAGGCGAGAAAAGCTGGAGCAATTACATGGGAGCGTAATGACCTTGCTCGTAAAGGTAAGAGCTGGGTTATGGATTACGGCTTTGATCGCATCCTTAATGAGTACGGCGACAAATACGAGGCATTCATTATTATGGACGCCGATAACCTGGTTTCTCCAAGCTACTTAAAAATTATGAATCAGGCTTTTGATGCAGGATATCTTGTCTGTACCAGCTACAGAAACTCAAAGAATTTTGATTCCAGCTGGGTAAGCTCTGCCTACGCTACCTGGTTTATGCGCGAGGCAAAGTTCTTGAATAATGCCCGTATGATGATGGGTACCAGCTGCGCTGTTTCTGGTTCCGGCTGGATGGTTTCTTCTCGCATTATTAAAGGCATGCATGGATGGGATTTTCATACCCTCACCGAGGATATTCAATTCTCCACGTTCTGCAGTGCTCACAATATTCAAATTGGCTATGCACCTGCAGAATTCTTCGATGAGCAGCCTTTGACCTTCAAGGCATCGTGGACACAGCGTATGCGTTGGACAAAAGGCTTTTACCAGGTGTTTTTCTCATATGGCTTTGATCTAATTAAGGGTATTTTTAAGGGTCAGTTTGCTTCATACGATATGCTCATGACCATTGCGCCAGGCATGATTTTGACACTGCTTTCAGCCTTTATTAATGGTACTTACATGCTAGTTGGCTATTTGAGCCACGGCTTCGTTGCTACTGACGCAGAGATTGCTATGAGTGTGGGATCTTTGGTCATGACGGTCTTCTCGATGTATGTGGTCTTCTTTATTCTGGCGCTTATTACCACCATCTCGGAGTACAAGCATTTCCACGTAAAGAAGAAATGGCGTATTTTTACCAATCTCTTCACGTTCCCTATTTTTATGATGACGTATATCCCTATTACCGTTGCGGCTTTGTTCAAAAAGGTTGAGTGGGTTCCTACTAAACATGACATTGCTGTTAACTTTGAGGATGTTATTGCTTCAAGTGGGAGTTCAAATTAAATAATTAGCTCCACTGGTGGTACAATGCCAAAACACGTTGAGCATGACCGGTAGGTCAGGAGGGAGCCAAAAACAATGGCAAAGTTCTTCGAAGGCGAATCGCATACCTTTTCTGAGTATCTTTTGGTTCCTGGCTATTCATCAGCTGAGAACATCCCTGCAAATGTTTCTTTGAAGACTCCTCTGGTAAAGTTTAAGCGTGGCGAGAAAAGCGCAATTGAGCTCAACATTCCTATGGTATCTGCAGTAATGCAGTCAGTTTCTGGTCCTCGTCTGGCAATTGCCTTAGCCCAGCAGGGCGGCATTGCCTTTATTTACGGTTCTCAGTCCGCTGAGGATGAGGCTCAGATGGTTCGTGAGGTTAAGAGCTACAAGGCAGGCTTTGTTGTTTCTGACTCCACCCTTACTCCAGAGATGACCCTTGGTGACGTGCTTGACCTTAAAGAAAAGACTGGCCACTCCACCATGCCTGTCACTGATGACGGCACTTCTCGCGGTAAGCTCGTGGGCATTGTTACCTCTCGTGACTATCGTCCTTCTCGCGATGATCGCTCTAAGCTGGTATCAGAGTTTATGACCCCAGCTGATAAGCTTATTACCGCAGCTGAGGATACCACCCTTAAAGAGGCAAATGACCTTATCTGGGACAATAAGCTCAACACCCTTCCTATTGTCGATAAGAACGGCCATCTGGTCAGCCTTGTATTCCGCAAGGATTATGATTCCCACAAGTCTGCCCCAGATGAGCTTCTTGATGACTCTAAGCGCTACATGGTTGGCGCTGGTATTAATACTCGTGACTATGAGACTCGTGTTCCTCTGCTTGTTGATGCAGGCGCTGATGTTTTGTGCATTGACTCTTCTGAGGGTTATTCCGAGTGGCAGAAGCGCACACTTGAGTGGGTTCGTGCAACTTACGGTGATTCCGTCAAGATTGGCGCAGGTAACGTTGTAGATGCTGAGGGCTTCCGCTTCTTGGCAGAGGCTGGCGCTGACTTTATCAAGATTGGTATCGGCGGCGGTTCTATCTGCATCACTCGTGAGCAGAAGGGCATTGGTCGTGGTCAGGCAACCTCTGTCATTGATGTTGCTCGCGCTCGTGATGAGTACTTTGAGGAGACTGGCGTCTATATTCCAATCTGCTCTGACGGTGGAATTGTCTACGACTATCACATGACTTTGGCTCTTGCTATGGGTTCTGACTTCATGATGCTTGGTCGTTACTTTGCTCGCTTTGATGAGAGCCCTTCTGACCGCGTTATTGTTAACGGCTCTTACATGAAGGAGTACTGGGGCGAGGGCTCTGCACGTGCTCGTAACTGGCAACGCTACGACCTTGGTGGCAACAAGCGCGGTCTTTCCTTTGTTGAGGGTGTTGATTCCTACGTTCCATACGCAGGTCCTTTGAAGGATGGCGTTGAGGCATCACTTCTGAAGGTCAAGTCCACCATGTGCAACTGCGGTGCTCTTGATATTCCTGAGCTTCGCGATAAGGCAAAGATTACGCTTGTCTCTTCAACTTCAATTGTTGAGGGCGGCGCACACGACGTCTTGCTGAAAGATTCAAACCAGCAGGTCAGCTACAATTTCCGTTCATAACTCACAGGATTTATGGACTACGAGCGTCACCAAGTATTTTGCTTGGTGACGCATCGCTATAAGAAAGGGGAACTCGTGGAAAACGAGGAAGTACAGAACGTATCCGATACAGGTGATTTTCCTGCCTACGATGCCGAGGCCATTGAAACTAAGTGGCAGCGTGTCTGGGAAGAGCAGAATCTTTACAAGACAGAAGAAGACAGCTCAAGGCCTAAAAAATACGTTCTAGAGATGTTCCCTTATCCTTCGGGCGATCTTCACATGGGTCACGCTCGTAACTACACCATTGGCGATGCTATGGCTCGTCAGGCTCGTATGCGTGGCTTTGACGTGTTGCATCCAATGGGCTTTGACGCTTTCGGTCTTCCTGCAGAAAACGCTGCTATTAAGCACAATACTCAGCCTTCTGTGTGGACTCATAAAAATATTGACCAGGCTGTAAAGACCATGTTCCGTATGGGCTTTGCTTACGACAAAGACCGCATGTTTAATACATGTGACCCTGAGTACTACAAATGGGGTCAGTGGATCTTCCTCAAGATGCTTGAGAAGGGCCTGGTATATCGTGCAACAAGCCCAGTTAACTGGTGCCCTAACGATAAAACTGTTCTTGCAAACGAGCAGGTAGTTAACGGTAAGTGCTGGCGCTGTGGCGCGGTTCCAGAGAAACGCGAGCTCTCTCAGTGGTACCTGCGCATCACTGATTACGCTCAGGAACTCCTCGACGACCTTGATCAGCTTGAGGGCTGGCCAGAGCGTGTTCGTGCTATGCAGGCAAACTGGATTGGTCGCTCCGAGGGCGCAGAGATTGACTTTACCCTGGCAGATACCGATGGTGTCACACCAACCGATACTAAGATGACTGTCTTTACCACTCGTGCAGACACCATCTACGGCTGCACCTTCATGCTGCTTCCACCAGAGTCCAAGCTTGCTGCTGAGCTGGTAGAGGATTCAGAGTACAAGGCTGCCTTTGACGCTCTTCACGAGGAGGCCGTAAAGGTTTCTTCCATTGATCGCCAGGGAACAGACCGCGAGAAACACGGTGTATTCACTGGCCGTTACGCAATTAACCCCGTTACCGGACAGACCGTACCAATTTGGGTTGCTGACTACGTCCTTCTCGACTATGGCACTGGCGCCGTTATGGGTGTTCCATCAGGCGATAAGCGCGACTTTGACTTTGCTAAGAAGTATGACCTGCCTATTGTTCCTATCATTTGCGAAGAGGGAACTGATATCTACGAGGAGCTCAAGGGAGTTTCCGAGTACAAGGTAACTTCCGTTGACTGGGACGGTCCAATGGATACCGTTGGTATTCTTGTCCAGTCCGGTCCTTTCACTGGACTTCGTGGTGGTAAGCATTCCGAGGCAGAAGAGGCCGTTGTTGCTTATCTGACTGAGCACAACGTTGGACGTAGAACTGTTCAGTTCCGCCTTCGTGACTGGCTCATCTCAAGGCAGCGTTACTGGGGCAATCCAATTCCAATGATTCATTGTGATTGCTGCGGTGACGTCCCAGTTCCTTTTGACCAGCTCCCTGTTACGCTTCCAGATAATCTTGATTTGGCGGCAGGAGACACTCTTGCTGAGTGCAAGGAGTTTGTAGAGACCACCTGTCCTCAGTGCGGCAAGCCCGCTCAGCGTATCACTGATACCATGGACACGTTCACTTGCTCTAGCTGGTATTATCTGCGCTATTGCGATCCACACAACACCGAGCTTCCTTTCTCTAAGGAGTCAGTGGACCGCTGGATGCCAGTAGATAACTACATTGGCGGCATTGAGCACGCAATTCTGCACCTTCTGTATTCTCGTTTCTTTACTAAGGTCCTTCGTGACCTGGGCATGATTGATATTGACGAGCCATTTAAGAACCTGATGACCCAGGGCATGGTCAAGGATGAGCACGGCGACACCATGTCAAAGTCAAAGGGTAACGTGGTACCTCCAAGCTCTGTCATTGAGCCTTACGGTGCAGATACGATGCGTCTTGCCATTCTCTTTGTTGCTCCACCAGAGAAGGATTTTGACTGGGACGAGAAGGTCGTTGCAGGTGCAAACCGCTTTATCAAGCGTGCTTGGCGTGTGGTTTGGGAACTCTCTCGCACCGCTGATGCTTCTGCCGTACTCGACCACACCACTTTGGACGCAAAGTCGCTTGAGCTCAACCGCGTCCTCAATGCTATGGGAATCCGCTGCACCACTGAGTTTGACAAGGGCCAGTTCAACACTGCTATTTCTGCAGTTATGGAGCTGGTTAATGCGGCAAGCGCCTATATCAACGAGGTTCCTGCAGAGTCTAGAGATGCTGCACTTTGCTACAAGGTTGCAAATGATGTTGTTGCCATGCTGGCTCCAATTATTCCTCACTGGGCTGAGGAGCTCAGCCACAAGGCTCTGGGTAAAGACACACCTGTCTATCACCAGCCTTGGCCAGAGTTTGACCCAGAGCAGGCAAAGAGCAATACCGTTGAAATTGCTGTTCAGCTTAAGGGTAAGGTCCGCGCTCGCATTGAGGTTGCTGCTGATGCTTCTGAGGAAGAGCTCACTGCGGCTGCAACTGAAGCAATTGCCGATCAGATTGAGGGTAAAGAGATTAGAAAAGTCATTGTTGTTAAGGGCCGACTTGTGAATATCGTTGCCTAACAGCAAAAACACTTGACGAGAAGCCCTTTATCTCGTAAGATATCTCTAAACGTAGTTGTTATTAGTTGGAAGTGGGGTTGAGTTTTGACCCCGCTTCCTTTCTGTATGTAGATGAGGAGGTCAAATGCAAAGCGAAGGTGCAACACAGAAAATCTTGTCCGCACTGGAGCAGGCTGCACTCAATCACCACATTGATATTGTTGATGTTGAGATTGTTGGTTCTTCTAAGAATCCTGTGGTCAGAGTAAGAATTGACCATGATGATGAGACAGCAGAGACCATTTCTCTTGATGAAGTTGCTCAAGAAACATCATGGATCTCAGAGACCATAGATGAGCTTGATCCATTCCCAGCATCATTTACCTTGGAGGTTTCTTCTCCAGGAATGGCTCGTCCGCTTCGCCGCGCAAAAGACTTTGAGCGCTTTGCAGGAGAAGAGATTCAGCTTCAGACTACCGCCACAGAGGGACGCCGTAAATTTACCGGCAAACTCTTGGGCATTGAGGGTACAACTATCTCAATCCAGACAGAAGATGAGGTCTGTACTGTTGATTTGTCTGAGTTAAAGAAGTGCGTTATTAAACCAGTTTTTGATTTCTCGGCCTCAGCCAAGAAGTAGATAGAGAGGATTATTCATGGCATCTGAAATGATGGAAGCTTTGATGTTGCTTTGCCAGGAGAAGCACATCGATGAGTTGTATCTTCTGGACCGTTTGGAGCAGTCTCTGGCAAAAAGCTATGCTGACGTCCTCCATCTTGATTTTGGCGCCCGTGTCACCATTGATAGGGCTACTGGTCGTGTCTACGTCTACGAGCTTGTCCCTAAGGGTGAGCCAGATGAGGAGACTGGTGAGTACACCGAGTTTGACGAGGTAGACGTAACTCCTCCAGATACCAGCCGTATTGCTGCACAGCATGCTAAGGCAGAGATTAAGACCCTTGTGCGCAATGCCGCCCGTGCTCAGATTTATGATGAGTTTCGTGGCCGCATTGGTGACATCATCACAGGTACTGTTCTTCAGTCCACTCCTGATTTCACCATCATTAAGATTCGTGAGGGTGTTGAGGCAGAGCTTCCACACTTTGATCAGCGCCGTTTCCCTGATGAGCGCGATGAGCGTCCAGCAGGCGAGCGTTACCTTCACAACCAGCGCATTAAAGCAATTATCGTAGACGTTCGCGATCCTAACGCAACTCAGCCAGCAGTTCGTGGTGAGCGTCAGCGTCCACCAATTGTTGTTTCTCGTACCCATCCAGATCTTATCCGTCGTCTCTTTGAGCTTGAGGTTCCAGAGGTTTATGACGGTGTTGTAAGCATCCGCTCTATTGCTCGTGAGGCAGGTGTTCGTTCCAAGATTGCTGTTTCTTCCGTTGACGAGCGCCTTGATCCAGTTGGTGCTTGCGTTGGTCCTAAGGGCAGCCGTGTTCGCACCGTAGTTTCTGAGCTCCGTGGAGAGCGCGTTGACGTTGTGCCTTGGTTTGATGACGCCGCTCGTTGCGTTGCGTCTGCACTTTCGCCTGCACGCGTTTCTCGCGTTATTGTTGATGGCGCCACAGGACACGCAACTGTTATTGTTCCTGATGATCAGCTGTCTTTGGCAATTGGTAAAGAGGGCCAGAATGCTCGCCTTGCTGCTCGCCTAACTGGTCTTCACATTGACATCAAGAACGAATCCCTTGCTGCAAGCATTCTGAACAACCTTCCTGAGGTTGTTGAAGAGACTGTTGACGAGGAAGAGATTGCTCATCGTTGCAAGTATGTGAGCCCTAACGGAACTCCTTGCCGCAATATGGCAAGACCTGGTTCTGATTTCTGTGGCATTCATGATGACATGGAGAATGCAGAGATTTCTTCTGATCCAGACTCACTGATCTAGTCAACTACCTGTAACTATCCCGTCAACCGGAAGGTTTTCATATATGGCAAAAATGCGTGTACATGACCTTGCCAAAGAATATGGTATGCAGAGCAAGGAATTGCTCGAGCACCTTGCGGACATGAAGATCCCTGCAAAGTCCGCTTCTTCTACGCTTGAAGATGCATATATCTCTATTGTTCGTAAGAAACTCCAGCCTATTATGGAGGCTCGTGCTGCTGAAATCGCAGCTCAGAAGGCTGCTGAGGAAGAGGCTGCTGCCAAAGAGGCAAAGGCTGCTGCAGAGGCAGCAGAGGCTGAGCGACTTGCTGCAGAGGCAAGGCGTGAGGCTGAGCGTGCAGAGGAAGAGAAGAAGCGCGCAAAAGAGGAGGCTGCTCGCAAGAAAGAAGAGGAGCGCCGCCGCGCTGAGGAAGAGAAGAAGCGTCTTGAGGCCGAAGAGGCTGAGCGTAATCGCGTAAAGGATACTGCTCCTAAGGCCGCTCCTTCTTTCAATAACCTGCTTGACCAGATTGCTCAGCAGGAAGAGGTATTGAAGCAGCAGGCAGCGGAGTCCGCTGCTCAGAAGAAGGCTGAGAAGGGACCTAGAAACCACGCTCGCGCTAATGCAAGCGAGGCAAGTGGCGCTCCTTCTCGTCATAACTTCAAGAATGAGCGCGATGACGCTTCCATGTCTGATGAGCGTCCAAACGGCAAACGCAAGAAGAATCGTCGCGGTGGAGATGACGGAGAAGACCGTTATAGCCGCATGGCGCGTGAGGCTGAGGCTTACAACAGAAGCCGCGTTTTAGATGAGGCTCGCGTTGCTATTGAAGAGGCAAGCCGTGAGTCCACTGGTCGCCGTAAAAAGCGCAAAGAGCGTCGTCAGAAGCAGGCTGCAGAGGCTGCTATGGAGCAGCGTATTGAGGAAGCACTTGCAAACGACCAGGATATTTCCCAGCTTGATACTGTAAAGGTCCCTCAGGGTTCTACTGTCTCTGAACTTGCTGAACTTCTTGGTGTTCCTGCAAATGACATTATTAAGCGCCTGTTCCTGCTTGGCAATCCTCTGACGCTTACCGAGACCATGTCTGATGAGCTTATTGAGATTGTTGCTGATGACCTTGGTCGCCAGATTAAGATTATGTCCAAGGAGGAGGAGAATTCCTTCACCTTCTACGATGATCCTAAGGATTTGAAGCCACGTCCTCCAGTAGTTACCGTCATGGGTCACGTTGACCACGGTAAGACATCACTCCTGGACGCAATCCGTCACACCGGCGTTGCAGCTGGTGAGGCTGGTGGTATTACACAGGCAATCGGTGCTTCTCAGGTCACCATTAACGGCCGTGAGATTACCTTCATCGATACCCCAGGTCACGAGACCTTTACCGCTATGCGTGCTCGTGGTGCAAAGGTCACCGATATTGTCATTCTGATTGTTGCTGCAGACGACGGTGTTATGCCTCAGACCATTGAGTCTATCAACCACGCAAAGGCTGCTGGCGTTCCAATTGTTGTTGCTGTTAACAAGATTGATAAGCCAGGCGCAGATCCTACCCGTGTTCGTCAGGAGCTCACCGAGTACGGTGTTATTCCTGAGGAGTGGGGCGGACAGAACATGTTTGTTGACATTTCCGCTAAGCAGAATTTGGGCATCGATGATCTTCTCGAGACTATTCTTTTGCAGGCAGATGTCCTTGAGCTGAAGGCTAACCCAGACACCTTTGCATCTGGTAACGTTCTTGAGGCTAAGCTTGACCGTGGTCGCGGCTCTGTTGCTACTGTTCTGGTCACACGCGGCACACTCCACATCGGCGATGCTCTTGTTGCTGGTATGGCCTTTGGTCGCGTCCGCGCAATGCTTGATCCTAAGGGCAACGCAGTTACTACCGCTGGTCCTTCTGATGCAGTTGAGATTCTTGGTCTGCAGACCGTTCCTGGCGCAGGCGATGAGTTCCGCGTCTTCCAGGAGGAGCGCGACGCTCGTGAGCTTGCTGATCAGCGCGCCCTTAAGGCTCGTATTGAAGAGCAGAACCGTGTTAAGCACGTTACCCTCGAGAACCTCTTTGACACCATGGCTGACCGTGACGTCAAGGAGCTCAACCTCATCATCAAGGCTGACGTTCAGGGCTCCATCGAGGCTCTCCAGGATTCTCTGGATAAGATGGATCAGTCTGAGGTTCGTATCAGCACCATCCACTCTGCTGTTGGTGGCATTACCGAGACAGACGTTGTTCTCGCTGACGCATCCAACGCAATTATCATTGGCTTTGGCGTCCGTCCAGATGCAAAGGCTAAGCTTGCTGCAGAGCGCGTAGGTGTTGAAATCAGAACGTATAGCGTTATCTACAAGGCAATCGAAGAGATTGACGCAGCTCGTATTGGTATGCTTAAGCCAACTGAGCAGGAAGTCCAGACCGGCGTTGCTGAAGTTCGCGATACCTTCAAGGTACCTAAGGTTGGTATTGCTGCCGGCTGCATGATTTCTGATGGTGAGATTTCCCGCGACGATAACATCCGCCTCATCCGTGACGGCTTTGTTGTCTACGATGGAAAGATTGCATCGCTCAGGCGCTTCAAAGACGACGTTAAGAGCGTTAAATCCGGCTACGAATGCGGTATTGGCCTTGAGAACTTCCAGGACATCAAGCCTGGCGACCAGCTTGAGGGCTATCGCATTGAGCAGGTGGCTCGTACCGAGTAAGAAGGGACAGCATGAAACAGAATCAGTTTTCTCGTCGTACTAATGAGATTGCTCGAGAAAAGCTCAGCTGGATCCTTTTGTTTGAAATTTCCGACCCTGATCTCCAGCTTGTGACCATCACAAGCTGCGAGGTCTCGGTTGATAAGTCCTTTATGCGCGCCTATGTAAGCTGCGAGCCTGATCGCTACGATAAGGTCCTTGCAGCTCTTAAGCGTGCTAAGGGTAGGATTCGCTCGCTTTTGGGCCATGCGCTGAACTGGCGTGTAACCCCTGAGCTTGATTTCAAAATTGATACTACTACCGATGAGGCTGAGCGTATTGCTCAAGCCCTTGAGGTTGTTCCACCAACGCTTGGTGTTGAGAAAGACGAGTTTGGATACCCTCTAGCTTCTGATGAAGAGAAATCTGACGAGGAGGCGTAAGTAAGTGACGTCACTGAATACAAAAGTCAGTCGTCCAGAGTTTGACGAGGTTATAGCTCTGATTGAGCAGGCCTCGTCAATCGTTGTTTGCGCACATACTTCTCCTGATGGAGATGCGATTGGCTCTGGATTAGCACTTTCTTCCATTATTCAGAGAAGATGGCCTAGCAAAACTGTTACCAATCTTTTGGCTGATGCTGATGGGGAAGTACCACGCATTTACAAGTTTCTTGATGGTACCAAGAGCTTTGTCCCTGCAAATAAGTACGAGGGAACTCCAGATCTTTTTATCTGCGTAGATCTTTCTACTGCAGGTCGTTTGGCTGATGCAGAAGCGCTGATGGAGCGCTCTAAGACGGTAGTAGTGCTTGATCACCACCCTTATAACAACGTGTATTGGAATGCAGGACTTGTGCGTCCTGATGCTGCGGCAACTGGCGTCATTATCACCGAGTTTGCCTGTCATTTAGGGGCAGAACTTATTCCATCTGAGGCACAATGTCTTATGTGTGCGCTGGTAACTGATACTGGTCGTTTCCAGTACCAAAACGCTGACGGCGAAGCTTTTGAGGTAGCAAGTTTGCTGGTGGAAGCAGGTGCTTCTCCATCTCAGATTGCGCTTCATGTCTACCAGAGTGATCGCTTGGCCTATCTTCACCTTGCCGCAAAGGTTATGGGTCGTATTCGCACCTTTGGTGAAGGTCGCGTTGCCTACAGCTACGTTACTGCCGCAGATCTTTCTGCATCAGGTGTTCCTCTAGCAGAGATGGATGGCCTGGTAGATGTTGTGCGCTGTGTTGAGGGAACAGAGATTGCCCTTTTCCTCAAAGAGGTTGACGGCGGAAAAGTTCGTGGCAATTTGCGTTCCAAATCTCAGCTAGATATTTCTGGCGTAGCTCGTCAAATGGGCGGCGGCGGACACACTGCTGCTGCAGGCTTTACCGCTGAAGGCACCATTGACGATGTGTTTACCCAGATAGTCCCGCTGCTCATCGATCTTCTCGCCCTTGACAAGGAGTCATAGGTGAAGCGAGGAGCTAGTGGAATTAACGCACTTATTGCTGTTGACAAACCGCTTGGGCTGACCAGCCATGACGTGGTTTCTCGCGTTCGCCGTGCATTTGGCGAGAAACGCGTGGGACACGCAGGCACTTTGGATCCTAATGCAAGCGGTGTGCTGGTAGTTGGCATTGGCCTTGCCACAAAGCTTTTGGGCCTTCTGACGCTCGACCGTAAGGGATATGTAGCCGACATTTCGTTTGGGGTTCGTACCTCAACCGATGATGCAGACGGTCAGGTCGTAGCCACTGCTGCTGTCCCAGAAAATCTGTGCGATGAAGAGTTTGCTCGCGCTGCATGCGCAAAGCTGGTGGGTACGGTAGACCAGCTTCCACCTGCAGTTTCTGCAATCTCAGTTGACGGCAAACGTGCATATCAGCTTGTTCGTGAAGGTAAGACGCCAGAGCTTGCGGCTCGTAGAGTCTCTATTTACGACGCTACGCTTTTGGCGGTGCGCAAACCTTCTACTACGGATGAATCACTGGTATGGACGGTTGCGTTTGACGTTTCAAAAGGCACCTACATTAGAAGTATTGCTCGAGACCTTGGTCAGTCTCTTGGAACAGAGGCTCATATTAGTGGCCTGAGAAGGACCTTCTCTGGTCCCATTACGCTCGGTAGCTGCGTTTTATTAGAAGAGCTTGAACAAAGCCCAGCTCAGGTGCTTGAAGCTAAACGTCTCAATCCAACTGAGGTTTTGGGATACCCTGTGCACAGGTTGACTGCAGCAGAATACAAGTGTGTTGAGGTTGGAAAACGTTTTGGTATTCCGGAAGATCTCTCTGAGGTTGTTAATAACTCGCAGGTCAGCCTTGTGTGGAATGAAGCTCTCGTAGGAATTTGGACAAAGCAGGGTTCCTGCCTTGTCTGTCAGACTAACTTCTCTCAAGGTATTTTGTGTAAGTAAGGATGTACGTTGAACAAGGTAGAACGCATAGTACAATCCGTTTTGTATGGAAGTGAGTTGTCGGCTCCACGTGAGCTTGGTGATGCCGACTTCTATACCTTGCGTTCTGACTGCTACAAGCAACCTTGCGTGTGCGTGCTTGGTGTCTTCGACGGACTTCATGAGGGCCACCAAGGGCTTCTCGCTAGCGCAAAGAAAGACGCTGCGGCTCGTAATGTACCACTTGTTGCTGTGACGTTTCTGCCAGACCCTGTTGAGGTACTGTTTGATGGATCTCCTCGGCGGTTGCTCTCGGGAGAAGACAGGCTTCGCGCGCTTGCTGCATGGGGAGTAGACGGTATTCTGGTGCATCACTTTACCCGCGACTTTGCGGCATTGAGCGCTACGCAATACGTTGAGGACAAGCTGCTTCCAAGTGTTTCGGCTGTGTCCGTTCATGTGGGTTCTGACTTTGGCCTGGGCGCACAAGGAGCTGAAGGAAGCGCACTGCTAACCTTGCTTGGACGTCATCATGGCTTTGAAGTTCACGCCCATGAGCTCTTTTGCTCAGGTGGACAGAAAATCTCTGCAACTCGCATTAGGGACTTGCTTGAGCAGGGTAAAGTTGAGGAAGCAGCAAGTCTGTTGGGCCGCTGGCACTTTGTGAGTGGCGTAGTTAAACACGGTCGAGGCCAGGGTACTGGTTTTGGCTTTCCAACCGCAAATGTTTCGCTTGACCTGCGTGATTGCGTTCCTCAAGATGGCGTGTATGCGTGCTATGTGGTTCATGGCGCAACAGCATGGCCCGCTGCGGCTAATGTGGGAAAAGCTCCGTCATTTCAGTCTCAAACAGGACCTTTACTTGAAGCTAACCTCCTGGGTTTTAGCGGCAACTTATATGATTCGCAGGTTCAAACGGTATTTGTGAAGAGACTGAGGGAATCTAAAAAATTTAATTCGCTTGAAGAGCTCAAGTGTGCCGTTCGTGGAAATATAGATTGGGTAGCCCAGAATCTGGGTACGACTTCATATAACTTAGGAAGCGGGGAGGTGGAAGATGATAACTGACGAAGATAAAGAGCGCGTAAGACAAGCCACAGATTTTGTCACGCTTGTTTCCGAGACAGTTGAGCTAAAACCCCGAGGTCAGGACTATTGGGGATGCTGTCCTTTCCACCAAGAAAAAAGCCCTTCATTCAAGATAAATCCTTCTACGGGTCTCTGGCACTGCTTTGGCGCTTGCTCCGAAGGTGGAGACGTCTTTAGCTATGTCATGAAGCGAGAAAACCTAGATTTTCCTGACGCTATCAGATATCTTGCCGATAAAGCTGGAATTACCCTTTCAGAAGAGGCTCATGTTTCTAAGGGTCCCCGCAAGAATCGCTTAATTGAGTGCCTTACCGAGGCCGAGAATTACTTCCACTCCATGCTTATGCGTGGAAGGGGAGAAGGTCCTGAGGCGGCGCGTGCATATCTCTCTGGTCGCGGATTTGGAGCGGCTGTCTGCAAGCGCTGGAAGCTAGGATATGCACCTGGCAGAGGCGCGCTTGTAGCGCACCTGCGTAAATGTGGCTATACCACGCAAGAGATGATTGCTGCAAACCTTGCTGTTGAGCGTAACGGTCGCATCAGCGACTGGTTCTATGATCGCGTGATGTTTCCTATTCATGATGAGCAGGGAAGAACTATTGCTTTTGGCGGTCGAATTACTAAAAAGGTAGAAAACGCTCCTAAGTACCTTAATACCAGGGACACTTCTGTCTTTAATAAAGGTAAACACCTCTTTGCCTACGATGTTGCAAAAGAGACTATTGCTGCCCAGTCCGAGGCCATTATCTGCGAGGGCTACACTGACGTTATTGCCATGCATGAGGCTGGTTTTACTAACACCGTGGCAGCTCTAGGTACTGCATTTACGTCTGAGCACGTAAAACTCATCGATCGCCAGCGTGCACGCAAAATCATTTGCATGTTTGACGGTGATGCTGCAGGTCAACACGCTGCTGCTCGTGCCATTAAATTTATCGATAAAACAACCGCTGCGTTTCTCTGTGTTGTTTTGCCAAATAACCAGGACCCCATGGAGTTTCTCGCCGAATCAGGTGCAGATAAGCTACGTCCTATCTTAGATGCAGCTCGCCCGCTTATGGACTTTGTCTTTGATGCCACAACAGCTCAGTTTGACTTATCTGTACCCGGTGGACGAGTCAAAGCGCTTGAGGCTTTAGCGTCTCTGTTGGCCCCGCTTAAGACATCGGTGCTGCTGAGCGAGTATGCACTTCGTGTGTCCGATTTGCTTCATATTGATGTCGAGGAAGCAAAGCGCGCAATTAAGGCCGCGCCTATTCAAGATGACGCGTCAGATTCGCGCACTTCAAAGATAGCGCGCAAACAGCCTCAGAAGAATGCCCACACCTCTTCATATAACTCAGCTGCTAAAGCTCCAACTTATGTCGAGAGTCCTTCATACGATGATGTTCCACCGTATGACGAGGTGTCTCCGTATGATGATCCTTCATCGTATAGTGTTTCTACTGATACGTATGAGCCACGAGGCTCACAGGGTCTCTCCGCAGAAGATCGCAGGCAGGTTAACTCAGAGCTTGAGCTCTTAAGTGCTATGGCAACAAACTTGTCTTTAGTGCGAGAGTATCAAGACCGTATTGCAGACTTTGTCTGGGCCGATGCTCGTCATCAAACCATGGCATGGGCCATGCTTGCTACTCCAGAGGGTGCTACGCCAGCGCAGGTTGTTGCCGCAGCTGCGGCTGTTGAGCCAAATGCGGCAGCTATTCTTTCTTCTGGTCGCGTGATATCTGAGGGCAACTCCGATACACGTCGCTCGCTTGAGTTTATTGTGGACACGGTTGACTACTACTCGGTACAGCGTAAATTGCGAGAAATTCGATCAAATCTGCGCTCCAGTTCTTATGCAGGGGAGTCTTCAAGCGGAACACTTGCTGAAGAGCAACTTGCTGCTGCACAGGAGCTTCAGACACGAGCGTTGGAGTTAGGTAAGAGGCTTACTTCAGGGCAATAAAAATACTCATTTTATGAGGATGCTACTCATCCAATTTTTTATAAATTAAAATGAGTAGT
This sequence comes from uncultured Atopobium sp., assembly GCA_963544135.1. Classification (GTDB taxonomy): domain Bacteria; phylum Actinomycetota; class Coriobacteriia; order Coriobacteriales; family Atopobiaceae; genus Lancefieldella. The sequence goes on along the minus strand of CAUUEB010000002.1, from coordinate 72,967 downwards.
TTGATTAGGTAGAGAAACTTTTGGGTATAAAGATTTGCGCTAATCTATCGAAAGGATATTTGTGGCTGCAAAAAAGGCAAATGACGAGGTCAAACTCTCAGATGAGCTTACTAAAATTGTTGATGATCTGGTAAGTTCTTCAAAGTCTAACGGTAGTATCAGCGAAGACGATATTCAGGTTGCCATTCGTGACGTTGACGTTAACGATGATGAGCTTTCTGACCTGTATGATTCGCTGCGCGTTAAAGGTGTTGAGATTACTACCGCATCTGAAGCAACCGTTTCTTTCGCCATTGAAGATGACGCCGTAGAGGACGATTTTTCATCCGATGATGACTTGGATGACTCTTCTGATTTTGAAGATGAAGATGATGAAGATTTTGATGCCGTAAATGAGGCTCGCGAGGTCAAAGAGGCTCTCCGCTCTGTTTCTAAGGCAAAAGTCTCCAAGCCAAAACGTTCTTCTCGCGCTCGTGCTCGCCGTTCAGACACCACTACGGTTATGCTTACCGGCGATCCTGTCCGCATGTATCTTAAAGAGATTGGTAAGGTTGACCTGCTTACTGCATCAGAAGAGGTTCACCTTGCTATGAAGATTGAGGCAGGTACTGCAGCTTCTCAGAAGCTGGAGGATTTTGAGGATGGCCTCATCGAGCTTAACCGCGCAGAGCAGCGCCGCCTTATGCGTATTGAGTCTGTAGGACTTGATGCTAAGCAGCAGCTTATTTCTGCAAACCTTCGTCTTGTTGTCTCAATTGCAAAGCGCTATGTTGGCCGCGGTATGCTGTTCCTTGACCTTATCCAGGAAGGTAACCTAGGCCTTATTCGCGCTGTCGAGAAGTTCGATTACACCAAGGGCTTTAAGTTCTCAACGTATGCTACCTGGTGGATTCGTCAGGCAATTACTCGCGCTATTGCAGACCAGGCACGTACCATTCGTATTCCTGTCCATATGGTGGAGACTATCAACAAGCTCATCCGTGTTCAGCGTCAGCTTCTGCAAGATCTTGGTAGAGATCCTACCCCAGAAGAGATTGGCGCAGAAATGGGCATGTCTCCTGATCGCGTTCGCGAGATTCAGAAGATTAGCCAGGAGCCTGTCTCTCTTGAGACGCCTATTGGTGAAGAAGAAGATTCGCAGCTTGGAGACTTTATTGAGGATTCTTCAGCTGTTGCTCCACCAGATGCAGCTTCTGATTCAATGCTTCGTGAGCAGCTTGAGCAGGTTCTTGACGGCCTTGCTGATCGTGAGCGTAAGGTTATTAAGTTCCGCTTTGGTCTTGAGGATGGCCACCCTCGCACGCTTGAAGAGGTGGGCAAGGAGTTTGGAGTTACGCGCGAGCGTATTCGCCAGATTGAGTCCAAGACCTTGGCAAAGCTTCGTCATCCTTCTAGGTCCGGCCGTCTTAAGGACTACATGGAGGAGTAGCTTCTTGGTTTAGGTATGCAAGAGATTGTGCAAGAAGAATTTGACTAAATTTTTTCTAAAAAATGCTTGCATGGTTTGGAATGTCTCTCTATACTTAAACACCGCTGAGAAGCACACATATTCCCCGATGGCGCAGCGGTAGCGCAGCTGACTGTTAATCAGCGTGTCGCAGGTTCAAATCCTGCTCGGGGAGCCAGAATTTTCAAGACCAGGCAATGCCTGGTCTTTTTTTGTAAAAAAAGCTGTCCTGCTTTTCTCGCATTGCCAGCAGATTTTTATTCACAGATTTGAAGCGGACGATTTTCTCGATAACTTGGCCATTTGACCGCTTTTTCTTTATTTATCCTCAAAAACTTCAAAATTGATACCGTAAAAGGTACAAAACATAACGCTTACGGTATTTCTACAACCGTTGAGCGACATCTCACAAAGAGCTGTGATGAGATTTGTTAACGTACTCATTAAGGTCAGTGTTATGCAAAAGGCATAACAAATGAGAAAGGTCACTACTATGGATGTGTCTCGTCGCAGTTTTCTAAAGTTCTGTGGTCTAGGCGTTCTTAGCGTTGGTGGATCTAGCGTTCTTGCAGCTTGCGCTCCTAGCGAGAAAAAAGAGGAAGGCGCTAAAGGTGCAAAGGTAGAGAACAAGGATAAGCCTGTTGTCTTCTTCAACCGTCAGCCTTCTAACAGCTCAACCGGTGAGCTTGATACCAACACCCTTAACTTTAACAAGGACACCTATTACGTTGGCTTTGATGCAGTTCAGGGCGCAGAGCTCCAGGGCCAGATGGTTCTTGATTACATCAAGGCTCACGCAGCTGAGCTTGATCGTAACAAGGATGGCATCATTGGTTACGTTCTTGCAATTGGTGACATCGGTCACAACGACTCTATCGCTCGTACTCGTGGTGTCCGTAAGGCACTTGGTACTGGCGTTGAGAAGGACGGCAAGATTATTTCTGATCCAGTAGGTACCAACACTGACGGCTCCGCTTCTGTTGTTCAGGACGGTAAGCTTGAGGTTGGCGGCAAGTCCTACACCATCCGTGAGCTTGCTTCTCAGGAGATGAAGAACACCGCTGGTGCAACATGGGATGCTGCAACCGCTGGTAACGCAATTGCTGCTTGGTCTTCTTCCTTCGGCGATCAGATTGATGTTGTTGTTTCCAACAACGACGGTATGGGTATGTCCATCTTCAACGCATGGTCAAAGGCTCAGAAGGTCCCAACCTTTGGTTACGACGCTAACTCTGACGCAGTTGCAGCTATTGCTGACGGCTATGCAGGCACCATTTCCCAGCACCCAGATGTCCAGGCTTACCTGACACTCCGTCTGCTCCGCAACGCTCTTGACGGTGTTGACATCAACACCGGCATTGAGACTGCAGACGAAGCTGGCGACAAGATTGACTCCAAGGACTACAAGTATGTTGCAGATCAGCGTTCTTACTACGCTCTCAACCTTGCAGTTACCGCTGAGAACTACAAGGACAACCTTGACGCAACCACTCCTTACAAGGATGCTTCTGCTCAGCTGAGCGCAGACAAGCACCCAGAGAAGAAGGTTTGGCTCAACACCTACAACTCTGGCGACAACTTCCTTGGTTCAACTTATGTACCACTGCTCAAGAAGTATGCTCCACTGCTCAACCTCAACGTTGAGTACATCGCAGGCGATGGCCAGACTGAGTCCAACATTACCAACCGTCTTGGCAACCCTGACGAGTACGATGCATTTGCATTCAACATGGTTAAGACAGACAACGGTTCTTCCTATACCCAGCTGCTTAAGTAATTAAGTAGTCGATAGCACGAAACAATACCGGAGGGGAGACACCTGCTCTCCTCCGGTGTTCTCGCGAATAAGCGCAATAACTTAGCGAGATAAGGGGTGATTACATGGCAGATACAGAAAACGATATCGTTCTAACTATTGATGGAATGAGCAAGTCCTTTGGACGCAACCGTGTTCTGGATCATATTTCAATGAACGTACGCCGTGGAACCGTTATGGGTCTTATGGGAGAGAACGGCGCAGGCAAATCTACCATGATGAAGTGCCTGTTTGGTACGTATCAAAAAGATGAAGGCAAGATATTTCTTGACGGTAAAGAGGTTAATTTCTCCGGACCAAAAGACGCACTTGAGAATGGCGTCGCTATGGTTCACCAGGAGCTTAACCAATGCCTCGATAGAAATGTTGTAGATAACTTGTTCCTTGGTCGCTATCCCGTTAACGCAATGGGCGTTGTCGACGAGGGACGCATGAAAAAAGAAGCTAATGAGCTCTTCAGGCGTCTTGGTATGACTGTAGACCTGACACAGCCTATGAAGAACATGTCAGTATCTCAGCGTCAGATGTGCGAGATTGCAAAGGCAATTTCTTACAACGCTAAGATTATTGTTCTTGATGAGCCTACTTCTTCGCTTATGACTCAAGAGGTCGAGAAACTCTTTGAGATGATTCGTATGCTCAAAGAGCAGGGAATTTCACTGGTCTACATCTCTCACAAGATGGATGAGATCTTTGAGATTTGCGACGACATTTCAGTTCTTCGTGACGGCAAGCTTGTTATGACCAAGCGCTCTGATGAGACCAACATGAATGAACTTATCTCTGCAATGGTTGGCCGCTCACTTGAAAATCGCTTCCCAGATGTTACTAACACACCTGGTAAGACGTATCTTTCTATTCAGCACCTTTCAACTAAATACGAGCCATACCTGCAAGACGTCACCTTCGACGTAAAGAAGGGTGAGATCTTTGGACTGTATGGTCTTGTCGGCGCTGGTAGAACAGAGCTTCTTGAGACAGTCTTTGGTGTAAGAACCAGAGCTGCAGGTCGTGTCTATGTCAACGGGCACCTTATGAACTTCTCGACAGCTGCAGAGGCTATGGATCACGGCTTTGCCATGATTACCGAGGAGCGTAAGGCAAACGGCTTGTTCCTTAAGGGCGACCTGACGTTTAACACAACCATTGCAAACTTGAACCAGTACAAGTCTGGTCCAATCCTTTCTGATCCTAAGATGACTAAGGCTACCGTTAACGAGCTCAAGGTTATGAATACCAAGGCTCAGGGTCCATCAGACTTGATTTCAAGTCTTTCTGGTGGCAACCAGCAGAAGGTCATTTTTGGTAAGTGGCTCGAGCGCTATCCTCAGGTTTTCCTGATGGACGAGCCTACTCGTGGTATTGATGTTGGTGCTAAATATGAGATCTACCAGCTCATTATTGATATGGCTAAGAGCGGTACCACTATTATCGTAGTCTCTTCGGAGATGCCAGAGATTTTGGGAATTACCAACCGTATTGGCGTTATGTCCAACGGCAGACTCTCGGGCATCGTCAATACCAACGAGACAAATCAAGAAGAACTCCTGCGCCTCAGCGCAAAGTACCTGTAGGAGAGGATGATACAAATGCCAAAAACAGGTGGATCTGTTCTGACGGCCGAGCAGGAAAAAGAGCTGCTAAAGCCTATTGATCAGAAGATTGGTTCCATTCAGGCTCAGATTGATGAGCTTCGTGCAAATGGTACCAACAAAGTAATTTCAACACTGAGCGCTATTGAGTCAACAAAGCGCGATAAGTCTATCTCTGCTGAAGAGCGCAACACGCTTATTGAGGGCTACAAGGCTGAGCTGGAGCTTGCAAAGAAGGTTGAGTCCGAGAACAGCACTCAGGTCTCCAAGCTTATTGCAGAAGCCGAGGCGTATCTCAAGGAGCACTACAAGAGCGAGTATCTTGAGCCAGTTAAGGCAAGCTGTGTCGTAGAGAAGGAGCAGGCTAAGCAGAATTACGCTGCTGCTCTTGAGCGCCTCAAGAAGGAGCACGAAGAGGCTGTCAGCAAGACTTCTGATGCTCAGGAAATCAAGGACGAGAAGTACGTCTATAAGAACCGTCAGTTTGATGCTAAGGTCAACTATCAGAAGGACCTTCAGCGCATCAAAGACCGTGCTCATAATGCATTTAGTCATGAGTATCACCTCATCGACCTTCTCAGGATGTCTAAGTTCACTCCACTTGAGTCACAGGCCCAGAAGTGGGAGAACTACAAGTACACTTTTAACACCCGTTCATTTTTGCTTCAGAACGGTCTGTACATTGTTATTCTCATGGTATTTATTGCCCTTTGTATCATTACCCCAGCAGTTAAAGGCACTCAGCTTTTGACTTACTCAAACGTCATTAACATTCTTCAGCAGGCATCTCCTCGAATGTTCTTGGCCCTTGGTGTAGCTGGTTTGATTTTGCTTACCGGTACCGACCTCTCTATTGGTCGTATGGTTGGTATGGGCATGACTGCTTCAACCATCATCATGCACCAAGGTATTAATACTGGTCAGGTTTTTGGAATCACTTTTGACTTTACCGGTATTCCAATTCCTGTCAGAATTATTATGGCTTTGGTTACCTGTATTGTTTTGAGTACCTTCTTTACCAGCATCGCTGGCTTCTTTACCGCTAAGTTTAAGATGCATCCATTCATCTCCACCATGGCTAACATGCTGATTATCTTTGGTATTGTTACCTATGCAACAAAGGGTGTTTCATTTGGCGCTATCGAGCCATCTATTCCAGATATGGTTATTCCACGAATCGGCAAATTCCCATCCATCATTTTGTGGGCAATCGCGGCTATTGCTATCGTTTGGTTCATCTGGAACAAGACCACCTTTGGTAAGAACCTCTACGCTGTAGGCGGAAACCCTGAGGCAGCAGCTGTTTCTGGTATTTCAGTCTTTAGGGTCATGGTTGGCGCATTTGTCATGGCTGGTATTCTGTATGGATTTGGCTCTTGGCTTGAGGCCATGCGCATGGTTGGCTCTGGTTCTGCGGCTTATGGACAGGGTTGGGATATGGACGCAATCGCAGCCTGCGTTGTTGGTGGCGTCTCGTTCACCGGCGGTATTGGTAAGATCTCCGGTGTTACCGTGGGTGTTCTTATCTTCACTGCACTGACTTACGCACTGACCATTCTTGGTATCGACACCAACCTTCAGTTTGTCTTCTCGGGCGTCATTATTCTGACCGCTGTCACCCTTGACTGCTTGAAGTACGTCCAGAAGAAGTAACTGGTGCTCCCGCGCCGCGCGCCGCAAGTGCGGAAACGCGCGCCGAGCGGAAAAGCGCGCTACTACGTGCAAGTTTCGAGGCGTCTACTAACGTAGACGCCTCTTTTTTCGGCAAAAACGGTGCTTGCACGTTAAGGAAAAGTGCATTTACGGGAAAATTACAAAGCAACTGATAAACTAAGGTATATCTTCGGACAAATGTCCTTTTATGATTTTCGCACCACACCAATGTACGATAATTTGCAATTTTCAGCGAGGAAAGCACATCTGTGGCGGATAATCTGTTGTTCTAAAGCAAAATAACACACCTATGTCAGAAAATATGTTAACTATTAACAGAATATCCGACTTTGGTGTGGTCGGCCTTCTCGATGCATGCAGATTATCCGCCACAGGTGTGTTCGAAGGGTCAATCAGAGCCTAACTTGAATAGAATACACGTCTTAGCTGCACTTGCAGGTTGTTTTGCCGTTATGGGAAGTTTGCTTGGCATAAAAAACAAGAGGACCGATATTCTCGGCCCTCTTGCTGGGTGATTTATGCGATTGCGAGATACGCTGTAGCTGCGATTTGCTGAAGTTCGTGGCTCGCTGTGAGCTGCGTGTGAACCTGCGGGAATCAGCGTCTACAGAGACTCGAGGAAGCGATGCTGTGCAGCTCGTCCTTCTTCGTCCCATTTGAATACGCCGGCGTCTTCAAGTACGTGCGAGAAGACAATACCAACCTCATCATAGATGTACTTCTTGAGCTGCTCGGACGAGAGGGAAGCGTTGCCCTTGCTAGAACCGTCGCCCTGTTCAAGCAACTTAGCGTAAATCTGTCGCGCCCAGTCAGCATGGGAGATGGTGGTAGAGTCCGTGGTCAGCTGGCCGTAGACAGCATTGGCTTTCTTGTCATTTGCCAGGCACTGGTCCATAACAGACTGAACTTTATTGAGCTCTGGTACAAGACGAGGCGGAAGCACGGCAAGTCCCATAACCTCGATGAGGCCGATATTCTCTTTCTTGATGTGGTGATACTCGGCATGTGGATGGAAGATGCCAAGCGGATGCTTTTCGCTAGTAATGTTGCAGCGCAATGCGAGGAAGACCTCGTAGGTGTCATCTTCAAGCTTGCGGACAACAGGGGTAACCGTGTTGTGAGGCTCGCCGTCAGTTTCCGCATAAACAGAGACGGATTCGTCGGTATAGCTGCGCCATGCGGTGATGATAAACTCTGCAGCTTTGAGCGCTTCTTCTCGACTGGTAGAGGAGAGGCGGAGAACAGAGAGTGGCCACTTAAGAATTGCACCCACTACCTCGGGGAACTGCTTGAGTTCAAACTCTTCCGCAACTTCTGCGCGCATCATAGGGAACTCGTAACGACCGCCCTGGTAGTGATCGTGCGAGAGGATTGATCCGCCCACAATGGGCAGGTCAGCGTTTGAACCAATGAAGTAGTGAGGGAACCTGTCCACAAAGTCAAAGAGGTTGACCAGCGCCTCGTGATCAATGTGCATAGGAATGTGATCCGAGTTCATGGCAATGCAGTGCTCGTTGAAATACGCATACGGACTGTACTGGAATCCCCAACGATGCTGGTTGAGCTCAATGGGGATGATGCGCAGGTTCTGCCTGGCAGGATGAGCACCTGCACCAGACGAAGCGCCGCGTCCAGAATAGCCCTCATTATCAAGGCAGAGCTGGCATGCGGGGTACTTCTCGCCAGAAGTGTTTTGTGCCGTTTTAGCCGCAGCAATCTCGCGAGGATCTTTTTCTGGCTTGGAGAGGTTGATGGTAATCTCTAAGTCTCCCCAGGTAGTTGGGGTAGTCCACGTGATATTCCTGGCAATGGCGCTTCTTCTGACATAGCCTGCGTCGCAGCAAAGCGTGTAGAACCAGTCAGTTGCGGCGCGAGGTCCCTCGGCAACGTACAGCTCATTGAAATGGTGCGCCACCTCGGAAGGCTTTGGCAGCAGAAGGCCCATGACGCGCATAGCAAAAGAGTCTTCACCGCTCTGGGTGTTCTCGGCAAGACCGTGAGCAACAGCTAGGCGAGCAAGCTCGGCAAGTGTCTGGTCAAGATTAAACGACGCTAGGTCAATCTTCTCCCAAGGCTTAACGGGGGCGGGCCCCTCGTACGAAAGCATGTCCAACAGCGCGTTATAGCACCAGGTCAAATCCTCAGTTTGAATAAGTCCGCGCTCGCATGCATACGCGACAAGCTGCTGAATGCAAAGTGCGCTTTCATTGTCTGCTACAGCCATTGTGCACAAGCTCCCTGGTCAGAGATGGCGTAGTGGCGGCAGGCGCCTTCGCCAAACCACTGGTTCATTTGTGAAATGAAGGTCTCGACTAGGGCGAGAGGAACAAAGCACTGGATAGAGCCACCAAAACCGCCACCGTGAATGCGAACGGCGCCAGAACCTTTTAAGATGCTCTCGGCCAAACCGAGGGCAAGCATAGCTGGCTGATACGAGCCAGAAGTAGAAACGTTCTGCAGGTACATGCCTGAGCTTGCGCCAGAAGCGTTGGTGAGCGCAATAAAGGACTCAATATCGGAGTTCTGAAGGTCTGTCCACCTCTTATCTACCAGGTCATTCTCGTACCAGTAGTGAATAGCGCGGAGAAGAGCGCGGTCTCCAAGCTCTTCTCGCAATTCAGTAACGCGAGCCTGGAAGTCTTCAACCGGAACCTCAGAGAGGCGTGTCTTGCCAAAGGCTGCTGCAACTTTCTGCATCTCTACGGGAACAGCCGCGTATTCATCTGTGAAGGCAACATGGTCGCAGCCAACATCAACAAGGCAGAGGGCGTAGCCGTAATCCTCAAAGTTAAGGTCCAGCTTTTCTGCCTTGGGCTCTGCAGAATCCTCAAAGTTCATAAAGGCAAGGCCGCCAAGGCAAACAGCAAGCTGATCCATAAGGCCGCAAGGCTTGCCAAAGTAAACGTTTTCTGTGTTCTGGCTCATTTGAGCAAGTTTAACCGCAGAAATCTCGGAGCCACCTTCCCAGAGTGCTTCCATTGCGCGACCTGCTGCAGCCTCAAAAGCAGCAGAGGAAGAAAGTCCACCGCCACCAGGTACGTCGCTTACTACTGCCATGTCAAAACCAGTTGGTTCAAAGCCAAGTTTGACCAGGTTTGCAGCCATGCCGCGAACAATGGCCTTAGTGGTAAGGAACTCATCCTCTGAGGGTTCCAGATTTGTGAAATCTACCTCAAAAGGATCGTATCCAACGCTGGCAACACGAATAACGCCCAGGTTATTAGGTGCGCAAATAGCGTCAATAGCAACATCTAGGGCGCCGGCAATAACATGACCACCCTCGTGATCAGTGTGATTACCAGCAATCTCGGAGCGACCAGGCGCATGTACTGCAAGATAGCGGTCAGCTTTTCCGAACATTTGCTCAAAGTGCTCTTTTGCGCGATTGAGCTGAGCTGTGGTTTTCTCGTCAAACGTGTGAGCCATGGTGTTCCTTTCCCTTTAGTGCTGTGAAGCCAGGTATCTTAAAAGAATCTATAAACAATCTGTGAGCTGTATGGCTGCTCAGGCGTGCATGTGGGCTGAGGCCACTCTGCATGGTGAGCACAATCTGGATAAAACTCGCTCTCAAATGCAAAACCAGCCTGAGGCTTGTAAATAGCGCCGTCTTTTGCACGTGCCTCATCAAGCCAGTTGCCGGTATAAAGATGAGCACCTGGAGCGGTAATTTGAATCTCAAGCGAGCGTCCGCTTTCTGATGTGACGAGAAGGGCGGGGCGCAACTGACCGTTTTCATAGTTGTTAATGGCAAAGCAGTGATCATAGCCGCGAGCAATGTTGAGCTGCTCATTATCAGCGTCAAGATCTTTGCCAATGGTCTTAGGTGTGCGGAAATCAAAGGGAGTTGCTGCAACAGCATCGATGGTTCCCGCGGAAACTGAGTCGTCTCGTAGAGGCAGATACGAATCTGCATGAATGGTCAGACTATGACCGCAGACATCTCCAGAATCATGACCATTAAGGTTGAAGTATACGTGGTTAGTCATGTTTACAAATGTTGCAGCATCGGTTGTACAGGTATACGTAAGATTTACCGTTGACTGCGCGCTCTCTTCAACAAGCTTATAGGTTGCGGTAATGTGACGGTTTCCTGGTAGTCCATATTCTCCATCTACCAAGTCAATGCTGAAGGTTACCGTATTTTGAGCTTCATCAATTTCTGCCTGCCAAATGCGCTTATGGATGCCAGCAACCAAATCAGTGTGCAGGTTATTTTGGTTGTCTGGACCGTTGTTTTTAGGAAGATGATAGATAACACCATTAAGTGGAATCTCTGCTTTATCTGCGCGGTTAGCGGAAGGTCCAATGGAGGCTCCAAAGCAGGCGGGGTTATCTAAATACAGGTCAAATAGGCTATATCCAAGAACTACATCTGCCTGCGTCCCATAAACATCTGGAACTGAAACGCCCAGAATGGTGGCACCAAAATTGCTTAATTTAATTGATGAATGGGCGCCGCGAATGGTATACGTAAGCGCAGCAGGGGAGTTAACAAAGCTATCAAAGGGTCGAACATCAATCATCGGATACCTCCGAGATACTACTCATAGTGCATTACACATACTATGTTAACGTACTCATAACGAATTAACAGGAAATTGTTAAGTTTTCAGTCAGTGGTATCTTTGCGGGGGCAAACGGTTAGAGCGCAGGTCAAAAGTCCTTCTCGCCGAACGGTTATTTTTTTACCGTGAACGTTTAATTTGCTGCTATATATGCAATTTTATCGCGTTATGCCAATCTGCCTGTTAGTATGAGTACGTAAACAAGCAGATAATCGGAGGAATTCGTGACTCGCTCGTATAGTTCTAGCTCAAATAAGCGCTCTGTTTCAATGGCTGATGTTGCGCAAGTTGCTGGTGTTTCTCAGCAGACCGTTTCTCGTGTTGCTAATGGCGCCCAGAACGTCAGCAAGGCCACGCGAGAAAAAGTCCAGGCAGCAATGGAGTCTATGGGCTTTAGGCCAAGCTTTGCAGGTAGATCGTTGAGATCTGGCTCGTATCAATCGGTGGGACTTTGCTTGTACGACATTCGCGAGTTTGGTAACTTAGCCACGCTTGATGGTATTGTTTCTGCAGCTCGTGAGCATGAATATGCAATTACAATGATTGAGAAAGGCTCCGACGACGGCTTGTGCCTGCAGGATATTTCTCATCGTATGTCCAATCTTCCCGTTGACGGCATGATTATCAGCATGAGCCTTATGGCATCAGACTTTGAATCATTTGTGCCGCAGCCAGGCCTTGGAACAGTGCTTCTTACCATGCACGAGCACCCTTACTGCACAACCGTTGACTCAGATCAGTACGGCTGCTCAAAGCTTGTCATTGATCACCTCTATGAGCTTGGTCATCGCAAGATCCGTTTTGTAGCAGGCCCTTCATACTCTATTGACTCGCAATTTCGCGAGAAGGGCTGGCGAGATGCCATGTCTGAATATGGGCTAGAAACTGTTGAGCCTTTAGCTGGCGATTGGACCGCCAATAGTGGCTATGAAATTGGTAAAAAACTGCGAGAAACTCGTGATTTTACTGCAGTTTATGCAGCAAATGACCAGATGGCGCTAGGTATCATTGCGGCATTTGAAGAAGTGGGACTGAGCGTACCGGAAGACGTGAGCGTTGTTGGTGTTGACGACTCTCTTGAAGACTATTTGCCAAACTTCTCTCTGACCACCGTACGCTTTAATCTCCTAGAGCGCGGTCGTGTGGCACTTGAGCATGCAATACGTGCATCTGAGGCGGGGTATGAGCCTGAAGCAATTAGAATTGCTCCAAAGCTTATTGTTCGTACCACCACAGCGGCACCACAGAAGTAGAGAAGTCTCTTAAAAAGTCGGGTTTCTCGTCATAATCAGCTATACTGTTCAGGCAATAGTTGATTAGAGGAGTTGTATGTCTGAGTCACCAAATAAAGAGTTAGACTGGTCAGTTCAGGTTTCCTTGGATACGCATGAGATTCGTGCAGGAGAGACTGTAACTGCTACTCCTAAGATTATTGGTGCAGACCCTGAGGGCTTTAAATTCCACTATGTGTGGAGTTTGAATGACCGTTGGGATGAGGGTTTTTGGGATACCACAGAGCATCAATTTGGTGATTCAATTCCTAATACGTCGTGGACATATACCTTCCCAGAGCCTGGTCGCTATCATCTTTACATTGATGCATTTGACACACACAACAACCCTCAGACAGTAACTGCTTGGGTAGTTGTTGCTGGCGATGATGACTTTATGCGCCCTCCGCTTCCAGCTGAGGATGCAGAAACCGTTGTTGCGGTAAACGGCGTTTCAGAGATCTTTAATATTGCTTCTGAGCAGTTCAACTCGCTGAAAGAGTACTTTATTGCTTTTGCACGCGGCGAGGTTGCTTTCAAAGAGTTCAAGGCCCTTGATGACATCTCGTTTGAGGTCAAGCGCGGTGAGGCTTTTGGCCTGGTGGGCACCAACGGTTCCGGTAAGTCTACCATGCTCAAAATCATTGCGGGCGTACTTGAGCCTTCTAAGGGTACTTGTGAGGTTAAAGGTACTATTGCGCCTCTTATTGAGCTGGGTGCTGGCTTTGACATGGAGCTGACCGCTAAAGAGAATATCTACCTTAACGGTGCTCTTCTTGGTTACAAGAAGGAGTTTATTGATTCCCACTTTGATCAGATTGTAGAGTTTGCTGAGCTTGAAGGCTTTATGGACATGCCACTCAAGAATTATTCGTCTGGTATGGTGGCACGTATTGCCTTTGCAATTGCTACGGTCACAGAGCCTGACCTGCTCATTGTTGACGAGACACTCTCGGTAGGAGACTTCCTCTTCCAGCAAAAGTGCGAGAACCGCATCAAAGAGCTTGTTGCTTCTAATAATGTTACGGTTCTTCTGGTTTCTCACTCTATTGACCTGGTCCAACGCATTTGTGACCGCGCTATTTGGATTGAGAAGGGTAAGCAGCGCATGCTTGGTCCTGTAGACGAAGTTTGTGAAGCTTACGAGCACCTCAAGAGATAATTAAAATTCCTAACCAAAAGTTAGGTTTTGTACGAGTACAATATGTGTGTCTTTAAATGTGGTACGAGATACCCGTAAGGCTCATAGTCATAGTTTTGCCTTTTGGATACCTTGTGCCTGGTCAGGTGAGGTATCTTTTTTTATTGGAGGCGCTATGGCTCAAGAAAGTTCGCACTCTCTCATTGTGGACGAGCAGTCCCTTGACCGCATGCTTACACGAATTGCTCACGAAATTGTCGAGAATAACGATGCAATTGAAAACGTTGCTTTGGTGGGCATTATTCGCCGTGGAGAGGTTTTGGCTTCTCGTCTTGCGGAAAAGATTTTGAGTTTTACCGGATTTAAGCCAAAAGTTGGCTCACTTGATATCAGTTTTTATCGCGATGATTTTAGAAGAAATACTGCACCGGTTCTCCACGCAACTAATATCGATTTTGATATTACAGGCACAAGCGTTGTGCTGGTAGACGATGTTCTTCAGACAGGAAGAACTATCAGAGCAGCACTTGATGCGCTCATCGACTACGGTCGTCCTGAGCGCGTTCAATTGGCCGTAGTAGTTGACCGTGGTCATCGCGAGCTTCCTATTAGACCTGACTATGTGGGAAAAAATGTTCCTTCATCAAAGAGCCAGGTAGTCAGCTTAAATGTTAAAGAAATTGATGGTCAGGACTGCGTCTTGCTGTACGAAGCTGACTATTCTGACCCCTTTATTGAGGGAGGAAACTAATGCTTTCAGTTAAACATTTGATTGATACAAACAGCCTGACGCGTGACGATATCCAGCAGATTCTTGATACAGCTCAGTCGTTTGAAGCTGTAAATAACAGAGACATTAAAAAGGTGCCGGCACTTCGTGGGCGCACCATTGTTAACCTGTTCTTAGAGCCTTCTACCAGGACTCGCTCCTCATTTGAGCTTGCCGAGAAACGCCTCTCGGCCGACGCTCTGAACATGGGAGGATCTACCTCATCTGTTGTTAAGGGAGAGTCTCTGGCAGATACCATTCAGACTATCGACGCTATGAACGTTGATATGTTTATCTGCCGTGCAAGACTTGCAGGTACACCGCAGAAGATTACTGAGCACACTGATGCCGTTGTCATCAACGCTGGTGACGGCAAGCATCAACACCCCACTCAGGCCATGCTTGACCTCTATACCATTCGCAAGAACTTTGGACACCTTGACGGTCTCAAGGTTGCTATTGTCGGCGACCTTTCTCACAGTCGCGTTGTTGGTTCTTTGGTGCCAGCACTCAAGACTATGGGTGCAGAGGTTGTTCTAGTTGGACCTCCAACATTCCACGTAGACGATCCAAGCTGGTTTGGCTGCTATCAGACCTCACACTTTGATGAAGTCATTGGCGATGTTGACGTCGTGTACATGCTTCGCGTGCAGCTGGAGCGTATGGAAGGAGCTCCTATTCCTTCTCGCCGTGAGTACAACAGGCTTTGGGGCCTTGACGAGCGCCGCAGTAAGCTGATGAAGCCCGAAGCAATCATCTGCCACCCAGGTCCTATGAACCGTGGCATGGAAATTAACAGCGAGGTGGCCGATTGCGCTCGCTCTCGTATTCTTGACCAGGTCAATGCAGGCGTTTTGACGCGCATGGCCGCAATGTATTTGCTTCTGGGAGGAGACTCTGATGGCATTTCTGCTTAAGGGCGCGCGTGTTGTAGATCCGCAGCTTAATCTTGACGCGGTACTGGACGTTCGTATTGATGGAGAAACTATTGCTGAAGTAGCAGCAACCGTTGCACCTCAAGAGGGTGATACTGTTATTGATGCAAAGGGCAAGGTGCTTACCCCTGGCCTTGTTGATATGCACGTTCACTTTAGAGATCCTGGCTTTGAGTACAAAGAGACCATTGAGACGGGCTCTAGGGCTGCGGTTCATGGTGGCTTTACTGATGTTGCTACTATGCCTAACACCAATCCTGTTACCGATAACGGGCCTGCTGTTCGCTTCCAGATTGATCGTGGCAATGAGGTTGGTCTCATTCACGTCCGTCCTATGGGTGCTCTAACCAAGGGTTCTAAGGGACAGGAGCTTGCTGAGATTGGCAACATGGTTGATGAGGGAGCATCCGCATTCTCTGACGACGGCCACGGTGTTCAAAGCGCTGGTATGATGCGCACGGTAATGGAGTACGTCTCCCAGTTTGACCGCGTTGTTGCTGCTCACTGTGAGATTGAGTCCATCAGTGCTGGTGGCGTTGTTAACGAGGGTCGCGCAAGCACGCGACTTGGTATGTTTGGCTGGCCAGCACTTGGCGAGGAGCTGGAGATTTCCAGAGACATTGATCTTTGCCGCCTTACCGGCTGTCCTCTGCACATCTGCCACATTTCAACGGGCAGGGGAGCAGAGCTGGTACGTGCAGCTAAGAAGGAGGGTTTGCCTGTTACTGCAGAGGTTTGCCCTCACCACCTCTTCTTGTCTGAAGATGACATTACCGATACGTATAACACCAATCTTAAGATGAATCCACCGCTCAGAACTGCTGAGGATGCGCTCGCTCTTCAGGCTGCAGTCGCAGACGGTACAGTTGACTGTATTGTTACCGACCATGCACCTCATGCAGCTCATGAGAAGGACTGTGAGTGGGAAATCTCTTACTTTGGCTGCATTGGCCTTGAGACCTCGCTGCCTTTGATGGTTACCAATATGGTGCGCACCAATAAGCTTTCTTACACTGGTCTTGTTCGCGCAATGGCCGTTAATCCTCGTCGTATTCTGCGTCTTGAGCCTGTTAAGATTGCTGCAGGTTACAAGGCTGACCTGACCCTTTTTGACCCAGAAAAGAAGATTCAGATTACGACAGAGTATTTTGAGAGCAAGTCCAAGAACTCCGCCTTCATTGGTGCTGAGCTCTATGGTGTTGCAACAGATGTGTTTGTTGATGGTAAGCGAGTTCTTGCCAATGAAGTAGTTGTTCCTGGAGGGGAAAAGTAATGCCACTACGTGGAAATGTACAGGTATTTGACTTTACGGTTCTGAGTAATACCCAGGTTGCCCAGAATCTGTATAGAGCCCAGCTCAAGGTACCAGGTCTTTGTAAGTCTCTAGCGCCTGGTCAGTTTGTAAACGTTAATGTTCCAGGCGATAAGCGCCATATTCTTCGCATTCCGCTGTCCTTCTCGCTTGCTGATAAAGCTACCGATACGCTGGAACTTATCTACGCAACGGTAGGCGAGGGTACACGCAGGCTTTCTCAGATGAAGCCTGGTGACGCCAGTGACATGACTGCTCCTTGCGGCCGCCCCTGGCGCCTTAACGCTTCTAGCAAGAGAAGCGTCCTGGTAGCAGGAGGTGTGGGTATCACACCAATTATCGCGGCGGCTCGTAAGCTTACCGAGCTAGGTGTTGAGTTTGACGCGGTCATTGGCGCACAAACTGCCGAGAAACTCTTTGGAGAAGAAGATCTTCTCGCCTTGGGCGCACAAAACGTGTACGTCACAACGGATGACGGTTCTAAGGGTACTAAGGGCTTTGTAACAGCAGCTTTGGAAGAGCCTTTGAGCCAAGGTGTTTGGGACGCTGTGTATACCTGCGGTCCAGAGCCTATGATGAGAAGCGTGGCCAAGCTTGCAATTGCCAACAACGTTGCCTGCCAGGTTTCTATGGAGCGTATGATGAGCTGCGCCTTTGGTGCATGCAATACCTGCAATGTCCCACTTGCTAAGGGCGGCTATGCGTCTGCTTGCATGGTTGGACCTGTCTTTGAGGCAAAGGAGATCGCATGGTAGATCAGGTAAAAATGGCCGTCAATCTTGGCGGTATCCAGATGAAAAATCCTATCAACACTGCTGCGGGTACCTTTGGCTACGGTTGGCAGTTTGAGGGCTTCTACGACGTTTCTCTGCTTGGCGCCATTACTATGAAGGGTGTTGCTCGCGTTCCTTGGGAAGGAAACCCAGCTCCTCGTATGTGCGAGCTCAACGGCGGCATGATGAACAGCGTTGGCCTTGCTAACCCTGGAGTGGACGATTTTATCGCCCACACTGATGACTACATGAAAGATCTTGAAGGCCGTGGTACGCGCGTCATCATGCAGATGGCGGCACACTCCGTTCAGGAGATGATTGATGTTGTCGAGCGCCTTGAAGAGCTTAATCCGCACATCTCAGCTATTGAGCTTAACGTGAGTTGTCCAAATCTCGAGAAGGGCGGTAAGCCCCTCGGTGGTACTCCAGAGCAGGCTACAGAGATTATGAAGGCAGTTCGTCCTCTGACAAAGCTGCCCATTCTGGTTAAGATGGCCCCCGTCAACGTTGCCGAGATTGGTAAGGCTTTTGAGGCCGCAGGCGCTGATGGTCTTACGTTAATCAACTCTATTCCAGGCATGTCAATTAACGTCCACACAAGAAAGAGCAGGCTCTCTAAGCCAACTGGAGGCCTGAGTGGTCCTCTCTGTCACAATGCTGCTGTCCGTATGGTCTGGGAGTGCGCAAGTGCGGTCTCCATTCCTATCTGTGGCGTTGGCGGCGTAGAAACGGGCGAGGATGCTGCAGAGTTTATCCTTGCGGGCGCTACGGCTGTCTCGGTGGGTTCTGCAAACCTTTACGACCCGATGTGCGCTCCACGTATTCTGAACGAGCTTACTGACTGGGCAAAGTCTCAGGGAGTATCTGACATCCACGAGCTGATTGGAGCTGTTGAATGCTAACAGACGAGCAGGCACGCGACGCCGTTATTGTTGCGCTTGATTGCACAAGAGAAAGAGCTCTGGAGCTCACCGATCTTCTCGCCGGCCATGCGCGCTGGGTTAAGGTTGGCATGACGCTTTTTTATCGCTACGGACCCTCGATGGTGGACGAGATGCATGCTCGCGGCTTCAAGGTGTTCTTGGACCTCAAGGTGCATGACATTCCATTCCAGGTCAAAGGTGCTGTCCACTCTGCATCGCTTTCTGGTGCAGACATCTTATCTATCCATGGCTTGGGAACCGCTCAGATGATTTCTGCTGGTCGAGAGGGTGCAGAAGAGGCTGCAGCAGAGCGTGGCGTTGATGAGTCTGGCCGTACCAAACTGGTGGCTATCTCTGTGCTTACCAGCATGGATGAGGATGCGCTTCACTCCATTGGTGTAGACGGATCTATTAAGGATGAAGTTGCTCGTTTAGCTTCTCTTTCTTATCACGCTGGCGCTGACGGAATTGTCTGCTCTCCTCAGGAAGCTCAAGAAATGAGAGAGCTTTTGGGACCAAATGCACTCATCGTGACCCCCGGAGTACGTCCAGAAGGTGCCGAGAAGGGCGATCAGGTCAGAATCTCCACACCTTCAGCTGCAATTAAGGCCGGAGCAAGCAAATTGGTAGTTGGTAGGCCAATTACCTGCGCAAACGATCCAGTCGAAGCATTTGAATCCATCATTTCAGAGCTCAAAAATTAACGGAAATTGTTGGAATTATGGTGAACAGGTGGTTTTTGATGCGTAAATATTAAAAAACCCCTTGTAAATAACGTGTTATGTGGCAAACTATTTTGCTGAAGTGCAAAAGGCACATTAAATTGAGTTTCGTATATGACGTACGAAAACGATGTTTGGAGGAACAATGGCTCTACCTACACTTACCGATGAGCAGCGCAAGGCAGCACTTGAGAAGGCAGCTCAGGCTCGTCACGCTCGCGCAGAGCTTCGCGAGAAGGTTAAGACTGGTAAGGTCTCCCTTAAAGAGGTCCTTGATTCTACCGATCCTATTGCTGAGCGTATGAAGGTTTCCGCTCTTATCGAGTCCCTTCCTGGCTATGGCAAGGCAAAGGCAGCAAAGATTATGGACGAGCTCGGAATTTCCGCAACTCGCCGCGTTAAGGGCCTTGGCGCTCGTCAGCGTGAGCAGCTCCTCGAGGCACTGACCAAGTAGTGGCTCGTTCAGCCAAACTTTTTGTAGTATCTGGACCGTCAGGTGTAGGAAAAGGAACGCTTGTCTCTCTGTTGAGGGACAAGCGCCCAAACCTAGGCCTGACGGTTTCGGCTACTACGCGCTCTCCACGACCAGGAGAAGTCGATGGAGTTGCGTATTATTTTCTCTCCGATGAAGAATTTAAAAAGCGCGTTGATGCTGGTGAATTCCTTGAGTGGGCTCATGTTCATGGCCATTGCTATGGCACGCTCAAATCCGAGGTTGATCGCCTAATTTCTGCAGGTCAGTCTGTTGTTCTAGAGATTGACGTTCAGGGTGGACTTATGGTCCACAAACAATATCCCAACGCCATTCTCGTCTTTATTAAGCCACCTTCATTTGAAGAGCTTGAGCAGCGCCTTAGAGGTCGTGGTACAGAAGACGAGAAGACCATTTCTACGAGACTTTCTAATGCTTCGCGTGAAATGGAGCATGCAAACGACTATACTGTTTGCATTGTGAACGACAACCTTGAGACTGCTCTCAGCAAGCTCGAGGAAGTTTTTGATGACTATGAATCAGACGGAGGTCAGCTTTAATGTCTGTTATTAAGCCTGAGATTGACAGCCTGCTTCAGAAGACTGAGCAGAATCCATTCTTGCTTTGCTCACTTGCTTCTAAGCGTGCTTGCGATATTAACAATATGCTTCACGGTCAGCACCTGCGTGTAACCGCTGTTCAGGATTTTGATGACATTACTACTGTTGCAAGTGGTAAAGATTCTGTCTCTATTGCTATGAAAGAGATTAACGACGGTACCCTTGGCTTTGTTAAAGATTCTTTTGACGAGGCAATTAAGGGCGAGAACACCATCGTTTACTAAGAGTTATGACTGAAAGAGTATGTCTGGTTCACTACCACGAAATTGGTTTAAAGGGTAAGAACCGATCCACTTTTGAAAATCAGTTGGTAACAAATTTGCGACGAGCCCTCCGACACTTTCCAGTGGCGGGGGTTTCTCGCATTTCTGGCTACCTTCTTGTAGAAACCACTGATAAACAAGCAACTGAAGAGCTGCAACATGCTGTGGCCCAGGTTCCTGGCGTTGCGCGTGCTTCTTTGGCGTATCGTTGTGGCTTAGATGAGCAGGAGTTTTGTAACGCCGCCGTGAAGGCGCTGGGGGAGTCCGGTGACTTTACTACGTTTAAAGTGCATGCTCGTCGTTCCTCAACGGTCTATCCAAAGCATTCCATTGAGATTAACCAGCTTGTAGGCGCAGTCCTTTGCGAGAATTTCCCTGATAAAAAAGTTCAGATGCATAATCCGGATATGACGGTCTATGTACACGTTGTTCAGGGTAACGCATACGTTTACGCTGCATCTATTCACGGCGTCGGCGGTCTTCCTGTTGGTACTGCGGGCAAAGTAGTGTCGCTTCTTTCTAGCGGTATAGATTCGCCTGTTGCTACATGGATGGTTGGCCGTAGGGGAGCTACGGTTATTCCTGTTCACTTCTCTGGACGCCCCATGACTTCCGATACCAGCGAATATCTGTGCCAGGATATCATTGAGGCTCTTGAGCCTGCTGGTCTTATTGGCAGAATGTATGTTGTGCCCTTTGGCGAGCACCAGCGTGAGATTTCCCTTGCTGTTCCACAGGCTCTTCGTGTCATTATGTATCGTCGCGTGATGTACATCATTGCACAGAAAATTGCAGAGCTTGAGGGTGCTAAAGCCCTGGTAACTGGTGAGTCACTTGGTCAAGTTGCTTCTCAGACGCTTGATAACATTGCTGCTGTCAACGAGGCAGTCACCATACCTGTTTTGAGGCCTTTGATTGGCTCTGACAAGCAAGAAATCATCCGTCGCGCCCAAGATATCAACACGTTTGATATCTCAACGCAGACGGCTCCTGATTGCTGCACATTGTTTATGCCTCGCCGTCCTGAGACTCATGCAAGAATGCGAGAAGTTCTTGAAGCATGGAATTCCTTTGATCATGAAGCCATGATTGATGACCTTATGCAGCATATTGAGTACATTGACTTTAGTCAGTGTCCTTCATATAAGCCACCTAAAAAGCTTGCTGCTCGTCATAAAGAACTTGCTCCTGCAGAGTTTATTGCTGACTAGGATATTTTCACTGCTCAAAACTTTTGATCGCTTTGCTCAGATGCATTTTTAGAATCCGCCCCGTAAAAGGGCGGATTTTTTATGCGAGTGGTTTGATAGTCTTATTTAGAGCAATTCTGTTCTTGTTAGTTTGTGCAATATATCTGGCAATTGTTGATAACTGTGTCAGATTACCAGCAGTTTTAGGACAAAGCTATTAGATGAATCTTTAAAAGTAGCGCTTCTCATTAACCTAATAGTTGAATATAAATCTGAGGTGATTGTATGGCTCAGATTTCAAATAACCGCACTCAAGTAATTAATAAATTGATGAGAAGATTTAATCTATCTCAGCAACAACTCATAGCGGTTGCCGCTGTGGTTGTCCTAGCTGTTGTGTCAGGAGTTGTATTAATTGGAATAATTTCTGCTGGAACATCGGAGTCTTTTGATAGATCGCATAATCAAGCAGACTCTACGCAAGGAGTGACTGTTACAGAAAATCTACAACATACGGAAGAAGATAACGCTACAGATCAGCCAGGAGCTGATCATAAGATTAAAGAAGCTTCTCCTCAAATGATGGTTCATGTTGATGGAGCTGTTAAGTCACCAGGACTTTACGCTCTACAAATGGCAAACCCACGCGTGAATGATGCTATTCAAATAGCAGGAGGTTTAACTGAAGATGCAAACGGGCAAGGGATTAATCTAGCGGCTCCTGTTGAAGATGGTCAAAAAATATATATTCCTAAAAAGGGAGAAGAGCCGCCACCAGAGATTCCACAGCCAGAGCAAAACAAAGCCACAAGCAATAAGCAAACAAATACGAAGAGAGATAAAAAGACAGTTGTAGATATTAATCGAGCAACTGTAGAAGAATTAACCAAGCTTCAAGGTGTGGGAGAAGGGCTAGCTCAGCGAATTGTTGCAGACAGACAAAAGAACGGACCTTTTAAAACGACTGAAGATTTGATGCGTGTTTCTGGAATTGGCCAGAAAAAGTTTGATCAGCTCAAGGACAATATTCGTGTCTAAGGTGATAGAACAACCCACTAGGCCTTTTATTCCGTATAGCCTTTGTATCTTGCTATTTGTTTGCGTATGGCTGCAAGTTTTTATCGCAAGAAACGTAACGCTTGATACTATTCTGCTTCAAATTTTAGGAAGCTGTATGGCAGCAGCTTTAGGACTTTGGTATGTAAAATACGCGCATACTAGCCTTATGACTGTTGGGGTGGTTTTACTTTCACTTGTAATAATTCTAATCAGATCTTCTTTTATATATGTCAGTCAAATGGCATCGGTAGATCTTTTAGAGTCAACCGCTATACATAATTTTGAATTAGTCGTATCAAGAGATTTAGTTTATAAAAATCATTCATGGACTGGTCAGGCAAACGTCATGTACCAGGGTAGATGCATTGGATCTGTGGGGCTACATGCCAAGGAACCATTCTTGCGAGAAACGCATCTTTGTTGTGAAGGCAGGTTTACACACTATAAAGATAAGGAGTTTTCAGAAGAACAATTTAAGAGGGGAGTACTTGGTTCAATTCAGATAACCAAGGTGAATTCAAAAACCTATGGAGAGGGAATTATTGGAGAAGTTGCTCAATTTAGAGAAAACTGTATTTTTCAACTCCAACCAGAACAGAGCTTTGGTCGAGCGTTAGTTGCATGTGGTCTTTGTGCCTATAGGCCTAGCTTGTATAGCTTTAACATTCCTAGAATATTTATGCGTTGCGGTCTAATGCATCTCATTGCAATTTCTAGTTGTCACATGGTAATTCTCTCTGCTTTTATTGACGCTTTTCTTAAAAAGCTAACGATAAAACCTCTTTTAAGAGGGGTAGTGAATTTATTTTTACTCAGTAGCTACGCGCTTTTCTGTGGATTACCTGCGTCTGCTATGAGGGCAATGCTTCTTGTTGAACAAAAATACGTAATGCAATATGTGGGAAGAAAAAATCATACGCTCTCAGCAGTTTCTATCGTTGCATTATTTATGCTTTGTATAGATTCACAGCTAAGTGTGAATATTGCTTTCACTTTGTCTTTAGCATGTATTTTTG
Source organism: uncultured Atopobium sp. (assembly GCA_963544135.1). Taxonomy (GTDB): domain Bacteria; phylum Actinomycetota; class Coriobacteriia; order Coriobacteriales; family Atopobiaceae; genus Lancefieldella. The sequence continues at coordinate 49,407 of CAUUEB010000002.1, read as the reverse complement.
GCATGAATATTTACGGCGGTCTTGCTCAGTACTATGCAAAAATTGCTTTTCACATATCTGGATATGGAAAAATACAGAAGATTCTTAGAAAACCGTTTTCTGACGTACGAAACACTATGTGTGCCACAACCGCTGCTCAGCTTTCGTGCCTTCCAATTTCTTGCATGTACTTTGGTCATTTTTCTTTTCTTGCTCCTCTTTCAAGTGCGCTGATTACAAGTTTATTTTCTCTTCTGAGCTTATTTGGAATTGGGGCAATAGCTTTATGTTGGTTTAAACCGGCTCAAGATGTTGCTTTCTGCCTTGTGGATTTTCTTGGTCAGTTTATAGAGACTCTTACTTCTTTTTTATCCGAAAGATCTTTTGCAAGCGTGTCGTTAACTGACATGAGCTGGATAGTTTCATTGCTTGTGTTTGCAGCAATGGTGGCTCTTTACGTGTTTTGGCCAAAAGGGAAAAGAGTAGTTTTATCTGGCATTTGTTTGATGGTGTTTATGCTTATTTTGGGTTTAAGTATCTACTGGAAGTTTTTCTCGCCAACAAGAATTTGTGTGATGGATATTGGTCAAGGCGATGCCATATTGCTCAGTGACGGCGCGCATTCTCTGCTCGTAGACACGAGTGTGGGAGATGTGGTTAATGACGCTCTAGAGCGACAACACATCTCATATCTTGATGCTATTTTGCTCACACACCTTGATGAGGATCATGCTGGTGGCGTGAGGTATATGGTTGGTTCGGTGAAAGCAGGTCGGGTATTAGTTGGAGAAGGAATAGCAAAACAAGAAAAACCTGAGCTTCAGAGAGCTATTCAGAGGATTTCCGGCAGCAGCTCCTATGAAGTTTTATATGGTGATGAATTTGATGTCGGCCGCTTTCATATCCGCGTTGTGTGGCCACATAGGGGATACAAAGCTAAAGAAGCTAATAATGCGTCGGTTGAGCTCTATGTGACGTATAACGATGGGCAAAATACCTTAACTACGCTTTTAACGGGAGACGCTGAAAGAGATCAGACAAAAGAGACGGTGGATTCAGGCGATGTAGGCGATATAGATTTCTTAAAAGTTGGACATCATGGTGCAGCAAAGTCGCTTTATCCAGAAACTGCTCGTGTGCTAAAACCCGAGGTAGCAATTGCAAGTGCTGGAAAAAATAATCGTTATGGTCATCCTAAACAGGAAGCGGTGGATATCTTAGAGGGTGTTGGCGCAAGGTTTTATTGCACAAAAGATTATGGAGACGTCACCGTATTTCCCGGAGAACATGGACCTAGGGTAAGTGTGCAACATGCTAAAGTAGATACAGATTTAGAGGAGGAAAAAGATGGCGGAGCAGGCTAAGCTACTAGCTGCATATTTGGCTGTTGGCCCTGACGAGATGAAGCGCGCGAGGGCTATTGACAAACTTAAAAGCCGTCTTAACCAGAGTTTTATTACGTTTAACCTTGATGAGATTTCTGTAAGCGCTGAGCTGACTCCAGAATCTGTTCTGTCATCCGCTCAAACACTTCCTATGGGTGATTCTAGACGAATTGTTGTCATTGATGATGCAGGTAAATTGCCTAAGTCTGTGTCCGAGGCTCTTGTTGAGTATCTAAAGAACCCCAATCCAACTACCACGCTGATGCTTTCTGCAAAGACGCTTGCAAAAACAACAAGGCTCTACAAAGCAGTTGATGCTTTAGGTAAGCTCGCAGTTATTAATTGTGGTGCAATGACCAGAAGTGAATTGCCTAAATATATAGGAGATCTTGGAAGAAAGTATGGGCTACAAATTCCAGCAAATGTGGCCAACGAGCTTGTAAGTCGTGTTGGCGATAATACCACCATGCTCGATTCTCAGATTAAATCTCTAGCAGCTCTGTTGGGTCGTCCTGGTGCAATTGACGTTCAATTTGTAGAAACTCATGTTGCACGAGTGGTTGAGGTCAAGCCGTGGGATTTTCTCGACAGTTTATCAGCGAGAAATGCTCAAAAGGCTTTGGAGCTTTACAGTCAGATGGATGAATCGGGAGCTATTGGAAATCTGTCACTTATGACTGGACGCGTAAGAGAGCTTATTTGCGCCAGGTCTATGGTTAAGCGTGGTACAGAACGGGAAATTGCTCCAGTTTTGGGCAAGCAGGACTGGCAAGTAAGAAATTATGCACGATGGGCGCGTCAATTTGCAGATGGCGAGCTTGAACATATTCTGGGCCTCTGTGCAGATGCAGAACGTGGTCTTAAGAGTGGAGAAGATAAAACAACCACAATGACCAAGCTTATCTTTACTCTGTGCGGCGTCGTAAATGTGTAGATTCAAAGAATTCAGGTAAGAAAAAACGGACTCCAAGGAGTCCGTTTTAAAAAGTTAAAAGTAGATAAGAACTACTTAAGGGTGTTAACAAGCTTCTGAACGCCGCTCTTACGCTGAGCAGCCTGATTCTTGTGTACGATGCCCTTAGAAGCAGCCTTGTCAAGAAGGCGGGATGCCTTGTTAGCTGCAACCTGTGCGTCCTCAAGCTGGCCTGCCTCAACAGCAGTGCGAACTGCCTTAATAGCAGTCTTAAGCTCGGAACGGACAGCCTTGTTGCGCTGGCGTGCCTTCTCAGCGGTGAGAATACGCTTCTTCTGAGACTTGATGTTAGCCACGTGCGGTTCCTTTCGGTGTTTACTATGTGAGGCCTCTTCGCTGAGACACGTTTGAGGCAGCTGTTGAAGTATAGCACGAAGGGGGTAGTTTACGCTATTATTTTCCTTATGAATACACAGGATACTTCACATATTCGCAACTTCTCTATTGTTGCGCACATCGATCACGGTAAATCTACCATCAGTGACCGCATTTTGGAGCTTACTCATACCGTTGAAGAACGCGATATGGAGTCACAGCTCTTGGACACTATGGACATTGAACGTGAGCGTGGAATTACCATTAAATCAAACGCAGTCCGCGTCATGTATGACGCAGATGACGGAGAGCGCTATCAGTTCAACCTGATTGACACCCCAGGCCACGTTGACTTTACCTATGAGGTCTCAAGGTCTTTGGCTGCTTGTGAGGGTGCAGTGCTGGTTGTTGATGCAACGCAAGGCGTTGAGGCACAGACTGTCTCAAACGCCATGCTGGCCATGAACGCTAACCTGGATATTGTTCCTGCAATCAATAAGATTGACCTTCCATCTGCTCGACCTGAAGAGGTACGTGCAGAAATTGAAGATGTCCTTGCTATCCCGGCTGATGATGCGGTATGTGTCTCCGGTAAAACAGGTGAGGGTATTCACGAGCTTCTTGAGGCTTTGGTGTATTTGGTTTCTCCTCCAAAGGGAGACCCTACAGCTCCTCTTAAGGCGCTTATTCTTGATTCATATTTTGACCAGTTCAGAGGCGTCGTTGCTACAGTACGTGTTTTTGATGGCTCAATCAAAGCCGGCGATCAGCTCCTTATGATGCAGGGCTCTATGCCTTTTCTTGTTGAAGAAGTTGGCGCTAAGAGACCTCTTGAGATGGCTGTTGACCAGCTTTCTGTTGGTGAAGTTGGCTATGTGGTCACCGGCCTCAAAGACCCTGAAGCTGTCCGCGTTGGAGACACGCTGACCTATAAGCAAAATCCTTGTTCAGAACCACTACCAGGTTACCGCGAGGCAAAACCAATGGTATTTACCGGTCTTTTTCCGGTTGATAACAAACAGTACGAGAATCTCCGTGACGCACTTGATAAGTTGCACGTTAATGATCCATCTCTTACGTGGTCTCCAGAGACGTCTGTTGCTTTGGGATTTGGCTTCAGAGTAGGCTTTTTGGGTCTTCTCCACATGGAAGTTGTTAAAGAACGTCTTGAGCGTGAGTTTGACCTGGACTTGATTGCTACCAGCCCCTCTGTTGACTATCACGTCTATAAGACCGATGGAACTATGATTGAGATTACCAGTCCTCAAGATCTTCCAGAGGTTACCAAGATTGACCGCATTGATGAGCCATACCTAAAGGCAAAAATTATTGTGCCTCCTGAGTTTGTTGGTACGGTTATGCAGCTTGTTGTTGATCATCGTGGCGTATCTGAAGACATGGTGTATCTGTCTGATAAGTCCGTCGAGATGATCTTTAGTATTCCTTTGGCCGAGCTTATCCTGGACTTCTTTGACCAGCTTAAGAGTAGAACCAAAGGTTATGCCTCACTTGACTATGAGTTTGATTCGTATCGCACTTCTGACCTGGTTAAGCTTGATATCCTGCTTGCTGGAGACGTCGTTGATGCGCTTTCGTTTATTGTTCACAAAGACAAAGCATATGATCTTGCTCGTGGTCTTTGCGACAGACTAAAAGGCATCATTCCTCAGCAGCTCTTTGAGGTTCCTATTCAAGGTGCTATTGGCAATAAAATCATTTCTCGCTCTACCGTTCGCGCACGTAGAAAGGACGTCTTGGCTAAATGCTATGGCGGCGATATTTCCAGAAAGCGCAAACTGCTTGAAAAGCAAAAAGAGGGTAAGAAGCGCATGAAGCAGATTGGCTCAGTCGAAGTGCCCCAAGAGGCGTTCTTGGCTGTTCTCAAGGTTGATGACGAGTAGAAGGTATCTGTGGAATCGCTTCAAACTATTATTGCAACCTGTGCCCCTGAAGCTGGTCTTTCTTCTCGCATTATTCCTTTTGCGTCAGGTACTTCACTTAAGGAGCGCCTGTCTGCAAATCCCGTGCTTATGGCCCCTATGGCCGGTGTCAGCGATGGCGTGTATCGCACTATGGCTCGAGCTGGCGGAGCAGGTCTTGCGTATTCAGAAATGGTTTCTGTTGCAGGAATTCATTATGGTGGCGATAAAACCTGGGAGCTTGTAGAGCCTCTTGCAACAGAGCCTGATATTGCTGTTCAACTCTTTGGTTCAAAGCCAGATCAGTTTAAAGAAGCAGCAGCTCAGATTAGTGAGCGTTTAGGGGATAAGCTGGCTCTTATCGATATCAATATGGCTTGTCCTGTTCCTAAGGTGGTTAAAAAAGGGGAGGGTTCAGCCCTTCTCGATACCCCAGAGCTTGCTGCAGATTTGGTTAAGGCTTGTCTGTCTGAGGTTAGCGTACCTGTCACTGTCAAGATTAGGCGTGGTAGACGTCAGGATGAGGAAGTGGCACCTGAGTTTGCTCGCGCCATGGAGGCTGCTGGAGCGTCTGCTGTTGCTATTCATGGCCGCTTTGCCACCCAGATGTATCGAGGTCAGGCGGAATGGGAGACCGTTAATAGAGTTTGCGATGCTGTTTCAATTCCTGTTATAGGCTCTGGCGATATGCTCTCTGCTGAAGCAGCAGCTCATGCTCTTACAGAGACAGGTGTAACGGCTGTAATGATTGCTCGCGGAACGTACGGAAATCCGTGGATTTTTAAAAACACTCAAGCTTTAGTTGAGGGTCAACCTGTGCTTGTTCCAACGCTTGACCAAATGCTTGCATCTTTTATGATGCATGTAAGGTTGCTTGACGCTGCGGATATTCATATTGCTCGCGCTAGAAGCCTTTCTACCTGGTATTTTAGAGGTATTCCAAATGCTGCGTATTGGCGCGGTAAGTCAGTAAGATGCGTTACGGCTCAAGATTTTATTGATCTGGCGCTCGAGATTAAAGAAACCGTCAAGCAACTTGAGGGTGAGCAGGAATCTCCTGAGCACAATCCATCTATAAGCTAGTGGTCTGTTGTGGATTCTTGGCAGTCTAAATACAATCAAACGGCTACCTCTGCACTTTATCTGCATATTCCGTTTTGTTCTCAAAAATGCTTCTATTGCGATTTCTCTTCTTGGTCTACAAGACAAGATGACAGTCGCATGAATACTTACGTTAAAGCACTAAAACATCAGCTAGACGAGGCCGCTCAGCTTGGTTTGTTATCAGCCACAAAAACAGTTTATATGGGCGGCGGAACGCCAAGCTTGCTTGGTCAAGATGCGGTAGATTTGGCGCAGAACGTCTCAGCTCTTATGCAGCCTAGTGAGTTCAGCATGGAAGCAAATCCAGACTCACTATCTGACGATCTTCTCGCCAATCTCTCTAAAGGTGGGGTAACGAGAATTTCTTTGGGAGTTCAAAGCTTTAACGATAATGAGCTTAAGAGTCTTGGCAGAGTTCACTCGGCAGAGCTTGCTAATGACAGGGTTTTAGCCGCAAAAGAGCGTGGCTATGACGTGTCTGTTGACCTCATGTGTGCTATTCCCGAGCAAACAGAGCGTTCCTGGGAGTATTCGCTCTCAAGGTTTGTCTCGCTTGGAGTAGATCATGTGAGCGTTTATCCACTTACTATTGAAGACGGCACGGCGTTGGCCAAACAAACCCAAGATAAAGACACTCCTTGGAACGCCTACGACGTGCAGGCAGATCGAATGCAAGCTGCTTCAAAGGCGCTTCAAGCAGCGGGATTTGTTCGCTACGAGGTAGCAAGTTACGCCCGCAACCAGAAGAGTTGCAAGCACAATAAGATGTACTGGACAGGGGAATCGTACCTAGGTCTAGGTACCAGCGCTGCAAGCATGCTCACCGCACCTGAGTACGATATGCTTGCGGAGCAGAATACTTCCTTACCGACACGCCCACAAGACGCTGCTCGCGCACGACTGGTGGTCCTTGATTCTCCAAGAAAAATTGCTGAAGGTGCATCGCTCTTCTCGACAGAGTTTGATGTTGAATTTCTGACTCATAGAGAAGCTGTGGCAGAAGATTTGATGCTGCACGCTCGCCTTATGGAACCAATTTCTCCTGCGCTTTTGACTGAGTCTGAGCTGGTATTTGGCGCGTCGCGTTTACAAGATGTGTTTGATACATGCGTGCGAGACGGATTATTGGACCGTGTTGAAGCAGATGTTTTAAATGGTGCAAAAACCTATAGACCTACCGAGAAGGGCTGGCTGCTTGGAAACGAGCTCTATGGACGTCTTTGGGATTTACGTCTGTAGTGTGTTTGTGCTGCATTAACTTCAAAACAAGTGGGTACACTTTCAAACGTTCTCATGATGCAGATTTAGTTATGGGTTGAATCGGAGAGATTTCATGGCTGCTATGAACGAAAAGGACTACTACGCCATCCTTGGTGTTTCTGAGTCCGCGACAGCTGAAGAAATTAGAAAAGCTTTTCAAACTAAAGCTCGCAAGCTTCATCCAGACGTCAACAAAGAGCCTGATGCTGAAGAGCGTTTTAAAGAGGTTTCTGAGGCATATGCTGTTCTATCAGATGCCGAGAAACGCCGTCGTTATGACGCAATGAGAAGCGGCTCTTTCTACGGTGGCGGTTATGGCCCCTCTGGTTATCCAGGCGGATCTGCCTATGGAGATTCTCCTTTTGAGGGAGGCTTCCCGTTTGGCGATATTAACTTTAATAACTGGACTACAGGATCTCAAAAGCGCTCTCGCGCATATAAGCCTCAGACTGGCGCAGATATTGTCTATGACTTAACGCTGAATGATACAGACGCTAAAAATGGCGTTAAGAAAGGCATCACGTATCAACGCTTTATTACTTGTGATGCTTGTGCTGGTAAGGGATCTCAGCATAAAGCTGAGGCAACTACCTGTCCTACCTGCCATGGAACGGGCCATATTGACATTGATCTTTCTTCCATTTTTGGAGTAGGTAAGTTTAGGGTTGACTGTCCAGAGTGTGATGGTGCTGGACACGTTGTACAGGACCCATGCGACGTTTGTGGTGGTTCTGGACGTGTTTTGTCTGCAAGCGAAATTATGGTTGATGTACCAGTTAATTCACATGATGGTGACCAGGTCAGAGTACCTGGAATGGGAAATGCAGGAACAAATGGTTCTGCAACCGGCGATTTTATCGTAAATATTAAGGTTCCTTCAGAGCAGTTGACGTTTCGCCAACGCGCGGGAGCTCGTATCACAGGTATAACTGCAATGCTTCTTGTGTTTGTGGCGCTTAATTTACGCTCACCACTATTTGCCATTGTGTTGATTCCACTTTTGATATTTGGCATGAGAAACGTTCTTGCAGATGGTGTAAAGATGAACGCTGGCTGGTGGAGAAGTTTTGCAAATGCCTTTGTTTCGGGAATTATCAACGGTGCCTTTTACTCAATTATTATTATGACTTTGTATGCTTGTACGGTCGGATTAGGCCATGTCGGCTATATGGGAATTTAAGTTTTAGGTTTTACAAGGGGAGAGTTAGTAAGCGTGGCAGAGAAGAAAGACTTCTACGAGCTCTTAGGTGTTGCTCGTGATGCAGACCAAAAAACAATCAAGCGAGCTTTTCTAAAGCTGGCAAGAAAGCTGCACCCTGATGTTTCTGATGATCCTCATGCAGAAGAGAAGTTTAAAGAAGTAAACGAAGCTTATTCTGTGCTTTCAGATGAGCAAAAGCGTGCCAACTATGACCGTTATGGTGATCCTAATGGTCCATCCGGTTTTGGTGGCGGCTATGTGGATATGTCAGATATCTTTGGCGGTGGTTTTGGCGGCTTTGGAGATATCTTTGACTCCTTCTTTGGCGGCGGCCATGGCGGTCGAGGCGCTGCTCAGCATACTCGTGGTAGTGATATGGGAATTAGACTCTCTATCACTTTGGAAGAGGCTGCTGCGGGTGTCACAAAAACTATCTCGTATAACAGACTTTCTACCTGTGATGACTGTAATGGCACCGGCCTTGGTGAAGGTGGAAAAATTGAAGACTGTCCACGTTGTCACGGTACGGGCACGGTAGTTCAGGTTCAAAATACCGTCTTTGGTCAGATGCAGTCTCAGACAGTATGTCCAGAGTGCCAAGGAACAGGCAAAAAAGTAGAACATGCCTGTGAGACCTGTGGTGGCCAAGGAAGAACTCCTGACCATGAACGTGTTTCTGTTGAAATTCCTGCAGGCGTTCATTCTGGCCAGTCAATTTCTATTACCGGCAAGGGCGAGGCTGGTGTCAGGGGTGATACCTCTGGTGACCTCATCGTAACTATTGAGGTTTCCCAGCATAAAGACTTTGAGCGCAGGGGAGACGATCTCTTTACTTCAGTTAGTGTAGATTCTCTTGAGGCAATTGTTGGTACTACTGTTACCATTGACGGCATTATCAAAGATGAAACTATTGAGATTTCTATACCTGCAGGTTGTAAGTATGGCCAGCAGCTAAGCGTGGCTGGTAAAGGCATGCCTCGTTTGCATACTAAGGCTCGCGGCAACCTTTACGTTCTGGTTCACATTGAGACTTCAACAGGACTGACCAAAAATCAGTTAGATACACTCACCTCACTTATTGATGAGCGTAAACAAAGTAGTGTTCATGACACTCAAGATGAGTCACACGCTGCTCAATCTGAAGGCAGAGATTCTTCAGATCACAAAAATAAGAACGCCAAAAAGACTTCCAAGAAGAGGCGCTAATGGCTCATGGTATTGCACTCATAAATCTTGGATGTAGGGTAAATCGCGTTGAGCTTGATTTAATGGCGGATTCTTTGCTTCGCATGGGGTGTCGCATTGTTGAAGAAGATGAGGCTCAGGCAATTGTTATCAACACATGTGCTGTCACCGCAGAAGCAGAAGCTAAGACGAGAAAAGCTGTGCGTAAAGCAGCACTTATGCCAGGAGCCCCTCTTGTAGTAGCAACGGGTTGTGTTGCAAGTCTTTTTGCTGATGAACTTGCCTCGCTTGCTCCTAACGTTGTTGTAGAAGCCGAGAAGGACAAAGTTGCAGATAGGGTTCTTGAAGAGCTAGGTTTTGCACCAGAATCCGTAAGCGATGACGGACTTGTCATCTCTAAGCCTACTCCAACAGGTCGTACGCGCCCTGGCATCAAAATTCAAGATGGTTGCGATAATCGTTGTACCTTCTGCATTGTGTGGAAGGCACGAGGTGCAGGCAGGTCTCTAGACCCTCGTGAAGTTGTTTTGCAGGTAAAAGATGCAATGAGCAGAGGAGCTCAAGAGGTTGTTCTTACAGGAATCAACCTTGGTAGCTATAAGGCTCAACTTGAGGATGAAGGTGGAAGAATTCTACGTCTTCCTGATCTTCTCGAGTATGTGCTTGAAAAAACTAAGGTAGGACGTCTTCGTCTTTCTTCTCTTGAGCCACCTGATGTTACTGCCCGTCTTGTGGAGGTAATTGCTGCTTCCAGCGGGAGAATTGCACCTTTCTTGCATATCTGCCTTCAATCCGGTTGTGATGCTACGCTTGCTCGTATGGGTAGGGTGTATAGGACAGAGCTTTATCGCAAGGCTGTTGAGGAAGCACGTTTGGTACTGCCAACCATTGCTTTGGGAACGGACCTTATCGTTGGTTTTCCTGGAGAAACTGATAAAGAATTTGATGAGTCGTATGAGTTTTGTCGTCAGATGGGCTTTTCAAAGATGCATGTATTTAGGTATTCCAAGCGACCTGGAACGCCTGCGGCTACTGCTCCAAATCAGGTAGATCCAAAAGTGATGGCTGAGCGCGCAAAGAAAATGCGTGATCTGGGTAATGCTATGCGCTTTGATGCTGCTAAGAAGCTTGTTGGTACCTGCGATAATGTGGTGGTACAGTATCCTGGTAGGGGAATTTCTGGCGGTCTTTTTGATGTCCAAGTTGATCCTACTATTGAACTTGATGAACTTATCGCTATGCGCTTTGATGAAGTTTTACCTAATGGAATGCTAAAAGCTACTCGTTTATAAATTGGGGGAACATGGAGCCAACACAGATTCGCTTAACTATTCCTGATTCAGTGGATCCTTTATATCTGACAGGTCCAGCTGATAGTTTGCTCAGAGAAATTGAAGCGTCATGTGCGGCTCTTATTTCAGTCAGAGGCAAAGCAATCTTTTTGTCGGGAACTTCTCAAGAAATTGAGCAGTTAACGCTCATTTTTTCTCACCTCATTCAAATGGTCGAGTCTGGAACTAGGCCCACGCTTGAAGACGTAAAGTTGCTGCTTGATAGTACAAAAAGAAATGCCAACTTAGAGCAAACGGGAACACGTACCCTGTTTGTAACTCATAAAGGCAAAGCAATTCAGCCTAAAACACAAGGTCAAATAGCGTATACCAAGGCAATTGCAAACAACTCTATAACCTTTGGTATTGGTCCTGCAGGTACCGGAAAAACCTATTTGGCAGTTGCCATGGCACTTGCCGCTTTGACTTCTCAGCAAATCAGCAGAATTGTGCTAGTAAGACCTGTTGTAGAAGCAGGAGAGTCTCTTGGTTTTCTTCCAGGCACGCTTCAAGAAAAGCTGGATCCCTACATTAGGCCGCTCTATGACGCGCTCTTTGATATGACCTCCATGGAGTACGCAAATAACCTCATTGAACAGGGAATTGTTGAAATTGCTCCGCTTGCATTTATGCGTGGTCGTACCATGAATGATGCGTTTGTCATTTTGGATGAGGCACAAAATACCACCCCTGAGCAGATGAAAATGTTTCTTACTCGATTGGGTTTCTCGTCAAAGTTTGTAATTACGGGCGATGCAACACAGCGAGACCTTGTAGGCAAAAGTGGTTTGGATGTTGCTCGACAGGTGTTGGGTAACCTTGAAGACGTTGCTTTTGTTGATTTAGATAGAAATGATATTGTTCGCCATACGTTGGTTGGTAAGATAGTTGATGCATACACTGCGTATGAGAAAAAACAGCTAGGGGAGTAACGTGGTTAACGAGTACGACATTGTGATCGAAGAGGGCGTCGAGTCGCCAATTTCTGTGGAAGAGATTGAAGCTGATTGCAATCTGGTACTTTCTGAAGAGGGCGTTGAGCGCCCCTGCACGGTCTCCATTTCTATTGTTAGCGATGCAGAGATTCAGCAGGTAAACTTTGAGTGGCGAGAAAAAAATGTGCCCACTGACGTTATCTCACTTGAGGTAGAACGCCCTGATGATCCAGATTTGGCTCCTGGTGAGATGTGTGAGTTGGGTGATATTATTCTGGCTCCTAATTTTATTTCTCACCAGGCAAAAGAATATGGCACTACGGAGGCAGATGAGTTTAGACTCATGCTTGTTCATGCCATGCTTCACCTGCTTGGATATGACCACATTGAAGACGATGAGGCAGAGGTTATGGAGGCTCGTGAAGACTCCCTTGTTGCTCTGCTTTCAACGGATAGGACTATAGAGCCAGTTGTGTTGACTCGCCACCGCGAGGGGATTGACGAGTAATGATTCCGGGATCTAAGGGCAGACATCCAAGCTTTAAGCGCGGTCTTCTTTTTGCGCTACAAGGCGCACGTCAAGCGTTTGCTCAAGAGGCAAACCTGCGCCGTATGTCAGTAGCTGCTGTATTGACCGTGATTGCGGGATTGTTTGTTGGCTTGGATGCCGTAAGCTGGGCACTTGTCCTTGCGTGTATTGGTGCCGTTTTAACCACAGAGCTCATCAACACGGCAATAGAAACTGTGGTAGACCTGGTTTCTCCAGAGTTTCATCCTATGGCTGGTAAAGCCAAAGATATTGCTGCGGCAGCTTCATGCTGTATTAGCATTACCGCAGCTCTTATAGGACTTTTGATTTTCTCGCGTGCAATTTTTCATTGGTAAGTTGGAGGACGTATGACCGCCAATTCAGTTTCTGAAAATACTTCATCTGAGACCACTCCATTTAGGAGCGGTTTTGTTGCTTTAGTTGGTCGTCCAAGTGTTGGTAAGTCCACGCTTTTGAACGCTTGTATGGGCCAGAAAGTGGCTATCGCAAGCCCTGTTGCTCAGACTACGCGTCGTCGCTTTAGAGCAGTGGTAAACGGAGATAACTCCCAGCTTGTCATTGTAGATACTCCAGGCCTTCACAAGCCTAAAGATGCTCTTGGAAAAGAGCTCAATAAAGCTGCGCTGGGAGAACTCAACGACGCTGATGTAATTGCTTTTTTGATTGATGCCACTAAGCCTGTTGGCCGTGGTGATGAGTGGGTTGCCAATCATGTTGAGCAGGCACACGCCGCCTTTAAGCTGCTGGTTATTACTAAGGCAGATATTGCAACACCAGAGCAGGTGGCAGAGCAGCTTGAGGCTGCACAGGCTCTTGCTCACTTTGATGACGTGCTTGTTGTTTCCGCGTCAGAAGACTTTAATATTCAGGCATTTATTTCGCTTGTTTCTGAGCATCTTCCCGAGGGTCCTATGTGGTTCCCAGAGGACATGGAGACTGACGCTTTGCCAGAAGACCTGGTAGCAGAGTTTGTTCGCGAGAAGTTATTGCTTAACCTTCGTCAGGAAGTTCCTCATTCTGTTGCCGTTGTCTGCGATTCGTATGAGGTAGCAACGGACGGTCACTTATCCATTTCTGCCACCATTTTGGTTGAGCGAGAAGGACAAAAGGGCATTGTAGTTGGCCAGGGTGGTTCCATGATCAAGCGCGTTGGCGTCGAGGCTAGAAAAGACCTGGAGAAGCTGTTTGGTCGCAAAGTTTACCTTGACCTTCAGGTTCGTGTTCAGCCTCTCTGGAGGCGTGATGCCAACGAGATTAAGCGCCTAGGCTACTCAACTGAGGACTAGTTGTGCCTGGTAGAAAGACCACTCGTCTTAAAGCTATTGTGCTTGATAGAACAAAACTTGCCGAGCAAGATCTCATCTTAACCATGCTCTCTGATTCGGGAGAAGAACGTCGAGCTGTCGCAAAGGGCGCCAGAAAGCCAGGCGGTCGCTTTGCTGCTCGTGTTGAACTCTTTTGCGAGTTAGATGTGTTGCTGGCAGAAGGTCGCTCGCTTGACATCTTGTCCGAGGCAACCTTGCTTGAGCCGCATGCCACACTTCGCGGAGATCTCTCTAAGGTAGCGGCCGCGTCAGCTATCTGCGAGGTTGCACGTCTTTCATGCATTGATGGCATTGAGGACGCGTTTCTCTATCCGCTACTTTCTCGCGCTCTCAGAGCCTGCGAAGAAGTAGATGACGATAAACATTTAGATCTTGTCGTTGCCGCTTATGTGTTTAAGGTTTTGGCACACGAAGGCTGGCGTCCTGAGCTGGAATCGTGCATTGCCTGTGGAGATGAAGCTCTGACGTACTTCTCGCCAGCTGCTGGTGGTGCATTGTGTGGAAGTTGTGCGCATGAGATTGAGGGCGCCATTGAGGTAACTCCACTTGAGCTCTCGTGGTTGTCGTCGCTTCTAAAACTTACCTTTGACCAGCTTGTTGTTGCCGAGATTGCTCCAGAAACTGCGCTCTTTTTGCTCACCAGTGCGCATATTTGGGCGGCTACACACCTTGAAGCGCGCCTCAAGGCATTTGAATTTTTGCTCAGTATCTAGCTGAAGTGTATTTTTACTAGCAAAGTTCACCAGTAACTGGTATCCTCTTGTAGGTTATTTCCTTGTTCTTAGGGGCTAGTCACTGCCGGCTACCTTCTCAGTACAAGGAGTATTCAACGCGAAAGGCGGTTTATTATGGCAGTAACTAAGGATCGTAAGGCTGAGCTCATCAAGCAGTACGGCAAGGACGAGAAGGACTCCGGTTCCGCACAGGTTCAGGTTGCTCTTCTTACTGAGCGTATTCGTCAGCTCACCGACCACATGAAGTCCCACCAGAAGGACTTCCACACTCGTCGTGGTCTTCTGATGCTCGTTGGTAAGCGTCGTCGTCTTCTTTCTTACATCAAGTCGAACGACATTGAAGAGTACCGTACTCTTATTGCTTCCCTGGGTATCCGCGACAACATCCAGTAAGTTGGCTTTTTAGGGCGCCGTCTGGCGCCCTTTATGTTTGAGGCCCGTTTGCAATGGGGCAAACGGAGATAGAAGAGGAAAGAAATGACTAAAGTAACTCACGAATTTGACCTCTACGGTAAGCACTACACCCTTGAGGCTGGTGAGCTCGCAAAGCAGGCAACAGGTGCCTGTATCGTTAAGTGCGGCGATTCCACCGTACTTCTCACTGCAGTGGTTTCTAAGGAGCGTAAGGATTACGACTTCTTCCCACTGACTGTTGATTTTATTGAGAAAATGTACGCAGTTGGTCGCGTTCCTGGCGGATACCTCAAGCGCGAGGCTCGTCCATCCGAGAAGGCAACCCTTACTGCTCGTATGATTGACCGTCCTCTGCGTCCTTCCTTCCCAGAAGGTTTCCGCAATGAGGTTCAGATTGTCGCAACTTCTCTTGTTGCTGATCAGGTAAATGCTGTTGATACCATCTCTGTCATGGGCGCATCTGCTGCTCTGGCTGTTGGTGGCGTTCCTTTTGAGGGACCACTTGCGTGCGTCCGTATTGGTCGCAACGCTGATACCGGTGAGTTCCTGGTTAACCCAACCTACGAAGAGCGCGATCACTCTGATCTTGACCTTGAGCTTGGAGGCTCTTCAACCTTCATTTCCATGCTTGAGGCTGGCGCAGATGAGATCTCCGAAGAGGACATGCTCTCTGCTATGGCATTTGGCCAGGAGGCAATTGCAGCATTCTGCGAGGAGCAGAAGAAGTTCATTGCTAAGTGGGAAGAGGTTAACGGTCCTATCGTTAAGCGCGAGTACATCCTTGACGAGCCAATCGCTGAGGTTCACGACCGTATCTTTGCTTACTACGATCAGATGAGCGCTGCTCTTAAGGATGCTGACAAGCAGTCCCGTATGCAGAAGGTTGCTGACTTGATGGACGAGATCAAGGCTCAGTTCACCGAGGAGGAGCAGGAGCTTTGGAGCCGCGCTATTGCAGTTGAGCTCAAGGCTCTTGAGAAGCACGCAATGCGCGTTATGGTTGTTGAGACCGGCGAGCGTGTTGATGGCCGTGTAGCTAATGAGATTCGTCCAATCATGGTCAAGCCTGACTACCTGCCACTTGTTCACGGTTCTGGTCTTTTCCAGCGTGGTCAGACCCAAGTTCTCTCCATTTGTACACTTGGCATGCTCAACGAGTGGCAGCGCCTTGACACCATTGAGCCAATGGACGGCAAGCGCTACATTCACCACTACAACTTCCCACCATTCTGCACCGGTGAGACTGGCCGTATGGGCAGCCCTAAGCGCCGTGAGATTGGCCACGGAGCTCTTGCAGAGCGCGCACTTCTGCCTGTTATTCCTTCTGAGGAAGAGTTCCCTTATACCATCCGCGTTGTTTCTGAGGTAATGGAGTCCAACGGTTCTTCTTCCATGGCTTCTACCTGCGGTTCTACGCTTTCCCTTATGGATGCAGGCGTTCCTCTGAAGCGTCCTGTTTCTGGTGTTGCAATGGGTCTTATCCAGGAGAACGGCAAGACTGTTGTTCTTACTGATATCCAGGGTCTTGAGGACTTCCTTGGCGACATGGACTTCAAGGTCTGCGGTACCACCAAGGGTATTACTGCAATGCAGATGGACAACAAGGCAACTGGTCTTACTCCAGAGATTCTGCGCAGCGCACTTCTCCAGGCTCAAGAGGGTCGTATGTTCATCTTGAACAAGATGCTCGAGCAGATTCCTGCACCTCGTACTGAGACCAAAGAGACCGCTCCACAGATTATCTCGCTTTCCATTCCAACCGATAAGATTCGCGACGTCATTGGCTCTGGTGGCAAGGTTATCCGCGGTATCCAGGAGGATACGGGCGCAACCGTTGACATCCAGGAGGATGGCACCGTCTTTATCGCTGGTACCAATGGTGCTGCTGAGGCTGCTGCAGAGCGCATCAAGGCCATCGTCAAGGTTCCAGAGGTAGGCGAGGAGTACACTGGCCGCGTAGTTGGTCTTCAGCCATTCGGCGCTTTTGTTGAGCTCCTTCCTGGCAAAGACGGCCTGCTTCACATTTCCCGCGTTGCACAGGGACGTGTCGAGAAGATCGAGGATGTCCTGGCTGTTGGCGATGAGGTTAAGGTCAAGGTCCTTGAGGTAGACGAGAAGGGCAAGATTTCTCTTGACCGTCTTGATAAGCCAGAGGCACCACAGGGCGCTCCAAAGAAGGAGCGCGAGGAGCGCCGTCCACGTCGTCAGAACGACAACGGCAACTCTGAGCGTAGGCAGCCACGCCGTCACCACGACGCATAAGCTACACTCAAACTCAATGGGTTTCTCGCCATGCGAGACCTTATACACATGAGATAGTAAAGAGAGCTTCGATGTATGTCGGGGCTCTCTTGTTATTCTGTTGAGATTTTGATTCTTTGGGAATATATAGCGTAATACGTGCAGATTTTTTATATAATTTAACAACATGTAGATTTTGCAAAAAGTCTTGTAGACGGCCCTTTGGGTTGCGTCTGTTATAGAAAGTTGTTTTGAAAGGAAAGTTTTTTAATGCCTAAGAAAGACCCAGCTCTTAAAGTCATTCCTATGGGCGGACTTGATGGCATTGGCAAGAACATGACCGTTTTTGAATACGGTAATGATATGGTGCTTGTTGATGCTGGTTTAATGTTCCCAGATGACGAACAGCCTGGTATTGACCTAGTTTTGCCAGACTACACCTATGTACTTGAGAATGAAGATAAACTTCGCGGTATTTTGATTACCCACGGTCATGAAGACCACATTGGTGCTCTTCCGTACCTGCTTATGGACCTTACTCGTAAGGTGCCAATCTATTCCAGCAAGCTCTCGCTTGGCTTTATTGAAGGCAAGCTTGCTGAGCACAAGATTGTGGGCACCAAGCTTCGTGAGGTTACTGATGGCTCAAAGGTCCAGCTTGGCGCCTTTGACATCACGTTCTTCTCGATGACTCACTCTATTCCTGCAGCTTTTGGTATTCATATGAAGACCCCTGCAGGAACCCTTATTCACTCTGGTGACTTTAAGCTTGATCAGACTCCAATTGATGGCGTGCGTCCAAATTATGCGGCTATTACCAAGTTTGGCTCCGAGGGCCTTGACCTGCTGTTGTCTGACTCAACCAACGCTAATCGCCCTGGTATGACCCCATCCGAGGCTTCTGTTGGTGCGGCGCTTCGTCACATCATTAAGAATGCAACTGGTCGCGTCTTTGTTGCGTCGTTCTCAAGCCACATTCACCGCCTGCAGCAGGTGTGCGATGCCTCTGTTGCGGTAAAGCGTAAGGTTGTTGTTACCGGTCGCTCTATGATTACCAACACAAAGGTTGCGCGTGAGCTTGGTTACCTCAACATCGCAGACAAAGACATCATTGATGCTTACGACGTTGATAAACTTGCAGATGATCGCATTGTTGTTCTCTGCACTGGTTCTCAGGGAGAGCCTCTGAGTGCTTTGGCGCGCATGGCCAACGGCGAGCACAAGTCGCTTTCCATTCGTCCTCAGGACACCGTAATCATCTCTGCAACTCCTGTTCCAGGTAACGAGAAGAGCGTTCAGTCCATCATCAACGCTCTCTCTAAGATTGGCTGCGAGATTTACGACAAATCAAAGGCACTTGTCCACGTTTCTGGTCATGGTAGCCAGGAAGAGCTCAAGCTTATGCTTGGTATGGCTCGTCCTAAGAACTTTATGCCAGTCCACGGTGAGGCTGTTCACCTGCGTGCTCATGCAGAACTTGCTCAGCAGATGGGCGTTCCTGCTAATCGCATTTTCATTCTTGATAACGGCGACACGCTTGAGATGAGAAACGGCAAGGTTACTCGTGGTAAGACGGTTGAGTCTGGCGTAGTGTACGTTGACGGCCTCTCTGTCACCGACGCTAACCCTGTTGTTCTTCGTGACCGTCAGCGCCTTTCTCAGGACGGCATTGTCACAGCTGTGGTAACCCTTGTTGGTCGCAACCTTAAGCCAGGTGTTGTTGAGATTTCTGGCCGCGGTGTTTCATTTGCTGACGATGATGAGCTTATGAATGACGCGCAGAATCTTGTGAGAAATTCAATCGAGAAGGCCTCAAAGTCCGAAGGTGCAAACATTGAAGCAATGAGAAAGAGCGTTCGTAACGCCCTTTCTAACTTCCTTTGGAGCAAAACTCGTACTCGACCAATGGTTATTCCGGTCATTATGGAGGTATAAGCCCAATGCCCTCTAAACGCACCTCAAACGCAGCAAAAAGAAATTCTAGAAATGCCGCTTCTTCCCAGGCAGTAGGCTTGAGCCCACTGCAGAACGATATCATTGGTGTTGTTCTTGCAGTGGTTGCAATTGCTCTGTTTTTGTCCATTATTGTCCCTTCTAACGCTGTTATTACCAGCGCGATGGGTCATGGGCTCAAGCTCTGTTTTGGTACGGGAGCACTACTTTTTCCCATTGCAGTATTTGTCTTTGCTATGACCTTCTTTATGCGTGATGATCAGGGAATCTCAACGCGTATTGCAATTGGTCTAACGCTGGACGTTCTTGCTGCCCTTGCTCTTATTTCACTTAACTTCCCAGGTGCCGAGGCTGCTCCAGATATGCTTCTGGGCACAAAAGTCCTAGAGGCTGCCGGAGGTTATGTGGGCGGCGGAATTGCTTGGGTTTTGCTGCGCTTTGTTGGCCGCGTGGTGGGCAATGTCCTTTTGGTTGGCTTTATTATTGCCGGTGTTGTTATCTGCGGCTTCTCCATTTCTGACATGGTTGAGCGCGTAAGCTTCCGCCTGGATGAAGCGCGTGAGAATCATCGCTACCGTAAAGAAGAGCGTGCTCTTGCAAAAGAAGAGGCGCTCTACGCTGCAAATGCTCCACAGCCTGCAAAGAAGCAGGGTAGACGTGGCGCAAACAACCAGTCTTCTCTCTTTGACGAGACCGGTGAAGGGGAGACCACGTATCTGGGCAATCGCAAGACTTCTGTCATTAAGCGTGACGCCCGTCTTTACGAGGAAGAAGAGGCGCAAGAGGACGCAGGAGATGCTCCTACTACGCTCATTGATAAAGCTAAGAATAAGCTTCGTTCTAAGAAGAAAGACCAGCCAGATGATGCAGTTGTTGAGAAAAACGATGTTGCTGTAGCCGATGTTGCTCCTACAACAAAACAGGCTAAACCTAAGAGTAAAGCTAAAACGACACCCGATTTTCTCGCCACACCTGACCAGCTTAAAAGGCCAGGCGATGACGATGAGTCGTATGAGCTGCCACCATTTACCATTCTGAAGACAAACAAGAACTCGGCCACTTCAGCCGTAAGCGATGATGAGCTTGAAGCTACTGCTCAGAGACTCCAGGCTACGCTTGAGGAGTTTGGCCTTTCGAGCCAGGTGGTTGGTTGGACTGCAGGTCCTTCTGTCACTACGTTTAAGATTTCGATGGGAGAGGGTGAGCGCGTCAACAAGATCACCAATCTTGAGGACGATATTGCGCTTTCACTTGCGGCAAAGTCTGTTCGTATTTTTGCACCAATTCCTGGAACTTCTCTGGTTGGTATTGAGATTCCTAACGAGAAAGCCCAGGCAGTTAACTTGGCTGACGTTCTTCCGTTTGCAAAGGGCGGTCCTCTTGAGTGCGCCTTTGGTCGCGATTCTGAGGGCAAGCCAATTGTTGTTGACCTTGCCAGCCTTCCTCACTTGCTGGTAGCAGGTACTACCGGTTCTGGTAAGTCTGTCCTGCTCAACGCTATTGTCATGTCTATGCTCATGCGAGCAACTCCTGAGCAGGTCCGCCTTATTATGGTTGACCCAAAGCGCGTTGAGTTTACGGGTTACGCTGGTCTTCCTCATCTGTATGTTCCAGTTGTTACTGAGCCAAGGCAGGCAGCAAGTGCGCTTCAGTGGGGCGTCACCGAGATGGAGCGCCGCCTGAAAGTATTTGAGCATTACAAGGTTCGTGATATTAAGACGTACAACAGAAATGTTGATGGCGATAAGTACGCTGATATGGAGAACCCTCCAAAGCACATGCCATACTTTGTTATTGTCATCGACGAGCTTGCTGACCTTATGATGGTCGCAGGCAAAGACGTTGAGTCTTCCATTGTTCGTATTGCTCAGCTTGGCCGTGCTGCAGGTATTCACCTGATTGTTGCAACACAGCGTCCTTCTGCTGACGTTGTAACCGGCCTGATCCGTGCAAACATCGATAACCGTGTTGCACTTTCTGTTGATAACTCTTTGAACTCCCGCATTATTCTGGACCAAAAGGGTGCAGAGCAGTTGCTGGGTAAGGGCGATATGCTGGTTAAACTTCGTGGTAAGAAGCCTAATCGCGCTCAGGGTTGCTGGGTCTCTGACGAGGAAATCGAGGAGACTGTTAAGTACATCCGTACTCAGCGCACCGCGGAATATCACGACAATATCTTGACCGTTGCAACTCCAACACAGGCTGATGGCGTTGGGGGAGTTGGCGGTATGGCACAGGCAGACGATCCGCTTATTTGGGAAGCTGCGCGCATTATTGTGGATTCTCAGCTAGGTTCTACATCTAGTTTGCAAAGAGCGCTCTCTGTTGGGTATGCTCGTGCTGGTAGAATTATGGATATGCTTGAGGCAAAGGGTGTTGTTGGCCCAGCTAACGGATCAAAGCCTCGAGAAGTTCTTATTGATAAAGAAGCTCTTGAAGAGCTCAAAGTTCAAGACGCTGCCTATAGGGAGGTAGAGTAAGCATGCCACGCCCTCGTTTTAGTGAGATGCTCGTAGAACGTCGACGTCAACTCGGACTTTCTATCACGCAAGCATCAAAGATTCTTCGCCTCAAAGAGCAGGCACTTATTGCTTTTGAGGAAGGCGATTTTAAGAACATGCCGCAGAGCGGTTATGCTCAGGGCATGCTCTCTTCGTATGCTCGCTACCTGGGACTCAATCCGCGTGAGATTGTAGACCTCTTCCAGGAGGAGAGCTACGAGTTTGAAAACGGCACCTATTCTCATGAGTTGCGTCGCCGTACTCGCGATACTCAGTCTGGTCGTGGCATTGCTGGTTATGACGTTGTAAACGAGTCCGGTAGCAGACCAAAGGCATACGTGCAGTACCACGGTCTTCTCCCCACATCGGGAGGACCAGCTGGCGATATGGGCGCATTTGCAACTACCTCTGGTGTTCGCTCCAGGCAAACCGGTGTACCTCTGGGTGCTCAGGCATCTGAAGAGGACGCTGGCGGTTACTCATATTCTCGCTACGCCACAGGTCATGCGTATAATGCCGGTATTGAAGAGGCTTCTCGCCAGAAGACCATGGCAAGTCGTACACGTGGTGGCGTTCAGCGCAGACGTGTAGGTATTGCGGGCGTTAGCATGCCAGCTTATAAAGACGATGTAACCAGAAGAACTGTTGCTCCAAGCGATTACACCGATGACCTTCGCTATGACAATGTAACTGATCCTTATGAGCGAGCATCTACTATTTCCGGTCGCCGTGGCTCTAGAAATATTGCGCAGGTAGATAGGCCTAATGTTCGTCGTCGCCAGCCATCTAGCGCCGCCGCTCAACAGCGCCGTGCTCCTCAAAGACCAGGCGTTATGGGAGCGCTTCAGAATTATTTCTCTGATACGGGCCGCACCATTGCCACCGTATTTGCTCTTGTTGTTGTGATCATTACTGCCGTTTTGCTGTTCAGTGTTCGTTCCTGCATGACCGCACGAACCACGCCTACTACAACTAAGACGGTAAGCGTTAATAACTCAACAACTGATTCTTCTAAGAATTCCACTACCACCAGCGGCAACACGGACACCTCTAAGAAGGATTCTACTGATGCTTCTAAGAGCACCACTACAACTGAGCCAAAGAAGGAAGAGACTCCTAAGCAGACTACCGTAGTGGTTACTGTTGCAGATGGTCAGACCAGTTGGGTTGAGATTACTGTTGACGGCAAGAGTGTTGAGGCTGACGCTATTACCGGCCCATGGTCTCAGACATACACCGTCACTGACTCCATGACTGTTCTTGCAGGTACTCCTGGTGCTGTTGCGGTAACCGTTAATGGTACTGCTAAGCCATTTGACGCAAATGCTTCTGGTATTGGCACCTTGACCATTCAGGGTACTAAACCTGCTGACGCTAACGGAGCAAACGCCTCAGGAACTCAAACAAACAGCACGTCAACAAGCACAACCAGCGGAACTACTGGTACAACTAACAACCAGAATTCCAACAGCAATTCAAATAACTAAACGCCATAGGGCGAGAAGTTCTTCTCGCCCAGGTAATACGGAGGGGAAATGGCTAAAGAATCAAGCTTTGACGTTGTGTCTGAAGTAGACATGATGGAAGTTGATAATGCATTTCAGCAGGCAGCTCGTGAGCTTACCCAGCGCTATGATCTAAAAGATTCTGGCGCAACACTTGAGCTCTCTAAGAAAGAGGGTAAGTTCACTATTGAGGCTCCTGCAGATTTTGTTGCATCTCAGGTGAGGGATGTTCTTGGCTCCAAGCTGGTAAAGCGCGGAATTGATCTGACTGCTATTCGTTGGGGGGACCCCATTCCTGCAGCAGGTTCTACCGTGCGTCAGATTGGCTCTATTGTTTCTGGTATTGACCAGGAGACTGCCAAGAAGATTGCTAAAGATATTCGTGATATGAAAGTTAAGGCTAAGGCAACCGTTGAGGGCGATAAGCTGCGTGTTTCTAGCGCTTCTCGCGATGTTCTTCAGTCTGTGATTGCAAGCCTTAAGGAGAAAGACTATGGCCAGCCCCTTCAGTTCAACAACTATCGATAGGGGCTATAACGTCCTATACATCACGTTAGGATGCGCTAAAAACGAGGTTGATACAGATCGCATGCGTGCGCGTCTTTTGGCCTCTGGTTTTGGTGAAGTTGCAGATCCAGAGTCAGCAGACGTTGCAATTATCAATACCTGCTCGTTCTTGGCCTCTGCAACAGAAGAGTCTATTGAGACTACCCTTGAGATTGCCGAAGGCGCTTCTGAGGGAGTGCGTAAGCTGCCCATTATTATGTGTGGCTGCGTGCCTTCTCGTTACGGCGCAGAACTTAATGAGCAGCTTCCTGAGGTTGCTGCTTTTGTTCCCGCAGATCAAGAAGATGGCATTGTGAGCGTTGTCGCAGACGTTCTGAATATTCCCGAGCCAACGCAGTCTATTGTTGCTGCTCACGGCATGCTGCGCACCATTGATGGCGCCAGTGCATTTGTCAAGATTTCTGAGGGCTGTGACAGATTCTGCGCTTTCTGCGCCATTCCGTACATTCGTGGTCACTATCACTCAAGGCCCGCTGAAGAGATTCTTCAAGAGGTACATGAGCTGATGGAAGGTGGTGTTCGTGAGGTCATTTTGATTGGCCAGGATACCGGCATTTGGGGCTCTGATATGCCTGACACAGAAGACGGTCAGACGCCAACGCTTGCTAAGCTTATGCAGCAGGTTGCTGAGGTAGTCCGTCCCTATAAGGGCTGGATTCGCGTTTTGTATCTGCAGCCAGAAGGTATGACCGATGAGCTCATTAGCACCATTCGCGATACACCTGAGGTTCTGCCTTACATTGATATTCCTATTCAGCACTGCAACGAGCGTATTCTTAAGCGCATGGGTCGCTCCGGCTCTACACAGGAGCTTCGTGAGCTTTTTGATCGCCTCAGAACAGAGATTCCTGGCATGGTTCTTCGTACTACCGGAATGTGCGGCTTCCCAGGTGAGACCGACGAAGAATCAGACGAACTCTATGACTTTATTCAGGAGCAGGAGTTTGACTACACGTCCGTCTTTACCTATTCGCCAGAAGAGGGAACTTTAGGCGCAAAGATGTCTGATCAGGTTCCTGACGAGGTAAAGATTGAGCGCACACAGCGCCTGCTTGACCTTGTTGAGCAGCTTGGCTTTGCAGCAACTGCCCGTCACGTTGGTGAGCGTTGTGAGGTCATTATTGACGGAATTGAAGAATCTGACGAGGGCACTGAGCTTATCGGCCACACGTGGTTTCAGGCTCCTGACTGCGATGGCGCGGTTCACATTGCAGAGGGAGAGGCCGCAGTTGGAGATATTGTCCTTTGTGACTTGGTAGATTCTTTCTGCTATGAAATGATTGGCGAGATTGTAGACGCTACAGACGCGCAGTCTGGCGAGAAAACCGTTTAGTTGGGGATAGGTCATGTCATCAAAGACAATTTGGACACCTGCAAATATTGTTACCTGTGCTCGAGTGGTGCTGGTACCCTTTTGGCTTCTTCTTGCACAGCTTTTAGGTGTATCTCTGGCCGATTCTCTAGCAACACCTGGCTTTAAACTCGGAGCATTTCTTGTCTTTATTGGCTATGTTGTCATTTCTTTGACCGATAAGCTTGATGGTTACCTTGCCCGCAGTAGAAATGAAGTTACTACCTTTGGAAAGTTCTTAGATCCAATTGCCGATAAACTCGCTGTTGTTGTGGCTCTTTTTGTACTTCTTGAGTGGCACATGGTTTCTCCTTGGGTGCTCTTAGTGATTGTTGCACGAGAGTTTTTGGTATCGGGCCTGAGAATGGTTGTCGCATCAAAGGGTGTTGTTATCGCTGCATCTGACTTGGGCAAATGGAAGACTGCAACAACTATGGTCGCTATCTGTGGCTTGCTTTTCTTACCGAGCATTCCCGGTGGAATGATTCAGGACGTTTTGCTCTTTATCTTTAACGTATCTATGTGGGTTGCAGTAGTTCTTACGGCCTGGTCAGGAATTGACTACTTTGTAAAGTCTTGGCAATACATTGCTGAAGTTTAACAAGATGGCGTCTCTCTGAGGCGCCATATTTGTATCAAATCTTATTAAAAGTAAGGAAGATCATGTTCTCTGAAGAAGTTCTCAAAGAAGCTCAAAGTGTTATTTCAGATGCCCTCGCATCAGGTCTTACCGTTGCTTCCGCTGAGTCTTGTACGGGAGGACTTGTTGCCGGCGCTCTTACAGCCATCTCTGGATCATCAAGCGTACTTAAGGGCTCTGTTGTAAGCTATACCATTGAGATTAAGCAAAAGGTATTAGGCGTTTCAAAAGACATTTTTGATGAACCGTCCCTTGGTGCTGTTTCTGAACCCTGTGCTGCTCAGATGGCTTCGGGTGTTAGAGACGTTATTGGCTCAGATATTGCAGTTTCCGTTACAGGAATAGCAGGACCAACAGGAGAAGAACCTGGTAAACCAGTTGGAACAGTTTGGTTTGGCATTAACAGCAAAAACTTTACCCATACGGTCTGCAAACATTTTTCTGGTAATAGAGAACAGGTGCGAGAAGCTGCTGTTTTGCAGGCTTTACAATTAGTTCATGAAGCAATTGTGAAGGCTTAAAATTCAATTTTAATAGGGAGACTCAAAACTAGTTTGTTTTGAGTCTCTTAATTTCTGCGGCTATGCAGGACTTATACAGTCAAATTTGTAATTAAGAAGAAATTAACTGCTTAAGAGCGGAAAAATAGAGGTATGAAATCAGACAAATTCCCTCTATAGAGTATATGTTTGACGTTGACATAGAACGTCTGTTCTTATATTATCGTGGTATCAGAAAGAGCAAGGAGTATTCATGGCTAAAAAGGCAGTTTCAAAAGAGATCAAAGCTCGTACTACTGGTGATGAGAGGGATGAGGTTATCTCTTCAACTACAGCAGAGATCGAGAAGAAATTTGGTGCAGGCGCCATTATGCGTTTAGGTGAGGGTGGTCCTGCCTTTGATATTCAGGCCATTCCAACTGGCTCACTTGCTCTTGATGCAGCATTGGGTATTGGCGGCGTTCCTCGCGGCCGTATCGTAGAGATTTATGGCCCAGAGTCCTCTGGTAAGACAACACTTTCACTAGAAATTCTTGCAGAAGCTCAGGCTCTTGGTGGTGTTGTTGCCTTTATTGACGCAGAGCATGCACTAGACCCAGGCTATGCAGCTCGTATTGGCGTTGATATTGACGATGTTTTAATTTCTCAGCCAGATACTGGCGAGCAGGCTCTAGAAATTTGTGACATGCTTGTTCGCTCAGGCGCCATTGATGTTGTAGTTGTAGACTCTGTTGCTGCTCTTGTTCCTCGTGCAGAGATTGAGGGAGAGATCGGCGATTCTAGCGTTGGTCTTCAGGCTCGTCTTATGAGTCAAGCTCTCCGTAAGTTAGCTGGCTCTCTTTCAAAGTCTAATACGCTTTGTATTTTCATTAACCAACTTAGAGAGAAGATTGGCGTTATGTTTGGTAGCCCAGAGACCACTTCCGGTGGTAGGGCTCTTAAGTTCTTCTCCACTGTCCGCATGGATATTCGCCGCGTTGACAGCATTAAGGTTAATGGAGAAAACGTTGGTAACCGTGTTCGCGTTAAGGTTGTAAAGAACAAGGTTGCTCCACCTTTTAAGGTTGCTGAGTTTGACATTATGTATGGTCAGGGCATCTCTAAAGAAGGCTCCATTCTTGATATGGCTGTTGACTTTGAGATTGTTAACAAGTCTGGCGCTTGGTTTACTTATGAGGGTGAGCGTCTTGGTCAGGGTAGAGAAGCAGCTAAATCTTTCCTTACGGCCAATCCAGACCTTATGGAAGAGATTGATCACAAAGTACGAGTTGCTTGTGGTCTTGTATTTGATGAGGATTCCGAAGTTGGCACTCCAGTTGCAACGGAAGATTCTGCTGAATAATGTCAGAGATTTCTTGGACAATTGAGCTTCCACAAAAGAAACAAGCAGTTCTTGGTCAAGCAAAGCCCAAGGCAAAGATTATTTTAGAAACTGAAGTTGGAGGGACGGAGGAATTCTTTGTCCCTCCAACAGTAGCTCGTGCTCTTCAAAACAAAGAGAAAGATGGCGTTTTTACACCTTCTTCTCGTAATGAGTTTTTATATGAGCTAAAAGAGATTTCAACGCAGTGCATTAAAGCTCGTATTGAGGCTTTGATTGTAAAAAGGGACTACTCTACAGCTGAGCTCCAAAAAAAGCTCATGCTTGATGGCTATCAGAAGAATGTAAGAGACCCTGCAGTGCAGAGGGCTGTTGAAGTTGGTTTGATTAATGACAGTCGTTTTGCAGACGTCTATATACGTTCTAAAATTTCGCAAGGCTGGGGTCCTCTTAAAATTAAAACTGAAATTTCTAAAAAAGGAATTGAAGTTGAGACACTCCCTGGATGGCCTGACGCTTATTTTTCTGACGTGGATGAATTTGAAGTTGCGTATTCTTTGGCCCAGAGAAAACACCTATCGGGAAAAAATGATTATGAGAAGCTTGTCAGGTTTCTCGCCACAAAGGGATATTCATTTTCTATAGCGTCATCTGTTGCTAAAAAGATTTTGGATGAAAACGCCACATCTGAATGATTATATTTGCTTAGCTTATAAGTCTGTTGTATTGGTGTACTTTACTTTTCCTACCTGCTATTTATTGACAAAAGTTACAATGCTCTATACGATAAATATGCCGTGAATTGGCTCATTTCCGCTGGGCAACCAGCGTCACGTATACAGTAGGTATCTCATACACTTGATCTATCTCTGCATGTGGCATGACCAGCCAATGAACCCTGCTCATGGCGGGTTCTTTAGTCACTGTTGTGTCTAAAGTCTCCTGAACACTTTTGTAATCGCCATTTGAGGAGTAGGTATGGAATTAGCAGCAGTAGGCATTATTTGCCTTCTTGTAGGAGTAGGCCTTGCATACGGCGTGCTCTCTAACATTAGTAATTCAAAGATTAAAACTGCAGAGCAGCAGTTAAAAGATGCTCAAACTAATGCAGATCGCATTGCTTCTGAAGCAGCTCGTCAGGCAGAAACTGTTAAAAAAGAGGCTGTTCTTGAAGCTAAAGAAGAAGTTCTTCAGCTTAAGCAGGCAGCAGAAGCAGAAGAGAAGAAGCGTAAGAGTGAGCTCCGTAGCATGGAGAATCGTATTCTTCAGCGTGAAGAGTCTCTTGACCACCGCACTGACGCACTAGAGAAGCGTGAGCATCAGCTCTCCAGTCTTCAGGGTCAGCTTGATCGTCGTAAGAATGATTTGGATTCTCTTGTTTCCCAGCAGTCTCAAGAGCTTGAGCGCATTGCAGCTCTTACAAAAGATGAAGCTCATGATGAGCTTTTGGCTCGTGTTCGTTCAGAAAGCGTTCGCGATGAGGCTATGATTCTTCGTGAGTCTGAGCAGCGCGTTCGCGCACAGGCTGATAAAACCGCCCGTGAGATTATTTCTACCGCTATTCAGCGCGTTGCTGCAGATCAGGCTTCTGAGATTACGGTAACTTCCGTTCATATCCCATCCGATGACCTAAAGGGTAGGATTATTGGACGTGAGGGTCGTAACATTCGTACGTTTGAGCAGGTGTCTGGCGTTTCTCTTGTTATTGATGACACTCCAGAGACTGTAGTTCTCTCAAGTTTTGATCCCGTTCGTCGTGAGACTGCGCGTGTTGCACTTGAGAACCTCATTGCAGACGGTCGTATTCATCCAGCACGTATTGAGGAGCTCTACAAGAAGGCAGAAGCCCTCGTAAATGAGCGCGTTCTTGAGGCTGGTGAACAGGCTGCATTTGATTGTGGTATTCACGATCTTCATCCAGAGATTGTTAAAACTCTTGGTAAGCTTCGTTACCGCACTTCTTACGGACAGAATGTTCTTGCTCACTCTGTTCAGGTTGCCGTACTTTGCGGCATTATGGCTGAAGAGCTTGGTCTTGAGCCTGCTCCAGCTAAGCGCGCTGGTCTTCTCCATGACCTTGGTAAGGCAATTGACCATGAGGTTGAGGGTCCACACGCTGTAATTGGCGCAGATCTTGCTCGTCGATATGGTGAGCGTCCAGAGATAGTTCACGCTATTGAGGCTCACCATGCAGATATTGAGCCAAATACTGTTCTTGACATGCTTGTTATGGCTGCAGACGCTATTTCTGCTGCACGTCCTGGCGCTCGTCGTGAGTCCGCTGAGAACTACATTAAGCGCCTTGAGAAGCTTGAGGCTATTTCTAACGCACATGAGGGCGTTGAGCGTACATATGCAATGCAGGCTGGCCGTGAGCTTCACGTTATGGTTGAGCCTCAGATGATTAGCGATTCCGAGGCAACTGTTCTTGCTCACGATATTGCTAAGCAAATTGAGGATGAGATGGAATATCCAGGACAGGTTCGCGTTGTTGTTATTCGCGAGTCTCGTGCTGTGGATGTTGCTAAGTAATTTATGGCAGCCACTTCTACTGACTTAACAGGTTTTGTCGCCTCCATGGGAGGTGAGCGCGCACTCCGTGTCGAGGAATCCCTCGGCGCGGGGTACGTTCGTTTACGCGTAGCAGAAGCAGAGCGTAGACAGGCAAAGCACGATATCCGTTCGGTAGAAGATATTGTTATCGAGCTCTTACGTAATTCTCGCGACGCTGGTGCTCGTCACATTTATGTTGCAACCTCAAAAGAGGGTGCGCTCAGAACTATCACCATACTTGATGATGGTCAGGGTATTCCAAAAGACATGCAGGAGAAAATCTTTGAAGCTCGTGTAACTTCAAAGCTTGAGAGCATGCATATGGACCGTTGGGGAATTCATGGCCGAGGCATGGCTCTCTATTCCATCAAAGAAAACTGTGAATCAGCTCAGGTTGTGGCTTCTGCTCCAGGACTTGGCTCTGTTATTCAGATTGTGGTAGACACTACTAAAATTTCTGAGCGAGTAGATCAGTCTACTTGGCCAACCTGTGGTTTGAATGAGGATGGAATCAAAACAACCGTTAAAGGTCCTCATAACATTATTCGCACCTGCTGTGACTTTGCGCTTGAGGTCAAAGGCTCGTGTGAGGTAATGCTGGGCTCTGCTGCAGAGATTGCAGCTACCGCTCGTCGCAGAATTGCTCAGACGCTTGATATCGCTGACCTGCTCTTTGTTGAAGGCTTTGAAAACGTTCCTGTTCTCGAGCGCTTCAGGGCCGCAGCGGATGCAACAGAGCTCTCTGAGGTTTGTAAGTCTCTTGGTCTTTCAATGTCAGATAGAACTGCTCACAGAATTTTTGCTGAGCAGATTAAGCCTTTGCGTAGTGTGTATGCACAGGTCAGCCACACTGTTGAACCTGAAGGGGTTTCTCGCGAAGTTGATCTGATGAAAGATCATCGAGGCCTCAAGATGAGTAAGGCTGATATCAGCAGCTTTTCTCGCAAAATGGAGCAGAGTTTTGCTGAGTTGTCCGAGAAATACTACGTTTCTTTGACAACTGAGCCTCGTGTTCGTGTAAGTAAAAACAAGATTGTTGTGACTTTTGATATTGAGTCGCAAGAGTAGAACAAACGCACAATAATTGGAGCACTCATGGGTTTGCTTAAAGTTTCAAGTAAGTCTTCACCAGCTTCTGTAGCAGGAGCTATTGCAGGACTGGTTAAAGATAACGAGCCTGTTATGCTCCAGTGTATTGGTGCGGGTGCTGTCAACCAGGGCATCAAGGCTGTTGCCATTGCCCGCGGATTCTTGATTCCGTGTGGATTGGACATTACCTGCGCTCCAACGTTTTCTGATATTGAAATTGCAGGGGAGAGTAGAACTGCAATAAAAATTGCCATTTATGTCCACACATTGTCTGCTCCTGATGCGCAGACGCCAGCTGTTAGTCCCACTGAGTATGACGAGGTACTTTAAGCATGATTGAAAATTCCGAGCTCGTAGGAAAAACGTATCACATAAAAACTTTTGGCTGCCAAATGAACTTGCACGATACAGAGCGTGTCTCTGGTCTGCTTGAGGCTTGTGGCTGCAATGAGGTTTCAGATACTGATGACGCGGATATTGTCATCTTTATGACCTGCAGCGTTCGCGAGAACGCCGATCAGCGTCTTTATGGTCAGGCTTCTGCGATGGTCAGCGCTCCAACGCCTCCATCAGGCAAGCGTATTGTTGCTATTGGTGGTTGCATTGCACAGCGCGATGGCGAGAAGCTCCGTGAAAAGGTTCCAGCCGTTGACGTTGTGTTTGGTACCAGCGCTCTTGCAAGCCTGCCTGCACTTCTCACCAGCGCATTTAGGGGCGAGAATGACCGTGTTGCTGTAGACACTTCTGAGGAAGGCAAGGGCTTCTCCACAGATCTGCCAAGTAACCGCGCTCAGCAATATCACGCTTGGGTGCCTATCATGACTGGCTGCAATAACTTCTGCACGTATTGCATTGTTCCTTACGTTCGTGGCCGCGAGCGCAGCCGTACCTTTGAGGCTGTTATTGGTGAGTGCGAGCGCCTTGTCGCAGATGGTGTTCGCGAGATTACCCTTCTTGGTCAAAACGTTAACTCATATGGCCGTGATCTTTACGGTAAGCCTCGCTTTGCAGAACTTTTGCGTGCTGTTGGTCAGACGGGCGTAGAGCGTATTCGTTTTACCTCGTCAAATCCAAAAGATCTTACTGATGAGACTATTGCAGCTATGAAAGAAACTCCAGCTGTCATGCCTCACCTTCATCTTGCGGTTCAAAGCGGATCCACACGCGTTCTCAAAAAGATGAACCGCAGCTATACACGAGAAGAGTACTTAGACGTGGTTTCTCGCCTTCGCGCGGCCATTCCAGGGCTGGCGCTCTCAACAGACATTATCGTGGGCTTTCCAGGAGAGACTGAAGAAGACTTTGAAGACACGCTTTCTTTGGTTAAAGAGGCTGGTTACTCTTCTGCGTACACCTTTATTTACTCTAAGCGTCCAGGAACTCCTGCAGCAAAATACGAGGACAATACGCCTCATGAGGTCATTCAGGAGCGCTTTGACAGACTTGCCGAGCTTGTGGCTCAGCAGGCGCATGACGCTAACCAGGTAGATTTGAACACTACGCAGGCAGTTCTTGTTGAAGGAACTTCCAAGCGTGACGATACTGTCATGGTGGGACATAGCGAGAAGAACCAAACGGTTCACTTCAATTTGCCAGAGGGTTATACGCCAGAAGATCTTATCGGCAAAATTGTTGATGTTCATATTGATGAGGCTCGTACCTGGTATTTGCGTGGAACCATGGAGTCTGATCCACGATGAGCTCTCATGGCTCGGTGATCTGTATTGTGGGTCCCACGGCTTCGGGTAAAAGCTCATTATCTGAGCTGGTAGCCAAGAAGCTTGAAACCTCTGTCATTTCTGTTGACGCAATGCAGGTCTATCGTGGCATGGATATTGGCACTGCTAAAACTCCTGTTGAGGAGCGAGAAGTTCCTCTTCTAATGGTAGATTGCGCCAACATCTTAGAAGAATATTCTGTTCAAATGTTCCAGACTGCAGCGCGCGCAGAAGCCCATAAGCTTATTGATGCTGGTAAAACGCCTGTCTTTTGTGGTGGCACTGGTCTCTATCTTGATTCGATTATTGACCAGATGGAGTTTCCTTCTGGGTCAATTGAGTCTCCTGTACGAACTCGTTATGAAAAGCTTGCAGAAGAGCTAGGACCTGAGGGCTTACACGAGGTTCTCGCCACAAAAGATGCAGCAAGTGCAGAACTTATTCATCCAAATAACGTGCGACGCGTTGTAAGGGCTTTAGAGCTCTTGGAAGAAGGCAAGTCGTATGCAACTCATCATGAGGGCCTAAAGGCTCATACACCGTACTTTGACGCCCAGATATGGGGTCTTACAATGGATCGCCAGCGTCTGTATGAGCGAATTAACCAGCGAGTAGATCTTATGTTTGAGCAGGGGCTTGTTGAAGAGGTTCAGGCGCTTATTAAGGCCGGTCTCTCCGAGAATTGCACAGCTGGTCAGGCTATCGGCTACAAAGAGTTCTTTGCGTATTTTGCTGGCAAGCAATCGCTTGAGCAAACATGTGAGCTTATTAAGCAGCACACCAGGCAGTATGCTAAGCGACAAATTTCTTGGCTAAAACGAGATGGCCGAGTCAGGTGGCTTGATATGGATCAGCTTTCGCCTGAGGAAGCCCTCAAGCTGATTCTTGCGCATCATTTTGACGTACAATGCCAGTAAGACGCATCAAAACTAACGTATTTACCTTGTCTTAGATGGGGAGTTTATGGGTCGTTTTGTTCCATTTTCTACCGCTCCTAAAGTTGAACGAGCAATTCTTGTAGGCGTTGATTGCGGTAAAAGCGATTGGTCGCTCGAAGAATCAATGGACGAGCTTGAGCGCCTCACACAAACTGATGGCGCTGAAGTCTTTATGCGTTTAACACAGAAACTTGACTCACCCATTCCAAAAACGTTTATCGGCAAGGGTAAAACAGAGGAGCTTGTTTCTCTGGTTAGAAACACCAATACTGACGTGGTCATCTTTGATGATGAGCTCACACCTTCTCAGCAATCTAATCTAGAAAAATTGCTAGGTGAGCCTGTTAAAGTCATTGATCGCACAGCGCTGATTCTTGATATTTTTGGTATTCATGCACGTACCAAAGAGGGTCGTCTTCAAGTTCAGCTCGCACAGCTCCAGTACGTACTTCCAAGGCTTCGTGGTATGTGGAGTCACCTAGTAGGCGAGCAAACTCGTGGTGGTATTGGTAGCCGTTTTGGCCAGGGTGAGAGCCAGCTTGAGGTTGACCGTCGTCTTATTAGAAAGCGTATTTCAACCCTAAAAAATGAGCTCAAGCAGCTAGGTCAACGGCGAGAAGTTCAGTCTAAGTCCAGATGGAATTCTGGAACGTTTAGCGTCTCTCTGGTTGGCTATACCAACGCTGGCAAATCAACGCTTTTGAACCAGCTTACTGGAGCAGATGTATACGCAAAAGACGAACTCTTTGCAACTCTTGATCCAACTACCAGAGCACTTTCTCTTGATGAAGGAAGAAAGATTGTCCTTACCGATACTGTTGGATTTATTCAAAAGCTTCCTACAAATCTGATTGAGTCGTTTAAATCTACGCTGGTTGAAGCTAAAGAAGCTGATCTTCTGCTGCTGGTCGCTGATGCAACTGACAAGAATCTTTCTAAAGAAATTGCAGTTGTTCGTAGTATTTTGAAAGATATTGAGGCCGATAAAAGCGATCAAATTCTTGTTCTTAACAAGGTTGATTTACTTTCTGAGCAAGAACTTCAAATGCTTAAAGCGCTCTACCCAGACGCTGTATTTATTTCTGCTCAAGAAGGCACAGGCATTAACGGTCTTCTCCATAAAATTCAGGAGATAGCTAGTGCTGGCGATAAAGTGATTAGCGCTCTTATCCCGTTCAATAAAGGCGCTCTTGTTAAGTCCATTCACGAGAGATGTCAGCTTCTGCACGAGCAATACGTTGCTGAAGGTCTTTTGCTGTCAGTTAAAGCCGACACTTATATGCAGGCACTATTAGAGCCTTATGTGGTGTCAGAGGACGATATTTTGACTGACGAATAAGGCAATAAGCAGCAAAATTGGTTGATGCAAAAGGTAAATGAGAAGTGAATGTTTTCCCATCTCCGTTATAAGGGGAAGGGAAAATGTTTTCATCCAGTTAGGATAGCCTTCTGCCTTGAGCTGTCTGTTAAACGCAGCTCCACTTAAATATAAGAACAAATAGGGGAGCAATGGATAGTAATCTCCAGATGAAAAAGATGGAGAAGGAAATCCAGCCCAAGCTAAATATGGTGTTTGATATAGCTCTTTAGGTAACGAGAAAATCATGTTACCTACACCAATATGACCAGCAGAAATTGGAATACAGATAACAAATAACAAAAGAAAAAGAATTGCCGCTGTATATCCTTTTGGTGGAGTAGCGAAACGTGAAATAAGAGCTTCAACCAAGGTGCATGAGGTCATGCAAAAGAAGATTCCAAACGTGATGGGAGTATCGACTTTTGCAAAGGTAGTAGCTGCGAATATTGCAAGAGCAACAAGACCGTATACACCTGCTCGCTTAAAAGAATTTTTTGAAAACGCGCACATACAACCAGCGATAAAAATAAAAGGATATGAGATTGATGGTATCCAGATTTGCATAAGCAGAGGTGTAAACCATGTAAGCTTGACGTGCGAGATAAAGAACAAATCATAGGTAAAGTGAAACAGAATCATTGAAACTACCGAGAGACCTCGAATAGTGTCAAAGAAAGTTACTCTACCTTTGGATTGTTCTAATTCCACACCCATATTGTGACTATGAAATTGATCTAATAAGTGCAGTAACCCTACCTAAAATAACAGGATTCTGTACGTAGATTGGCTCCATAAAATCGTTTTCTGGCTGAAGACGAATGCGATCGTTTTCTCTGTAGAACGTTTTAACTGTTGCAGAGTCATCAATGAGAGCAACAACAATTTCTCCATCATGGGCATCTTGCTGCTCTTTTACAACAATATAATCGCCATCAAAAATGCCTGCATTAATCATTGATTCTCCACGTACGCGAAGAATGAAAGAGCTTGAATCTCCAACAATACTTGTTGGAAGAGATAGAGACTCCTCAACGTTTTGCTCAGCAAGAATAGGCGTGCCTGCAGCAACGCGTCCTACAAGAGGAAGGCTGATGACATTATTAGCCACATCTTGCGTTACTGGTGCAAGCTTTGATGCGTCAGAAGTGTTAGAAGCCTGGGGAACAATCTTCATGGTACGAGGCTTCTTTGGGTCTCTATCAATAAGTCCGAACTGCTCCAGGACCTTTAGATGCATATGGACAGTTGAAGGAGATGCAAGGTTAACAGCAGTACCAATCTCTCTTACTGAAGGGGGATAGCCATGTTGATCTGTGTATGAACAGATGTATTCATAAATTGCTGCCTGACGCTTGCTTAGTTTGCCCTTTGGCATATGAGCCTCCTTTTTCTTTTTAGTAATAATACACGTGTTCTAAAAATTAATCAAACGAATGTTCTATTTTTTTCTTGACACGAACAAATGTACTACATATTATTAGTACAAACGTTCGGACATGACTTTTTGTCCGGTGTATTAGATATAACTAGTTCCGTAAAAACTATTACGGAAGGAAATGATATGAGGCGTATGTATCAGTCAAAGATGTATCAGGTAAACGGCACTTCAGCGCTTGCTTCTTATAAGCCTGCATTTAAGGTAATTGAAGGCGGAGCAAAGAAGGGTTCCGTTGCACCTCAGCTTGAGGAAGTCTCTTACGTAAAGGCACTGACAAACAAAGAAGCGTTTATTGCAGGTCTTATTGTTACTGCATCATTTATTCTGATGTTTGCGGTTTCTTTCCTTCGTACAACTGCCCTTAATTCATTTGCAACATCTGTAATGGATAGTGCTTCACAAACAATTACCGTTCAGAGCAATGATACGCTGTGGTCAATTGCAGAAAGCAACGCAATTGAGGGCGTCTCCACAGAGCAGCAAATAAGTTGGATTAGAGAAAGAAACAATCTCGATTCTTCTCTTTTAAGAGCTGGACAAACTCTAGAGATTCCTTCTGTATCTAAATAGTAAATATTTATGTAAATTTCTCTCGGAATTCTGTGTTGATAGCACTCAATACCTGCGTAAAATGGTATCTTCCTTTTATACGAAAAAAGGGGATTCCATGCGTTGTCCAAAATGCGGTCACGAAGAGTCAAAGGTTATTGATTCTCGATCATCTGAGAATAACGATGCCATTAGAAGGCGTCGCGAGTGCATGTCCTGTAAGTTTCGTTTTACAACCTATGAGCGTTTAGAAGAAATTCCTATTACTGTTGTTAAGAAAGACGGTCATAAGGAGCCTTTTGATAGACAGAAGCTTATGAGAGGTCTTGTTGCTGCAACAGTAAAGAGAGATATCTCTGTAGCTTCTCTTGATCATTTCATTGATGGTATTGAGTCTCAGATTAGAGATAAGGGCCAATACGAGATTAAATCTGAAGACCTTGGAAGCATTGTGCTTAAAAACCTAGTTATGCTCGATAAAGTTGCATACATTAGGTTTGCTTCTGTCTATAGAGACTTCAAAGATGTTGATGAATTTAGCGCAGAATTAAGGAGCCTGAATTAATGAGCAATTTTGACATCCAGCTACCTATTAAACGACTTGATCCTACGGTTGAACTACCTTCGTACGCCTATACAGGAGATGCTGGATTAGATCTTAGAAGTGCTGAAGATGTTGATCTTGCTCCTTTTGAGCGCAAACTCATTTCTACTGGTTTAGCTATTGCAATTCCTGATGGATATGCAGGATTTGTACAGCCAAGAAGTGGCCTTGCACTTAAAAAGGGCCTTTCTATGGCAAATACTCCAGGCCTTATTGATGCTCATTATCGCGGTGAGCTTAAGGTTTGCGCCATTAACCTTGATAGCAAAGAAACTATTCATATTGAGCGCGGCGAGCGTATTGCGCAGCTTGTGATTCAACAGGTTCCTGTTGTACAGCTTGTCGAGGTTGATGAGCTTGATCAGACTGATCGTGGTACAGGCGGTTTTGGTTCAAGCGGAGTTCAGTAATTTCTTATTTTGGTGATAAGCGCTGCGGCGTTTGCATAAAGGAAAAGCCTCTTTAGGAAGGAAGAGCTTAATGGAGAAGTTCTTTAAGGTAGCTGAGCGTGGCAGTAATCCCGCTCAAGAGTTTAGGGCTGGAATTACTACATTCCTCGCAATGGCATATATTATTGCAGTAAACCCAGCTCTTCTTGCTGCTGCAGGAGTTCCAGTTTCGGCAGCTATTACTGCTACCTGTCTTGGTGGCGGCATCATGACCATTTTGATGGGTCTGTTCTCTAACCGTCCACTTGCTTGCGCATCTGGTATGGGTGTAAACGCTGTTGTAGCCTTCTCTCTTACTCCAATTACTGGTGGAGATTGGCACGCATCAATGGCAGTTATCTTCATTGAAGGAATTGCTATTCTTCTTTTAGTTCTCTGCGGCCTTCGTGAAGCAATTATGGATGCAATTCCTGTAAACCTACGCCACGCAATCTCTGTTGGCCTAGGTCTTTTTATTGCCATGATTGGTCTCAAGAACAGCGGAATTATCGTTGCTAATGAATCCACCCTTGTTGCTCTTGGCGATATTTTCTCTCCAACCTTTATCGTTGGTGTAATTTCCATTGTTGCAACAGTTGTTCTTTACTCTGCTCGTGTTAAGGGCTCCCTGCTTATCGGCATCATCCTTGCCGTACTTGCTGGTATTCCACTTGGTGTTACCGCAAGCCCTACAGGCATTGTTTCTGGTCTTGATTTCTCCACCTTTGGTGCACCATTCTTGACCGATAGTGCTGGTGTTATGGGTATTGTTAAGGCTCTGACAACGCCAGTTCTTCTCGTCTTTGCATTCTCTTTGATGATGTCTGACTTCTTTGACACCATGGGCTCTGCTATGGCTATTGCTAAGCAGGGAGACTTCCTCACTGAGGACGGCAACGTCAAGGACATCAAGCAGATCCTTATTGTTGACTCTGCTGCTGCAGCTGCAGGTGGTTTCTTTGGTGCTTCTTCCATTACCACATTCATCGAGTCCGCATCCGGCGCTGCTGACGGCGGTCGTACTGGTCTTTCTTCTATTTTCACCGGTCTGCTCTTTATTGCAGCAGCATTCATTGCACCTCTCATTTCTATCGTCAGCTCTGCAGCTACCTGTGGTGCATTGGTACTTGTTGGCTTCCTGATGATGTCTGAGGTCACTGAGATTGATTGGAATGATCTTCTCGAGGGCTTCCCAGCATTCATGGTTATCGCTGGTATTCCAATGACTTACTCAATCTCTGACGGCATTGGTTTTGGCTTCATTTTCTACGTTGTTGTTGCTCTTGTAACAGGAAACGTTAAGAAGGTTAAGCCTTTGATGTGGGTAGCAACGCTTGCATTTGTTGCTTACTTCATCATCGCTAACTAGTTTTTAAATTACTAGGGGAGGCGCGTTCAAGATGGGGGTCTTGGCGCGCCTTTTTTCATATGTGAATAGATTGTGTGCAATCTATTTTTTAGAGATAACTGATAATGATTGTCATCAGTAGGGTATAACAAAGCCAGTTACGATTTATACGATTGGAGCCAATCATGGCAGACGTTATTACTAAAGACCTTGTAATTGTTGGTGGTGGTCCTGCAGGACTTTCAGCAGCAATTTATGCAAAGCGCGCTCTTCTCGATACCGTTGTTTTAGAGAAACAGGCGGTAGGTGGCCAGGTCATCACCACTACTGAGGTTGAGAATTACCCTGGTATGCCAAACACTGATGGCTTCACTATTACCGATACTCTTCAGAAGCAGGCTACAGACCTCGGTGCAGAGATTGTCATGGCCAATGTTCTTTCTATTGTTAAGGATCCAGAGACTAACCTCTTTGTGCTTGAGACTTCTGAGGGAACTTATCACGCAAAGGCCGTTATTGTTTCTGGCGGCGCTAATCCTCGCCACGCCGGCTTTACGAATGAAGAGAAATTCACTGGCAAGGGCGTTTCTTACTGCGCTACCTGCGACGGAATGTTCTATCGCGGCAAGCAGGTGTTTGTTATCGGCGGCGGCAACACCGCTGTAGAGGAGTCTCAGTTCCTGGCTCGTTTTGCTGACAAAGTAACTCTTATTGTCCGCAAGGATCACCTCAGAGCTAACGCAACTGCAATTAAGCAGTTCGAGGAGAATCCTAAGACAGAGATTCGTTATCTGACCAGCATTACTGCAGTTGATGGTAACGATTTGCTTACTTCCATCACCTTCCGCAATAACCAGACGGGAGAAGAGCACACAGAGACCCTTGATGAGGGCAGCTTTGGTGTCTTTGTCTTGGTAGGTCGCGTACCTTCTACTGAGCTTCTGACAGACCTTGTAGACCTTGATGAGCAGGGATATGTCCTTGCTGACGAGCGTATGGCTACCAAGACACCTGGCCTCTTCACTGCAGGAGACCTCAATAAGAAGCCACTGCGTCAGATTATTACTGCAGCAGCAGACGGCGCCATCGCTGCAACTTCTGTTGCATCTTATCTTGGACAGCCTGTCGAGGGATAATTTTTTATTTCATATTTGATAGATATTTGATAGGGGATCGAGCTATTCGATCCCCTAAATATTTAGATTGACTACTAAAAACCATATCAGCTATTTTCAAAGTACTATTTCAAACTTTTAAGATAAGTTTTTTGTTCTTTGGTGATTCGATAGCTTTCACATGCTTTTTGAATCGTTTTATTGTGCACCCATGTGTCCAGCTTTTTTGTTTCAAGATAGGGTAGTGTAGAGTCCCATTGTTTGGCTAGAGCCGTTGCAAAGAACCAGGCAATCATCATGTTAACGTAGTATTCGTCTGAGTGAATTTGCGCAGAAATTTCAAGGTATTTGGAGTCAAAATTATCATCTAGAAAATGGGTCATAAGCATCTCTATACCAAAGCGACAGGTATATACATGGCTCGAAGATGCCCACCTCTGAATTTCAGTTATAAGACGCGCGCAATTCTTTTTGAAAACCTGCGGCGACAAGATGTCACACACGGCCCAGTTATCGACATAAGGAAGAAATGCATCAATCGCTGAGATACAGTCGTCAAAATCTTTAATCTCTGAAACAAGCAGGCTATGCAGCATGTTTTCGTCATAGTAGGCATGTGGAAGGGAGAGAAGAAACTCGTTAGCATCTTTGCTTTTTCCAAGCCTTTTAGCAAGCTTTCTGAGTTGAGGAACGCGTACACCAATGATGGATTCTCTTGAGATATTGGGTGTGAGTTTACTTTGAAAAGCGGCATATTCTGTATCTTGAAGTGCAAAGAGCTCGTCTTGAATCATTAGGCTCTCCTTCGTCTCATGTGGAAATATGAATATATATATCCTTTTTCAACGTATATCAAGCCTCGTAGACAAATGAGAAGAACTATTAAAGGTCAATCCAATATCTTTGTGTAAGAACATCGTCCTCGTCTAGAACTTCATTTTCGAGGACTCCACCGTTATTGATAATAGATTTTGCCGAGCCGATGTTATCTTTACGACAGCACATAAGAACACACTCGATACCAAGTTTCTTACATTCTTTGAGTGCAAGCGCAATCATTGCTGTTGCATAGCCTTTTCTTCTCTCACTTGGTCGAATTCCATCACCGATGTGTCCGCCACTATGTAGAAGTCCCTCATCAAGGTAATGACGAATATTTACTGCTCCAACAAAGATATTTTTATCATAGTCATAGCAAAAGAGGGTTGTTGTAGGCACTCGACCAGCTGGAACTGGTTCCTTTACGTCTAGTTGTTCTAGATAGTTTGTAAAGTCATGGTGATCATACCTAAAAATGCGTCTTGGAGAAGGG
The DNA here is from genome assembly GCA_963544135.1 of uncultured Atopobium sp. Classification (GTDB taxonomy): domain Bacteria; phylum Actinomycetota; class Coriobacteriia; order Coriobacteriales; family Atopobiaceae; genus Lancefieldella. Next base: position 7,766 of record CAUUEB010000002.1, on the reverse strand, counting down.
TTTGTATGATTTGTCTCGATATCATGTTTCCACTCATCAAGCATCTCTATGAGCTGTTCTTTGTTATCTTCACTTGGTTTTATGAGAGCGATCTTCATGTAACTCCTTGAGATAATTAAATTTTTAGTTAAACCGTAATTTCAATTTGATTGTCTTCAAGGGCAATAATGCAACTTTCATAATAGCCATCTCCGGTTGTTCTTGGTCCGCTGATGACTTCATAGCCGTCTGCTTTCAACTCTGCAGTGAGGGTATCTACCTTTTCTTTACTTCCGATATTAAATGCAATATGAGCGTATCCCGTGCGGTTGATCTCTTTTGGTAAATCTGACATTTTAGGTTTGTTCATGATTTCAAGTCGTGCGTCTTTATCGAAGGAAAGGAAGTACGAGCGAAAATCCGTTTGAGGGTTATGATAGCCATCGTTAGATGTTGCTCCAAAGTACTTCACAAAAAACCGTCGAGCACTCTCTAAATCGTTTACATATAGTGCGATATGTTCAATTCTCATGGCTGTCTCCGAAAATCTATGACTGCATTTTGTTCTTCTAGTCAATAACGCCCAGCGTAGTCACTCTTTGCTATAGCAGTCCATTTTCTGATGAATTTTGTTTTAGCTTCTGTATAAGCATCTCTATTGTGTTCAAATTGTTTCCATAAACCCAATTTCAACGTTTCGTATTCTTTTGCAATCTGTGGATGGTCTTTCAGGTAATCTCGAAAATACAGTTCATCGTTATCTCCGACATATCGGAGATGAATGTGAAAGACCTTATCGGCAAACCCATTTTTAGTATAACCAGAGTTCAAAGATATTCTGCGATCTTCCGTTGACATTCGCAGAAGTCCACTGCGCTCGATAAGTTGCGCAATACATTCGATATTAGAATCCGTTGAAATTTCAACAAGAACGTCGACTATATCTTTTGCCCATATTCCAGGAACTGCGGTACTACCAATATGACTAATCCTTTTTATAGAGTGTTGAGGTAAAACACATCGCAGCTTAGCTTCCATTTCACTATAAAATGCATCCCATTTGTCATTGTGTTCGACAAGAAATATTGGGAAAAGTTCCCATAATTCGTTCAGAGACATTTCTGATAGTTCTTTTTCTACTTTCATAGTTTTCTTTTTCTTCTTTGATAGTCTCCTAAATTTGTCTTGATATATTACTTTTTCCTCGCCACAAAGTAGTATCGATGAATTTTTCCCTTGATTACGCCATCTTGCTCAATAATTTTCTGAGCTTTAAAGAGGTTCTCTTGGTATTTTTTGACTTCAAAGTATGGGAATTCCCAGTCAATGATTCTTGCAAACCAAACAAGAGCACCTACATCATAAAATTCTATGGGCCTATAGGCTTCAGCTTCCTCAATAATGTCAAATCCATTATTTATTAATTCTTGTCTGGCAATACTTAAATAAGCTTTAGGAAAGGGAAGCTCGATATCTCCTAGTAGAAGCTCTACCAGGTCCCTGTCATTCTCAGCGCCAACCTGTTGCGTAAGAAACATACCCCCACTTTTAAGAATTCTTTTTAGTTCTTGTATGTTGTATTTACCGTGTCTGTTGGTAACAAGATCAAAGTAATCATCTTCAAACGGAAGCTCATCTCCTCCGTCAGCTGCCTTAAAGTCTATCCCTAAAGGAAGGAGTCTCTCTTCACACAGTTTGATGTTTGGAGCATAACCTTCAATTGCTGCAGTCTGTTTAGGATTGGTGAGAAAAGACAAAAGAAATTCTCCACCACCCGTTTCCATATCTAATAGATAATCAGTATCGTGTAGATAGGATTTGATGATACTTCCAAAGTCCCATGGAAGATCATCCTCTTCTTTATATCTGTTCCTAATATGGGAGAAATCCCATCCCTTGATATGAGCAATTTCTTGTTCATGAAGCCATTGGGCGAGAAGTGCTTGTTTTTCCATAGTATGTTTCCTTAAGACCGTGATTTTCGGATGTACAATTATTATATATCGTTTGACTGTATAGAAGGATTTTTACCTAATCTACCTGCATATTTATTGTATTTATGCAGGTAGATTGCTTATTTTTTATAAAAGGGGAGTAAAAGGTTAAAATCATACGATGAAGCATAAGACAGTGTAATTTTGTAGCCATCAATACATTGAATATATAAAGCTCTGTGATTAAGTTATTTCAAGATGATTTATCAATATGTATAACTATAAAAATACGTTCAGCCCTAAAAATTAGTTTTAGAGAGGTACCAAGAAAGCTATTTTATAAATAAAAGATTCAGTATTGTCGCCAACTTATCAAATTGAATAATCATCAAATTTATCATGTCATTAAATATAGTTTATAGAGCTGTAGGTGTAATTACTCATAAGTAATTAATATCGTAGCTTAGAAAGGCTCTCAGAGGCTCATTTTCTGGGTAATAATAATGTGATTGAAGCTCTGTATACTATTGCGGTTGATACTATTTAAATAATAGTATATAAAAGTCTGATAATCAATATTATGTAAACTAATGAATTGAAGAAAAAGGAGAAGGATTTTGAGCCCCTCTCCTTTACGGTAACGTGTGCGACAGCGATAAGCGCTATACCGATGAGTCAGTCATGACATTCAATTTAATCATGACATCGCTTTCATACATCTCATCAAAAATTACAAGAATCTTGTCCAGCGCCATCAATTCAGTTTGGCCGGTTGGAATAATTTCCAAGCCCGCACGATCAATAGTTACAACCCTCACTTTGTCAGGCCATGGGATATCTTGGAGCAATTTGCCCTCAATGGGACTTCCTTGGCCAATAGTGAACTCATGAAGGATTTTCTCGCCAGAATCAAGTGTTGGTTTAGACTCCCCTTGTTGAGAAGCCAAGAATTCTGCAAGTAAGTGCTCGTAGAATGGGTCGACACGCAGGATATTTGCGGTTACGTAGGACACAATTGCAACTGCAGACATAGCCATAAGAGCCTCAAGAGAGCCTGTGAGCTCAAATATAAGCACTACCCCGGTGACGGGCGCCCTAACTGCTCCGGCAAAAATGCCTGCAACGCCCATAGCAATAAAATTTGGTGCATATGCCATAGGTATGCCAAAAACATGGGTTGCTACCAGGGCAAACAGTGTTCCAACAAGAGTTCCCATAACAACCATTGGAAAGAGAGTTCCGCCAGGCGTTCCAGCAGCAAAACATGTTGTGGTAAAGAAGTATTTGCCCAGTAAAAGCGCTATAACCATGAGTTCAGTGAGCGTTGCTGGCTCTTTGATTTTCTCGATAATGGCGTCGCCGCCACAAAGAAGATCTGGCCAGATAAAAGCCATAATTCCAGCTAGCATGAATGGAATAATGAGCCTCGAGAAAGGCACAAACTTAGTTATCTTTTTGTACAGCCCCTGGGCAAAGAACATTCCCTTATTGTGGAGCGCTCCTAATAAACCACAGATAAAACCGACGATAAGAACAAATGCAAAGTCGACATGAGGTAATGGCGCTACGTAAGGAAGCTGAAGGACAGGCTTCATACCAAGGACGTTAGAAACCAGGAAGTCAGCGCCTACTGATGCGGTCATTGCCGAGATAATCAGTGGAGCATGAAACTCCTTCTGGATCTCTTCGATAGCAAAAAGTGTGCCCGTAAGAGGGGCATGAAAAGCGGCTGACATACCCGCAGCAGCGCCACAGGTTACCAGAAGACGTTCTTCTCCCCTTTTGCGTTTAAGGAATTTTGAGACCGCTTTACCAGAAACAGCGCCTAACTGGACTGCTGGGCCTTCTCGACCCATAGAAAGGCCACCAAAGGCAACTAGAACGCCCTGGATAAACTTAACAGGAAGAACTCGATACCAAGGCATATCGGCAGATCCCATGACTTCAGCATTGGTCTGAGGGATTCCAGAGCCAGCGGTGTAGGGCTCAAACTTCATAAGCAGACAAACAGCCACCATAAGAATGAGCAGAACACCAAACCAAAGAGCCATATAAGGCCAATTGCCTGCGATTGATTGAGTAATAGAGCGCATTTGAGCTTCTGCAAAAGAAAGACAAAGGCGATACAGCGTGACTACGCCGCCACCCAGAAGGCCAACAAGCAGGCCTTCTCCAATAAGGGCTACCTGAAATCTACGAGAAAAGTGACGTTCAATAATGTTTGTCTTATGTTTGAGATGAAACGCCACAATCTCCCCTAGCAGTCTATGGTTAATAAAAAAGCACGTAAAGCGTACTTGGATATTGTACGACTTTACGTGCGTGAGTTAAAACTTTGTACAGAAATTGTACGTTAGCCGGAGAATGGTCCTCCACCATAGCAAGCATAAACAGGACCCTCGATAACACCGACAGACTCGTTAGCTGCGTGAATCATACGGCCACCACCGATGTAGATTCCAACGTGCTCATAGCCTGCACGGGTAAAGACAATATCGCCATAGTTGAGCTCGTCTAGGGAATCATGCCAGTTACCAGCAGCGCGAATAGCACGGCCAATGGTTCCTGCAGTACCTGCACGGTAGCCGAGGAAGCAGTAGTAGATCAGGCCGCCACAGTCAAAGCCTGTAGCAGGGGAAGCTCCGCCCCAAACGTATGGGTAGCCAATGCAAGCATAAGCTGTAGCAACGCCACCGCCTGCAGCTGGATAGCCACCGCCACCGCCAGAGTAAGATGATCCGCCGCCAGAATTAGAACTGCTGCTGGAGCTGCTAGAGCTACTAGAGCTAGAGGAGCTTGAGGAGCTAGAACTTGAAGAGCTAGAGCTGGAATCGTTAGAGGAGCTATCGTTAGACTCTGAGCTGTTAGAAGGAGTCTCACGAGTAACAGTCTCAATTGCATAAGCAACGTTGTTGTTAGCAGATGCAGCCTCTTGAGCAGCAAGCTGTGCCTTTACTTCAGCATCAAGAGAGTCATAGTAAGCCTTAGCCTCTGCAACCTGGCTCTGAAGGCCATCTGCGGTGGTCTTCATCTCAGCGACCTGAGCCTGAAGGTTCTCCTGCTCAGCCTGAAGCTCAAGCTGCTGAGCCTGAAGCTGGTCACCAAGAGCCTTGACGGTATTGATGGAGTCAGCCTCCTGCTTGCTGGTGCGGTCCATATAGTAGACGCGGCTGACAAAGTCCTCTGGGCTAGATGCTCCAAGGAGGAAGTCCAAAGTCTCCTGTGGGCCTGCCTTATAAGCGCTCTTCATTGCTGCAGAAAGGACAAGACGCTGCTTATTGAGCTGGTCTGTAGTCTCTGCAATCTGCTCCTGAACCTCACCAATTTTGTTGTTGGTAGCGTCAAGTGCATAGGTTTTCTCGTTAAGGTTATCCATGGCCTCTGCAAGAGCTGCACCAAGAGAGTCTAGCTGGGCAGATGCGGCCTCAAGATCGCTTTGTGGGTCTGCGAATAGCTTGGCTGGGGTAAGCAGCGTAGTAGCTACACCAAGACCTGCAAATAAGAGAGCGTCTCGTCTTGTGAAAGATTGGCGCTGTGACATATAAGCTCCTTCCGCAAAGCACGAAATCAATTGGGCAACGTGTTGCTTTGCTTTGCCATCTAGGATAGCTCATTTGATAAAAAATCAAAGTCAACTCACCGATTTCTTAGCGAGAAACCCGTGTAAACAGGAAGCTACCCTATCGAGTATTTGAATAGTTTACCCCGAAAATGACATTTAATACAAATTCAAAAGACTATTTGTGCAGTTGTATAGTATTGAGCGGGCAAATATCATTGCATAAATTTATCTTTGACCTGCAATTATGGAGAAATTCTATGTATTGCAAACAAGTTTACTGTGATTAACAAAATACTTATGTAAATAAGACAAATGGCCGACAAGCACATAGTCTTGCCAGCCAAAATTGTCAGGTTAAAGTAAGTCTGATGTAAGTGATTTAGCTTATTGAACCTTAATAAGGGTGTAGACCTCTTGGTCAAAGCACTTACCAATAATCTCCCTTGGGTGCAGGTAGCAAAGCTCAAGCGCAAATGCAAAGCCAGCTACTTTTGCACCGGCCTTCTCGGCAAGTTGAGCACAAGCAACGCAGGTGCCGCCAGTAGCAACCAGGTCATCAGCAATAAGAACAACGTCGTCTGGGGTAAGAGCATCGGTGTGAATCTGAAGCTCGCTGGTACCGTACTCCAGGTCATAAGCCTGTGCGTAGACCTCACGAGGCAGCTTGCCTGGCTTACGAGCAGGAACAAAGCCTGCGCCCAGTTTGTAGGCTACAGGGGTTCCAACAAGAAAACCACGAGCCTCAGCACCAATAACCTTGGTAATTCCCGCATCAGCAAAGTGCTCTGCAATGTCATCAACAACTGCGTGGAAGCACTCAGGATCTTTAAAAAGTGGAGTTACATCTTTAAAGATAACACCTGGCTCTGGATAATCAGGAATGCTAATGATATGACTCTCATAATCATACGTAGACACAATGTCCTCACATTCAAAATCAAAATCAATGAATAGTTATATATACCTAGATTACTCGTCTAGATGCATATCCTTAAAAGATTCACGAACTAATTTAGTGATAAGTTCATTTCTAACCGCATTGGTGAGGCCTAACATGCGGGTCAGAGCAGCCATAAACTTCTGACGAGTCTCGTCAGTATGGTCAACTTCAACTCCCCCGCCTTTTTTAGCGTATACGACAAGTGACTTGGCAAACATACTAGATTCTCGGTTTGCAGCCATAACGTATTGACGCAGGTTCTTGGGCTCAAAACCAAAGTGACGAAGTTCGCTACAAAGGCGAATCAGCGTAAGATCTTTGCCATCCACAAGGTCTCTACCATGTGGAGAGCGCTTTAAAGTAATGACGCCTGCTTCGGAAAGCTGACGAACAAAACCTACAGAGCATCCCACAATTTCTGGGATGCGATCAATAGCGTGATATTTCTGAACTACCTCAGGGTCATCTACAGGTACCACAATAGCATCAGCATGCGTGGCACCAAGAATTGCCTGAGACACTTGCTTTCCATCAAGCTGAGGTTGAGCCTGGCGAGAAGAACTTTGATCTTCAGGTGTAGCCTGAGCCTCAGCTCCAGTTGCCTCATCAGTCTGAGCTTTGACCTGTTGTTCAGCTTCAGGGTTTTTATCTTGCCTATCAAGCTCTTCTCTAATAACTGAGAGTGGCATAAAACGGCTTTTCTGCAGATACAGAATAGTCTCAAGTCGCTTAACGTCTTTTTGGGAATACAGACGATAGCCACCAGCAGTTCTGGTAGGAGTAAGCAAACCTTCATCCTGCAGATATCTGACTTTAGAAACACTCAAGTCAGGATAGAGAGCCTGTAATTTCTTGACTACTTTACCAATGGTAAGAAAGCCTGAATCAGCCATAAAGCTATCCTTTAACCTTAAGCTGAAACTCTGCTGGTATGGAAGACCATGCGGAAGGTACCAATCTGAATCGTTGAGCCATCGCGCAGGGTAGCTTTGTTAATAATGGCACCATCAACCCAGGTACCATTGAGAGAATCAAGGTCTTCAATGGTTGCATAACCAAGAGCAAGATTAGAGAGATCAATGGTGGCGTGATTTCTAGAAACTGTCATGTCATTCAAGAAAACACTGCTCTTTGGGTCTCTACCAAGAGAAATCTGTGGAAGATTAAGCTCAAAAGTTTGACCAGTCTGTGGTCCCTTAACAATAGTAAGGACAGGATGAGCTGGCTTTTGTTGAGCCATAAGGTCTGGAACCGTAGCGTCAGCTGATGGCATGCGGAAAATCTCTGTTGAGTCTGGTGACTGCTGTTTGATGTCGTCAGTTGACATGGTTTCTCCTTAATTTGGTTACAT
>CAUUEB010000001.1:0-110914 GCA_963544135.1 uncultured Atopobium sp. | reverse complement strand
TGGCGAGAATATCCTCGGTTGTGATGGCGCCTTCGCGCAAAATGCGCGGCTCATCGCCTGTACAGTCGACAATAGTAGACGCAATAGCAAGAGGTGCTGGACCTCCATCAAGCGTCAGATCCGCTTGCTCAACAAGGCCTGCCTCAAGACCACATCCATCAACTGCAGAAGGAGCTCCGTGCGTATTTGCGCTGGTAGTTGCCAGAGGAGTCCCTAGCTGCTCAGCGATCTGACACACAAGCGGCGAATTGGGCATGCGAAGCGCAATGGTCCTGTTATCTGGCAAGACGTACTCATCAGGAACATTATCTGATGCGGTGACTACCAGCGTAAGAGCTCCTGGCCAATAGGCTTCTACCAGCTTATTTGCCCAGTCGTGTGTAATGTACGCATACTTCTGCAGGTCAAATTTACTGCCCACAAGCCAGGGAAGCGTCTGCGTTGAAGGACGCTGTTTAATCTCAAAGATACGCTTATGACCTGGGTTTTGAGGAGTTGCAGCAGCGCCAATTCCATAGACAGAATCGGTGGGCATAATAAGCACGCCTCCACGACGCGCCACCTCAACAGCTAAAGAAACTACAGATGCATCCGGATTCATCTGATCAACTTTGATGTACTCTCCCATAAACCCTCAACTCTTTGTTGTGTGCTGCGCGATGTTGTGTGCTGCGTGGTGTTATGCGTTACACAGATTTTCTCGCCAGGCGGCTGAAGTGCTACTTTGCTAAACGTGCCACAAGAATGCGCGGCCTGTGCGTCAAATCCTCTTTGACCTCAACGAACTCCCACACGCCCTGTTCCTCGGCAAGGTGCGCCGCCTTGTCCAGGTGCCCCTCGTAGAGCTCAACGCAGAGCATGCCACCAGGCAGAAGCATATGCGGAGCAGCCTCGAGCAATCGTCTGTAGACATCCAGACCGTCCTCTCCCCCGTCAAGCGCCAGCTCAGGCTCAAAGCCCTTGACCTCAGCAGGTACCTCCTGCTCAAGCACGCGTGTGGGGATGTAGGGCGGATTAGACACCAACACCGAGAAGGACCGTGCAAGCTCTGTGGGTACGCCTTCTACCAGGTCGCACTCAATGAGCTCTACGCGCTCCTGGAGGTCCAGGGCATCTCTGTTGCGAGTTGCCAGCGCAATCGCCTGAGGAGAAAGATCTGTAGCGTAGACGCGTGTCTGTGGACGCTCAGTCGCAATGGAGAGCGATATGCAGCCCGTTCCTACGCCAACCTCAAGCACGCGCACTTCCCCGTCAGCGTTTTGAGTTGCCGCGTCAATACCTGCTAACGCAACGTCTACCAGCACCTCTGTCTCTGGTCGTGGGATAAGCACGCCTGGTTCGCAGGTAAGAACCAGGTGCCTAAAGGGCATCTCGCCCGTCACGTACTGAAGCGGCTCTCCTTCTGCACGGCGCTTAATTGCCTCGCGCATACGAGCACGTTCATCCGCGGAAAGCGGCTTGTCAAAGTTGGTGTAGAGCTGAACGCGAGAAAGGCCTGTCACTGCGGACAAAAGCCATTCTGCAGAAAGACGTGGATGCTCATCACCCTTCTTTTCCAGGTGCTGAGTAGTCCACGTCAAAATTTTCTGGATTGTCCAAACTTCATCTGTCATGAAGTTTGCGCCTTACACAGCCTGAGCGAGTTTCTCGGCACGCTCTGCTGCAGCAAGAGCCTCAATAACGGATGGCAGCGTATCGCCCAGAAGAACGCCATTGTAGGTGCCGTTGAAGCCGACGCGGTGGTCAGTTACGCGGTCCTGTGGCTGGTTGTAGGTACGGATCTTCTCGGAACGTGCGCCATGACCAATCTGGGAAAGACGCTCTGCGCCCTGCTCAGCTTGCTGACGTTCAAGCTCCATCTCATAAAGACGGGCACGAAGCATCTGCATACAAACCTCGCGGTTCTGAATCTGAGAGCGCTGGTCCTGAGACTGAACAACGGTATTTGTTGGCAGGTGAGTAATACGAACTGCGGAATAGGTGGTGTTAACGCACTGACCACCAGGGCCGGATGCGCAGTACGTATCAATGCGCAGGTCTTCCTGGTTGATCTGAATATCAATCTCGTCAGCCTCTGGGAGAACTGCAACGGTTGCGGTAGAGGTCTGAATGCGGCCCTGAGACTCAGTCTTAGGAACGCGCTGAACACGGTGAACACCGGATTCATACTTCATAACTGAATAGACCTTATCGCCTGTGACCTTGAACTCAATGGTCTTGAAGCCGCCTGCCTCAGAAGGAGAACTGGACAGAATCTCTGTCTTCCAACCACGAGCCTCAGCAAAGCGCTCATACATTTTGAAGAGGTCGCCTGCAAAGATTGCCGCCTCATCGCCGCCGACACCAGCACGAATCTCAACGATAGTGTCCTTCTCGTCGTTTGGATCGCCTGGGATCAGCATGACCTTGATCTCATCCTCAAGCTGAGGAAGCATCTCTTCATTAGCAGCAATATCTTCCTGCAGCATCTCTTTTTCTTCTGGATCAGAAGTGGCGTTGAGAAGCTCTTTTGCAGCCTCGATGTCATCAAGGGCAGTGATGTACTTGTTGGCGTGAGCAACAAGATCTGCCTGGTTAGAGTGCTCTTTTGCCACACGAGCATACTCTTTTGGATCAGAGACAACAGCTGGGTCTGCAAGCTTTTGCTCAAGCTCAGCATAGGCCTCGACGATTTTTTCTAGCTTGTCACGCATTCTTGCTCCTAAGATAAGTGCCTCGTGCGCGCTTGGCTCATTGACATGCGGCCAAACTGTTGCAAAGCTGCTTGCGAGGTGAGAATTCAACTAAAGAAGTGTACCACCACTAGGCGGTTTTTAAACCGATACCTCCCTATCTGCACAGGATGAGGGTACACAAGTTACATAATTGTGAGAAAATTACAGCAGGTTCATACGGTAATGAGGCGCTATGACTTCTAAGAACAAAACTTCACAACCAGATAACAAGCCTGCTGTAGAGGACACCTCTTCTGATCAGAAGACCCTTGATGCCCAGGCTGCTGAGACAGTTGACACTGCTGGCGAGAAGACCGACGAGCTTGAAGAGGTCACCGACCCTATTGCTGCCGATATGGCCGCTGCTGATGAAGACTACATCATGGAAGTTGTCAGCCCTATCTTTCCTGGTCTAGACGAAGACGAGGCTGCTCTGGCTTCGGATGAGAACTCTCTTGAAAACGACGCGGACAGCACCACTGACCTGGAGAAAATCGTAAACGATGCGGCCCTGACACAGGACCTTTCTGCTGTAGAAGCTCGCCTCAAAGAGCTTGAAGAGAGTGCTCACGAACACTCAGAGACCAAAACTGCTGAGGTTCCTTCCAAAAGCACTGCTAGCGCGAGTGATGCAGCGTCTGACGATGATGCAACCTCTATAAAAGATGTTGCTGATACGTTCTCAAGCTATCTTCGCAGTAGGCGTCGTGCGCTTTTTAGGTTTGTGCGCCGCTACAGCCTGCTTTCTGGCATTCTTGCGCTCTTAAGTCTTGCTCTTTTATCTGCAGTTATCGTGTTCTTTATTCGCGTGAGCAATGTTCCTTCAACTGATACTGTTATTGCTGATGCGCGCACACGCGTTGAGGCACCAGCCTGGACTCCTGGTGAATATGATGCTGATGAGTCCTTACTCCTTACGGGCATTGAAGTTGTTTCTCGCACCAGAAGTACCACGGCAATCTCTAGTGATGCCGCACAGTTTGGTGCGACAGGTTACGCCAATTCTGTAGTGCGCCTTACCTATACAGGTAATGCAATTGCTGCTACAAAGATGACCAAACTTGGATACGCAAATACCCAGGGCTGGAACGCCATTGGTGACGAAGAATCACAATCTGTTACCTACCAGGCAACTTCGGGCGTTTCCACCACAAAAGTCCTTGACGCTATTGGCGATGTGCTAGCAAAACTTGATGAGAAAAATCCAAACGAAGCTATTTCTTATAGCTCGCAGTTCTCTGATGCAACCTTCACCGTTCTTGATGCGGGCTTTGACCGTGAACAGCAAACCTGCTGGGTGAGAATGTCGGGTGTTTCACCAACCTTCTTTGGTTCACTCACCTGCGAAATTACCGCCTCGTTTACCTTTGATGCTTCTACGGGTACCTGGGCATTGGACACAGCCAACCCCTCGACAGGGCTTAAGTACGACTACAGCGGGCTCGTAGGGACGTGGAAGGGTACCTTTGTCAGCTGCGAAGCAAGCAGCGGAAGCCCTTGCTATGCCGGTCGAACCAATCCTTTAACGTTGACCGTATCGGCTGCAGGTTTTTCTCGTGATCAGCTCGTGCTTACGGCAACCGCAGGGGGTGTTGTGCACAACCATGGAGCGCTCAACACCTCGTATCGTTGGTATCCCGGTGATACTGAGTTCAAAAACGCTTCTGTCTCTCTTGCAACTTCAGGAACTATCGGAGAACAAATCCAAGTTTCTGGAACGGTCGATGTAACCAATGCAAACCTGGATGCTCATTCTGCTTCTGGCACAGCTCTTACTACGGCTCAAAAACCACAGTTGAAAGTCACGTTTGATATTGCCAACAGAAGCGTTGTGGCTCAGCTTATTTCCACCCACACGGAAAGCGGTCAGACAGTCACCTTTACTGATACGTATCAGCTCTCCAAAGAGTAAAAAATCCCGTCAGGCCAAGTCGTTCCTGACGGGATTTCTATCATCAAATTACGAGAAGTGCGAAAGCTTGTTACTAAGCCTCGTCTTCGTTTGTATCTGTGGCTTCTTCGTTGTTCTTCTCGCCCTTACTCATACGGCCACGAATAAGGCCGACGACTGTTGGAATAATTGAAACGGCAACAATACCCACAATCAGCAGCTCAAAGTGCTCCTGAACTACAGGAATGCCGCCAAAGAAATAGCCGAGAAGTACAAACATTGTGGACCAGGTTAGACCACCCAAGATGTTATAGATGCCAAAGTTTCTCCAGTGCATACCGCCCATACCAGCAATAAAAGGAACGAACGTGCGGATAAAGGGGAAGAAGCGACCTAAGAAAATTGCAAGATGACCGTGCTTGTCCAGGAACTTCTGAGTCTTCTCAAGATGCTCTGGAGTAAGTGCCTTGACCTTTCCGGAAGCAATAATTTTTTGGCCGAAGAAGTGGCCAATCATAAAGTTCATCTGATCGCCAAGAATTGCAGCAGCCCACGTAATAACAAGCAATAAAACAATATTAAAGCCGCCGTTATGTGCAAAAAATCCCGCTGCAAAAAGTAGAGAATCACCTGGTAAAAATGGGAAAAAGACTACGCCGGTCTCAATAAAAACAATCAGAAAAACAAAGCCGTACGCAGCGAGAGGACCAGTGGCAATCATTGAAGCAATAAATGCGCGAGGATCTCTAAGCAGCTCAATGATGTAGTTTACAAAACCCATCGAAATCCAATCGTCGTGACAAATGTCGCGGCAAGCATAGTCAACGCCTAAGAAAAGCGCATTGAGTGGGAACGGATGCCCGCGAGTGACCCCTTATGGCTGCTGTCTCCCGACCCTGACCAGGTTCGAGGTGTCACGTCATCCGCACCCGCTCAATGCGCTGTAGATACTCTACCCTATTAGAGAAATCTTTGCACAGATCGTATCGCTTCTATACATTTTTTGATGAATTTTTTTCAATTGCTTTGATGATCTTCTCGACGTTCTTTTTTCCTCTTGAGATACCTACATGCAAAATTCCAGCTATAGGAACAGATATGACGAGAAGAACAATGCCGCCCACAAGCACAGCCGTTGCCATAGAACTTGTAGAAAGACTTCCGTACACGCTGAGATATATAAGCCATGCTCCAATTGCGATGCCAGAATAAGCGGCTCTTCTATAAACGCTTAGTGTTCCAAGAGCTTTTGTCTGCATACGAGCCTCGACAACCAAAGGGTTATCCTCGTGTGAATGAGAAGCTGCTCCTACATAGTTTTTCTTGCTCATAAAAACTCTCAATCAAAAGTGGCATCGCCGTATGACGATGCCACTTTATTACGTTTGTCTTTTCTGCGCCAGACAGGATTTTGCGCAAAAAATTAGTAAGACAGACCTGGGTTGAAGACGCCAATAACAACGCCAACAAGTGCTACAACAACAAGAATAAGCATAACAACTGTTGGGCTGAGCTTCTTCTTAGTCATCAACCACCAGCAAAGGTATACAAACAGAAGGTTCAATACCTTAGGGAAGATGCCATTAAGTGTTGTCTGAATGTCAACACCAGCAATATTCAGAGAAGTGGTGACGTTAATCCATGTAGCAGCAACAGAGCCAATGACCATAGTACCAATCATAACAATGGAGCTACGGAGAGCCTCGGACTCAGGACCAACAAGTGCCTCAACAGCAGAAGAACCCAGGCTATAGCCCTGGTCGTAAGCAAACTTCATGCCGAAGTACATAATGAGGTTCCAGACCACAACATAGAACAGTGGGCCAAGAACGGAGCCACCCTTAGAAAGGCCAAGTGCAATTCCAAGAAGAATTGGAATAAAGGTACCAACGATAATGGAGTCACCAAGACCAGCAAGAGGGCCCATAAGACCAGCGCGAAGACCATTGATGGTCTCATCGTCGATTGCCTCGCCGTTTGCGCGAGCCTCTTCAAGAGAAGCGGTCAAGCCAACAACCATAGAACCAATCTGTGGCTCGGTATTAAAGAAGGTTGTATAGGTAGAAAGTGCCTCAACCTTTTGGTCATCAGTATCGTAAAGCTCGTCAACGATTGGAAGCATGGATGCAAGGTAACCAAATGTCTGCATGTGCTCCTGAGAGAAGCAGGTAAGATTGCCGTAAATCCAGCTCAAGAAAGACTTATTGCGTGCTTTCTGAGAAATGGTTTTCTTTTCAGCCATGATTAAATATCCTCCTCTTCTTCATCGTCTGCGCTTACATTGCCTGATGCTGCAGCAGCCAAACGAACATTCTTTGCCTGCTGAAGCTGATAGTTAAGAACAGCAAAGAAGACTGCTACGACTGCAGAGACAATGAGGTTCAGGCCAAGTGCGCCAGCAAGGATAAAGCCAAAGGCAAAAGTTACCCAATCAAGAGGCTTAGTAATAACCTGCTTGCACAAAATTGCAACACCAACGGTAGGAAGAAGGGTACCAACGGTGAAGAGGGTCATCATTGGGATACCGTTCATAGGAAGGTATTCCTTCATGATGCCAACCATGCTCTCGCCAGCCATGCAAATGAAGAATGTTGGAATGAACGAGAAAAGAATGTGAGAAACCCAAGGGAATACAAAGTCAACCATTGGAATGGTCTTCTTAATACGACCCCACTCTTTGCTCTCCATTGCACGCCAGCCAATACCCTGCCATACAAGGTTCATGGTAGCGGTGCCGTAGAACAAGACGGTACCAAGAGTACCAACAGCTGCGCCAATAGCAGCTGCCTGAGATGCAGCCTCAACAGAGCTTGGATCAAGACCATAAGCCTTGATTGCAAGAATTGCTAGAGGAATACCAATGTAGGAAACTGCACGAACGTCAGCGGAAACAGTTCCGCCAGGTGTTACGAGTGCAATGTAGACCAACTGGATTGCTGCACCAACAATAATGCCAGTCTGGACGTCGCCAAGAATGACACCAACGACAAGACCTGCAACAAGTGGACGACCGAGGGTATAGTTACCTACGGTAGTACCAGCCATGCCAGGTAGTGACGCAAGGCATGCAAACAAACCCAAAAGGGCAGCTTGAAACGCATTAATTGCCATAAAAATCGCCTTCCGAATACTACTTTACGTCAAACTTCTCGCGGAATTTAGGCCACTCACCAATTGCCTTTTCTTTAAGAAGAGCAAATTGAACGGTATAACCAGCTTTGGTTATATCCTCAAATGCCTGTCCCTCTTCTTGAGTAAAGGACTGGTTGTTGCCCAGCTTTACCGCACCAGGACGGTCATTACCAGGACCGATAATGACCGTGTTAATTCCTGGCTTAAAACCAAAGTCAACAAGAATTTTCTTCATGTCAACTGGGTTTTTAGTAATAAGAAAATAACGAGAATCGCTGTCTAGAACCTTCTGAGCGCTCTCTTTGAAGTGATCAAATGTCCAAACAAATACTTTCTTGTCAGGTGCTGCTGACTTGTAAGCAGACTTAAGGACAGGATTTGATGCAGCCGCATCATTAACTGCAATGATTCCGTCACAAGGAACCTCAAGGGCCCAACGAGTGACTGTCTGACCATGAATCATGCGGTCATCAACACGAACAAATGAAATCATGTTTTCTCCTAACATATTTCTTACACAAGCAGCTACGCGTACTTGCAGTAATTACTAAAGGTCTTCCTCGTCATCGTCTTCAAGAGCTAAGACGATCTGATTAACGCCATTTTTTCCTTCGTTCAGGATTGATGACACAAGAGCCTCACCACTTAGGCCATCATCGATAGCCATCAAAGCACCAATTACCATGGGAAGATTGGCACCACTAAAAGCCACGGTATGGGAAAGCAGGCCTTTTTTGGCGAGAAGATCAAGTGCATTAGTAAGTGGAGAACCACCGATAATGTCACCAAGAACAACAACCTCGTCGTCAGCAGTAAGTGGCTCAAGAATTTTTGACAAATTCTCTCTATATTCAGCTGCTCCCACGCCATCTTCCATGCTGTAGCTCAAGATGTTTTCTCTGGGTCCCATCAGCATGTCCATTACGCTATGCAGACCTGGTGCAAACGTTCCATGACTTACGAGCAAAAGGTACTTCATTACCGCTCCATTCCTGACAACACCTCTATATCTGTACTACGCCAATACAAAATTTTTAGCCTGTTATGTAAATCATTTATCCTTTAAAAACTACAATCCAGACTAGGCGTCACATGAGTAGCCGTTATAACACAAAGTCGTACGGAGACTGCTGGTATTCTAAAATTTTTAATAGTTTCGATGTATTATTTTTTTAAATTTTATTCAAATTGTTTGATTAATCAGCTGAATAAGTGTTCTACCAGATAAACTATATATGCATATATTCTTCGCATATATGAATATATAAATAGGAGTATTACAAATATTATATAAAGAAATGTCCGTCCAACGCTCCTCGAAATACATTTCTAAAAAATAAAAAAGAAGGCCATACAAGATGACCTTCTTAACATGAGATAAAAAAATAATTTTATGTTATGTAACGTGTTATGTTCTGTTTCTGCGGTAGAAATCAACAAGGGACTGAGTTGAAGCGTCTTGTTTTGCTAGTTCTTCGTCGTTATGAATTGCAGGGAAAATCTGTTTTGCAAGCTGCTTGCCAAGCTCAACACCCCACTGATCATACGAATCAATGCCCCACACTACGCCCTCAACAAAGGTAATGTGCTCATAGAGCGCAATAAGCGTTCCAACGGCACGTGGGTTAAGCTCTTTGCCAAAGATAGAGGTAGTTGGCCTGTTTCCTTCAAAGACGCGTGCAGGAACCATCCATTCTGGAGTTCCCTCAGCGCGGACTTCATCAGCAGTCTTACCAAAAGCAAGCGCTTTAGTCTGCGCAAAGAAATTGGAGAGGAAGAGTTCATGGACGTCTAGGTCTGCATCTTTGGTGGCAAAGGCAGTATTTACAAACGCAATAAAGTCAGCGGGAATGATCTGGGTTCCCTGGTGAATAAGCTGGTAGAAAGCATGCTGACCGTTGGTACCAGCCTCTCCCCAGAAAATCTCACCTGTGTTAGATGTAACCGCAGTGCCATCCCAGCGCGTAGACTTGCCGTTGGACTCCATGGTAAGCTGCTGGAGATACGCAGGGAATCTATGCAGGTACTGGCTGTATGGAAGTACCGCATGAGATGCCGCTCCAAAGAAATTAACGTACCAAACATTTAAGAGACCCATAAGAGCAACAACATTTTGCCTCAGAGGAGTGGCCTTGAAGTATTCATCAACTGCGTTAAAGCCGCTCAGGAACTCTGCAAAACGCTGTGGACCAAAAACAATTGCCAGTACCAGACCAACCGCAGAATCAACCGAATAACGGCCGCCAACCCAGTTCCAGAAACCAAAGGCATTCTCTGGGTCAATACCAAAGTCTTCTACCAGATCAAGTGCAGTGGAGACAGCAACAAAATGCTTACGAATAGCTTCTGCGTTCTGACCGTCTGAACCATCAATAACGCCCTGTTCAGCAAGCTTTTCCAAAAGCCATGTGCGAGCACAACGAGCATTAGTAAGAGTCTCAAGCGTAGTAAAGGTCTTGGAAACAATAACGAAGAGTGTTGTTTCTGGATCAAGATCCTCGGTTTTCTCGCCAAGGTCAACAGGGTCAATGTTGGAGACAAAGCGAGCAGTAATGCCTGCGTCTGCAAAAGGCTTCAAAGCCTCGTAAACCATAACAGGGCCAAGGTCAGAACCACCAATGCCAATGCTTACTACCGTTTTGATGGGCTTACCAGAAACACCCTTCCACTCTCCCGAGCGAACTCGATCGCAGAAGGCATACATCTTGTTCAGCGTCTGGTGAACGTCAGCGACAACGTCTTGTCCGTCAACAATAAGCGTGCCGGCCTCAGAAGCCGGGCGACGAAGTGCCGTGTGGAGAACCGCTCGATTCTCAGTAGTATTAATATGCTCGCCGGCATACATAGCGTCTCTACGCTCTTCAAGTTTGACCTCTTCTGCAAGATCACACAGAAGGTCAAGCGTCTCTTGCGTGGCAAGGTTTTTAGAAAGATCAATCAAGAACTGATCAAGCTCAAACGTAAAATTCTGGACACGCTGAGGGTCTTCTGCAAACCAGTTCTTCAACGTAGCTTTTGTATCTTTTAAGCTGGCGTAATGCTCTGCAAGTGCGCGCCAAGCTTTAGTCTGTGTTGCGTCAGTAGGCAAAATATGTGGTGCTGTAGGTGATGCCATACCAGTCTCCTTCTTTTGACTATCTCAAGGATAATCTTCGCAACGCTCATGAAACGTCACAATGTCGTTTTTCGTAAAAAATACGACAAATCGTTACTAATAAGGTTCTCCCAAAGGTGGGACTTGTTTAATAGCAGCCCAGCGTAACTGCTTCTGACGAGGGTCCTCGAGCGCTCCGGCAAAGTTATCAAGATTTACCATGCGCATTCCACACACACGAACAAGAACACGGGGCGAGAAGGTCTTCTCGGCGTCAGTTGTAAGCTGACCAAGCTCATCTGCGTATGCCTCACGCACTGATGTAACTGCTGCGTCATTTACCATGAGCACCGTATCTGGACTAAAGGCGCTTATCGCCTGCCTGACAAGCAGGGGATTTATAGGATCTCCTGTTTTTGTGGTGGTAAGCAAGGTGGCCCATGCCTCAGGCGCATAGCCTAAATGCTCTAAAGAAGCTTTAAGTGCAGAAAGTTCAGCCTCTTCAAAGTCTTCTTGCCCTTTTACTAACAAAACCGATGCAAAAGCATTGCCTGCCATACACACCCCCTGAGCAGCAAAATCTCCAAACTCATGCGTTGTTTTTGCCATGTAGGCTTCTTTTCGCATAGATCTTTCGCTTGGCATGCGCACCTCTTTCTTATATGCCAACTATGCACGTAATTCACAATTTGAGCAAGTCTATAAAGTTATGTGTATACACTTTTCTAATTTGGGGATAAGTTTGCTAGTGCTTGAAATTAAATGGCCTAAAGGCCGTATGTAACTGGAGGTTCGTTATGGCACAGCAGCTCACTACTGCAGAGTTCGATTCTGTTCTTGCTAACGCAGACAAGCCTGTCCTCGTTGATTTCTGGGCATCCTGGTGTGGTCCTTGCCGCGCTCTTGGCCCAGTCGTTGAGGAAGTTGGCAATGAGATGGCAGACAAGCTTGACGTCTACAAGGTAAATGTTGACGACGAGGCTGATCTTGCAACTCGTTTCCGCATCGTTTCTATCCCAACCCTTATTCTCTTCAAGAACGGTGAGCCAGTTCACACCATGGTTGGCAATCTTCCTAAGGCTGACCTCGTTTCTGAGCTTAACGCTAACCTGTAAGTTCTTGTGTGTCACGCGCTTGCGCTGGCTTATCATTGAACTAAGCGGCGGTACGTCTATCGGCGTGCCGCCTTTTTGTTACAAGGAGAACTAATGGCCGATAAAAGCCTTGATGCTCAAAAGACAGGACTTTTAACAGGAGTTCGCAAGCGCCTTTTTCTACAGCGTCTGCGTTCTAGCCTTTCTACCATCATTCTGCTTGTCTCATCAGCAATTTTTATTTTTCTGTTGATTGACGTTTCTGAAGGCGACGTCATTGGCATTGATCACTTTGCCTACAGGCTTTTTGTTGTCCACCTCAGGACTCCTCTTCTCACAGAGATAATGGAAGGGTTCTCTGGACTTGCAAGCCCCGTCACCGTTATTGTCATGCTTATTGTGGTTGCTGCCTTTGCACCAGGACCAAGTGTTGGCAGGCTTGCCTCTATTAACCTGGGTGGCGTTGTTATTGTTGACCTTATCTTTAAGGCTATTGTCCAGCGTCCTCGTCCAGATGGCTTTAGGCTAGTAGTTGAAACTGGCTACAGCTTCCCGTCGGGCCACTCAATGTTCTCGATGGCTTTTTATGGCCTACTCATTTGGCTTGTCTGGCATTACGAGAAAGACAAGCTACAGCGTTGGATTTGGTGTGGCCTGTTCTCAGGTGTCATCATTATGATTGGCGTCAGTAGAATTTATCTGGGTGTGCACTACGCTACCGACGTCATTGGTGGTTTCTCGCTTGCCCTTGTATGGCTAGTGCTTTTTACCAAGCTGATGATTCCATCGCTTATTTACAAGAAGAAAGCACCTCAAGCGAAGACAGACTAATAATCTCTGCGCTGACTACCTGGGCTGTTTCATCATCAACAATAATGCGTCCCATTGTTGCGCCCTCGCGACCGCGCGGGTAGGTAGGGCTTCCTGGATTCATTACAAGTGTATTGGTCCACTCGTCACGCTGTACAAAAGGCTTATGCGTATGACCACAGATAGCAATATTGCATTTGACCAGGTCAAGCCTCTCGCGATAATGACATACCTGCCACTTAAGACCGGCTGCAAAGAAAATAATCTTTTTCTTTACCATGGGACCATAGTTGTAGCAGAAGTCATTATTGCCCAGGCAAAGCTTGACTGGAGCAATCTTTTGCAGCGTCTGATAATCGGCGTTAGAGGTAATATCTCCAGCATGCACAATGTAGTTGGCGCCTTGCAGAGCTTCAAGCAACTCAGATGACAAATACCCATGCGTATCTGAAATTACGTCAAACCTTACCAGTGCCATACCAAACTCCTACGCGCTTTTAAGCTGCTGGCGAGAAACCCGTTGAGCTTCTACAGTCCCAGTGCTCGCTTGAGTGCAACCACACGACGGCGTGAAACCGAAATGTGACGCTCCTCAAATCCCTGAATAGTCAACTGTAGGATACCAGCAGAGATAACCTCAACATCGTCAACATACTCAAGATTCACGATAAAGCTACGATGAATGCGGAAGAATCCGTGTGGAGCAAGGCGCTCTTCAAGTTTTTGCAGAGAAATAGTAGACAAGAAACGATCGTCTTCTGTGTAGATGCAAGAATAATCGTCTTTTGCCTCAATAAAGCGAATCTGATCAATTGGAACAAGAACCTTGCTTCCGCTCTTAATGACAGGAATTCGCTCAATGGTTGCCATAGGAGACTGAGGGCGCAGGCGCTCTTCAACCTTATCAAGAGCCTGCTCAAGGCGCTCGGTCTCAACGGGCTTCATTAGGTAATCTACCGCGTTAACGCCAAATGCATCCAGCGCGTACTCGCTATATGCGGTGACAAACACAATCTGGGGAGGATTCTTCAGCTTGTGAAGAGCCTCTGCAAGCTGCATTCCATTTGTCTTAGGCATGGAGATATCGAGGAACAAGACCTCAACGCGAGACTCCATGAGTTTCTCGACAGCATCCCTTGCACTTGTGGCCTCAATGATTTCCTCGAGACGTCCGGTCTCCTCAAGCAAGAACTTGAGTTCAGAACGGGCTGGAGCCTCGTCATCAACAATCATGGCACGCATGTCATTCATCTCCCAACGGCCTAACGCAGCGTTAAGCAAAAACCGATACTACTATGCTGTTGCCTGCAGTGCCGCACCTGCAAGCTTGAGTGTCACGCACGTACCCTGCCCTGGTTTAGACATGATTTCCATGCCAGAGCCAACGGCGTAGAAGCGCTCAACTCGCTCAGCTACGTTCTTAATGGCGATACCCGTGCCCCTATTTCTCCCCGAAGAATCCTGCGGGATAGGACCTTGACCATTAAGTAAGCGAGAAACAGTCTCTTCATCCATTCCAAGACCATCATCAGCAACAGATATAAGAATATCATCATCATCGCGTGTGACGTGGATGTCAATATGGAGGGCGCCTTCATCTTTCATAGCGTGCCTCACGGCATTCTCGACAATAGGCTGAATCAAAAAAGACGGAACCTGAACGTCTTCGCATCCCTCATCGACATGCTCAGACTCTTGGATACGTTCTTCTCCAAAACGAGCCTTCTCAATTGTCAAATACCTGCGCGTTTGTGTCAATTCCTGAGAAAGCGGAATAAGTGCGCCCTGCGAACTCTCAAGCGTGCGGCGATAAAACACAGAAAACTCGCGGAGCAAGTCGCGCGCCTTATTGGGGTTTGTACGCGTAAGAGATGCAATAGTATTAAGCGTATTGAACAAGAAATGTGGATTAATCTGTGCTTGCAGGGCTTTGACCTCGGCTCGAGCGGTCAACTCTGCCTGACGGTCAAGCTCGTACGAGGAAAGCTGCGTGGAAAGAAGCTCACCCAGACCCTCTGCGATTGCCAGCTGCGTACGATCAATTTCAATACCGCGACGATAATAAAGTTTGATTGTGCCGACCGTGTGATCTTGAACAATCAGCGGAACAATGATGCCAAAAGAGCTGCCGCCATTGCCAAAGCCGCCTCGTCTTTGCAGCACCTGCTGACGGCTATCTACCGAGACAAACGTCTCCATGCGGCCACTTTCCAAAACCTCAGTTGCAGGGCCAACTACCTTTGAACCAGGCATATGGGAGGTTACAATATCTCCTTCAAAACCCAATACGTACTCTGTATCAGTAATAGAGATAGCAGCAGCAGAGGTTTCTGAAAGCAATAACGTGCAGATGGTTGGTGCTGTTTCTTGTGACAATCCACCGCGTAAGGTTTTAAGCGTCTTAGAGGCCACCTCAAGTGTTCGCTCTGTTGCCTGAGACCGAGCGTGCTCGTTACCCGGCTGAGTGGTGCCGCCAAAAACAATGACCGTGGCAAGTCCTCCGCCTGCAACAAGAGCTGCAAACAGGTTGTCTGCCATGACACTCCAAGAGAGCAGGCCCAGCAATACACAGGCGAGAAGGACCAGGACCACCCTGGTTGACCTCTGTATGTACTGAGCAAGTCTCTGCATGGTTGTCTAGTTCTCCACTGATTCTGTAGCAGAATCCTCAGAAGCAAGCTGCTGTGGTAAAGACGAATGCTTAAGTGCGCGAGCTAAAGGAGTACCAAGTACATAAAGGACAACGGCTTCTCCAAGTCCTGTGGTAATAAAGCCAAACAAGAACATTAGAGGATATGAGCCATCAAGCTCAATAGTGGTAAATGGAATTGTGTAGAATCCCAAGCCCTGAAGCAAAATAGGAAGATATGCAGAAACAATTACTGCATTTGCAAGCACAGGTCCTAGAAGTGCAAGCGGTACATTCTTCCTGTTTTTCCAGGTAAACCATGCACCAAGGGCAGTTGCCAAGGAGCCAAAGACTACGTCCAACAACCCCAATGCGCCTGTGCCAGAAATAACCATATTTGCAAGGTTAGCAATGACGCAACCAAGTGTCAGTCCTGGAATCGCATCAGCGGTAAAGAGCGCAAGAACAACAACTGCCTCTGAAATGCGGAACTGCACAGGACCCCAGGCTAGACCACCCAAAAAGAGAAGGGTTGCAAGAGTAAGTGCTGCATAAAGAGCTGCAATAATACCGATACGTGCAAGGCGCTGGGCGCGCTGTTTTGTTGCATAAGCTGAAGAAACCTGTGGCAAAACAATCCCCTTGTTAACTCTAAAAACTTAGTTCATGATACGACGAAATGTATATATGAGCAAATGAGCAGCGCAGACATACAATTAGTAATGCAGGTGCATTCCTGGATAGACCATCTCGCGAGCGTGCTTCTGATATGCCGCAACTGCCTCTTCCTCAAAGGCCAGAGGGGTGTCCTCCTCGCCCGCCATATCCAAAATCCAACGTGTGAGGTACGGATTGAGTGGAAGCAGCGGACCAATAAGCCAGGTGGCAATAGCATTCTTGCGACGGAAGCCCTCCAACTTGCTTTCTTTATTGATGCCAAATCCAACCTTATTCTTAAGGAAGTAGCAGTTAGAGTTATCTCCCTCAGTAAGAGTGAACTGCATCTTAAAGCCCACAACAGTAAAGGGTTCTTTGCCGTTACCAGGATCAAATTCGCCCACCTGAACGTCGTGGAAACGCTGGGGCATATAACGAGTGGTCACAAAATTGAAGAGACCCAAACCCTCAATCTCTGAGCCGTCAGGATTGACGATTTTCTGGCCAAAAAGCTCTGAAGCATTGCCGGCAAACAGCATAGGGACGCCCTGATCAGCCAGCTCAGCAAGCCTATCCTTGTAAGGCATAAGGCGAGAAATAATAAGCTCTTGCTGGGCTTCTGTCATGCCGCCCATGATAATTGCCGATGGCGTGTTGTCAACAAAGTAAGGCGTTGCTGCGTGAGAAGTGTATACGAAATTCTCTTTTGGAAGGCAAGCCTCCAGGTAGAGGGCATTTCCGTTGTCTCCACCTTGGTTGCCGTACTCTGGATAGAGAATCTCAATCTTAGTTGCTGGATTACTCATGGGAGGCCTCCATCTGTTTCAAGCGCTCAATGATACGGTTTCTGCTGATATCAGCAATGCCACCGTTGTAGAGGCCATGTGCATAGAAAACGTGCTGGCAAGCGTCAAGATCAACCAAATCAGCTGTCTCTTCTGGAGAGTTTGCTACAAAGGTTTTAGCTGGATCAATGCCTGCAAGCCTCAGTCTAAGCTGCAGGTCAAGCGATGTGTCACCGTAAATAATGACCTGCTTAACGCTTGGATCTTGCAAGAACTCAAAGTCAGTCTGGTAGTACCAGCCAATATACTCTGTCTGGTCCTTTGCTTTTGCCATATATGCATCGGCAATCATAATGATGATTGCCTTATCACCTGGCTGTTTGCGAAGGATATCGATAGTGACTGAGGTTGCCGTGTCATTCTCGCCCTTAGAGGCCATGCTAATAAGACGGCGACCGTTATAGTCAATCTCGTTATACCTGGAAGAAGCGATGTTAACGCGCTGCAGAGATGCGGCGATAGTCGCAGGTGCAAGACCCATCTCGCGTGCGGTAACGATAGCTACAAACAGGTTGTAGAGGTTAACGATTGAATAGCTGTTGAGCTTGTACTCGTATGTTGGTGCGCCCTCGTGGCAATGCTCCTTGACCACAAACGTGCCGGTCTCTGGATCAACCGAGATAACCTCGTAGTCAGGCATTGGATTGGTATAGCCACACTCTTCGCAGGTTGCGTGGCCAAGATGCCTCAGGTGAGCATAATCCCACTTGAGCTTGCCGCCGCATTTGGGGCATGCGGTAAGATCTGAAACAATGCCCACTGGTTCTGCGGTGTCTTCTGCCAACCTTGCGATGGAGTAATACGTACGATGAGTGCACTGAGGAGCAAGCCTGCAGCTAATCATGTCATCTGCGTTCAAAATCAGATGCGTTGAAGCAGGAATGCCCTTATCCATGACGTCAAACACGTAGTCTGGAGTTGCACTACGAGAGAACGTATCACGGAACAGATTAGTAACGGACAAAATATCGGGCTGCAGGTACGGGAAAATACGAGGTCCCGAGAGCTCATCAAACTCCATTACTGCAAGCTTGGTCTTTGAGGTGCCCCTCCACGTGGCGCTCTTTGCAAACGAGCTTGCAAAACCGCTGGAAATATTGCCGCCAACGCGGTTGGTAACGGTCTGATAGCCATTATCAGCGAGAAGATCGTTAAGCAAGTTATTGGTGGTTGTCTTGCCGTTTGTGCCGGTGATAAAGACAATCTGCTCTGGCTTAGCAATATCTCCCAAAAATGCAGGATCAATGCCCTCGGCAATAAAACCTGGCAGCGTTCCGCCCTCATGGTTCGTCAATTTAAGTGCTGCAAGCGTTGCTTTAGCAGCGAGAAAAGCTACAGGAAATAGTCTGCTCTTTTTTTGTGCCACAGTAACTCCCATCGTGAGCAAAGTCTCTCTAGTTTATCACCTCGCGAGAAGAGCTTGAAGAACATAGGGTCTCTCGCCAAAAATGCTGCATAAAAAAGCCGAGCCAGGATATCCTGGCTCGGCTGAAGCTACGTGAAAGTAAGTTGCCTTACTCCTCAGGCTGCTCCTTCTTCTCTGCTGCATAGAGCTCGGAGAGGCGTACAAGGTGATCGTAGCGAGCCATTGCGGCTTCCTCGTTCTCCTTGAAGAGCTTCTCTGCGTGCTCTGGGAACTCGCGGGTGAGTCGGCTGTAGCGAGCCTCGTTCATCAGGAACTCCTGGTAGCCACCCTTAGGTGCCTTGGAGTCAAGCGTGAACTTCTTACCTGCAGGTGCAGCTGGGTTGAAGCGATAGAGGTTCCAGTAGCCGGTATCGACTGCCTTCTTCATCTCCTCCTGTGCGTGAGCCATGCCGCCCTTGATGGAGTGCATCTCGCATGGGGAGTAACCGATGATGAGGGATGGTCCTGGATAAGCCTCTGCCTCAGCAATTGCCTTGAGGGTCTGCTGGAGGTTAGCGCCCATGGAGACCTGAGCAACATAGACGTAACCGTAGGTCATAGCAATCTCAGCAAGGTTCTTCTGCTTGATGTCCTTACCAGCTGCAGCGAACTGTGCAACCTGGCCAAGACGGGAAGCCTTAGAGGACTGACCACCGGTGTTGGAGTAAACCTCAGTGTCGAAGACAAAGACGTTGATGTCCTCGCCGGAAGCAAGAACGTGGTCAAGGCCACCGAAGCCGATATCGTATGCCCAACCGTCGCCACCGAAGATCCAGAAGGACTTCTTGGTGAGGAAGCTCTTGTTAGCAAGGATTTCCTTAGCTGCTGCAAGATCAGACTTAGCAAGCTCAACTACGAAGGTCTTAGAAGCTTCCTTGGAGAGAGCTGCGTCGTTGACGGACTCAATCCATGCCTTAGCAGCATCCTTGAGGTCCTGAGATGCGCCGTCCTCATCGACAAGCTGCTGAGCAAGCTCCAGGAGACGCTTCTGCTGTGCCTGGTGACCAAGCATCAGACCCATACCGTGCTCTGCATTGTCCTCAAAGAGGGAGTTGTTCCATGCTGGGCCGTGGCCGTTTGCATCGGTAGTGAATGGTGAGCAAGAAGCTGGGTTACCCCAAATGGAGGAGCAGCCGGTTGCGTTGGAGATGAACATACGATCGCCGAAGAGCTGAGTGACCAGGCGGCCATAGCTGGTCTCAGCGCAGCCTGCGCAGGAACCAGAGAACTCAAGAAGAGGCTTCTTGAACTGGGATGCCTTGACGTTGTTAGCAACAAGCTCGGTCTTCTCGGAGACGTGGTTGACTGCGTAGTCAAAGATCTCCTGCTTGGATACCTGCTCCTCGATTGGCTTCATGGTCAGAGCATCTGCAGGGCAGATGTAGACGCAGTTGGAGCAACCGGTGCAGTCGAGCTGAGAAACTGCAATCTCAAACTTGTAGCCCTTAGCCTTAGGACCAACGGCATCCTTGAACTGAGACTGTGCTGGTGCAGCAGCAACCTCTTCGTCGGTAAGGACGAATGGACGAATGACTGCGTGTGGGCAGACATAAGCGCACTGGTTACACTGAATGCACTTCTCGACGTTCCACTCAGGAACAACAACAGCAATGCCACGCTTCTCGTAAGCAGCAGCGCCAAGCTCAAACTGGCCATCAACGTGGTTCTTAAATGCAGAAACAGGAAGTGCGTCACCCTCCATACGAGAGACTGGAGTCATGATGTCACGAACCTGCTTGAGCAGAGCCTCACGGCCCTCAAGGGTGATTGTGCTTGGAGCATCCTCTGCAGTAGCCCAATCAGCAGGAATCTCAATCTTAGTAAATGCAGTAGCACCAGCGTCGATTGCCTTGTGGTTCATATCGACGATGTTCTGGCCCTTCTTCAGGTAAGAGTGAGTTGCAGCATCCTTCATGTACTGAAGCGCGTCTGCCTCTGGGAGAACCTTTGCAAGAGCAAAGAATGCGGACTGAAGAATGGTGTTGGTGCGCTTGCCCATACCAATTTCCTTGGCAAGGTCAATTGCGTTGATCAGATAAACGTTGATGTTGTTCTTAGCAATGTAGCGCTTTGCCTCTGCTGGCAGGTGGTGTGCAAACTCCTCTGCATCCCACTGGCAGTTGACCAGGAAGGTACCGCCAGGCTTGACGTCGCGGACCATCTTGTAGCCCTTGATGATGTATGCAGGAACGTGGCATGCGACAAAGTCTGCCTTGGTGACATAGTAAGGAGAACGGATCTTGTGATCACCAAAGCGCAGGTGGCTGATGGTGATACCGCCGGTCTTCTTGGAGTCATACTGGAAGTATGCCTGAACATATTTATCAGTGTGGTCACCAATAATCTTAATGGAGTTCTTGTTAGCACCAACGGTACCGTCGCCGCCGATACCCCAGAACTTGCACTCAATGGTGCCCTCAGCTGCAGTGTTAGGAGCCTCAGGATCCTCTGGGAGAGACAGGTTAGTAACGTCGTCGACAATACCAACGGTGAACTCACGCTGAGGAGCATCCTTCTTGAGCTCCTCGAAGATTGCGAATGCGGATGATGGTGGGGTGTCCTTGGAACCAAGACCGTAACGACCGCCAACAACCTTAATGCCTGTACGACCAGCCTCATAGAGGGAAGAAACAACGTCTTCGTAGAGAGGCTCACCAACGGAACCTGGCTCCTTGGTGCGGTCGAGAACAGCAATCTTCTTGACGGACTCAGGAAGAACGTCAACAAAGTGCTTTACAGAGAATGGACGATAGAGACGGACCTTAACCAGACCGACCTTCTCGCCATGAGCGTTCAGGTAGTCGATAACCTCTTCGAGGGTATCGCAGAAGGAACCCATGCAGATAACAACGCGGTCAGCGTCTTCTGCACCGTAGTAGTTGAACAGACCGTAGTCAGTACCAAGCTTAGCGTTGATCTGGTTCATGTAGTCTTCAACAACTGCTGGCAGCTGGTTATAAACCTCGTTGCATGCCTCGCGGTGCTGGAAGAAGATATCGCCGTTCTCGTGGGAACCACGGCTTGATGGATGCTCTGGGTTCAGTGCATGATCGCGGAATGCCTGGACAGCGTCCATATCACACATCTCAGCCAGATCAGCGTAATCCCAAACAGCAACCTTCTGAATCTCGTGAGAAGTACGGAAGCCGTCGAAGAAGTTAACAAATGGAACCTTGCCCTTGATTGCTGCGAGGTGAGCAACAGGAGCTAGATCCATAACCTCCTGGACGTTGCCTTCTGCGAGAAGTGCAAAGCCAGTCTGGCGAGCGGACATAACGTCAGAGTGATCGCCAAAGATGTTCAGTGCATGGGTTGCAACGGTACGTGCGCTGACGTGGAAAACACCAGGAAGCTGCTCGCCGGCAATCTTGTACATGTTTGGAAGCATGAGCAAGAGGCCCTGAGAAGCGGTGTAAGTAGTGGTCAGAGCACCTGAACCAAGAGAACCGTGAACAGCACCAGCTGCGCCAGCCTCGGACTGCATCTCGACAACCTTTACGGTTGTACCAAAGATGTTCTTTACACCCTGGGCGGACCACTGGTCAACATAGTCTGCCATTGGACTTGATGGGGTAATTGGGTAAATGCCCGCTACCTCGGTAAACGCATACGACACGTAAGCCGCGGCGTTGTTACCGTCCATGGACTTAAACTTTCTTGCCATTTCCTCTCCTTGCCTAATCTGTGATTTCTCACAGTATGCGTCTGTGCGATCCAAAATAAAGCTGTAGACCCTGGGTGACTACGGAAACAAGTTTCATAGTTCGGCCGGCAGCGGTCGCATAATGCTTTTATTATTGCGCAAAAAAACAATGAAACAAATCAGAAATATGAGCCAACAAATACCTATTTTCAGGTAGGATTTTCTACCTGCGGAATTGCAAAATAAACATAACAGTTAAGTGCAACTTTTTTGTAAGTCGACAAAATATTCAAGTGCGCAAGCAGCCATCTGTCTGAAAATTGGACAAACTTTTACGTAAGCACTCAACGCACGAAAGTCTTGCTGCACGTTGAGTGCCTTTTAATAGCCGTACCTTAGCGTCATATCTCTTTTGATTACTTAGCCGCTTTGATCTCGCAAAGCTTCTTATAACCAAATAAGAAACGCTCTCCTATCTCACCTTCAGCATCGGATGCACAAACGACTCCGTGCTCATCTGAAGTAAGGAACGCTTCATCAAAATCAGCAGTTCCATCAAATACCTGTGCGACAACATCTGGATTAAACTCAGTTGGCTCATGCAGAGTTTGTGCCAAATCAAGCACCAGACTTGTGATTCCTGATCGAACGCTTTCTTCTGAGATACCTGCGATAAGCTTTCCATCCTTCACTAGCCAAAGCACTTCTGGTGCACAATGAGTTTGCTGCTCTTCTCGCTGTGAAATTCTTGCACGACCCGCAAGAGATAGAACAGAGCTCTCCTCTAAAGACTGGTAAGGACCAACAGTCATAGCAGCTTGACCATTGCTCTCGAGCAAAATCATAAGAACGCCGTCTGGATATTCTTGCGACCCCTCTTTGAGTGTTCCCTCAATGTGCTGCTTAGCCCAAGCAATCAAGTGCGGAGAAACATCTTTTTGAGCAACAACTCGTCTACTCAGCGCACGTAAATGCCTGTTATCAAGAGGGAGAACACCTCCAGCAAGTCTCCAACGACAAACAAGTTCTGGATTATCAAGCTCAAACTTCTGAGCCGCTTCTAACTCTTCCTGGTCCACAGTGTCCTCCCCCAACTTTTTATGAAATGAACTGCTATTCCCGGCTTAGCAGACTAGTGCCTAAAGTGTCGCTTTCCTGTAAACACCATTGCAATACCATACTCATCACAAGCAGCAATAGACTCATCATCTCTGACTGATCCGCCTGGCTGAATAATGGCTGTTACGCCATGGGCTGCCAAGGTATCAACGTTATCTCGGAATGGGAAAAACGCGTCGGATGCAGCCACAAGGTTCTTTGAATCAACTCCCATGCGTTCGCAAGCAGCTTCAGCTCGCTCGCACGCGAGAAGAGCAGCGTCAACACGGTTTGGCTGGCCTGGTCCCATGCCAATTCCAGCTTGATCTTTTGCAACCAAAATAGCGTTTGACTTAACGGTCTTACAAACTTTCCAAGCAAATACCAAATCATTCAGCTCTTCTGGAGTTGGTTGACGCTTAGTAACAACCTCAAAGCTCTCTGTAGTTTCATCTGCATGATCAAGGTCTTGCACCAACAGTCCACCGTCAACAGTTCTCATTTCGAGCTCACGGCTTCTATCGATTCCGCCCGTAGCTAAGACGCGGAGATTGGTTCTCTTTGACAGGCGCTCAAGAGCCTCTTCTGTGAAGCTTGGTGCAATAAGAACCTCAACAAACTGCTTATTTATATCTGCAAAGTGCTCAACAAACTCCAGCGGAACTTCTCTATTTACTGCAATAATTCCGCCAAAGGCAGAAAGTGGATCACAAGCAAATGCTCGGTCATATGCCTCAACAACATTTTCTGCCGTTGCAGAACCACAGGGATTCTGGTGTTTCAAAATAATGACTGATGGATCATCAAACTCACGAACAGCTGCCCAAGCCGCATCGGTATCGAGTAAGTTGTTGTAAGACAAAGGCTTGCCCTGAAGCTGCTGGGCATTTGCCAGAGAGTGTGCAGGGGCTCCAGGCATCTTATAAAACGCTGCGGACTGCTGAGGATTTTCTCCGTAACGAAGATCCTGCTCTTTTGTTGCCTTTACCAGCAAAGTCTCTGGGAATTTACTTTGCTCTGCTTCAACAACACCAGAAAGGTATGCGGCAATAGCGCCATCGTATGCAGCTGTTGTCTTAAATACCTTCAAAGCAAGCTGCTGGCGAGAAGCCCTTGTGGTTGCACCGTCATGGACACGCATCTCATCAAGAACACGACCATAATCTGCCGGATCAACAACAACCGTAACAAAATCATTATTCTTTGCAGCAGAGCGGAGCATTGAAGGTCCACCGATATCGATATGCTCAATTGCATTTTCAAGAGTTACTGATGGATCAGCTACAGTCTTCTCAAACTCATAGAGATTAACGCAGACCAGGTCAATCATGCCAATACCATTATTCTCTGCGTCTGCAACATGACCGGGATTATCTCTACGGCACAAAAGACCACCATGAACACGAGGATGCAGCGTCTTAACGCGGCCGTCCATCATCTCTGGAAATCCGGTATAAGACTCAATAGGAACTACAGGCACACCAGCCTCTTCGAGGATTTTTGCGGTTCCGCCTGTTGAAATTACCTCAACGCCAAACTCTTTAGTAAGCGTTTGTGCAAATTCAACAATACCTGTTTTGTCTGTTACCGAAATTAGCGCACGTTTGATAGGGGCTTCAGCCATTGCCGCTCCTTTGTGTTCGACACTTGCTATCAGAAACACTTACAGCCTATCAGCTGCGAAACACTACGTACTAGATGTAAACAAACTTGAAACTATTCTATAATCTTCCGCTGTAAAACACCTGAAAGGAACTATTTCATATGTCTGCCGATACTCCAATCATAGTCCCCTTCGAAGATACTGACTTATCAGAACTTATATCAATCGTTGAACGTGTCTGGTACTTGGATGGCGATGAATCAAAAGATGAAAGTCGCTCACTTGCAACTATTGATATCGCCTATTTTCTTGGCGTTTCTACTCATCGCTTTGTAGCAAAGCAAGATGGTCAAATACTTGGTCTTATTTTCTGCTCAAACGGAGAAACTCCAGCAGATTTTGAAAAATGGCAGAAGTTAGAAAACGAAACAACAGCAAAAGCTAAGAAACTATTGAGTGAAGCTCGCTTTAAGGACTACGAGATCTTTGGTGATGTCGAATCTCATCTTGTTCATGATTATTGGAACACAAACACTAACGATGCCAAATGGGAAATTACTCTGTTCTGCGTTAACCCCGCTATAAAGAGCCAAGGTATTGGAGGCATGCTCTTCTCCTACGTTCTGGACTTTATGAAAGAGCAAGGAGCTAAGCATTACTTCCTTGCAACAGATGATGACTGCGACATTAGCTTCTATCAACACAAGGGTCTTGTCTGTAAAGATGAAGCTCCGGTTAAAGCGAACGGACAAGACTTTGGATTTGCCTATATCTATGCAGGAGATCTCTAAGAATGAGTTCTTGCGTTGGAAGATTTGCGCCCACACCTTCTGGAAGGATGCACCTAGGCAACGTTTTCTCAGCGCTTATGGCTTGGGCCAGCGTTCGCTCCCAAAATGGCAGCTTTATTCTTCGCATCGAAGACCTGGATATTCGTGCTCATAATCCTCAATACACCTCCCTCCTCCTGGATGATTTACAGTGGTTGGGACTAACTTGGGACAAAGGTCCGTATTACCAAAGCAAGCGTGCGGAGCTCTATCAGGACGCTCTATTGAAATTGAAACAACAGAAACTTTTGTATCCTTGCTTTTGTTCCCGAGCAGACTTACACGCTGCACAAGCCCCTCATGCCAGCGATGGTGCATATGTCTATGCGGGAACCTGCCGCGACCTGAGCAAATCCGAGCGTGAAGAGCTTTCTAAACATAAAATCCCAGCAACTCGCATACGAGTTCCTAATAAGACCTACGCGTTTGAAGACAAGGTCTATGGTCAAACATCTCAAAATCTTTCTAAATTATGTGGAGACTTTATTGTCCAGCGTGCGGACGAAGTCTTTGCATATCAGCTTGCTGTAGTAGTTGACGATGCTGACATGGGCGTAACTGAAGTAGTTAGAGGATCAGACCTTCTCTCGTCTACTCCTCGCCAGCTTTATTTGCAAGACGTGCTTGGTTTTTCTCATCCCATCTATGCTCACCTCCCGCTACTTGTTGCGCCAGATGGCAGGAGACTTTCTAAACGCAATCACGATCTAGACCTTGGTGTTCTGAGAGACCAAGGAAAAACACCAGAAGAGATTCTCGGCTTTCTGGCTTATTGCATAGGTCTTGCAGAAAAAGAAGAGCCTCTTTCTGCAGCACAAGTTGCCAATCGCTTTTCATGGGATATACTTCGCGCTCACCGAAAAAACGTGGTTGTTGAGCATTTTTCACATGTTTTGTAAAATGTCTTATTGTGAGTGACGCCAGTTCGGGGTATCATTCTCAAGCACCCATTTTGGAGAGCTGACCGAGAGGCCGAAGGTGCTCGCCTGCTAAGCGAGTATGGGCCCCAAGCCCATCTGGGGTTCGAATCCCCAGCTCTCCGCCAGAATTTTCTGCTCGTTGCATCTCTGCAACGAGCTTTTTTCTTACCAAGAAGAACTTTTTCTAAGATTAGTCTTGCATTTTCAACTGGAAAATGGCATTCTATCTACTTGCACGCGGCGTTACCTCAGCTGGATAGAGGACCTGACTACGAATCAGGGCGTCATAGGTTCGAATCCTATACGCCGCACCACTTGAACTTAGGAGCTCCTTCGGGAGCTCTTTTTTATTATCTACCTGGTCTTAAAGCTACTTCACCGGAAGAGTTTGCATACAAATACTGATAAGAAATGCCGGCTTCATCAAGCTCATCCATTACCTCAGCCATGCATGTTTCCGCCATGATGACCTCCAGATACTCTTGTGGACTTAAATCTTTTAAACCCACTCTACCTTGGTCTGAAATCCACTTTCTTAATGTTGCAAATTGCTCTGATGCAATATGGATCTCTGAATAAAACTCCTTGTGGCCGAATCCAATTATTGCCGCACTGCCCTGAACAAACTGCCTTAATACAATTTCTTTCTGTACCTCTACCAGACCTTTCATAGCCACCTCTTTCTTCCTTTACTGATCTCAGTATAGCAAATTTATAGAACATATGTTCTATAAATCAGTAAAAGAAATGGTCTTCACAATTCACTAGAAGACCATTTCAGAGATTGAATCAATTGTGATTAAAAAGAGAAACTATTCTGGTCGAATAACCTCGATGCCACCCATGTAAGGACGGAGCGCCTCGGGCACGGTAACAGAGCCATCTGCGTTCTGATAATTCTCCATAATTGCAGCCATGGTACGGCCAACTGCCAGACCGGAGCCGTTAAGCGTGTGAACTAGACGGGTGCCCTTGAACTCTGCTGGATCCTTATAGCGGATGTTTGCACGACGAGCCTGGAAATCCCAGCAGTTAGAGCAAGAAGAAATCTCCTTGTATGCGTTATAGCTTGGGAGCCAAACTTCAATGTCATAGCACTTGCATGCAGAGAAGCCAATGTCACCAGTGCAGAGAGTAACCACGTGATAAGGAAGACCCAGAAGCTGGAGGATCTTCTCGGCTTCCTGAACCATGGACTCAAGCTGATTCATCGAGTCTTCAGGCTTTGCAAACTTGACCATCTCTACCTTGTCAAACTGGTGAACACGGATGATGCCACGGGTATCTCGACCAGCTGAACCTGCCTCCTCGCGGAAACATGGAGTGAATGCGGTATAGAGCAGAGGGAGCTGAGATGCGTCCAGAATCTCATCACGATGGATGTTTGTAAGCTGGACCTCAGCAGTTGGAATGAGGTAGAGGTCAGGCTGTACGTGATAGAGGTCCTCTTCAAACTTAGGAAGCTGACCAGTGCCAAACAGAGAATCCTGATTTGTGATAACTGGTGGCCACCACTCTTTGAAGCCTGCCTGGTTATGTGTATCAATCATGAAGTTGATAAGCGCACGCTCCATGCGAGCGCCCATGCCACCAAGAAGATAGAAGCGAGTTCCTGCAAGCTTTACGCCACGGTCAAAATCAATCATGCCCAGCTCGGGTCCAAGATCCCAGTGCGCCTTTGGCTCAAAATCAAACTGAGTTGGCTCTCCCCACTTGCGAACCTCAGGGTTATCGGAGTCATCCTTGCCATAAGGAACGGATGCGTCAGGAATGTTTGGAATAGCTGCAACAAGGGCGGTGAGCTCTTCCTCAACCTCTCCGCGGCGCTGATCAAGCTCTGCGATGCGGTCTTTGTTAGCTGCTACCTGCTCTTTAGCTGCCTCAGCCTCTTCCTTCTTGCCCTCACGCATAAGAAGGCCAATCTGCTTAGAAACAGCATTACGCTCTGCCTGAAGAGACTCAACCTCGGCAATTACGCTTCTGCGCTCCTCGTCAAGCTCAAAGAATTTCTCGCGATCCCAGTGAGCGTTTTGCCTGGACTCGCAAGACTTATCTACGAGGTCAGGATTCTCGCGCACAAATTTGATATCAAGCATGCAGCTTCTCCTTGAATCAACACTTTTTAGCAGTGCATTTTTTCTTATAGCTTACCAAGTATATACTTGTATTCAGATTCTTAACCCTTCACATGTTCTGGAGCTCGATTATGGACGCAATTAACTCATTTGTCGGCTGGCTTTTTGGCGATAAAACCGGTGTGTTGTTCCTCGTACTTGGTGGAATTTTGCTCTTTTTGGTTATTTCTTTTGTGTTAGAGCGCAAAACTAAGAAGATGTATTTCAACCACAAAAAGACCGAGGACGACTGGGATCTCTTTGGCGACGACCAAGAGGGTTGGTCTGACTTTGAATCAGATAACAAATAGGTAACAAAAAAGCCCCGTAAAGGGGCTTTTTAAATGCAAATGGTGCGGGCGAAGGGACTTGAACCCCCATGAACTTGCGTTCATACGGACCTGAACCGTACGCGTCTGCCAATTCCGCCACACCCGCGTGCTAGGGAATAATACTACAACATTTTGTTTTCTTCTCATGGAAAAACAATAGATATATAAGAAAATTCTTTTCAGCGGTAGAATATAGACAGTCACGGCCGACAAACACACTTTAAACACAGGAGGTTGCCGTGAGTGACTCGCGGTCACAGACCACGCAGACTGCATATCTACATTCACCTTCTGCTCAGCAGGCATCACCTGTGGCTGAGCCAGAAATTTTGCTGGACCGATATCGCGTTCTTGCTCGAAGAGGCAACGGAGGTTTTGGCACCGTTTGTACCTGCTGGGATACTCGTTTGCAGAGGCGCGTAGCCATTAAACGCATGCCATTGTTAGGGGCTTCCGAGACTCCCGGCGTGCTTGCTTCAACTGTTGACGAGGCTCTTTCTGAGGCAAGAACTGCTTGTTTGCTGGCGCATCCCAACATTGTGACTGTTCATGACTTTGAGATTGAAGGCGATTACGCCTATCTGGTCATGGAGTTTGTTGATGGCCTTAATTTATCGGAGCTCTTGGCTCGCGTTGAGGGTGGCTACCTCACCTATGCCGAAGCAGCTCACATGGTATCTTCACTTGCAAAAGCGCTTCACTATGCCCATGAAAACGGCGTACTCCATCTAGACATCAAGCCAACTAATATCATGATTGACCGCCAGGGTACGGTAAAACTTGCCGACTTTGGTATGGCAACACTTGCCTCAGCTGCTGGTTATGGCGGCGCTCGCGGAGGTACGGTGGGCTACATGCCTCCAGAACAGGTTGAAGGCATGCTTGTTGACGAGCGCGCTGATATTTTCTCGCTTGCTGTTGTTCTGCGGCAGGCGCTAACGGGCATCAATGTATTTGCGGGCAGAACGGCTAAAGAATCCCTTGATCACATCTATAAAGGCCCAAAAATTCCTCTGCTCAAAGAAGATCCCGAAGTCCCCTTTGCTGTAGATGCCGCCTTGACACAGGCGCTTTCCCCTGAGCCGTCAATGAGACAAGGAAGCGTCTTGGAGTTTGCACAAGAAATTGTGACTCCTCTTGGCAGCGAAAAGCAGGGCGAGAAAAGCCTCAAATCCCTGGTGGAACAGTCAGAAGAAGAGGAAACCGAGACCTGGGATGTCAAACATCTTCCGCTCTCAATCCGCTTCCCCTGGCTGCCCTCGACTGCCGTGCGTGGCGTATCAGCCCTGGTCACCGGTGTTCTTCTCGCCCAGTTGTTCCAGCTTATTGCTCCAGAATCGCTCACGTTTATTGTGGTGGGCTCTCTTGTAGGAGCTGCGGCAGCTGCTCTTTGGACTCCGTTGGGTTCTGCGCTTGTCATTGCATGCGCGGTATATGCCCTGGCAAGTATTAGCCCTACCAGCACTTCGTTCCCGTTTGCAACGCTTGTAACCTTGGTAAGCGTTATCTGGTGGGCCTTTGCAGGAAGGGTCTCAAAATTTAGCAGCATCAACTGCTTATTAGGAGCTTTATTACCTGCTCCTGTTTCAGCGCCAGCGCTTGTCTCCGCTACTATGCGTCCGCTACCTGCAGTTTTAACAGGAGCTTTTAGCTATCTTTTTGGAATACTGTTTGCAAGAGGCATTTCTTTGGGCTTTGCGGCAACTCCTCTTGCCTATGACTACACCTCACTGGCCTCAGGACTTCCTTTCTGGATTCGCTTTGGGGCATGCTCCCTATCTGCTCTTTTAGGCGCGCTTATGAGCCAGAAAAGACGTCGCGGATGGATGGTTTTTGGACAAATTATTTGTGCTGCATTGCTTTCAAGTGGCTTTATATGGGCAGCTTGGATGGAGAATCCCAATTTTTGGGTAGTTGAAAGTATAGTTTCGGTACTAATTACGGTATTCTTATGTGTACTTGTATGTATTGCAATTGTCCTGATAGGTCCACTTGACGCGGATCAGGAAGGCGAGGAATTAGATGAGCTTTCTTAGTGACTTTGAAAACCGTATTGGTTCGGTCTTTGGTGCCGCACCTCAGGGATACGCAGAGCCTTTCTCTTTTAAGAAGCTTGCCAAACGCGCAGCTAAAGAGATGGAACGTGAGACGTATGAGATTGATGGCGTAGACACTGCGCCTGCCCTGTATACCGTTTTAGTTGCTCCTCAAGATGATTCACTGATGCGTCCTCTTTATGCTGATCTAACTGCAGAGGTTTCTGACTTCGTGGCTGCTCAGGCTCAGCAAAAAGATTATGTATTTGTTGGTCAGCCGCTTGTTCGTTTTATGGTTGACCCATCTCTGAAGCCTGGAAAATTTGCTGTCTTTGCAGAAAACGTTGACGGCAATACGCTTGACCAGCTACGCAATGAAGAGCGTGCTTTCTTGGGTGGAAACTCCAGTGTTGGAGGAGCTGCAGCTCAAATGCCTCAGCAGCACAATTCCCGCGCTGCTGTTCAGCCAGAACCACAACCAGAGCCAGATCCTCTGTCTGTAGTTCGTCCTGTTTCTGCAGATAACGCAACGCCAGAGGTTTTGGGCGATCTTGCTGGTACAGACGCCGGTCTTGCGGTAATGCCACCAGACTTTGTTGAGGCTCAAGGCGCAATTCCTGTTGTTTCCGCAGCTGAGTCCACTCCTATGCCTGTTCTTCCTAGCTCAAACGGGCTTCCAGACCTGCCCGTAAACGGAGCTATCCCAACAGCAGCTCCTGTTCCTATGACTCAGCGTCGTATCACGCCTTCCCTTGATGCCCAATTAAATGGCGCGGGCGGTCGTTCTTCTCGCAATCTGCAAGGCACACCACGCGCAAACATGGATGCTACCTGTATTTTGATTGATCGCCAGAGCGGTCGTTCGTATCGCGTTGAGGCTCCTCGTGCCATTATTGGTCGCGAGCGCTCTCAGGCAGACGTTGTTTTGCGCGATCCTAACGTTTCAAGACGTCACGCTGAGATGACCTATGACGGTCACGATTGGCACATTGCTGATTTGCACTCCACTAACGGAACGCTTGTCAACGATATCGACGTAGATGAGGTAATTCTGCGCGACGGAGACCTCATTACCATTGGTCTTATGGATCTTCAGTTCCGGGAGAACTAATGATTGATCTGATTCTCTTTGCAGGACGTGTTCTGCTTGTTGTCCTGCTGTACATCTTCCTGTTCTCGGTCATGCGCACGGGCATTGGTCTTGTCCGCGGTCAGCGCAAAGACGGAGCTATTTGGTCCGTTGATGTCGAGAAGGGCGTCAAGTCCTTACGTGGTCTTCACGTAGACATCTTGGGTCCTGTTGTTATTGGACGCTCTCCTTCGTCTGACATCGTGATTGACGAACCTTACGTTTCTGCTTCACACGCCCGCTTTACTATCCAGGGCCCTGCTCTGGTACTTGAAGACCTTGGATCCACAAACGGAACCATGGTTAATGGTCACATTATCGAGCAGCCTGTTACCCTTCGCGACACAGACGAAGTCCAGGTCGGCGATGTGATTATGCGTGTTGGACGTCGATAAGAGGCTCATGGTTTCTTCTGATACAACACATATTTCTGATACACCTACACAAGAGCCCGTGAGTGCTCCTGGTCGTTGTGAGCTGCCACTTGATGGTCGCTGTGACGCAGAGGCAGTTTCTGGCTCTAACACCTTTATTTCTTGGGGCGCCCGCTCTGACGTGGGATTAGTTCGCGAGCATAACGAGGACTCGTTCCTTTTGCGCACTCCCCTTTTTGCC
This sequence comes from uncultured Atopobium sp., assembly GCA_963544135.1. GTDB lineage: Bacteria > Actinomycetota > Coriobacteriia > Coriobacteriales > Atopobiaceae > Lancefieldella. Next base: position 78,323 of record CAUUEB010000001.1, on the reverse strand, counting down.
ATCTGCGATGGTATGGGTGGACACGCTGCTGGCGAAGTAGCAAGTTCCATTGCTGTTAAGGTTATTGCCGAACAGGCACCAAGCACCGCAGACGATGTCCGTCTTGGCGCTGCAATTGAGGCTGCTAACCAGGAAGTTATTGATGCCCCTGCAAAGGGTATTGGTAAACCTGGCATGGGCTCCACTGCCTCTGCTGTCCTCATTGAGGGCAATCAGATGGCTGTTGCCCATGTTGGTGACTCTCGCATTTACCTGCTTCATCACGGAACTTTGGTCCGCATTACTCACGACCACAGCTACGTTGAGGAGCTCATTGATTCTGGCCAGATTACCGCTGATGAGGCGCGTACACACCCTTCTCGCTCGGTAGTTACGCGAGCTCTTGGCTCTGATCCAGACATGTACGCAGATCACTTCTCGCTTGAAGTATCTGATGGTGACCGCATTATCTTGTGCTCCGATGGCCTTTCTGGCATGGTGCCCGACGACGAGATTGAATCCATTGCTGTTTCTAACGTCACACCACAAAAGGCTGCTGATAACCTTGTTTCCGCAGCTCTTACCTATGGCGGATCTGACAATATCACCGTTATTGTCATTGATGTCTTAGACGACGGCATAGCCGATCAAACCAGAAAACACCTTACTCGTGGCGTCATAGCAACGTTTATCTCGTTTCTTGCACTTTTTGCTGCCACTGTTGCCGTGTTCTTCCTGTTTGTAAGTAGCGAGTGGTACTTGGGAATTAACGGAACTACCGTTGGCGTTTATCGAGGTATTCCTACAACAATCGCCGGCATAAACATGTCGTCACTTGTTGAGACTACGTCGATTGAAATAAAAGATTTGCCTGACGCAGTTCAAGACTCACTAGCCGAAGGAATCCGCGTTAAGAACGAGGACGAAGCGCATAGCACCGTCGAGAATTACCGCAAACAAATTGACGACGCCAACACTAAAGCGGTCAAAAAGAAAGAAGACGCCCAGTCTGGCGGAACACCCACAACAGAAACAACAACGTCAACAACAAGTTCGGGAGGTGAGTAGGAATGGAAAAAGCAGGTGGACTAAGGCGTAATACAGAGCTCTTCTTACTGTTTGCAGGAGCAATTCCCGTATTTCTCCTGTACGCCATGTACATGATTACTGCTCGCTCAACGCTCAGCCTTGAGACTATGGCCGTTCCTATTGGTCTCTTTGCAGCATTTACTGTGGCCCATATTGCTATTAGGTTCCTTGCTCCCGCAGCAGACCCCGCCATTCTCCCTATTGTGTTTGTACTTTCGGGAATTGGCATCACTATGGTCACCAGACTTGCGCCAAATCTTGCAGTAAACCAGACCATTTGGCTCTTCATCTCTGTTGTTGTCATGATTGTGGTGCTGGCGGTCATTAGAAACCTTGACGCGTTAGCACGCTACAAATACTCCATTGGTATTCTCGGCGTCATACTGCTTCTTCTGCCCATTGTTATTGGCCAGGATCGCTACGGCGCAAAACTCTGGATTTCTTTTGGCGCATTCACCTTCCAGCCTGGCGAGCTTGCAAAGATTGCCATTACGCTCTTCCTGGCATTTTATCTTGCACTGAATCGAGAAGCCCTATCGGTCTCCATGCGCTCTTTTGGACCTTTCCGCATTCCTCGCTTCAAAATGCTGCTTCCTCTGTTTGTCATGTGGGGCATCAGCCTGATTGTTGTTATTTTTGAACGCGACCTTGGTAGCGCTCTGCTCTTCTTCGTGTTCTTTGTCATCATGCTCTATGTAGCAACAGGTCGCGCAAGCTACGTTTTTGTCAGTATTGCGCTCTTGGCCATTGGCGGCGTGGTGCTTTACCACTTCTTTGGTCACGTTCAGACTCGTGTCAACATTTGGCTTGATCCGTTCAAAGATCCCGCTGGAGACGGCTACCAAATTGTTCAATCCCTCTATTCCATCGCAGATGGAGGCCTTGCTGGCACCGGAATTGATAAGGGAATGCCTACGCTTATCCCTATTGTTGAGTCTGACTTTATTTTCTCGGCCATTGCAGAAGAGATGGGCCTCTTTGGTGGAGCAGCAATTATTACTCTGTTCCTGCTGCTTACCGTTCGCGGTCTTGCAACAGCCGCTCGCGCAAAGTCCGATTCATCTGCCTTTGCAGCAGCTGGCCTTACAAGTGTTTTGGCGTTCCAAACCTTCCTCATTGTTGCAGGCGTTACTAAGCTCATGCCTCTAACTGGTGTCACCTTGCCTTTCATGAGCCAAGGCGGCAGCTCTCTTCTTTCCAGCTTTATCATTGTTGCCTTACTGCTCAGAGCAGGTGATGAGGGAACTGGTCGCGAGACAGAACTTGAGCCAAGTAAGAAAACGCTTGACTCCCAGAGGCTCGAAATTTCTTCTGGTGGGGCTCATGCTTCTTCCGTTTTGCATGGTAGCCACATCCGTGGAGGCTTTGGCCTGCAGTCTGAGGAGTCCGGTGTTCTGGGACGCGTTGCTCTCGGAAAACGTCTGACCAATTTGGTTACCGTATTTACCCTCTTCTTCACCGTTCTTCTCGGCAACTTGACCTTCTTGATGGTCATTGACGCACCTAGACTTCAGGCGCTTCCTACCAACAACCACACTATTGCTAAGAGCGCATATGTTCAGCGCGGCGCCATCATGACTTCTGACGGCGTCACCCTGGCAGAGAGCGTCAAGCAAGACGACGGCACCTACGTGCGCAACTATCCACACGACGGCATGGCTTCTCACACCGTTGGCTACATCTCTACCCAGTACGGAACTGCGGGTATCGAGTCCACCATGAACGAAACGCTCACTGGTCACGCAGATCATTCCGACTGGAGAAGCGCTCTGTACTCGATGGCAGGCGTTAATACCGCTGGTTCAAGCGTTGTTCTGACCATCAATTCCCAGATGCAGGCTGTAGCAGAAGCTGCACTCCAGGGATATTCCGGCTCCATTGTTGTTATGGATCCAGCCACCGGAGCCGTGCTTGCAAAGGCTTCAAGCCCTTCATACACCCACGCTGATCTGGGTACCATTATCGAGTCCGGTACCGGTAGTCAACTGGTCGACAGAACTACCCAGGCGCTCTACTCCCCTGGCTCGTCGTTTAAGACCGTTACACTTTCTGCTGGTATTGATACGCACACCACCACGCTGGACACCACCTATTCTGCTCCAGGAACTATGGAGCTTGGCGGTGGAACCATCCACAACTACGCCAACGAGGACATGGGCACTATTCCTCTGCGCGAGGCATTTGCTCGCTCTTCTAACACGGCGTTGGCGCAACTTGGCGTAGCACTTGGCGCAGACAACCTGGTCAGCTATGCACGTGCCTTTGGTTATGGCACCGCACTTGGTCAGGACTTCTCCACTACACCATCGTTGATGCCAAATCCTGCCGAGATGACCACCTGGGAGCTTGGCTGGGCATCCTGCGGTCTTCCTGTTGGAGAGCATGCAAGCCCTGCAGGTCCTCAGACCACCGTCATGCAAAACGCTGTTGTTGCGGCTGCAATTGCTAACGGCGGCGTGGTCATGAACCCTTACATCGTTGATCGCGTTCTCTCGCCAGAGGGAGCTGTTGTTTCTACAACGTCACCAAAATCGCTTGGACAGGCAGTGTCTGCGGATACCGCCGCGCAGGTCCGAGAGGCAATGTTGGGCGTTGTTGAATCCGGCACTGGTATGGGAGCGCGCGTTCCGGGTGTCAAGATTGCAGGTAAAACAGGTACGGCAGACGTCGAGAACGGTAACTTTAACTCGTTCTTCATCGGTTTTGCGCCTTACGACCACCCAACCCTTGTTGTTTCTGTTGTCATCGAAGGCAACGGCGAGAACGTTTTAGGTTACGGTGCTCAAGTTGGCGGACGTGTTCTTGCGCAGTGCCTGAACATCCAGGCTTTGGGAGCTGCTTCGTAGCGCCTAAAACACCGCACGGTCTTCTCCCCAAGTAGTTGGGTGTGTTCTAAGATAGTAAGTGACGTGGCGAGAAAATCGCACGCTTGATAGGAGTTGAGTTATGCCAGGTAGAATGCTCAGTGGGCGTTACCAGGTTCAAGACAAAATTGGTACCGGTGGAATGGCCACCGTTTACCGCGGACAGGACCAGGTTCTTGGTCGTACTGTTGCCATCAAGATGATGCTGCCGCAGTACGCAAACGATCCTTCCTTTGCTGCCCGTTTTAAGCAGGAGGCTCAGGCTGCAGCGGCGCTCTCCAGTCCTTATATTGTCTCGATATACGACTGGGGTAAGGATGGCGAGTCCTACTACATTGTCATGGAGTATCTGCGTGGTACAGACCTTAAGAGTGGCATCCGCAAACATGGAGCCCTTGATTCCCGTAAGGTGGCTCAGATTGGCTCTCAGATTGCTCAGGCGTTGTCTGTAGCACACCGTCACGACATCATTCACCGTGACATCAAGCCACAGAACATCATGGTCCAGCCAGATGGCAACATCAAGGTCATGGACTTTGGCATTGCTCGTGCAAAGAACAGCAGTCTAACCACCGATAACTCTGTTCTCGGCACCGCCCATTACGTTTCTCCAGAGCAGAGTACGGGCAAGCCTTTGGGACCAACCACCGATATCTATTCCCTAGGCATTGTCATGTACGAGGCTGCAACTGGCCGCGTTCCCTTTGTTGGTGACGACGCTATCAGCGTTGCTATGAAGCAGGTCAACGAAGCTCCTCAGCCACCATCGCTGATCAACCCCAACGTTGACCCCGCACTCGAGGCAATCATTCTTCGTTGCATGGAGAAAAACCCGGCTGACCGTTATCAGAGTGCTGATGAGCTTGCTCGTGCGCTGCGCGATTTCATTGCTGGCCGCGCCACTATTCCAAGCAACACCACCGTGAGCCCCCGCATTGTGACACCACCTCAGCCAACTTCCAGACTTGATCGCCGTGGCATTGACGGCTCCAACACCTACATCACGCGCGGTGGCGACACTGGTCGCTTGAACCGCGTCCATTCTCGCGAAGAGGCTGATGAGCTTGACAGGCGCGAGAATAAACGTCACAAGCGCAACGTTATTCTCGGCGTTCTGGGCGCTTTGGTTGTCCTGGCTCTTGCCGGCTTTGCTATTGCACAGATGCTCGGCAACTCCGCCCAGCAGTATCTGGTTCCACAGTTTGTTGGTCAGACAAAAGACCAGGCTACTCAGGCACTAAATGCTTCTGATAGCCACTTTAAGCTGGGAACTGTTACAGAAAGCTACAGTGATTCTGCTCCTGAAGGCCAGGTCATTGATCAGACACCAAGCGCTAACAAACAGGCTCCTGAAGGAACCGCGGTTAACCTTGTCATTTCTAAGGGCGCTAAACCTGCTGCTGCAGTTAAGGTGCCTGATCTTACCAACAAGAGTCCATCAGAGGCTGAGTCTGCTCTTGCTGCTGTTGGCCTCAAAGCAAGAAATGGTGACTCGGTTGAGTCGGATGACGTAACCGTTGGTTATGTTGCAACACAGGAACCAGCCGCAGGTAGCGATGCTAAAGCTGGCGACACCATCACCTATCACCTGTCTACTGGCAAGGGTAAGGCAGATGTTCCAGACGTCACCGAGATGACTGCCGAGCGTGCGTCCGATGTCCTGAAAGATGCAGGTTTCAAGGTAGATACTCAGAAACAGCCTTCGTCGAGCGTTCCTGAGGGCCGTGTCATCTCCCAGTCTCCAGCTAACGGCAAGGCAGATAAGGGTTCCACGGTAACCATCGTTGTTTCTTCCGGTGCTCAGAGCGGCTCTGTTCCAAACGTTGTCGGCAAGGACTTTGAAACTGCCCAGTCCACGCTGGAGAACGCGGGCTTCCAGGTCAACACAGTTTGGGTCTACGACGACAACGTTGCAACCGGAAACGTAGTTGGCCAGACACCTTCAAGTGCTGCAGCTGGCGCTACTATCACCATCCGCGTCTCTAGCGGACCTCGCCCATCAGCGTAAACGCTGCGGCGTGCAATGTGCTTAACCGGTACGTTCAAGCCCTGCAACCGTGTTTGGTTGCAGGGCTTTTTGCTGCCACAGAAATCGTTCGACAGCGGCACGTGTCATCGCCGAAACCGGTGACGCAAGCACTTCAGTGCTGCGAGCGTTTTATTGCTGCGATTATTACGACTTTCTCCAGCAATAAAACATCTTCGAATGACCAAGGCTTACTTGCATCATTTTTCGGAATACGACCGATCGGATCCATTTGCTGATGGCCGAACACACCTATGTCAGATAATCTGTCAAAAAGACGTATACATGACGCCGAAAATAGCTAAAGCATGCAGATTATCGTCATTAGGTGTGTAATATGCTCGCAATTGGACAGATTATCTGACATAGGTGTGTTCCATAGATACGGAATTTACCTATAGTTAAATCTTTTATATGACGCTATTCATTTTTAAGCATATTAATTGAAGTTTATGCATAGAAATGTATATCAAGTAGTGAGGCTCTCTAAATGTCAGACATTGAGCCCAGTTATCCGATTATCTTGACTAGATACATGACAGTTCTTCAGCGAGGCGTGGCTAAGCTGCACCGTTTTGTACGCCAAGCCTAAGAAACCGACGCTGACACGCCGCAACAGAGAAAAACCGGCAGCACGAAGCTGCCGGTTTAAAATCAATGGTGCCCCCGGGCCGATTCGAACGGCCGACACCCGCTTTAGGAGAGCGGTGCTCTATCCCCTGAGCTACGAAGGCATGTGGGATATTCTACTCACGTAGGCTCGCGTACGCAAATATCGCCAACGCTTGCGGCGCCGGCAGCAGCGCGAGAGCTGCTACTTGCGACGAGCCTTGCGCTCGGCTCTCTTTCTGTCGTACTCAGCCTGACGCTCGAGGTAGAAATCGTTGAGCTTCTTATCGGTCATGCCAGCAACCTTAGCCTCGATCTTCTTGCGAAGAGGACGCATCTTAAAGAAGCTGTAGACAACCGAGCCAAAGATGCAGAAGTAAGCAAAGACCAGCATGATGGCAGAAATCATACCAACGCCGGTGTTCAGGTCCCTGGACTCTGGAACCATATACGAAAGCACCAGTGTAATGATGGTTGCAACAAAGCCAAGACCCAGGAAGACCCACCAAACGCGCTCGGCACGATGATAGTCTGGATCCGCGCGCAGCATAGCCTCAAATCCACGGCTGCGAATATCCTCGCGCTCGCGCTGGCGAGCACGTGCAGCACGCTTCTCCTCTTTGCTCTTTGGAGCGCTGGAGCCAGAGCCAGAGCCACTCACGCGTACAGACGCAGCTGCCTCTCGTACTGGTTTAGCAGTAGCAGCAGATTTGCGACCAAAAGCGGAATACGAAGGACGCTCAGTCTCTTCAGAGGTTTCTTTCTTTGAAAGGCTTGCGGTAGCCTCACGCGCTTCTTTGGTTGCGCCTGTAATGGTGTCACGCAGTGACATTGGTCTCCTTCAGTGGTACAAACTCAGTTCCCGTAATAATCTGGAATGCCGTACGATAACGCTCGGATGTGCCCTCAATAACCTCTTCTGGAAGATGAGGTGGCTCTCCTTGCATGTCCCAGTGGGCTTTCAGCCAATCGCGTACATACTGTTTGTCGTAGCTTGGCTGAACGTGTCCCTCAGAATAACCCTCAGCAGGCCAAAAACGACTTGAATCGGGTGTAAGGCACTCATCAATAAGTGTAAGTTTTCCGTCGATAAAACCAAACTCAAATTTGGTATCCGCAATAATAATTCCACGAGTTGCAGCATATTCTGCAGCAGCCTTATAAATTGCAAGCGAGGCTTCCTTCAGCTGAGTAGCAACATCCTCACCAACAATCTCGCAGCAGCGCTCAAACGAGATATTCTCGTCATGATCGCCAAGCTCAGCCTTAGTTGAAGGAGTAAAGATTGGCTCAGGAAGTTTAGATGCCTCAGTCAGGCCATCTGGCAGCTTAATGCCGCAGACGGTACCGTCCTGGTCATAAGTCTTTTTGCCAGAACCAGTAAGGTAACCACGGACAATGCACTCGATTGGCACAGTCTGTGCTTTCTTTACCAGCATTGCGCGACCAGCAAGATACTCAGTGTAATCTGCAAACTGTTCAGGAGTCTGATCTGGCAGAACAGAAATCATGTGGTTAGGCAGAAGGTCCTTGAAGCGATTAAACCAGAAAGCGCTGATACGTGTCAGAATTTCTCCCTTAAAAGGAATCTCGTCAGGAAGAATAAAGTCAAAAGCACTAATGCGATCGCTCGCAACCATCAAAAGTTTGTCGCCACAATCGTAGATATCGCGAACCTTACCGTGCGAATCAGGACGAAGCTCAGCTCCAGCCACAATGACCTCACTTCTGCGCAAAGCGCGTTGTATTGCAGGACTTTTGATTGTACGGCAAAATGCCCAAAAATCGGCCTACAACAAAGTATCTGTTACAGAGATATTATTTTGGGCAAGCAGAGGAAGATGCAGCGAGAAGGTCGTGCCCTTTCCAAGCTCGGATTCTACCGAGATAGTGCCGTTATGACGGTCCATAATCTCTTTTGTAATTGCCAATCCAACGCCAAGACCGCCCGAAGCGCGCTCGCGGCTTTCTTCTGCACGCCAGAATCGCGATAAGGTCTGTGGAATGTCCTCAGGAGCAATTCCCATACCATCATCAGTCACGGAGATAACCGCATCGGTATCATCAATTGATACGGTTATAACAACATGACCCCCGTCGTCGGTATAGCGAATGGCATTGCTCAGCAAATTGGTCAGGGCTTCTCGAATCATGTCCGAATCAATATCAACAAAACAATTACCCTCGGGTGTCTTATCCACAAAGGTCAACGTGCGGTTATTCTCCTTAAAGAGTGTTTCTTGTACCGCAACGAGACTCGCCACCATAGCAACCACATTGACGCTTTCTGGGTTGAACTTTGTCTTTCCGTTCTCAAGCCTTGAGAGGTGGAGCATGGCGTCTACCAGGCGAGAAAGACGTCTACTCTCAGACACAATGTTTTCCAAGCGCTCTTCATCTGCGGGCAAGATACCGTCTTGGATTGCTTCAACGGTGGCCATGATAGCCATAAGTGGAGTTCTGAGCTCATGTGCAACATCACTGGTCAGACGGCGTTCAAGCTTAATGTCTCTTTCGAGTGAAGATGCCATGTCGTCGAAGGTTTCTCCCAGACGCCCCAGTTCATTCTCGCCACGGATGCCTGAACGAGCCGCAAGATTGCCGCTTCTGATCTGAACAGCCGTCTCGGTAATACGGCGTACGGGCTTGGTAAGTGAACGTGAGGCCAAAATACCAATTAACCCAGAAAGCGAAATTGCAATGGCTGCAGCAAGACTAATTGCCTGGTAAGAGCCATTACGGAACGCAATGTCTCGCTGGGTCAGGAACGGCTCAGAACCAAACGTCCAAATTCTAATGCTGCCCACAGGCTCACCTTGTAGGTTTTGGACAACTGCATAAACCACGGCGTCACCCGTCTGAGGGCCAGATAATGCACTATTTCCACCAGGTCGGCGAGCATTTGGTGCCGAGTCGTCATACAGAACCACACCAGAAACATCTAAGACCTGGATACCAATATCGGAATTGGTTGCAGAGGCCTGACGTGCAATAGAGAGAACGTCGGCATTCCAGCCTTCTGCGCGCGCGTACGCCTGAGACATATTTAGCGCGGTAGTATCAACGGTGTTTTGTAGGTTCTCCCTGGTATAAGTAGTAAAACGGTTTTCCCAGACAATACCTAAAACAGAAATGAGCACCAATACCGTCATGACGGCAGTCAGTGCAAAGAACGCCGCCATACGGGTGGTAAAGCTTTGAGTGCCAACAGGGTCGGGCTTAATAGTTTTATAAGAACCCTCAGTTTCCGGAGGGTTCTTAAGAGAATTTGAGTGATGTTTCTTGAAGAGCGCCAAAGCTCTAAAGCTTAGGACTCGTGGCTAGCGTTGCCAGCCTCAAAGCGATAGCCAACACCGTGAACGGTGAACAGCCAGCGAGGATTACGAGGATCATCGCCGAGCTTTGCGCGCAAGTTCTTGACATGCGAATCAATAGTGCGCTCATAGCCCTCAAAATCATAACCCAGGACCTTCTCGACAAGCTCCATACGTGTGTACACGCGGCCAGGATAGCGAGCAAGGGTGGTGAGCAGCTTAAACTCTGAAGCGGTCAGGTCGACTTCCTCGTTGTTGATGAGAATCTTATGACCAGAAATATCAATAGTAAGGGTGCCGTAATCAAGCACGTCAACAGCAGTATCTGGCTCAGAATACGTACGACGGAACAGCGCGCGAACGCGTGCCACCAGCTCACGTGGCGAGAAAGGCTTAACAAGATAGTCGTCAGCACCAAGCTCAAGACCAATAATCCTGTCTTCTACCTCACCTTTTGCGGTAAGCATGATGATAGGCACGTTAGAGGTATCTCTAATTGCACGGCAAACGCGCTCTCCAGAAAGCTTTGGGAGCATAAGATCGAGAATCACCAGGTCAAATGCATGCTTTTCAAACTCTTCAACTGCGCTTTGACCGTCGCCAACGCCCTTAACAACGTAATTTTCGCGCTCAAGATATGCTGAGACGGCGTCACGGATGACTTTCTCATCTTCGACAATCAGAATTTTCTTCTCGTCGGAAGCCATTGTCTCCCCTTTTCTTTTGCCCTGCATGTATGTGCGTATGGCACATTACGATTATTCATTAATTATTTGTATTCATTCTATCTCTATACCTACAAATAATCTACAAAGAAAAAACACGAACTGTCACGGAAGCCGGATATCCGCTGGTAGGATCCTTAACAGTTGAGTAGGTTACAAAAGAATCACAGTTGCCTTCTCGAGCAGGAAACTCTCCGTAATCAACGCTTCTATCCATTGAATAGAGCCAGTTTGCCGTTTGATTTTGTGTATCAACAAGCACGTAAGAGGCGCGGCTCTTAACTATGTAAAGGCTACCTTTACCTGCCGATATTGCATAAGGTTCACGCTCTATGACGTAAGGGTTTTCGCCTGAAGCAGGCAGGATGTATGTTCCCATCTTGCCCAACAGACCGCCCGAGTCATAACTTGCTTCAACCGACACAATGAACTTATCGTCTACACGACTTGCTGCAAAAGGTTTGACAGATTGAGGCATAACAAGCTGGTCAACCTTGGTTTTAAGGTTGTCTCCCAGCAGGTATGCTGTAACGCCATAGTAGGTGCCTTCGGAGACGCGAACTCGAGGAGTGAGGGTAACTACGCCCTTTGAGATAGACGGTGCAGTGGCAAATCTACCTGGAGATTCAACGGCGTCCGTTCCCTCAGAATCCCCCACACGCCACACGTAGCAGTGCGAAGATTCACGGGTTTTCTCGCCAGAAGAAGCTGGTTGGACGAGCCAAACCACCTTATCGTCTCCGCAGGCAAATGGAGCCGGATCCCAGTTTTTATCGGCCTTGTAGAGGACCTTTGCATCTCCAGTAAGCTTGCCGTCAGAAAATGGTGCGGCAAGAAGCTCCCAGTCAAAGGTTGTGGTATCCACCTCGACCCATGCGTACACAGAGTCAGAGCAGCGGACGTCGTAAATAACGGCGGTAGTATTGTTCATCTGAGCCGTAGGAACAACGTCAACAACCTGGCCTGACGTCAGCGAAAGAGCAGAGCCCTTTACCATTGGCGTAGCAGACGCTCCGGCCGTGGTGACGGGAATCCAATTTCCATCGGCTGGATGCAGCACACTTCCTAAAGGAAGAGTCCAGGTCTGGCTAGGTTGGACGGAATACTCCGTCGAGCTATAAGAGTCCAGCACATTTGTGCCAGAGGACTCATCAAGTACCAGCGGTTTTCCTGCATCTCCCGAGCCTTCTTGATGAGAGCAGCCTGCCGCGATGCTAATTGCACCCGCAACTACGACACCAGCCGCTCCCGTCTTAAAGAAGTTTCGGCGAGAAATGTTCCCAAACAGTGACACGATTTAGTCCAATTCAAGATGCTCAAGACGGTCAAACAAAACGTTTGAACGGGTAAGGAATGCGCGAGGATCAAAGATTTTCTCAAGCTCCTCATGGCTCAGCGTACAGGCTGGATCTGCCTCAAGAAGCTCCTGGTAGGATGGTCCTTCCTTGCACTGCTGAATATCTGCCCAGACCTTCATAGCGTTAGACTGGACAATCTTGTATGCTTCTTCACGAGTAATACCAGTATTGACCAGGGCAAGAAGAACCTTTGACGAGAAAAGCATGCCACGGGTCTTATTGAGGTTGGCCATCATCTGCTCTGGATACAGGACCATGCCATCAAGCAGGAACTCAAGCTTTGACAGCATGTGGTCAAGAGCAATAAAGCTGTCTGCCTGGGCAACGCGCTCAGCGGAAGAGTGGCTGATATCGCGCTCGTGCCAAAGAGCAACGTTATCAAAAGCAACCTGTGCGTTTGCCTTAACTACGCGGGACAAACCACAGATCTTCTCGGCAGTAATGGGGTTGCGCTTGTGAGGCATAGCGGAAGAGCCCTTCTGGCCCTTGCGGAATGGCTCCTCAGCCTCGAGGGTATCGGTCTTCTGCAGCGCACGCATCTCAGTTGCAATACGCTCGCAGGTAGCGGCAACGGTTGCCAGAACACCAGCAAGGTAAGCGTGGTGGTCGCGAGAAATTACCTGGGTTGAAAGTGGGTCGTGGACAAGACCGAGTTTCTCGCAAACGTACTCCTCAACAAAAGGATCAATGGAAGAGTAAGTTCCAACAGCACCAGAAATTGCACCATAGGCAACGTTTTTACGAGCATCCTTCAAGCGGTCAAGGTCGCGCTTAAACTCCCAGGCCCAGCTACCAAATTTCATGCCAAAGGTCATAGGCTCAGCATGAATGCCATGAGTACGACCAACGCACAGAGTATCGCGCTCCTCAAATGCGCGACGCTTGCAGATAGCAGCGCAGCGACGAACTGCAGCAATGAGCAAATCACACGCCTGTGTAAGCTGATAGCAAAGAGCGGTGTCGCCCAGGTCCGTTGAGGTCATGCCGTAGTGAACCCAGCGACTTGGCTTAAGCTCACCCTCTGGAACCTTAGCATCGATGTAGGAGCCCATATTGGTCAGAAAGGCAATGACGTCGTGGTTGGTAACGGCCTCAATCTCGTCTACCTCAGCGCGATTAAACGCAGCGTGCTCGCGAATCCAAGCTGCCTCTTCGCGAGAAATGCCAATAACACCAAGCTCAGCCTGTGCTTCGCACGCAAGGACTTCAATCTCCTGCCAAACGGCGTACTTGTTCTCCAAAGAAAAGATGTGGCCCATTTCTTTGCCGGTGTAGCGATCTACCACGATGAGACTCCTTCTGCTCGTAAAAGAAAAGGTCGGGTACCACTATGGTACCCGACCTTTGAATTACCTGGTGGGCCGTTAGGGGTTCGAACCCTAGACCTTGGGATTAAAAGTCCCCTGCTCTACCAACTGAGCTAACGGCCCATTATCGGGCGTGGCAATTTTACCACGCAACTAGGATAGTGTAGCAGTTTACTCCCATGCCCATTGTCCATTTACGAAAATTGGTGTTTCTTTTCCATCGGCAGAAATTCCCCAAATATTCAAATCGTCTGCACCAATCATAAAATCGACGTGTGTTGTGCTCTGATTGACACCATGAGCCAAGAGTTCATCAGGGTTCATCTCAAGACCACCCTCCAGGCACTCTGGGAAGCCCATTCCAAGTGCTAAGTGACAGCTAGCGTTCTCGTCATAGAGAGTGTCGTAGAACAAAATACCACTCTGGCGGATAGGCGTATTCTTGGAGATAAGAGCGCATTCTCCCAGGTACTTGCCGCCTTTTTGAGAAACAATAGAGGTCAGAACATCTTTGCCCTGCTCAGCGCCGTAGTCAACAACCTCGCCGTCTTTGAAGGTAAACCAGAAGTTCTTAACAATCTGTCCAGCATGAATCAGCGGCAGCGCAGAGTGAACAGTGCCGTTTACCTTGCGATAATTTGGCGTAGTAAAGACTTCCTCGGTAGGAATGTTAGGGAAGAACAACGTTCCATCCTGAGTCTTACCAGCACCGCCCTCCCAAAGATGTCCTGGATTCATGCAGATAGTCAGGTTAGTTCCATTTGAAGACTCATAACGAAGCTCTTCAAACTGGTGAGAATTCATGAAGCGCTTGGTCTTCTCAAATGTTGCATTGTGGGTCTCCCAAGCACTCTGAGGATCTTCTCCACTTGCATGAGCAACATCCAAAATAGCAACCCAAAGCCTGTAGATTGCCTCAGCCTCAGAAAGCTCTGGGAAAATTACCTTTGCCCATTCAGCAGCAGGAACGCCAGCAATACACCAAACGTTTTTACCAAAGTCCATGCCATTTCTAAAGACGTCGCACTCCAGATTTCTTGCACGAGAAACGGCAGCTGGCTTTTCTGGATCAATACCCTTGAGCCCATTTGGGTCATCAGACGAGAGGAACAAAAATGCTGCACCCTGCTCTGCGAGGGAGTTAAGCTGCTCAATCTTCCAGCTTGGAGTTTTAGAAAGACGAGCTAGATCAACGTTTTCGTACATGATTCTTGAGGACTCTTGATCTCCCCAGATAACCGTGACAAATTCTGCACCAGCTGCATAAGCTGCGCGCTGAACTCTACGAGCAAAATCGGCAATCTCAATTGAAGCGTTAATTACCAGCTGACTTCCCTCAGAAATTGCGCATCCCTTCTTCACAAGAAGCTCAGCGTATTTATCAATCTGATCAGACAGCGCATCAAGGGCAATCTTTACCTCTTGGTCTGTCATAGGAATTTGTGCCATGTTGTTCCCTTCAACCATCAATCCGCGTAATTCGAGTACTTAAGCACGCTCTATCAAAGATATATACGAAATATTTCCGTTCAACTTCTACCCGAACAACCTTCTTCACAACGCCAAATTTCAATCTTGTCCATAAAAAGAGCCCCGAAGGGCTCTTGTATGTCTTTGGAGCGGGCAACGGGATTCGAACCCGCGGATGATGGCTTGGGAAGCCATTGCCTTACCACTTGGCGATACCCGCAATTGTGTAGATTTTATCACAGTATTTTTTGCCTTTTAATCGCTTGCTTGGCAACTAGATAAAAGTTTGATGAGTTGTTTTCTACCTAGCTGCGCATATACAACAAATATGCGCCTACACAAATTTTCTCCGTCAGAAACTGGACAGGCGCTGGTCAGAATAGGCGCAAAGTCACTCTTTAGCATGCTCTCCAACGAAAGGAGCGCTATGCAAAAGTACTTCTGGCGAGAAACCCCCGCACACCACTATCCCACCTCTTATAGGCGCCTGCTCTCCACCCGACAACTCCACCTTCCTCGGGCAAAGCTGCTTGGCGGAGACCCCGTCATGCCTAGCAGCTTCCCTTCTGTAGGACATGCGGGTCTGCGGGCACGTCTAGCAGACAGGTTTTCTCGCAAACCTGAGGCTCCCCCATAAAGAAAAAGACCGGTGAAGCACCGGTCCTAAAGAAAGCTGTTTTGTTGCAACACATTAGTTAACGCTGTGATGGAGCGCTGGGTTCTTAGCTAGGCACTCGTTGCAAATACCCGTAAAGCACAGAGCGTAAGAGTCAACCTGGCCGCAAGAATCCTTGGTGAGGCTGGTAAGGTCCCTCAGAACTGGTCCATCAACATCAAAGACACGACCACACTCATGACATTGGAAGTGTGCATGCTCGGTTGTTGTTGGATCAAAACGAGAGATATTATCGCCGGTATTAACAACCTGGAGCTCGCCTGCGTCAACAAGCTGCATAAGGTTACGGTAAACAGTTCCAAGAGAGATGTTTGGTAACTCCTCTCTTACTGCTGCATACACACTATCTGCTGTTGGATGGTCATGGCGACCTTCCATGTAAGTACGAATTGCCTCACGTTGCTTGCTGTAACGCACGATAACCTCATTAATTAGTAAGTGTTACTGATTACTGAATACGTTAACACTAATTGTCTATATGTTGCAACAAAAGCTCACATTTATGCATTACCAATTATCTCTATATACGCAATCTACCTCTGATTTTTCAGTTTGGAGGCACGCATGTTTATCACAAAATCCTCAAAACCTAAGAAGGAAACAGCTGCACGAAGACAAACCTCGTCTTCTGTCTTTCACTTCTGGTTTATTCCTCTGTTACTTGGAGCCCTTCTCCTCAGCCATTTTTTCCTAAAGCCTGCTCATAGGCTTGCTTTTGCACAAGAACCCTCATTTACCGTTGCGCAAAGAGAAGATTTTCCTGGTGGACAACAAATTCCTATGTGGACCGCTAGCGACGGTACGTATCTTTACTGTGGAGATGAATTTAACCACTATGGTGCATGGCCAGGAGCAACGGGAAGTGTGGTTGACCCGCAATCTTATACAAAGCTCACCTCAGCCAACGGCGCTCGCGGTGGAACGTATACGAATGAACAGCTTCGAGCTATTGATTACATCATCTATCATGGAGCTACTGCATCCCAAGAAAAGGATGTGTATGGATATACAGGATGGAAGGCACGAGCCATCACGCAGTTTACACTGTGGGCTGTTATGCGTGGTGAAGCCCATGCACTTGCGGTAAGTGTTCCTCAGACAGAACTTCATCAGCCTATTGAGCAGTTCTATTCCGATGCTATGAACTATGCTCAAACCAACGGCGGCAGTCCAGAAAACGGAGTTGCCAAGCTCTTTGTACCCACAGGAGACAAACAGGTTCTGTTTTTCTTTGGACAGCAATCTGGCTCACTCAAAATTACCAAAAGTTCCTTATTGCCTGATGTCACCTCCAATAACGAGCACTACACCCTAGAAGGCGCTGTCTACGGAGTATATTCCGACGAGAGTTGCATCAATCTTCTTGGCAGTCTCACCCTTGATAAATCTGGGTCTGCAACGCTCGACAATCTTCCTGTTGGAACGGTGTATGTAAAGGAAACCACTGCTCCAAAGGGCTTTCTTCTTGACCAATCGGTTCATGCTGTAAAAATAACAAACCAGGAAGAGAGCACTCTCACGGTTACCGATACTCCTATTGGAGAGTTTGATCTACGCATTTCAAAACAAGACTTTGACCACAGCACTAGCCTCGACGAAGACGCTCGTTCTGAGCAGCAAAGCGCTTCTCCCCAAGGAAACGCAACGCTACAGGGTGCGCTTTTTAAAGTGACCTATAGCGGCTCTGCTGAAACAACACTAAGAACATGGGTTTTCTCGACAGATGCTCACGGTTTAGTTTCTTTTGATGCAGACCATAAGGTTTCTGGAGATGACCTCTTTACTCTTGGCGAGAAACCCTGGCTACCTTTGGGGTATTACCAGATCGAAGAAATTCAAGCTCCAGAGGGTTATAAACTCCCAGGACTTTCTCTTCAAACCTGGAAGCTATCAAGCCAAGACGGCAAGCTTATCTGGACAAATCTTTCTAGCGGAAAAGAGAATTCCTCGTCTGAGCACTCCTTTACCTTCAAAGACGAGGTAATAAGAGGAAATCTTAAAGTTAAGAAAATCGGGCATACTTCTCTAAGTTCACCTGATGGTTATTCTGAAGTAGGTGAAATGCCAAGTCTGAAGGGCGCCAAAATTGAGCTAACTAATAGCTCTGCTCAACCCATCTTCTATCAGGGAAAATGGATTGCTCCTCACGAAGTTGTCACCACAGTAGACACAAACGAGCTTGGAGAGGCTGCCGTCGAAGGTCTTCCTTTTGGCTCCTATGAACTTAAGGAGGTTACAGCCCCAGCAGGATACTCTCTCAACAAAGAATGGAACCCAACGGTTACTCTCACTTCTGAAGAGACTGTAGAAGCACCTGAACTCATTGATGAAAGAATTTCTTTACAAACAATGCTTGTAGATGCTGCAGGATCAAAAAATCCTGAATATGCCGAGAAACTCAATCTTGTTGATCACATTAAATACGAGGGTCTTACCCCAGGAGAAGAGTACGAAATTACTGGAGAACTCTATGAAACAAAGCAGCTCCAAGAAGGTACGGCGGAGCCCATCGCTCGCGGAACTGTCCGCTTCAAAGCTCCTACCTCATCGGGAGAAGCTGCGGTTCCTTTTTCTGTAAGGACTGCCTCACTTGAAGGTAAAGAAGTTACCGCCTACGAAACCATCTCAAAAGATGGTGAGAAAGTTGCTTCGCACACCGATAGTCACTCTAAAGCACAAACTATTCGCGTGACGCCTAAGCCCCATCTTCCTGGAACAGCAGATAATGCCTACGCAGTTCCCCTTTTGCTCGCCTTGGCAGGATCAGTACTTATTGGATGTGTCCACTTATTTGCAGCAAAAATAAGACGCTCCTTTTAGTTGAGCAACCTTGTCTTAGCGCAAAAAAGAAAGGGCAGAACTCTCTGCCCTTTCTTAAAAATTTGTACTAGTTTCTTGTTCGTTTATGAGCGTCTAATAAGCTCAGTAACAAGAGCTGCAGCATCAGCACACTGACCAGCATTAACGTTCTCGCGAACATCGGCAGCGGTGCGGCTAAGCGCAGGAAGTCCATCTTCGTTTAAGCCCATCAAGGTAACAGAACGAACTGAATTCTGCATTGCAGGAGTTGCATCAGTGGTGTCCCAGTCAAATGCACGCTGCTCAACATCAATATGAAGATCAGCTGCAATAGTAGAAAGGAGTCGAGTCATTCTGCGATCAGCGCGGCGGACGTTGCCAATTCCCTCATTCTTAAGAATGGAAAGCGTACCAGCACCAACACAATCAAGGTTAATGAGAAAAGCTCCGCGAATATCAGTTCTGTGCTTTGCGAGGAACTCCCTCATGCCTGCGTGGTCAAAATCAGACGCTCCAAGTGCAACAAACCAAATATCGTGTGCAATGAGCTCGTCATCAGAAAGTGAAAGAACAGCATTACGAAGATCATCCTCAGAGACAACAGATGCATCCTCAGAGTCAGTATCTTCACGATTCTCTGCAGATGGAGCTGCTCCGCCCTTCCAATCATCTGATGGTCCGTCGTTACGACCAAAGAGTCTAAAGGAGCGACGCTTTGCCTCAGGAGTCTTTGCGTCCTGTGCCTCTGTGAGACCCTCATCAGCCGAAATGGTGTCGAATGGGCTCTCTGCATCTTCTGCCTCTGGAGAAGGCGCAGATGTTGGAGCTGGAACATAGTGAGGAGCTGGCTCGGAAGATGGAGCTAGAGGATCAACGGCGTCGCCAGAAGGATCAGGAAGATCAAAGAGGGACGCACGACGAGCAAAGTCGTTCTTAGCATGGAGCTCATGTGTTGCTTCAGGCTGTACCTGCGTTGCATCTGCATCAGCGGATTCATGAACCTGCTTCATAGTTGCATTGAGCTCATCGTCAACAGAATCATACGCAACGGTGTTGTCAGCAGAAGCATCCTCAGTCCGCTCTTCTTCTGTTGTTGCATTTACAGCCTCTGCAACATCCTCGAGAGATGCAGTCTGGCTTGCGCCAGTAGTGTCATAAGCAACGTAGCTTACTTCGCAATCCTCAGGAAGAATGCCCAGTGAATTAAGAACTTCCTCGCCGTGGCGGACGCCTTCCACCTCATCAGGCTCTGGGATAAGTGCAGCTGCATCTCCTGCAAAATGATGAACAACCTCGGGTCGATGACCAGTAGGACGGACATTCTCGAGAATACCAAGAAGTGCTGCAACTGAAGACTTGTTGTTGTTTGCGCCAATAGTGCAAGGTGCAAAACGCTCTGCAATAGTTGCGACAGAAAGAGCAACAAGTGGAAGAGCTGCAAGAATACCAACAATCCAGAAAAGGACACGAACTGGATCAGGAAGGAAACGAAGAATCTGAACAAACGTAGCAACAAACACGGCAACTACACACCAACGAGCATACCTCTGTGCAAGCGGTACGTACTTTGCTACAGGGGACTCAACAAGGAAGTTTGTATGTGGAGAGTCATAGTGAGCAACAATTACGATTGGACGATTGCCTTTTGCGACAAGCTCACCAGTGGCCTCGTGTTTAGCAACAACGTTCTGGCTCCTAATAGAAGATCCAAATGAACCCAGAATGTCATTACCAAAATACTTGAGACACGTAAGTGCGCCAAAACCAGCGACAAGCAGAAAGCCAAAAGCAATGAGTGCTGCATTACCAGTGCCTGCAAAAATAACGCCAATGAAGAGGAGGATTAGATAGATTGAGTAGCCAAGACTCTTAATAGACTTAGCGTCAAATTCTTCAATGGTTGCCTCAAGCCCGTGAAGTTTCATTTCTTCAGCAATGGTTTGAGCAGCCTGAAGCTCCTCTTGGCTACCGGCAGGAGCAATATCAATCTGCTCGTCTAGATAGTCAACATAGTCATGTGTGATGGCCATACTACGTCCTTCGTTGGCATGTCTTCTGACAGGTTTCATATATACGTCATTAGTATACGTCTTATATCGAAATATAGCGGTTAAAGTGTATTTTTACGTCCAAATTTAGAAATTCTGCACTAAATATCAAAAACTTTCGTATATGTTTAGAGAGATTTGAGTTCAACTAGCAAAAAGCGGGAGGTGGATATGGCTCCAAACAATCAAACTCTAGGTAATAATGAACTTGGTGCCTGGAGGATTTTCTCGCTATTTATGCTGCTAATTCAAAAGGGACCTCTACCCTCGGCAGAAATATATGCAGCGATTTACTCAGATTTATCTACCGATTCTGCTTTAAGAACTTTTTCAAGAGATCGCACTGTTTTGAAACAGCTTGGATTTGCAATTACAGAGGTAAAAACGGGAAAAGAAAAGTCATTCTATCTTTCGGACTCGAATTTCTTTAATTCCTCGTACGACTTAAGCCCTGAAGATGCCAATCAGCTGCTTGTAATCTGCAGTGCAATTCTCACTGACGCAACGTTTGTATACCGAGAGGAATTGAGAAACGCGCTCTCTAAAATTGTGGGTAACTTTTATTCCTTGGAGTCAGGTAAGTCAGACAGCCAAAAACTCAGCGCTTCTTCCCAAAACAAAGTCTTTCCTGTTCTATCCGAATCACTCAGCTCTAAACAACTGGTAAACATCACCTACACAAACTCACAGGACCTAGTTAAGCAAAAACATCTGGGCGTGCTGGACTTCTTTGTTTCACAGGGACTTCTATACTTTGTGGCCCAAGATTTTTCATCCGGTACTGAGAGCGCTTCCATCAAAACTTTTCGCGTTGATCGTGTTTTAGATGCCGCAATTCTTAAAAATGAGTCCTTCTCCATACCAGAAGACTTTGATTCAAATGACTATGACCTCCTCGATTTCCAGCTTGGATTGCAGACTGGCGTTCTTACTGCGTTTATCCCCAAAAACATACTCGCTGCTTTTGAACATTTCTCGCAAGGTCAAGGGGATGTTGAGCTCCTCTCTAATGGCGCTTTGTGGACCGTTACTTACGCTCATGAAGACCTTGCTTTGTCTTGGATTCTTGCTCATGGATTAATTCCAAGGTCTCCGGAGTCTCTTCTCGCAAAGTGGAAAGGGTCTTTAAGCGAGGTTGCCAATGGCTGTTAAAAACACCTCTTTTGGAAGAAAAAACATATCGTCAGCTGTCTATAAGCTCATACTGCTTGCTTCTGCATTGAGGGAGTCTTTTGACGCAGTCGAGCTAAACGCGGTTCAGTCGCGATTTGACATCTCCTCTGAAGAAGCGGCTATTCTGATGGAGCTTTTGCAGCTCACGGACGAGAATGGCTATCTTCCCCTCCCCCTTACGGGAGACCAAGATACTTTGACACTTGTTGGAGAGTCTCCCTTTACTGCTCGCAGGCTTGTCTTAACGGATGAAGAAACCTTGGCACTTAAAGAGGCTTTTACCGCACTTGCTTTGCCCCAAGAAAGTGTATTTTGGAACCTCTTGAAGCCTCCATATACAAAAAGCTCTTCACCGGACGGGTCTTCGGTCTCTCTTGTCTCCAAAAGTCACCCTAAAGAAGTAGATGCGTTCCTCACCTGCTCAAATGCAATTGCAGAATCTCAAGTCATTTCATTCGACTATCGCTCTGAGGCGTCTGTTGCAGAAGCTTGCGATAATAGAGGTGCTGTAATTAGCCAGAGAGAGGTTCTTCCCTATAAGCTGTCATACGGAGAAAATGGGTGGCTTATCGAGGGGGTTGATTTAAACCTAGAGCAGCAAAGGGTCTTTAGGGTCAATCGAATGAGCTGCATTGAAACGCAATCCGCTTCATTTGAGCACAGAAAGCTTGCGGAACGCGTGCAAGATTCTGCTATGCAAGAAAAGTCTCAGCTCGTAGAGCTTACCTTCTTTGATAAAAACGCTCTTACGCACTATTCGTGGCCGGGACTTAAAACAGTTGGAAGCCAGCGCAATGCTGTAGAAATTAAAGCAACTATCCCCTACTACGGTGGAACGTGGCTGCTACAACGGTTGCTTGCCCTTAAGGGAAAAGTAACAACCAAAGACAAGGCCGTGATGCACGCAATGCGCACTTACGCTGCATCTTTGCTTGCTGCAGAAGAGCAGCTCTAAGCCAATCTGGTGATTGCAGCCCTGCTACGCGTCGTGTTCTTCTCGCCACTTGGCAATTTGCTCAGAGATGTCCTTTGTCAAGACGCGCTGGTAGTTCTTGTTAGGCAGCGACTTCAAGAATGAGCTGCCATATCGCTTGGACACCAGTCTGGAATCGGCAAGCACCAAAACGCCCTTATCCTCAGCGCTTCTAATAAGGCGACCAGCAGCCTGCTTTGTTGCAATTACCGCCTCTGGCAGAGAATAACGCCACCACGCACGATCTTCTCGCGCTTCACGCTCTTTGACCAGCGGTTCATTAGGGCTTGCAAACGGAAGCTTAGGAATTACTACACACCTCAGCGTGTCTCCCGCAGCATCAAAGCCTTCCCAGAACGATTTAAGAGCAAACAGCGAGAGGTTCTTTTCGGCTAGGAACTTTTCACGAACACGTCGAGCAGAAGAAGAGCGCTCCTGGCAGGCAAGATTAAGGCCCTGCTCACTCAAGCGTGGCTCCAACGCTTCATAGAGGCGTTCCATATCGCGTCTGTTGGTAAAGAGCGTCAGCACTGAGCCGCCCATCTGAACATGAACGTCGTATAGCAGCTTTTCCAGAGCGTCTAGGTAACCTGGATCAGTTGGTGCAGGCATGTCCTCGGCCACAAAGACAGCCATATGATTCTCGTAGTCAAAGCTTGACTCTAAGTGCAAACTCTTGTGTTCAAAGGCGCCTCTATCCAGGCCAACAGCGTGCTCAAAATGCGAGAAATCATCTCCAACGGCAATGGTCGCCGAAGTAAACACAACAGAGTGCGTCTCAGGAAGCCACTTCTCTGCCAGCTCTGCTCCAATATCAAGCTTCTCAGCCACAAGAGCCTCAGAGCCAATATCACGCTTCAGTCGAGTCAGCTTTGCTGAATAGACGTAACTCTTGTCTGTTCCCTCGCAAATGAGCTTCAGAGACTCCAGAAGGGTGCTCAAGAACACCCCCGCCTCACTCAAGTTGCTTGCAAGGTTTGGAGCTGATGCAATGAGCGCCTCGGTGGTTTTTCCTATACGAAGCGCTGCTTCTTCAAGAGCAGAAAGAGCAACTGAAGCGGTCTCCAAGACCTCTTTCCATTCCTCTGTCTCTCTTACCTCATCGTTAATCCAAAGCTGAAGGGAGTTATAGCCGCCATCGCTTTTGGCCAACGGAGCCAGCTCATGCACAGTGGCCATAAGGTTGCCCATTGCTGCCATGGCTCGCTGAACTGCGGCGGCAGAGCGCGTGAGAAGACCGGTGAACAGCGTAGAGTCCTCAAGATTAGCGGCGCCTACCATAGCAGCATGAATAGCTCCGGACTTAATTCCGCCAAGCAGCTCAAAGCCGTTTCTCATCTCTTTGGCAGAAATTTCTACTGCCCACTGATGGCGAGCCTCAGCCTCAAAGCCATGAGCCTCGTCAATCACCCAATGTCTGATAGGTGGCAGAATTTTTCCGTCAGCAGCAACGTTTCTAAGCAACAGAGAGTGATTGGTTACCACAACATCCGAAGATCCCGCACGTTTACGAGCTCCATGAACAAAGCACTCATGAGGGTAATACGGGCACTTAGAGCGCAGGCACTCCGCTGCTTTGATAGTTACCATCTCTCGTGGAACCGAGCGCCAGCGAATCCCCAACGCATCCAAATCGCCATCAGCCGACTGACACGCGTAGGCATAAATCACCGCAATTGCGGTCAGCATGTCAGACGCAACGCTGTTGCTCGAGCGCCCTTCCTGATCAAGCAGCGTCAGCGGAAGTTCCTCAAGAGCAGCCCTATCAACGCGATGCAGGCACGGATAGTGCTCGTATCCTTTTAAGCTGCAGAAACTCAATCCGTTTGGCAACGCTCGTGCAAGAGCCGGAAGGTCATGAGCAACTAGCTGGTCAGTCAAGGCGTTTGTCTTTGTAGCAATGCCTACGGTAACGTCATTTTTCTGCGCAAAAAACACCTCAGGCAGCAGGTATGCAATCGACTTGCCAATACCAGTCCCCGCCTCAAGCTCTCTATGCGAAGAAGTTACCAGCGCGTTTCTGACCTCAACGGACATGCTAACCTGCTCGCTGCGTGTCTCAAACTTGTCGTACATCTGCGAGACAATGCCCGGTTTAGCAAATGCCCGATGAATCTCGTCTTTAGAAATAGGCAGCATAGCAGGCGTCTCTGGGTCATCCGCGTCTCTTCTCGCCTTTGCTTTTATGTCGGCGACAAGCTGGCTGCGAATGTCCTTAAGCGAGAAAAACGTGCCAGAGATCTCTGCATCTGCAAGTTCGACACCTGTTGCATCTTTCTTTGCGACACCGCGCTGAACTGCTTCTTCTTCCTTCATCTGCGACAAGTACGAGAAGATTGGCCTAAACGTCCACTCCACTCCGTCGTGCATTGACGCCAGTTTGGCGAGAAGACCGCGGGGCAGATTCATAAGTCCCAAAAGCAAGATGCGCCACATGCCACAAAGAGCATCTACGTCGTCACTTGCGCGGTGCGTAACCTTCATGGTGCCAAACGCTTCTGCCATGCTGGAAAGCTTATGCGAAGAAAGTCGAGGTAGCGCTATGCGTGAGAGCGACAGTGTGTCAATCCAGGTATCGGAGACAGAAGTTCCTCCGGGCACCCGTTCAATAAACGTACGGTCAAAGGTGGCGTTGTGAGCCAAAACCGGAAGACCGCCGACAAATTCTGCAAGTACAGCAACGGCTTCCTTTGCGCTTGGTGCGCCCTTAACGTCTTCATCGGTGATTGAAGTGAGAGCTGTAATCTCTTCTGGAATTGGACACCCTGGATCAACAAAAGTCTGAAAGCGCTCCACAATCTCTCTGCCACTCAATTTAACAGCAGAAATCTCAATAAGGGAGCATTTCTTAAAGGACAAACCTGTTGTCTCGGTATCCAAAACAACAATGTCGTCCTCTAAGACATCAAACGACTCATGCTCCGCCCTCTCTGCAAGTTCTAAATACTTCTTGCAAACCGCAGAGGGGGTACCTGGAAGAATGAGTTCTTCTAGTTTTTGCGTAGCGCTTTTAGTGCTGGTCATAACCTACAAATCTACTGGCGATCCTCAAGTGCAAACTCAATAAAGCGAGTGCAGAGCTCAGGGAAATCAATGCCGCCGGTACGTGCAGAATCAGGCAGCAAAGAACGGGCAGTCATACCAGGAATGGTATTTGTCTCCAGTACCACTGGGACGCCGTCCTTCGTAACAATAAAGTCACTACGAGAAACGCCGCGGCAACCAAGCGCATTGTGAGCCTTGATAGCTAGCTCCTGAGCACGTGCATATACTGCAGGCTCAAGACGAGCTGGAATCACATGGTGCAGGGATGCTGGCTCATATTTTGTCTTAATGCTGTAGAACTCATCGCCCGTAACAATCTCAACGATTGGCAGAGCTGTTGGGTCCTCGTTGCCAATAACAGGAACGGTAATCTCCGTTCCCTCAATGCTCTCCTCGATTAGGATGCGCTCGCCCTGCTCGCCTGCAAGTTCAAGCGCAGCGGGAAGCTCTTCTCGCGAAGTAACGCGCGTAACGCCGTAGCTGGAGCCGTTGCCAGAAGGCTTTACAAACATAGGGAGTCCGAGGTCCTCAATAAGCTTGTCTACCTGCTCATCTGTAAAGACGGTACCTGCGGCAACGTCAATTCCCTTAGGAGTTGGAACACCTGCCTGCCTATACATGAGCTTCGACAGCTCTTTTTCAGTTCCCATAGCAGACGCAAGGACCCCAGAAAACGTGTAAGGAATGTGCAGAATCTCGAGAAGACCTTGGATGCAGCCATCCTCACCAAAACGGCCGTGCATAGCAACGTACACGACATCATAACCGCCCTGAGCAAGGGTAACTACAAAGTCTTTTTCTGCAACATCAAGCAGGTCAACACTGGTAAAGCCAGCTTCTTTAAGTGCTTCTGCACACTGCTTGCCAGACTCCATTGCAATCTCATGCTCGTCTGACCAGCCACCTGAAACAACTGCTACATGAAGCTTTTTTAGCTCTTCACGTGTCATTTCCGCTCCTTCAGATAAGTCTCCCATAGGGTAAACTCTATTAAACGTATTTCTTCTAAGATACCGCAGATAGCTTAGAAGAGTTGGAGAAGGACAAAAATGCAATCAAATAATACTCTTGACGGCACAAACACCACGGCTGACGGCGCAGACATCTCCGCGCTTGATTCTCGCCCACAGAAGGCTGCCGCCAAATCTGACCTCAGAAGCCTTTCATCAGAACAAATTCTTGAACTGGTGACTTCCCTTGGCCAGCCAAAATTCCGTGCAAAGCAGATTGAAGAGTGGATCTGGTCTAAGGGCGCTACCTCTTTTGATCAGATGAGTAATCTTCCAAAAACACTGCGAGAAGAACTATCTAAGCAGGTAACGCTTGCTGGTGCTGAACAAATTGTTCGCCAGGTCTCTGAAGACGGAAGCCGTAAATACCTGCTTCGCTACCCTGATGGTACTTCTGTCGAGTGCGTTGGCATGCCAACTGGCAATAAGCTTTCGGTCTGTGCTTCTACACAAGCCGGATGCGCCATGGGCTGTGCTTTCTGTGCAACAGGAGCTGCTGGTCTCACACGCTCTCTTTCTGCGAGCGAGATTTACGAGCAGGTTATGCACGTCCGCGACGATTTTGACGCGCGCGTTACCAGCGTTGTTCTTATGGGACAGGGCGAGCCCTTCATGAACTACGACGCTACTCTCGCGGCTATGAGACGTCTCAACTCCCCTGACGGAGCCGGCATTGGTGCACGCCATATTACGGTTTCTACCTGCGGTGTTATACCTATGATTAAGCGATTTGCCTCTGAATCAGAGCAATTCACGCTTGCTGTTTCGCTTCACTCTGCGGTGCAAAAGACGCGAGACGCCCTCATGCCAGGGGTTCGTAAATACTCGCTGATTCACCTGTACGACATTATGGGTGAGTATGTCGATAAGACCGGTCGTCGTCCAACGTATGAATATGCGCTGATTAAGGGCGTTAACGATTCTGACAATGAGCTTGGAGCTTTGAGAGACTTCTGTAGAGGAACGCTCTGCCACGTTAACATCATTCAGCTTAACGAGATTGAGGGTTCTAAGTTCCATCCAACATCCCCTGCCCGCGCACAGGAGTTTGTAAACAGTCTCAACTCTGTTGGCGTTGAAGCAACCATCCGTCTTTCTCGTGGATCTGACATTGATGCGGCTTGTGGACAACTCTTCCAAAAGAGAAATGCACGTTAAACGCGACACACCCTACACATTACAGGTAAAGAAGGGACCCTCTCGAGTCCCTTCTTCTTTAGTTCATATGTAGAACATTTGTTCTAATTAATTGCTTTTAGCCATTCTTTTTCTACTCTCGCTTGATGAGAGAGAATGTTTTTTGAAGTTTTTCTGTCAACACCACCTGAATAATCATCGAGAATTGCATCAAGTGCCCTTCTCGACCTTCTCATTGCGTGGAGAAAACTTCTTTGCGCTTCTTTAGTCAACAAGGTGTGCTTAGCGAGAAAAGCTATTCCAAGCAATGAAACTGTGGATATAATTGCAAATTTTATCTTCATTATGCTTCTTTACCGTTTGATAGTTTTTCAACTAAAGCAGCAAGCTCGTCTTCATCATTGAATTCGATTTCAATTTTATTCTTGCCACGAATATTTCGCACTTTGACTGGAGTATCCAAAGCAATTCTTAATTGCCTTGCCGCACGCTTATATGCCTGTGGAGTTGGTTGTCTTTTTGGTTTCTCTACAGTAGTGACAGAAAATAGTGGAGCAAGGTTTTCTGTCTGGCGGACAGACAAGTTCTCTTCAATTACTTTCTGAGCAAGTTTGATTCTTCCTTCTTTACCACTAACGGAAAGAATTGCACGAGCGTGTCCAGCACTGATACGTCCTTCTACCATCAAAGTCTGTACCTCTGTTGGAAGGTCAAGAAGACGTAGGGTATTTGTGATTGCAGATCTTGATTTTGAGAGGACCTTGGCCAAATCGTCTTGGGTTAAGTTCTCCTGTTTAATTAGCTGCTTATAACCTTGTGCTTCTTCGATTGGGCTTAAGTCAGATCTCTGCAAATTCTCAATAAGAGCAAGCTTGAATACTTCCTCGTCAGAGATTGCTTTGATTACAACAGGTACTTCCTCTAATTTTGCAAGTTTCGCAGCCTGAAAACGTCTCTCACCAGCAACAATTTCGTAGTGGTCGCCCTTCTCGCGAACAAGAAGTGGCTGAAGAATACCGTTTTGCTTAATAGAATCACTGAGTTCAGTGAGCTCAGCTTCGTCAAAATGCTTGCGAGGCTGGTCTTTATTCGGCTTAATCTTCTTCAAAGGCAGCGTGGTAGTTTCTTTTTTATTACCGACCTCTGCATCCACCTCACTAAAGAGCGAATTAAGGCCTTTACCAAGTCCTGATTTTTTAACCACGACGATTCACTTCCTTTGCAAGTTTGTTATATGCAAGTGCGCCCATACTTATTCGTGCATACATGGTTACTGGCAAACCATGACTTGGTGCCTCAGCAATTTTGACGTTTCTTGGAATAAGTGTCTTGAATACCTTGTTACCAAAGTAGTTAGATACTTCGTTAACTACCTGCTTAGATAGGGAAGTTCTGCTATCAAACATGGTCATTACTACGCCAAAGATTTCAAGATCTGGATTAAGCTGTTTTTGCACCATCTTCATTGATTCAACAATCTTGGTAACGCCTTCTAGTGCATAATACTCGCACTGAATTGGGATAAGAATGCTGTTTGCAGCAACTAAAGCGTTAATTGTTAGAAGACCTAGTGATGGTGGGCAATCAATCAAAATGTAGTCAAAATAGTCTTTAACCTGTTCAATCGCCTGCTTTAATATATTTTCTCTTGAGTCAACGGAGACAAGTTCAATTTCAGCACCGGCAAGTTGAATGGTTGCTGGTGCAATAGTTACGTATTTCTGAACTGTTTGCTGCAATACCTCTTCGATTGGCGTTTCATTGAGAATTACGTCATAAATATCAGCTTCAAGTTCCTCTTTATCAATTCCAAAACCACTTGTCGCATTTCCTTGTGGGTCAAAATCGATAATCAGAACTTTCTTCTTTGTTTCACCTAATGCAGCCGCAAGATTAATTACGGTAGTTGATTTTCCAACTCCGCCTTTTTGATTAATTACTGCCAGAACTTTAGGATCTCTATCTTGAAATCCCCTCGAAAGGTCTTTGTAGCTCATTTATCCTCCGTTTGACCAAGTTTATTTAATAATACAGAATGTTTCACGTGAAACATTCCACAATTACCCTCTTCTTGCAACAAACGGATTTGATTTAGCCGTTCCGGTTTTTCTTGGTAATTTAATTTTGCTCTTTGTAATTTTTTTGTATAAAAGAATTTCTCGATGGCCAAGATTGTTTGGTAACTCAAATGTTTCACGTGAAACATTATCGTATCCAAAAATTTTGGCTGCTTGAGAGGCGTCCTGAAGCTCTATCTCATCAACATTGGCCTTCATTACTATAAGAGTGCCTTGAGGGGCTAAGAAAGGCTCTGCGTACTCCAAAAGAATATTTGTCTTTGCAACAGCTCTAAAAGTCACAAAATCAAACTTCTGTTTATAACTATTTGGAATTTCTTCTGCACGAAGCTTCTCAGCCCTAACTCTTTCATTTAGAGCAATCTCATCAATCATTGACTGAACAGCATTGATCTTTTTTCCAATAGAGTCGACCAACAACGTTTTATTTTCACTCATGATTGCAAGAGGCAGTCCAGGAAAACCTCCTCCGGTACCAATATCGATATAGTTGTGAGTACCAGATAAAAACTCATTACACACTTTGAGTGGTAACAGAGAATCAAGAATATGGAGTACTAGCGCGTCATCAACTGAAGTAATTCTTGTGAGGTTCAGATTCTTATTTATCTCAATTAGTAGTTCAATATGTTTCAGAAGCTGTCTTCTTTGGTGCTCTGTTGAATCGATTCCATAGTTAAGGAGAAGTTCCTTCAGTACATTCTCTTTTGAATTATATAAGGACTTATTTGATTCAAACATTGCTTCTCCTGTGACAAAACTTCTTGTAACAAGAAGAATTGTCACAAAAAAAGAGGAAGGCGTAAACCTTCCTCATCAAATTACTAAAGCTTGTTAGAGATTCTTAGCTATTGATAGCGGTTACCACAACACGACGATATGGATCATCGCCCTCAGAGTGTGTAGTAACCTCAGGGTTGTCCCTCAGTGCGATATGAATGATGCGACGCTCATAGCCACTCATTGGAGCAAGAGAGACCTTACCAATCTTCTTTGCACGAGCAGCAGCAGAGAGTGCCATCTCCTGAAGCTTATTACGGCGGCGGCTCTTGTAGCTTTCAACATCAACAGATACTGGATAGTGGAAGTGAAGCTTAGCGCTCATAAGAGAAGAGAGAACCATCTGAAGAGCCTCAAGCGTATTACCATGACGACCAATGAGAATTGCAAGATCGCCGCCGGTTACGTCAAGAATAAGTTCTCCATCTTCACCGTCATACTCATCAATTGCACAGCTATTCTCACCAAAGAAGGAGAGGAGCTCTCTTAGATAAAAGACAGCAGTATCAGCGATCTTATTCATCTCAGCATCAGTAAGCTGAATTCCAGCTTCAAAGTGCTCTCGAATTGAAGCAAACTCGTCTTGTGAATCAACGACAGGAGACTCATTAAGAGCGTTTGGCTCAGAAACGAAAGTCTCATCCTCCATGTCGTCCTCCAGTCAATATAAAAAATTTAACTATTAATCTATCGTAAAAATTTTTGTAAACAAAAGTTATTTTGTTTAACCCCAGCTACTAAGCCTTTTTGTGAGGGCGTGGCTTCTTTTCTTTTCTCACCACGTCAACCTCGATTGGCTTATTAGCCATCTGAGCCTCAGCTTTAAGCTTCTCTTTTTCCATAATGCGCTTGGTAATAAGCTGCTGCTGAGCAAGCTGCCAAATACCAGAAGTGACGTAGTAGAGAAGAACAGCTGCTGGCACAGTCCAACCAAACCAGAGCATCATGAGGGTCATCATGCCACCCATCATGTACTGCTGGGTTCGCTGCTCACCAGAACTTGTACGAGCATTTACTGCCATAGAAAGGAAAGTAGTAAGGCCAAACAGAACTACAAAAATTATGTAAGGGATAGCAGCAACAAGGCCATCAACAGCAAAAATGTCAGACGTTGCTCGTGCGATAGAAGGAAGAATGTTGTAGAAACGAGAATCTACTGGAACCATCTTTGCAACGGTAAAGAGTGCAATAAAGATAGGGGACTGCAGAAGCAGAGGAAGACAACCACCAAGCGGATTAAAGTTAATCTCTGCGTAAAGCTTACGCATTTCTTCATTCTGTCTTACTGGATCATCAGCATAGCGCTCCTGGATTTCTTTGAGCTTTGGCTGAACAACGCTCATACGAGCCATAGAGGCCGTCTGCTTGTTGGTCATTGGAACCAGGATAATACGGATGATGATGGTAAGCAGGATAACTGCCATACCCCAGTCTCCCGAGAATGATTGAAGTCCCGCTAAGACTGTGTATAGAAAGTTAACAATCCAATCCCACATATTTCCTCCGGTGCGTTCCTTTACGGAACGGGATCGTATCCTCCCTTATGAAAAGGGTGACAGCGAGCAATACGCTTAAGAGCAAGCCAACTTCCCTTTTTAACACCGTGCTTTTGTATAGCTTGAACTGCATATTCAGAGCAAGTAGGCCGATAAATACAGTGCGGCTTAAAAAGGGGAGAGATGTTTCTTTGATAGAAACGAATAGCACCTAGGAACAAGTTTGCGAGAAAAGAGCCTTGTCTTTGCTCGCTCATTTGACCCCTGTCTTTCTTAACAGAGCATCCAAAGAAACACTTATATCAGCAGGATTAGTGCTGTGTGTATCTTTAGTCGCAAAGAGAATAATGCCGTATCCCTCAACAGGTAAACCGCTCTTTCGAGCTGCTTCGCGCAGGACGCGTTTACACCTGTTTCTAAATACGGCGTTACCTAATCTTTTTGGAGCTACAAAGGCTACCTCGGAAGGATGTGCCTCAGTGGATGGTGCTACTCGTATACGAAGAACAGAACTTTGAGCCCTCTTCCCCGCAGAGAAGACCCTTTCAAACTCTGAACGAGATTTAATGGTCTTCACAGAAACATTCCTTAGACGGTGAGGCGCTTACGGCCCTTAAGGCGGCGACGAGCGAGAACGGCACGACCATTCTTAGTTGCCATACGTGCACGGAAACCGTGGGTAGTTGCGCGCTTGCGCTTATTTGGCTGGTAGGTACGCTTCATAGCTATTTCCTCCCGAACGGGTACAGTATCGATTAAAAAGCCTACAGATTGTACTCGCGTTTATGGGTACCTGTCAAATTTTCTACGCAAATACCTCAACTTTTTCTCTTTTTTATTCAAAAACCTAGCGAGAAAACCTTTCATTTTGAAAATTTCACTTGAGATAAGTGAAGAAATTTGTTGAAAGGAATATTTCTGCAAGCTGAAATATGTCCGTTAAATGCTACTATCATTCAGTATGTCTTTCACAAAGATATAAAGTTATCTACAGATGTTTAACACTTGTTGAAAACTTTCATTCATCGTGAAAGAAAACGAAAAGTTTTCTTCATTTGTTTAACAATTGTTGAAAAGGAGGTGTCATGGCAAGAGATTTCTTTCCTTTTGTTGAGGAAAACACAAACCAGAATGAAAAAGACGCTGGTTCTGATAATTCTCTCACCGTCCGTTATGCTGCACGTATTGCAGTGTATGACGATAAAGCCGCAGCACCTCGTGTTGTTCTCGTAGAACCAAAAGACGTTCGATCTTATCTTGATGAAATTGCAGCTACCGTTAACCAGCTTGCTCACGAGCAGGGTGGAAAAATTCCTTTTATGGTTATGCGTGAAATTGTGGAAAATTTCATTCACGCTCGATTTGTAGCTCCTACAATTTCAATCATGGATAACGGAAATACCATTAGGTTTTCAGACCAGGGACCTGGTATTAAAGAAAAAAATCGGGCTCTTGAGTTTGGTACTTCTTCTGCAACAGAAGAGATGAAATCGTTTATTAGAGGCGTTGGTTTTGGCCTTCCTTATGCTCAACAATACATGGTTGAGAAGGGCGGAAGTCTTACCCTCGAAGACAATATCTCTGGCGGAACCATTGTTACCTTGTCAACACGCCGCTCTAAAGATGCGCACATTCAGACGCTTCCAACTCAAGAAGAAGCTGAAGAATTACCTGTAAATCAGAACCAACAGACAGTTTCACATGCACCGCTAGCCGTATCCCATCAGACAGCTGCACAGCCAGCTGCACATCTTCCTAATCTGGTACTTACAGATCGAGCAAAACAAGTTCTTCAATATC
The DNA here is from genome assembly GCA_963544135.1 of uncultured Atopobium sp. Lineage (GTDB taxonomy): Bacteria > Actinomycetota > Coriobacteriia > Coriobacteriales > Atopobiaceae > Lancefieldella. Next base: position 44,567 of record CAUUEB010000001.1, on the reverse strand, counting down.
TCTCTGAACATGAATGGGTTGGAGCAACGGAGTTAACAAGTACCTATGGACTTTCAACACCAACGTGGTCAAGAGAATTAAAATCGCTGGTAAATATAGGAATAATCGGAAAAGTTGGGCAGAAATATAAGCTCACTACTATTGGAGAAACTCTCCTTTCATAGAGTTTCTCAACATTATTCGCTGAAAGTTATCAACATTCCTCTATACTAGGTGTCCCAATTTTCAACATTTTGATTGGACACGTATGGATGCATCAATTGATTCAGACGCAGTAGCTCTGTGGCAAGACGCAATTGACCTCTTGGTTGAAGAAAATCAGCCAGAGGCTTTTATCGCTATGTTGAGAACCTGCACTCCAATTAAAGTTGAAGATAACGCACTGTGTGCTGAAACACCAATGCGCTTGGCATATAACCGTATCCTTAAAAATCTACCGATTGTTGAGAGATGCCTTTCAGCAGCAGCCTTTGAAGACATTATTTTGAGCCTTACTCTTACAAAGTCTTCTACCCCTGTTACCACTACTTCCACAATGACTCCTCAAGAGTTCAATGCTTGGAAGCAAACAACTGCTCCTATACGAGCAGTTGTTCCAGAGCAGATTCAAGATTTTGAATCCCAGGAGCAAAGCCTTGAAGAATTAAAACAACAGACCTTAAAACGTCGTAAGAGTAATCCTCTTTATGAAGAGACATCTTTCAACTCAAACCTCACCTTTGATCGCTTTGTTGTTGGTGACGAGAATGAGCTTGCCCATCAGCATGCATTAAATGTTGCAAATGACGCAAAAGGTAAGGCAAACCCGCTGTTTATTTACGGTGCAAGTGGTCTTGGAAAAACTCACCTTTTACGCGCGGTTCAAAACTACATCAACTCTGAAGATATCGAACGCGTTTGTGTTTACAAAGATGCAGATGCCTTTGTTGATGACTACGTAAATGCAGTTCGTAAAAACGCGTCAGGAAACGCGGCAACAGAGCTTAGTAATAACTACCAAAACATTGATGTTCTTATCATCGATGATGTCCAAAAACTTGCTGGCAAAGCAGGTACTATTAACTTCTTCTTCAATATTTTTAACTCTCTTATTGATAGAGGTAAGCAAATTATTCTTGCCGCAGATAGAACACCTGCTCAGCTTGGTATGGGATCTGACGGCTTTGATGATCGTATTACTTCTCGTATGAGTGGTGGCATCGTTATTGGTATTGAGTCTCCAAGCTACGAGATGAAACTCAATCTTATTCATGTCTTCTGCGACCGAGCTTTTAAAGAGAGAAATTCTTCTCTTACTGCAGATGATTTACCAGAGGACATCCGTCGCTACATGGCTGACAAAGCCGGTCAAAGTATTAGAACACTTGAAGGCTTCTGTAATCGTTGTGTAACTGGTCAGATTAAGGCAAAAGAATCTGGCACAAATATTAAACAGGAAGAAATCGATAAGATTGCAGACACGCTCTGGCGCCGCGTTTCAAAGACCGTAAATATCGAGAAGGTCCAAGAAGTTGTAGAAAATATCTATGGCATTAGTCATCGAGATATTGTTGGTAACAAGAGAAATAAAGAGATTGCAGAACCTCGTCACGTTGCAATTTATCTTGCTCACGACCTTTGCCAATACACACTGGTAAATATTGGTAAGCATTTTGGCGGAAGAAAACACGCAACTATTTTGCACAGCATTGAGGTAATTGAAGAGAGAATCAAAGAAGACAAAAGCTTCTATGATCAAATTTCTCAACTCAAGAAGACTATTCTTGAACAAAGTTAGTGTTTAAAACCTGTTAGTAAGATGTTAATTGGTGAAGAGAAGTAGTGATTTGTTGTTGAGAGTTTAAGAGGGGGAGTTTTACTTTGTTTATGAATGTCAAAAATAAGCAAACAAATCTGACCTCTAGAAACATATTTCTACCTCTAGAAATGTAAAGCTTTCTTCTTTTCAACATAGCTTATTATTACTACGATATTTTTATTCTTATCTAAGAAATAATAGAAAGGGTCGTCATGAAATTTACCGTAAGTCAATCCGCTCTCCAGACGGCACTTGATATTGTTTCTAAGGGCATTGGTTCTAATACAACACTTCCTATTCTCTCTGGCATTTACCTCAAAGCATTTAATGGCATGCTTGAGTTACAATCCAGCGACTTAACTATTTCTATTAAGCATCAAATTGCAGCAAACGTAGAAGAAGAAGGAGAAACAGTTGTTTCTGGAAAAGTTATCCAGAACATTGTTAAAAATCTTCCTGATGCTGCAATTACTTTTGAGGGTGGAGAGCGTACGCTTTCTGTAACATGCCAGCGTTCGTCTTTTAGACTTAATACTCTTTCTGCTCACGACTGGGCTCAATTCCCAGAGTTTGATCTTGAGAAAACCTGTGAGCTCCCAAGCCAGCTTCTATCAACTATGGTTGATAAGGTATATCGCGTAACTTCTAAGGAAGCTTCTCGTCCTATTCTTCAGGGAATTTCTCTTACTGTTGAGGACAACACTATTCGTCTTGTTGCTACTGACTCATTCCGTCTTGCCGTTTGTGATTCCAACACAGATACTCCAGCAGGTGAGTCTTTTACTGCAATTATCTCTGGTGAAGTGTTCCATGACGTTCTTTCCATGCGTAGCATGACTGAGAAGGTTTTGATTGGTACTACGGACAATCAGGTAGTCTTCCAGTTTGGAAACACCACTCACATCTCTCGTAAAATTGAAGGTCATTTCCCTGACTATAAGCAGCTACTTCCTACGTCTTGCACCGCGTCAGTTGATATCAACGTTGAAGATTTTTCTGCAGCCCTGAAGCGCGTCTCTGTTATTGCACTAACAAATCCTTCAGTTCGTTTTGATGTTGACGCCGATGGTAAAGAAGTTAAGCTCTCTGCATCCTCACCAGATCAGGGTGAGTCTTCCGAGCATATTGAAGCTCAGATTGAGGGAGATTCCCTTTCAATTGCTTTGAATTATCACTATGTCTTTGATTGCGTAAATGCTGCTCCTTCTAAGGATCTTCTGCGCCTTGAGCTACAAGGTCCTTCTCAGCCAGCTATTTTCAAATCAAACAGCAAGGTTAACTACTTGTATCTCCTGATGCCTGTTCGCCTCTAATGTGATAGGGGTTGTGTGGGACTTAAAGTTGAACATGTTTCGCTGTATAACTTTCGTTGTTTTTCTTCGAAAGAGATAGATTTATCTGCACAAACTACTATTTTTGTAGGAAAGAACGCTGCAGGTAAGACAAATACTGTTGAAGCACTACAACTCCTTACTGCTGGATATTCATTTAGAAAGCCCACGCCATCACAGCTCCTTCTTACAGGTACTTCTGAGGCAAAGATAGAGATTTCTCTTACAGGAGATGGAAGAAAGCTAGAAAATACCTGCACCATTACAGAACGCCGCCGTCAATTTTCAAAGAATGGCAAGAAATGTCAGGCTGCAGATATTTCTGGAACACTGATGTCGGTGCTTTTTAATCCCGATGACCTTTCAATGATTAAAGGTGGCGCATCGTATCGCCGAGAAGAATTTGATGACTTTGGTCGCCAGGCAAATAAAAGCTACTTCAAGGTCTTCTCGGCATATACCAAGACAGTTGAGCAAAGAAATAAGCTGCTTAAATCTGATTGGCCAGATGAAAATTTGCTTGATGCGTGGGATCTTTCTCTTGCAAGAGGAGGGGCTACGCTTCTTCATGCACGAATTCATTTGTTTGAGCGCCTGGCAAAGAAGACGTGTGAGATTTACCAGGAACTTTCTGGTGGAGAACACCTGGAAATGAACTACATTTCTTCAATTGGTAAGGTTTCTCTTGATGCTTCTAGAGAAGAAATTGCGGATCAGTTCTTGAAGGCTTTAAGCAAAGCTCGCACGGATGATATTCGTCGTCAGCAAAGTACAAAAGGACCTCATCGAGACGACGTTGAGTTTTTAATTGAGGGTAAAGACGCTAGAAATTTTGGTTCTCAAGGCCAAATTAGAACTGTCGTTTTAGCACTTAAGATGGCAGAGGTTCTTCTTTCAGAAGAAATACTTGGCGAGAAACCCTTGCTGCTTTTAGATGATGTTATGAGTGAGCTTGATGAAGACCGTAGAAAAGCAATCATGGAATTTGCATTCCATGACATTCAAACGGTAATTACCACGACAAACCTTGGGTATTTTTCTGAAGAGGTTTTAGAAAAAGCGCAGATAGTTAGGTTTAGCGATGAATAATCAACAAGAACCACCTGCGCGCGGTGGCAATGAAAATGCAAAAGATTTAATGAGTTCTCTGCTTGGAACCTTCAGAGATTCTAAGAGCATGTCAAAAAATCGTCGTGCCTATCTTGTGTGGGTTGAAGCAAATGGTGAAAGAGAGACAGAACACACAACCGGCGTATTTGTCAGAGAAGTAGCTGGTAGAGAGTTCCCTGTGCTTACTGTCTATGTAGATAATCGTATGTGCATGATTGATTTTCTTGCACAAAGAGAAATTTATAGAGCCAGGCTCTCAGAGCAAGGCCTGGAGTTCTCAGACCTTGAATTTAAGTTGGACAAATACAACAGACATGCTGGTAAAGAAGAGGACTCATCAGAAAAGCAAGCACAGGGCCAAAAAGAAGAGAAAAAAGATCTTCCAGAACTCACACCAGAAGAGAAATTACAAATTTCTGAGTTAGTTTCTGGACTTTCTGAGCCACTTAAGTCAACGGCTTATAAAGCGATTGAAGCAAGTTTTAGACAAAAAAAGAGTCTTTAGTCTAATCTGTCACTAATCTGTCCTTAAATCTCTTTACAGAGCCTCTCAGATACCAAATAATGCTGTTTAAACAATGAAATTTCTCTGTGCCGAGTTGATTTTGGCGATTTCATAGTAAAATACCTATATCATTCCGCTCACAATTGAAGAGAGGACTTACGTGGCAAAAGAAAATAAGTATGACGGTACAGAGATTAAGATCCTTGAAGGCCTTGAGGCTGTTCGTAAGCGTCCAGGTATGTATATTGGTACAACTTCAGCTTCTGGTCTGCATCACCTTGTTTGGGAGATTGTAGATAACTCAGTCGATGAGGCAATGGCTGGTTATTGCTCCAAAATTAAGGTAACCGTTCATCCAGATAACTCTATTTCTGTTGAAGATAATGGTCGTGGTATTCCTGTAGACCTTCATCCCCAGAAAAAGATTCCAACTCTTGAGGTTGTTCTTACTATCCTTCACGCAGGCGGTAAGTTTGATAACAACGCTTATAAGGTCTCCGGTGGTCTTCACGGCGTTGGCGTTTCTGTTGTAAACGCTCTTTCAAAGAAACTTGTTGCGCAGGTTAAGCGTGATGGCAAAATTTATGAGATGGTCTTTGAGCGCGGTAAAACCGTTCAGAAGATGAAGGAAATTGGTACTTCAAAATCTAACGGTACTACCATTACTTTCTGGCCAGATGACATGATCTTTGAGACCACTACGTATAACTTTGATACACTTCGTGACCGTCTCCAGGAAACCGCATTCCTTAACAAGAACCTTAAAATTACTCTTGTTGATGAGCGCGAGCTTACTCCTCGTCAGGTTGACTTCCAGTATGCTGGCGGCATCATCGATTTTGTTAAGTACCTTAATGACGAGAAAACCGTTTTACCAGGACTTTCTCGCCCTATCTATATTGAAGGTAAGTCAGACCCTGACGCTCCAATGTCTCAGATGGGTGAGGTAGAGGTTGCTATTCAGTGGAATACTGACTTCAGTGACAGAACTCTTTCTTTTGCAAACGATATTTTCACTGAGGAAGGCGGAATGCACCTCGAGGGCTTCCGTACTGCTCTTACTAAAGTAGTAAATGATTACGGCACCAGGCAGGGAATTCTTAAAGAGAAAGACCCTAAGCTTGAGGGCGGCGATATTCGTGAGGGCTTAACTGCTGTTATTTCAGTTAAGCTGCCAGATCCTCAGTTTGAAGGACAGACAAAGGCAAAACTTGGTAGCTCTTACATGAGAACTCTTACCAATAAGATTGTTACTCAGGGCCTCTCAGAGTACCTGGAAGAGCATCCAAATCAGGCAAAAGAGATTCTCAAGAAAGCATCTCAGGCTGCAAAAGGCCGTCTTGCTGCTCGTAAAGCTCGTGAAGCAACACGCCGTAAGGGACTTCTTGAGTCAGCTGCTCTTCCTGGAAAGCTTGCAGACTGCTCCGTTCGCGATGCAGAGATGACTGAGCTCTTCATCGTTGAGGGTGACTCCGCAGGTGGTTCAGCAAAGATGGCACGTGACCGTTCTATCCAGGCAGTTCTTCCACTTCGCGGAAAGATTTTGAACGTTGAGCGCGTACAAGCTCACCGCGCACTTTCTTCTGACACCATTACTTCGTTGATTACCGCTATTGGTACTGGTGTTGGAGATGAATTTAATATTGAGAAGGCTCGTTATCACAAGATTGTCATCATGACCGATGCTGATGTTGACGGCTCTCACATTAGAATTCTTCTACTTACCTTCTTCTATCGTTATATGAAGCCAATGATTGACGCAGGTTATATCTACGTTGCTCAGCCTCCTCTGTATCAGATTAAGCCAAAGGGTAAAAAGAACGGTAAATACATCTATACCGATGAAGAACTTGCTCTTGAGACAAAGAAGTTTGAGGACAACACCAAGTTCACTATTCAGCGTTATAAGGGTCTTGGTGAGATGGACCCAGAGCAGCTTTGGGCAACCACTATGGAACCAAAGAACCGCATTCTTCTTAAGGTAACCATCGATGATGCTCTTGCCGCTGATCGCGCGGTCTCTGACCTTATGGGCAACCAGGTTGAGAAGCGTAAAGACTTCATCCAAACACATGCAAAAGACGTCCGCTTCCTGGACATTTAATGGTTTCTCGCTAAATCATTAGACAGAAAATGAAAGGGTAACTTGTGGCAGACGATAAAAATATGAATGACGATCTTTTTGGTGCAGACGAGGATCAAGACCTTGATGCACAAAACGATATGGATGAAGAATACGAAGATGACGAGGTAGAAGAAGATTCTGACGAGTTTGACCCAGAGACTGGGGAAAATCTCATAACGGGAGAAACTTCACACATTATCTCTGATGAGGCTGGTACTCGTCTTGACCTCTCAGACATTCACGGTGGCACGCTTAAGCCAACCGATTTGTCCTCAGAGATGAAGACTTCCTTCCTCGAGTATTCCATGTCCGTTATTGTTGCTCGTGCACTTCCAGATGTTCGAGACGGCCTTAAGCCTGTTCACCGCCGTATTTTGTACGCAATGAGCGAGGCTGGCATTACGCCAAACCGTCCACATAAGAAGTCTGCATGGGCAGTCGGTGAAGTCATGGGTAAGTACCACCCACACGGTGACTCCGCTATTTATGACTCCATGGTCCGTATGTCTCAGGATTTCTCAATGAGACTTCCTCTGATTGACGGTCACGGAAACTTTGGTTCTATCGATGGTGATCCACCAGCAGCAATGCGTTATACCGAGGCACGTCTTACCAGAAGTGCTATGGAGATGCTGGCAGAGCTTAACAAGAACACCGTTGATCTTCAGTCAAACTATGATGAGTCGCTGACAGAGCCTGCAGTTCTTCCTGCTCGTTTCCCAAATCTTTTGGTTAACGGTTCTTCAGGTATTGCAGTTGGTATGGCCACCAACATTCCTCCTCACAACCTTGGTGAGGTTACTAACGCTGTCTGCATGATGATTGAGAACCCTGACGTTTCCACTGAGGAGCTCATGACCGTTCTACCTGGTCCTGACTTCCCAACAGGCGGCATCATCATGGGTACTCAGGGCATCAAGGATGCTTATGAGACTGGACGCGGATCTATCACCGTCCGTGCGAAGGTTCACGTTGAGCAGGTAAAGAGTGGTCGCCAGCGCCTTGTTGTTACCGAGATTCCTTACCAGGTTAACAAAGGTCTTCTCCAGGAAAAGATTGCTCAGGCAGTCAACGAGAAGAAAATCGAAGGCATCTCTGACATGCGCGACGAGTCCAACCGTAAGGGTATGCGCATCGTTTTGGACCTTAAGCGTGATGCTGTTCCACAGGTTGTTCTGAATAACCTGTACAAGAAGACTCAGCTTCAGTCCAACTTTGGCATCATTGACCTGGCCTTGGTTGACGGTGTTCCACGCACGCTTTCTCTTCGTGAGATTCTTCGTCACTACATTGATCACCAGATTGATGTTGTACGCCGTCGTACTGAGTTTGACCTGGACAAGGCACAGAAGCGTGTCCACATTTTGGAAGGTCTTCTGACCGCAGTTGATAATATCGACGAGATTGTCCACATCATTCGTAGCTCTCAGGATGATGCTGAGGCAAAGAAGCGCATGAACGAGCGTTTTGGCCTGGATGAGATTCAGGGCGAGGCAATCCTTCAGATGCGTCTACGCCGCCTCACCGGTCTTGCTCGTCAGGATCTTGTTGACGAGATTTCCCAGCTCAGACTTGATATTGCCTACTACGAGGATCTTCTCGCTCACGAGGAAAAGATTCTGGCTGTTATTGCTGATGAGCTCCGAGAGATTTCCAACCGCTATGCTGACAAGCGTCGTACGCAAATCTCTGACCAGGACATTCAGAACCTGGACGTCGAGGATCTTATCGCTGAAGAGGATATGGTTGTTACCGTTACTCACGCAGGTTACGTAAAGCGCGTTCCTGTTGAGATTTATCGTTCTCAGAAGCGCGGCGGCAAGGGTGTTCAGGGCGTCTCTCTCAAAGAGAACGATTTTGTTGAGAATCTCTTTGTTGCTTCTACCCACGATTACGTGCTGTTCTTTACCAACTTTGGTAAGGTGTACCGCCTCAAGGTCCACGAGCTTCCGGTTGGTAACAGAACTACTAAGGGTAGCGCCATCATCAATGTCATCGAGACACTTGCAGAGGGCGAGAAAGTCAAGGCAGTTATTACTACCCGCGACTTCCCAGAAGACAACTACCTGATGTTTGCTACTAAGCAGGGAATGGTCAAGAAGACTGCAATGTCTGAGTACGACCGCACCCGTAAGGACGGCCTCATTGCTATCAACCTTAAGGATGGCGACGAGCTGGTTAACGTACGCCGTGTCCACCCAGGTGACAAGGTTGTTCTGTGCTCCTCCGATGGCAAGGCAATCCTGTTTGACGAGGCAGAGGCAAGAAGCATGGGACGCGGTACCTCTGGCGTTCGTGGTATCACGCTCAAGGGCGATGCGACTATGCTTGGCATGGAAATTACCAACGGCAACGGCGACCTTTTCGTTATTACCGAGAAGGGCTACGGAAAGCGCACGGCAATTTCTGAGTATCCAGTTCACAAGCGTGGTGGACAGGGCGTCTTTACCATCACAATGACGGAGAAGAAGGGTAACCTGGTTGCCTGTCGCGTTGTTGGTCCTCAGCACGAGATTATGATTATGTCCGAGGAGGGCGTTGTAATCCGCGTCAAGGCTGGCGATATCTCCAAGCTTGGCCGCTCTACTCAGGGTGTCAAGGTTATGAACCTCTCTGGTACTGACGTTGTTTCTGCGGTTGCTCGTATGGTTGCCAATAAGAAGAAGGCTCCTAAGCACGCAGAAAACCAAGGCATGCTTGATCTAATGGCAGCAGGCGCTCGTGATGCTGATGAGGCAGAGTCTGTTGACCTCGGAGATGAAGAGGAAGTACTGGACGATTCACTGCTGGATGATGACGAATAAGCATTTCAGCTATACGTAATTTGAAGAGCTCAAGGGGTAATTCCCTTGGGCTCTTTTCGTTTACCGAGAAAATCAGCGCGCTAACGGTAATGATTTTTATATAAAAGATGAGTCAGTTGTTTAAAATCCGCCCTAGAGCAGGACTTATGAGAAATCCTCAGGGGAGACATCCTCAATAAACTGACGGAATTCCTCAAGCTCTTGGGCCTGAACGTCCTTCTCGACATCAGTAAAGTCTGGAGCAGCAGCAATTTCTAGAACGCTCTCGTCTGCAAAGATGGGAGCGTTTGTTCTGACTGCCAGCGCAATTGCGTCGGATGGGCGAGCGTCCACGTAAATATGCTCTCCCTCTTTAGAGATGAGCTCAATTTGCGAGAAAAACGTGGTGCCGCGGACGCCCACAATGCGTACGCTTTTGATATCTGCATCTAGAGAATCAAGAACGGAGCGGAGAAGGTCATGCGTTAGAGGTCTCTCGGTAGACTCTTGGTCTATACCAAGGCTGATAGCAGAGGCTTCAATGTTGCCAATCTTAATAGGTAGGCTGAGCGTGGAGACCCCGCGTGGATCATGAAGACGCAGGACAATAACGGAAGAGATTGGTCCTCCTCCGACAACAACCGTTTGTATGTCCATACGTTTTAGTGACACAAAAACTCCAAAAAGCACGCCATTTATCAATCTTTGGACAGATAGTCTACGACTCTCTGTCCTCACTTCATACCCAATTTCAAGAAACTTTAAAACAAAACAAAAAAAGTGTTGACCTACGAGAAGTATGGAGGTATTATTTTTCCCTGCGTTGGGCCTGTAGCTCAGTTGGTCAGAGCGTCCGGCTGATAACCGGGAGGTCACAAGTTCAAACCTTGTCAGGCCCACCACTTTATGTGACAATAGTCACCCCAACGTTAGCCGAGTCGCCGTTGGGGTGATTATTAAAACCTTCTGGGCCCAACCAGAAGTCAGTACGGGGAATTAGCTCAGCTGGGAGAGCGCGGGCTTTGCAAGCCTGAGGTCAGGGGTTCGATCCCCCTATTCTCCACCAAATGTTCAAGGCCAGGGATTTTCTCCCTGGCCTTTTTGCATAGCCGTAAAAATATACCGATAGCCGCCAATATCAGCCACTTATCGAATAGTTGAAATATTTTCGAAAAAATTTGAGTACGATTTACACAGGAGTATGTTCTTTTCATTGGAGCTGTGGATAACCACAAGGAGAGAAAAGAGTTCTTATGTCAAACCTTACTCGTCGAAACTTTTTTGGTGTCAGCGCAGTTGTAGCAGGTTTGGGTATCACAGCCTGCAAAAAGTCCGATTCTGATACTAGCGAGAAAAAAGAATCTGACACCAACTCTACCGATGCTGTTGGTGCACCAGAAGAGCTGGTAAAGGCAGCAAAAGAAGAGGGTAAACTGATTGTTTATGGCTCTTGTGAGGAAGAGTACCTAAACGCAGTTTGTGCAAACTTCAAGAGCCTGTACGGCATTGATGTTCAGGCACAGCGTCTCTCAACTGGAGAAGTTGCTGCAAAGATTGAGGAAGAGAACGGTCATCCTTCAGCAGATGTTTGGTTTGGCGGAACAACCGATCCTTACAATGTCAGCTCCTCAAAGGGTCTTCTTGAGCAGTATGAGCCAAAGAATGCATCACATCTTATTTCCGATAAGTTCAAGAGTACCAACAAAGACTGGTACGGAATTTATAAGGGCATTCTGGGCATTCTGTACGATAAGGATGAGCTTCAGCGCCTTAAGCTTGATGTTCCTCAGGATTACAAAGATCTTATCGATCCAAAATATAAGGGTCTTATTTGGTCTTCCAACTACAACACCGCAGGTACTGCAAAGCTGATTATCAACACCGTTATTCAGAAGTACGGTCACGATCAGGGTATTCAGTATCTTGTTGACCTTGATAAGAACATTGCTCAGTACACCAAGAGCGGTTCTGGTCCTTCCAAGGCTATCGGAACAGGCGAGTGCACCATCGGAATTGGTATGCTCCATGACGGCATTTATCAGATTGTTGATCAAGAGCATGAGAATGTTGGTCTTCAGATTCCAAGCTCTGGCGCATCATACGAGGTTGGCGCAACCGCAATCTTCAAGGGAGCTGCACATCCAAACGCAGCTAAGCTCTGGATTGAGTATGCACTTTCACCAGCATGCGTTGACCTTGCACAGAAGAATGGTTCTTACCAGTTCCTGGTAATTGACAACGCAAAGCAGCCTGAGATTGCTACTGAGTACGGCCTTGATCCAAACAACGTTATGGACTACAACTTCGAGGATGCCAAGAAGCACACCGAGCAGTATGTCAAGGACGTTATGGAAGCTCTTGGTGGCGGAGACAGCCGCTTCAAGACAGAGTAAAACCAGCGCCGTCGAGCAAACAAACAATGTTGTTGCTCAAGCTTTGAGTGGCAGATTATACTGGGTAGGCAGAGATCTGCCTACCCAGTTTCACATAGAGCTTTGCGTATAGGTTTAGTGTTTCAGAGTTAGGACCAGTATGGCAAAATCCCAGAGCGCTCGACTTGAGCGAAAAAAGCTCCTTGGCGATCCAATTTTGATAACGACCATTGTCGTTCTTATCGCCTTCTTAACCCTATTTATTTTGTATCCACTTGCCATTCTTATGGTTGACTCTGTAGTCTCCGATAATGGGATTAGCTTTGATGTATTTACGCGCATCTTGGCTTTGCCTTCGTTTGATCGCGCAATTACCAATACGCTCAGAGTTGGTTTTGCGGTAGGCATTTTATCAGCGCTTATTGGTCTTCTTTTTGCGTATGTTGAAGTGTACGTAAAGCTTCGTACAAAGTTTATGACAGGCCTTTTCCGCGTGGTTTCCATGCTTCCTGTTGTTTCCCCACCATTTGTTCTCTCGCTTTCCATGATTATGATGTTTGGCAAGAAAGGCCTGATTACCCGCGGTCTTTTAGGAATTTTTGACAACAACATCTATGGCTTCTGGGGCATTTTTATTGTCCAGACTATGTCGTTCTTCCCTGTGTGCTACATGATGCTTAAGGGTCTGCTCAAAAACATTGACCCATCCCTTGAAGAGGCGGCACGTGACATGGGCGCAAGCCGCTGGAAGGTATTTACCAGCGTTACACTTCCTCTTATTTTGCCTGGTTTAGGCAACGCTTTTCTCGTCTCATTTATTGAGTCGATCGCAGACTTTGCTAACCCAATGATTATTGGTGGCTCCTACGATACTTTAGCAACAACTATCTACCTGCAGATTACAGGCGCGTATGACAAGCAGGGCGCGGCTGCTATGGCTGTTGTTCTTCTTTCCATTACGCTGCTTATGTTTGTTGTTCAGAAGTTTGTGTTGGAAGCAAAGAGCACATCTACACTTTCGGGCAAAGCAACTCGAGCTAGGATGCTTATTACAGACAATTCTGTTCGCATCCCACTTACCATTCTTTGCGCACTAGTCGCACTCTTTGTTATTGGTATGTACCTCTGCGTTCCTTATGGTTCGTTTGTTCGTTCCTGGGGCTCTAACTACGAATTAACAACAAAGTGGTTTGAACAGGTATTTACCAAGTACCACGGTCTGCAGGCGTTTAGCGACTCGTTTATGCTCTCGCTCATTGCGGCACCAATTACCGCTTTGCTTTCGATGATCATTTCTTATCTGGTAGTAAAGCGCCGCTTCCGTGGTCGTGGTTTTATCGAGGCTGTATCCATGCTTGCCATGGCAGTTCCTGGTACGGTTTTGGGCGTTGGTTATATTCGCGGTTTCTCAAGTGGTGTTATGCACACAGGATTTTTGCAGGGCCTGTATGGCACGGGACTTATCCTGATTATTGTCTTTGTCGTGCGTTCGCTTCCTACAGGAACACGTTCGGGCATTTCGGCGCTTCGACAGATTGATAAATCAATTGAAGAATCCGCATACGACATGGGCGCCGACAGCTTTACGGTGTTTATGACCGTTACACTGCCACTGATTAAAGATTCGTTCTTGTCTGGCTTGGTAACGGCGTTTGTCCGCTCCATCACCGCAATTTCTGCAGTTATTCTCTTGGTTACGCCAGAATTCCTGCTTATTACCGTTCAGATTAACGAGTTTGCTGGTAAGGGTTCATATGGTATGGCCTGCGCTTTTGCAACAATTCTGATTGTTATTACCTATGGCTCGGTATTGCTTATGAATTGGGCCATCAAACACTTTGGCACCAGCCGAGCACTCAAGGAGGAGTAACACATGGCTACAGAGAAAAAAGGCGTTCGCCTTGAGCACATTTCCAAAATTTATCAGGATCAGAAGACTGGAAAAGACTTCTACGCAGTTCAAGACGCTAACATCACCATTGCTCCTGGCGAGTTTGTAACGCTGCTTGGCCCTTCTGGCTGCGGAAAGACCACTATTCTGCGCATGATTGCTGGTTTTGAGAGCCCTGATGAGGGAAAGATCTTCCTTGGCGATGAGCAGATTGATGAGCTTACTCCAAACAAGCGCGATACCGCTATGGTATTCCAGAGCTATGCATTGCTTCCTCACTACAACATCTTTGACAATGTTGCGTATGGCCTCAAGCTCCGCAAAATGGACAAGGCAGTAATTCGCGAGAAGGTCCTTCACATCCTTGGTCTTGTTGGACTTGAGGGCATGGAAGAGCGCATGACCAATCAGCTTTCTGGCGGTCAGCAGCAACGTGTTGCTTTGGCGCGTGCTCTGGTTATTGAGCCAAGCGTGCTCCTCTTCGACGAGCCTCTCTCAAACCTTGATGCGAAGCTGCGCGTTGATATGCGTAACGAGATCCGTCGTATTCAGCAGGAGGCTGGCATTACCGCCATCTACGTCACACATGACCAGTCAGAGGCAATGGCACTTTCAGACAACATCATCATTATGAAAAAGGGTGTTGTTGATCAGGTTGGCGATCCTCAGACGGTTTACTATCACCCAGCAGACGAGTTTGTTGCAGACTTTATTGGTGAGTCAAACTTCCTGCATGCAACCATTGCAGACAAGCTTGATTCTGAGACTGCACTTTGCCGCTTTGAGGGCCATGAGTTTGAGGCCAGCGGATGCTCTCACCTGAACAAGGGAAAAGAGTGCTGCATCGTTCTTCGCCCAGAGTCCGCACGCCTTGCTGATGAGGGAACACTTGCCTGTGAGGTAGTTCTTTCTCGATTCATGGGCCACTACCAGAACTACCACGTTATGGTTGGAGACACCCTCATTAAGATTACGGACTTCAACCCTCGTACACACAAGATTTACAACGTTGGCGACCACGCCTTTGTTGACTTTACCAAGGACGAGGTCCACGTTCTGTAAGTGTTTGAGTTAAAGCAGTAACGTATGGCGAGAAGATTCGTTTGTCTTCTCGCCATTTTTGTTAGATGGTGGATTTGAGCCAATTAAGCTTGCAGGTGAGCAACTTGTGGTCGGGCTCAAGCGAGGGGTCTTTGATTCTTTTAAGGAGCATCTTGCAAGCGGCGTAGCCCTCTTCATAGACGGGTTCAACAATAGTTGAGATGCTTTTAGCAGGTAAATCGGTCCAATCAGTGTTATTGAATCCCAACAGACCAACTTGCTCTGGAATTACCTCTTCATAGGCATGCAGCGCGCTATAGACACTTTTGAGAGCCCACTGATTTGGTACAAATACCAGCGTTTTCTTTGATGGAAGAATGTGGTTGTTAAGCCATTGCGTGATTTCAGGGATAGAGAGCGTATTTTGCTCTATGGTGAGACGCTCATGAGGTTTATTTAAGGCCTCTAAGGCATCAGTGAAGCCAGATTCTCGTTCAATTCTGGTACGACCTTTTGGCTCTCCACCAATGATTAAAAAGTTTTCGTATCCGCGTTCAACGCAGTGGGTTGCAGCTGAATAAACGCCGTCATAGAGGTTACTTTTTATCCAGGAAGCATTAAGGGCAAGAAGGTCGCAGTCAAAGTAGACAACGGGCTTTCCAACTTTAGCAATTCGTCTATCTACCGCTCTGAATTGATTGGTGGGCTGGATAAGCATGCCATCTGCTCCAATTGAAAGCATTTTCTCAACCCAGTCAGCTTCAAGCGTGGGGTCAAAACGAGAATTGCAAATAATTGTCTGATATCCAGATTCAAGAGCAGCATCTTCAATACCGTTAGTCATTTGAGCTGCCCACGCATTAGTATTGTCCAAGATGAGAACAGCAATAATTCCAGAGCTCTTCTTAACCATTGCTTGAGCTTGGGCGCTTGGAATATATCCCGTATTTTCGATTGCTTTTTTGATACGTTGCTTAGTTGCTTCGGACATCTTTTCAAAGTGTCCATTAAGGTAATTTGAAACGGTAGCAATAGAAACATTTGCTAATTTTGCAAGGTCAATGATAGTGGTCTTAGACATTGGCACTCATTTCACCGAAATCTTTACAATGTACTTGCAAAATACCAACGTTAGTGAGTGTGCTGGATTCTACGTTGGTTAAACGTTTAACAAAATTCATCATAACACAAGGTAGATTAGACGTTTACCGAAATCCTCTTTTAAAAAAGATTGAAACAATGCAAAGTATGAGTTGGAAACGTACGTCGTCAAAAGACGTGCTCGTGCGCCCCGCTTAGGGGCTCACAACTTACTTTGCGAGAGGACATAACCATGAACGTCGTTGCTGTATGCGCTTGCACGGTTGGAATTGCTCACACCTGGATGGCAAAAGAGGCCATTGAGAAAGAATGTGAGCGTCGCGGCTATGAATTCAAGGTAGAGGCTCAGGGTGGTTACGGTATTGAGAACGAGCTTGAGCAGGACGAAATTGATGCTGCAGACGTTGTTCTTCTCGCCATTGCAATTGGCATCGAAGGCGACGAGCGTTTTGACGAGAAGCGCGATGAAGGTCGCGTTCTTACGTTGGATCCATCGCTTGCCATTGCGGATCCAGCAAAGGTTATTGATCAGGTAGTTGCGCTGGCTGAGTAGCAAGCGCGTAAGTGATAACGCAAGGAAGAAGAGAGGAGAAACCCATGGCAGAGGAAAAGAGTCCCTCAGTTTTGGGCAAGGTCGGAAAAGACCTTCTAAAGGCGTTTAACACTGGTGTTTCGTACTTTATTCCTATTGTCGTAGTTGGTGGAGTCTTCTTGGCTTTCTCGCTAGCTACAGGAACTGCAGGAAAAGACGGTATTGAAGTCACCAATCCTTTGATGCAGAGCCTTAACCTTATTGGTATGGCCGGTATCAAGATGATGATTCCTGTCCTTGCTGCTTACATTGCCTATTCTTTGGGCGGAAAGCCTGCTCTGGCACCTGGCTTTGTCCTTGGTTACCTGGCAAGCAATCCTGTTCCTGTAGGCGAGGTTCAGGTTTCTACTGGTTTCTTGGGCGCAATGGTCCTTGGCGTTGCTGCTGGCTACCTTGTCCAGTGGATGAAGAGCTGGAAGGTCAATAACACCATTCGCACCATCATGCCAATTCTGATCATCCCAAGCTTGTCTTCGCTGGCTCTTGGCATGCTTTACATCTATGTTTTAGCAGCTCCACTTGGCGCCTTCATGGACTGGCTGACAAGCCTGCTTTCAAGCCTTCAGGGTGGCTCTGCAGTTGTACTCGGCATTGTAATTGGCCTTATGACCGCATTTGATATGGGTGGCCCAGTTAACAAGACTGCTTCTACCTTCACCATGGCTCTTATGACCGCAGGTGTTTATGGTCCTAACGGCGCATTCCGTGTTGCAGTTGCTATTCCTCCACTGGTCTGCGGTGTTGCATCTCTTATTGCTCGCAGCAAGTTTGACGACACTGATAGGCAGATGGGTATCTCTGCAGTCTTCATGGGACTCATTGGTATTACCGAGGGCGCAATTCCATTTGCTGTTAAGGATCTTGCACACACCCTTCCTGCAATCATGATTGGTTCTGCAGTTGGTGCTGGTCTTGCTGCTTGGCACGGTATTGAGTGCTTTGTTCCTCACGGTGGCATGATTGTTGCTGCAGCTACAAACAACATTGCCCTCTACACCCTTGATATGGCAATTGGCGTTGCAGTTGGCGTTGCAATCCTTGTTCTCACCAAGCCAAAGCTTGAGGACAACAAGTAATACAGAGCGAGAAACGCATGTACTTTTTGGTTTTAGACCTTAAAAATTGAAGTTAAAAGGAGAGGGGCGTAGGGATTCAACCCCCACGCCCTTCTTATTACCAAGAAACACTCTTGGGAAGGGGTAATTATGGAAAAGCTACCAATCAAAAAAGCTGTTGAAGGGTTGCTTAAGCTTCAGGACACAGGAAGGTCCGCCACGCTGTTAGGAATTGGACCGATGTCGCCCAACCTGCTCCACGCAGCTTTTGAACTTGGTAGGGACTGCGATTTTCCTCTGATGTTTATTGCATCTCGAAACCAGGTTGACCTTGATGAACTTGGTGGGGGATACGTAAATTCTTGGGATCAGAAGCGTTTCTCGGATGATATTGCTGAAGCAGCTCAGAAGGTTGGCTTTGACGGTCTGTATTACCTCTGCCGCGACCACGGCGGCCCTTGGCAGCGTGACGAGGAGCGCAATGCTCACCTTCCAGAAGATGAGGCTATGGAGCTTGCCAAGAAGTCTTATCTTGCCGACATGCTTAACGGTTTTGACCTGCTGATGATTGACCCAACAAAAGATCCTTTTGAGATTGGCAAGGTTATTCCGCTTGATGTGGTTCTTCGCCGTACAGTTGATTTGATTGAGTGGTGCGAGAAGGAGCGTGTTTCTCGCGGTCTTTCCGAGATTGGTTATGAGGTTGGTACCGAGGAAACAAATGGTGGCTTGACCTCTACCGACAAGTATCATACCTTCATTGAGCAGCTTAAGAGCGAGTTGACTGCTAAGGGTCTGCCTATGCCAACCTTTATTGTTGGACAGACGGGAACACTTACGCGCCTTACTGAGCAGGTTGGTCACTACGATTTTGAGGCTGCTATTAGCCTTGCCGAGATGGCAAAGAGCTACGGCGTAGGTCTTAAAGAGCACAATGCAGACTACCTTGATGACGTAACGCTGCTTGAGCACACTCCTGCAAACGTTACCGCTTCAAACGTAGCTCCACAGTATGGAACAGAGGAGACTCGCGCATATTTGAAGCTTTGCGATGTAGAGGATCTTCTGGTTAAAGAAGGTCTCCTGAAGGCAGACGAGGTCTCCGGCTTGAGAAACACCCTGTTGGTCAAGGCAATTGAGACTGAGCGTTGGCGCAAGTGGATGGTGGGTGACCAGGTCAATCTGACTGTTGAGCAGATTCTTGCTGATCACAAACTGTCTCTGGATATTCTTGATATTTCTGGTCACTACGCATTCAATGATGACGAGGTCAAAGCTGCAACCGAGCACCTGTACAAGAACCTTGCTCAGTTCAACATTGATGGACAGCGTTTTGTTGTTGACCACATCAAGCGCCCTCTTCGCCAGTATGTTGAGTGCTATAGGCTTGAGGGAGTTACTACGCGCATTCGTGAGGCACTGGCAGAGTAAGTGCTCGTGCTTTCAGGCACGGCGTTTTGCCGTTGTAACACCTTTGCTGTCCAATTTTGGACAGATAGCTGACAAACCTAAGAGGTTGAAGGCTTTTTGCTTTCGACCTCTTTTCTTGTGCGATGTATCATAGAGAGCAATAGTTACAAAAACGACGCTAAGGAGCGGCATGGCCGAAAACAACGAGCGCAAAGATGGAGTTTCTCCCCAGCTTGATATGCTCTCAACTGAGCTGCTTGGAGATGCGTTTGACCTGCTTGCAGATGGCCAATCACTCAACGTTTTGCTTGTAGTTGAGGACGCGTCAGGCACGGTTGCAAGCTATGAGTTCTCCGATGACGGCCCAGAGGAGCTGCTTGAAGGCGCCCATAAGCGCGTGCTTGACCTGGCAAAACAGAAGGGCGATAAAGAAGCGGGACTTGAAGAGCCTGTTCGCTATGCGCTTGTATATGAGGGGGCCATTCAACTGCTCAAAGAGGGCGGTTACGAGGATGCCGTGCTTCTTGAGTTTGGCGAGAAGGGCTATAAGAGTTTCTCGGCATATTCTTTAGTTCACGGAAAAGGCCAAGGCGACCAGTTTGTGTGGTCTGATCCCGCTCCAGCAGGGGAGCTTGAGCCACTTCTGTAATGAAAAAGCTGCGTTCATTGAAATTTCTGGGCGCTCTAGGCACGTAATTGCACTAAAGTTCTAAAGCTGATAAAAATTGGACCTGAAGTAGCAAGTCCAAACACATACCTTCGAGAGATAGAGACTTATGCGTCAAGACAACATCAGAAATATTGCTATCATCGCCCACGTTGACCACGGTAAAACCACCATGGTTGACCAGATGCTTAAAGCAACCGATGCATTCCGCGAGAATCAGCAGGTTCAAGAGAGAATTCTGGACTCCAACGATCAGGAGCGTGAGCGCGGAATTACTATTCTGGCAAAGAATATCTCTATTGAGTACAAGGGCGTCAAGATTAACGTTATTGATACCCCTGGCCACGCCGACTTCGGCGGCGAGGTAGAGCGTGTTTTGAAGATGGCTGACGGTGCGCTTTTGCTGGTCGATGCAGCTGAGGGTCCTATGCCACAGACGCGCTTTGTTCTGCGTCACGCCATTGATGCAGGTCTTTCTATCATGATGGTTGTTAACAAGATTGACCGCGACGGCGCTCGTCCAGAGGCTGTTGTCAACGATTCTCTTGACCTTATGATGGACCTTGGCGCAACCGATGAGCAGCTTGAGTTCACCATGGAGCACGTCGTCTTTGCTTCTGGCGTTAACGGCTACGCTCGCCTTGATCCAAATGATGACAATGACAACATGTTTCCTCTTCTCGACATGATTATCGACGGCCTTCCAGCCCCAGATGTTGATATCGATGGTCCTCTTGCTATGCAGTGCGTCACCATTGACCACTCCGATTACCTGGGTCGCATTGGTATTGGTCGTGTGTATTCTGGCACCGTTCATACTGGTGACAAGATTCTTGTTGTCAAAAACGATGGCTCCCGCGCTATGAGCCAGGTCAAGCAGCTGTTCACCTTTGACTACCTGGGTCGCAAGGAGTGCGATGAGGTTGACGCAGGTGATATTGCGGCAATTGTTGGCGTTGATAAAACTGATATTGGCGATGTGTACACCGATCCAGAAAATCCTGTTGAGCTTGACCCAATTGAGATTGACCCACCAACCCTTTCTATTATTTTTGAGCCTTCTACCTCGCCACTTGTTGGTCGCGAGGGAGACATTGTTGGTGGCCGTCAGCTCAAAGAGCGCCTGATGACAGAGCGCGAGAATAACGTCACCATGCGCATTGAGGAGCTTCCTGATAAGACCGGTATTGAGGTTTCTGGCCGTGGTATTTTGCACCTCTCCGTTCTTATGGAGAGCATGCGTCGTGAGGGCTTTGAATTCCAGGTTGGTCGTCCTCGCGTTCTGTTCAAGAAGGACGCCCAGGGTCACACACTTGAGCCTATTGAACAGGCCGTTGTTGAGTGCAACCCAGAGTATGCCGGCAAGGTCATTGAGGTCTTTGGCAACGTTGGCGGCACCATGTCCATCATGGACACTGGCGAGACTCAGACGCACCTTGAGTTCAAGATTCCAACCCGCGGCATTATGGGTCTTAAGACGCGCGTCATGAACGTTACCCACGGAGACGCAGTCTTCTATCACACCTTCCTTGAGTATGGTCCTTTTGCAGGTGATATTGGCAGCCGTCAGAACGGCGCCATGATTTCTATGTCTACCGAGAAGGCTGTAGCATACGCGCTTGGCACGCTCCAGGAGCGCGGCCAGCTCTTTGTTGCTCCAGGTGTTGAGTGCTACGAGGGCATGTTGGTTGGCGAGCGTTCAAGGCCAGGCGACATGGTTGTTAACATTGCACGCACTAAGTCTTTGGGCAACCAGAGGTCTTCAACTGCAGATATTTCAGTTCAGCTGACTCCTCCACGCTTGTTTACGCTGGAAGAGGCTCTGGAGTACATCATGGACGACGAGCTTGTTGAGATTACGCCACAAAACATCCGCATGCGTAAGCGTATTCTTTCCGAGACTGAGCGCCGTAAGTGGGCAGTCCGTAATGGTATGGTCAAGAAATAACAGCGTCGTTTACAGATAGCCAATCTGGCGAGAAGAACTTGCGGCTGCAAGGGTTTCTCGCCAGTTTTGTTTTAGGCAGATTTTAAATAAAGTGCTGGTAAACGGCATGTAAGAGCGATGTAGAACCGCCCAGAACCGCCCAAAACCGCCCAAAACCGCCCGATTGTGGCTGGATGCTACTTTGATGGGGTGTTCTGCTCAGGTTGCTTACCCGGCTTCTGAGCTTTTTGACGAAGCTTGTTAACACTGCGCATTACGTGCGGCGTAAGGTCAACATCGGCCGGAGAAAGCACGTTGTACTTGAGCGACCAACGCCTCAGGCAAACGGTAACTGCAACGCAGACAACGGCTGCCCAGATTTTGGTGACTCCAGCGTAGGAAACAAGTGCCCAATATGAGGTAGTGCCAGCAACTGCGCAAAACGCGTAGAGATTGCTTCGCTGGAAAATACGAGGTATATCGCCAAGAAATACATCGCGAAGCATACCGCCACCAACGCCCGTAATGCTTCCCATCAGAATGACCGAGAAAGGAAGCAGGTGATATACCAGGGCTTTATCGGTACCAACGACAGCAAAGAGGCCAACGGAAATAATGTCGGTCCACTCAAGCATGCGAGGGAATCTGTCAAGCGGTTCGGGGAACATAAACAGCAAGACAGCGGTAAAAACGGCAGCCGGAATGGCGTAGGGCGAGTTGAGCATGTAGACGCCACCTTCTTGCATCATGACGTCCCTGATAAGCCCGCCACCCAGGCCGCCTAAAAGGCCAAGACCCACAAAGCCCACAAGGTCTAAGTGACGATCTCTTGCAACCAAGATTCCCGAGATTGCACCAATAATTACCGTTAGAAGGTCTAGCCAGTAGGGGATGCCCACAGAAATTGCATCTGTGCCATATGGCGAGAAAAACGGTGGCATCCATACCTCCTACTGGTGTTTTACTTTTTATGAGTATGACAATACTACACAAGTATTAAAAATACACAGAACTTCTCGTTCTATATTGGTAAGAAATCCGCTATACTGTCCCGTGCGGTTTTATATGGAGAGTTGTCCGAGTGGCCGAAGGAGCACGATTGGAAATCGTGTAGGCGTCTAAAGCGTCTCCAGGGTTCAAATCCCTGACTCTCCGCCAGAATTTTCACGGCGCCTACGGGCGCCGTTTCACCCTTCGGAGGGGTGGCAGAGTGGTTGAATGCGGCGGTCTCGAAAACCGTTTACCCCTTCTAGGGGTACGAGGGTTCGAATCCCTCCTCCTCCGCCATTTAACATTTTCATTTGATTAATTGTTACCAATAAAGATATATTTATTTTTCGATTTTATATAGAATGTTTAGGCTTTGTAATTCGATGTCATCTTTTTTGACACGAGGGGAGAGTTAAATGGCTGTTTCAGCAGATGAGTTGAATGGCTACAGGCGCGATCGCTACTTTGCACGCTCCTGGGCACTTCTGACTCTGGAAAAGGGTTGGTGGAAGCCTGTCCTTATTATGGCTCTGTTTGGTCTTATTCCAGTTGTCGGAATTCTTGCACTTGTTGGCTATGCACTTGAGACTGCACGCGTAACTGCATGGGGCATCAACGCTGGTCCAAAGCAGAAAGACCTTAAGTTTGGTACCTATATTGTTACCGGCTTCAAGGCAGTTGTTATTGCACTTGCCTTTGGTCTGGCATACAGCATTGCAACGGGAATTCTTTCTTTCATTCCAGTTATCAATCTGATTCTTATCCCAGTCTTTATTGTTGCAGCATTTGTTTATCCACTGTGCATCAATGTTATTCAGGTTCGCGCATCAGTTTATGGTCGCATCTCTGCAGGTTTTGCTTTTAAGAACATCTTTGAGATGATCAAGCATGACATGGGCGGTCTGTTCCGTATCTTTGGTATGGGCATTGTACTTGGCATTGTTACCTCACTTATTATGGGCATCATCGGCGGTAGCGCTGCAATTAGCATGATTGTTAACATTGGCACTCAGGCTTTAACCATTGCAAGAACTCAGAACGTTACCGACCAGAGCCAGGTTGGTCTTATTATGCTTGCTCTGCTTGCACGCAGCGTCATTCAGATGGGACCAATTTTCCTGATTATTGGCTATATTGGTAACGTTGTTGGTCTTATCGTTATGCTTCTTATGCAGAACGCAATCGCTCTTTGGATGCGTCAGTTCAACGTTGCTGCATGGGGACAGAGCAACGATCCACTGCCACCATTCATTAACGATCCTCGTGATGGTGCAGCCGCTACTTATGCAGCTCCAGCACCAGTTGCTCCAACCGCACCAGCAGCAACCGCTGCTCCTGCAGCAGCACCTGTTGCTGTTCCTGTTGCAGCACCAGTAGCAGCCCCAGCTCCAGCAGCTCCTGCAGCGCCTGCTGCCCCAGTTGCTGCTCCAGCTCCAGTTGTACCTGCAGCGCCTGTTGCGGCTCCAGCTGAGCCTGTTGCGGCTCCAGCTGCACCTGCTGCACCAGTGGCTCCTGTCGCTCCAGCTGCACCTGTTGCTCCAGCTGCACCTGTTGCTCCTGCGGCACCTGCTGCACCAGTGGCTCCTGCTGCACCTGCAGCACCTGTTGCACCTGCTGCTCCTGTTGCACCTGCTGCTCCTGTTGCGCCAGCAGCGCCTGTAGCTCCAGAGGCTCCTGTCGCTCCCGCAGCTCCAGAGCCTGCACCTGCTTCAACTGTTGTTGTTGAGCCAATTATCCCAACAACTCCAGAGGCTCCTGAGGCACCAGCTGCTCCAGCAGACGCACCAACTCAGAATCCTGAGGGACCTGCAGCTCAGTAAAGTAGAGCACCTATAAAAGAGACGGCCATCATGCAGATTGTGTGATGGTCGTTTTTCTTTTTCAATCCCATGTTTTTAAAATTGCGCGAGTGACCATGCCTTGAAAAGATTCGCGTCAGATAGTTGCAAGACTAGAGGCAAATTACTGACAAATTGCCAATTTAAGCTTTATATGTGGACTGCATGTGAGAAAGTTTGTGGGTCAGTTTCGTATTTGAGCATTTATGTGGTATGATGCTTGGTCGAACTTTCCTGCTTCGGGTGCACCTTCACTTCCCGAAGCCATTAGCCCAGAGGAGGTGACAATATGAAGGCCTATGAACTGCTGTTTTTTGTTGACCCGGCTTCCACCGAGGAAGTCCGCGCTGGTGTAATGAAGCGTATTGACGTTGCTATCACCACTGACGGCGGAGTAGTCGACAGCGTCGAGGATTGGGGTAAGCGTAAGCTTGCTTTTGAGATCGACGATCTTACCGAGGGTGACTATACCCTCATCAATTTCCATGCAGATCCAACGCAGATTGCAGAGCTCGATCGAGTCCTGCGAATCAATGATGCTGTTAAGCGTCACATGATCGTGCGTCGAGTCGATAAGGACTAAGTCCTTGTAATGGAAAAGTGGAATTATTCCACGATGAGAGGTAGTGAGATTTATGAGTATTAACAGGGCTAACATTTCGGGCAACCTGACCCGTGACCCGGAGCTTCGCTCCACAGCAGGCGGTACCCAGATTCTATCCTTCGGCGTTGCGGTTAACGATCGTCGCAGGAACCAGCAGACCGGTGAGTGGGAAGATGTTCCCAATTTCGTTGACTGCGTAGTATTTGGACAGCGTGCTGAAGCACTTTCCCGCTTCCTCTCCAAGGGTTCGAAGGTTGCTATTGAAGGCAAACTTCGTTTCAGCTCCTGGGAGACGAAGGAAGGACAGCGTCGCAGCAAGCTTGAGGTTGTTGTTGATGAGGTCGAGTTCCTTTCTAGGAATCAGCAGGGTGGAGCCCCTATGTCACAGAGTGCACCATCTTATGCAGCTCCAACTCCACAGGCACCCGCTCCCGTTCCGGCTCCGCCAGACGAGGAGTTCTACGATGCTGATATTCCGTTTTAAACGTCAGACAGCAACACAGACGTTACTGTCATCTGAAAGGTAAAAGACATGGCTCAGCAGAAACAAGATTTCCAGCGCCAGCCGCGTCGCAAGTATTGCCAGTTCTGCAAGGAGGAGACTGAGTTCATCGATTACAAAGATACTCAGCTTCTTCGTAAGTACATGACCGATCGTGGCAAGATTAAGCCTCGTCGCGTCACTGGCACCTGCACGCAGCACCAGCACGACATTGCACTTGCTATCAAGCGCGCACGCGAGATGGCACTTCTGCCCTACACTGTCCCTGTGGTTTCCAGCCGCGGTGGCCGTAGTCGCGGATAACCTATCTGTTCTTCAGGTAGAGTTGGTTAGCAATGGATAGACCGGATTCAAATATTCCTCAGGCACCTGAAGGGTATTCTCGCCCAGAGAGTAGCCCACAGAATTTTGCCGGTCCAAGCAACCAAAACGGGGGCAAGCCGCGTCCGTTTGAAGCTCCAACCTACAAGCAAGGCTTTGTTCTTTGCGTTGTTGGCGGAGTAATTACCGGGCTCCTTTCTTTTATTGGAGCAGCTTTGGTTGCGTATGGCATGGTAATTGCTGTCTATTGCAAAAAAGGGCACGGATGGTTTGGTCCTGCTATTACTTCAGTACTTGTTACGGGTGTAGCAGCTTATTTGCTCTCGGGACCAACGGAGGCGGCTACTTCAGTTACCGCTTGTGCACTTGCTCTTGGAGTTGGCTACGCTTTTGCAACAGAGAAACTCACCGTTGGCGTTGGGTCTCTTCTTGTAGGAGCAACGGCTTTGGCACTTCTGGGATATGATGCGTTCTTTGCCGCAATGGCAGGAACAACTCTTCCCGAGCTTGCTCAGAACGTATTTAATCAATACGCCTCGCAGGTCTCAGGTGCTTCTCCAGAGATCCAAGAAGGTCTTTCAACAGCAAAGGCACTCTTTATGCTCTTTTGGCCAACCAGCTATACCGGCATGGCGCTTTTATATTTTGTAATCGCGCGTTTTGGAGCTCGAACAGTGTATAAAGCATTGACAAGAGACCCACAGAAATTGCCACAGTTCCAGCTGATGGACGTTCCATTTTGGATGTGTGCTCTTACCGTGGCCAACTTGTTTGTGTATGCACTTTCAAGCACCATTTTGTCTGCACAAGACATACTTCAGCTTATTACGCTGAATGTGTTTATGGCTCTTAGAGTTGTGTTTGCTCTTCAGGGCCTTGCAGTGCTCACATGGTTTGTGCGCGAGAAGCACTTCTCGCCAGCACTTTCTCTGTCACTGTTTGTATTGGCAGGCATGTTAGAAGTTCAGTTAGGCGTTATGGCTCTCGTAGGACTTATTGACGCCTGGGCAAATTTCCGAAAGCTTAATCGCTCAGGAAGCCAGGATTCAGAGTCCACGATAAACAACAACTAGTCGATACCATCGACTCATCAAAGGAGTTTCCCATGAAAGTTATTCTCTTGGGCGAGCTTCGCGGTAAGGGCGGCGAAGGCGACATCGTAGAGGTCGCACAGGGTTATGCGGAGAACTTCCTGTTCCCCAACAAGATTGCCCAGCCTGCTACACCGGGTAACATCAAGCAGCTTGAGGAGCGTCGTCACAATATCGCTAAGCGCGAAGAGCAGCGTATTGCTGACGCAAATGCTACCAAGGCAGCTCTTGATGGCAAGCTCGTAACTGTTGACGCTCGCATTGGCGAGGAGGGCCAGCTCTTTGGCTCCGTCACCACCGCTCAGATTGCTGACGCAATCGAGGCACAGCTCAACGTCACCGTTGATCGTAAGCGCATTGCTCGTAGCGCTGCTATCAAGACCGCTGGTCGCCACAATGTCACCATTGAGCTTTACCGTGACATTACCGCAACCGTCGTTGTTCTTGTTGGCGAGGACGATGCTGCTCCTGCAGAGGAGGAGACCGAGGAGGTCGCCGCTGAGGCAACCGTCGAGGTTGAGGTTGAGTCCGCAGAGTAGTTTTATGCATGCATAAAACACTGTTCTCCTGCATTTTTTGGTGGTTTATACAATTTCTGCAGTTTTCTACAGATTTGTAAGCTTTTATAAAAAGCAAGGCCATCTTAAAAGAATGGAATGTTTGTTCGAACCACCCCTTTGTGAAACATAACAAAGGGGTGGTCTTTTTATGTGTAGACTGAACGGTATATTTTCTTATACTCTACCTGCGGTTATTCAAAATGTTATGTAAAACATATTCACTTAACCTGCGGAATTGTAATTTGATTTGTATAAATGCAGATAAGCAATTGTGTAGAAAATACCACGTGTCGAAAAAAGTCCAAAAAATGTTGAAAACGTTGAAAACTCAAGGAAATCCCGCTCAGGGTATGCGAGTTTTGGAAAATCGTGTTGAAGACTTAACTTTTCGATTTTTGCAAGCCAAAATGACTCTTTATTTTTTTGAAAAGTACACTACCATTCAGATTCATTCCCAAAAAACATGATTGGAAAAGACGATGGCACAAGACTCGTTTGAGATGAATCCTACGCAATTGACGGCCCTAGAGAACGCCTCTATGCCACAAGATTCTGATGCCGAGTTTTCCATTCTTTCTGCAATGATTCTTTCGGAAGAAATCAGAGGAGAGTGCCTCATTAGGCTTTCTTCCGAGGATTTCTATATTCCATCCAATCAAATTATTTTTGAGGCAATTAAGTCTCTGTTTGACAATAACAAGCCAGTAGATGTCATTTCGCTTGCAGACCACCTTAAGAGTAACGGCAAGTTTGAGCGCGCTGGAGGAGCTGTCCGTTTAGCGGAGCTTGGAAACAACCCACTTGCTATGGTTGGTTGGGAAAACCACGCTGTTATGCTGCATCGTGACACTACGCTCAGAAAGATGATTAGTGCTTCTGCAAAGATTTCTGCGCTTGCCTACAACGCTCCAGAAGATACAAAAGAAGTAGTTGACCAGGCAGAGAAGCTCATTTTTGATGTAACCAACAGAGATGTTCAGCAGTCCGAGCAGGGCATTGAAGACATTATGACTGATCTCTTTGAAGAGCTTCAGCAAAATGCTGGTAAAGATGCGTCGGAGTTGGGTGTCCAAACTGGATTTGCAACCCTAGATAACCTCTTCCAAGGTCTTCGTCCTGGTCAGATGGTTGTTATCGGTGCTCGTCCTGGTGTTGGTAAGACTTCTTTTGCTCTCAGCATGGCTTATAACGCCGCAGTTTCCGGTGCAACTGTTGCGCTCTTCTCGCTTGAGATGAGCAAGATTGAGATTGCGCAGAGGCTGTTGGCTTCTGAATCAAAGGTTGATTTGCAGACCATCCGTTCTTCTAACATCAGAAATGAGCAGTGGCCCACCCTTCTGGAGGCAGCAGAGCGCATTTCTCGCCTTAAAATCATCGTTGATGATACTCCAGGCACGACAGTCACAGAAATCCGCGCAAAAGCCCGCAGAATGCTTAATAAGGCCGAGAAGGGCGTCATTATCATCGACTACCTCCAGCTGCTTTCTCCACCAGCCGAGAAGGGCCGTGCAGACAGTCGTGCAACTGAGGTTTCTGAGATGTCTCGTGGCATTAAGATTATGGCTAAAGACCTCAAGGCGCCTGTCATTGCACTTTCTCAGCTCAATCGTACGCTTGAGAACAGAAACGGCAAGCGTCCACAGCTTTCTGACCTGCGTGAGTCCGGCGCAATCGAGCAGGATGCAGATATTGTTTTGCTGCTTGACCGTTCACTGAGCGATGAAGAAGCAGCACGCGATGACCGTCCTGATAAAGACGTTACCAACATCATTGTTGCAAAGAACCGTGCAGGTGCTCTGAGGGATGTTCCTGTTATGTTTATGCCAACATCCACCAAGTTTGTTGAGATCTACCAGGGAAATAATTACTCAGAAAGTGAAGCCGCACAGTACGCTGCGATGGCAAACCCCGCGCATTAATCGTTTCTTATGTGTGACAAAACCTCTGCGCTTCTGTGCTTTTGCGAGCGGTATTAGATATACTTATGAAGCAACCCCTAAAGAGGTTGCAACCGTCATGTAATGGTCGTTTTTGTAGATAGCTGCGATAGGGGAGAACTTATGCCAGCTTCCGTACTTGTTGGTGCTCAGTGGGGAGACGAGGGTAAGGGTAAAGTTACCGACCTCATTTCCGGAGATTTTGACGTTGTTTGCCGTTACGCAGGTGGTGCAAATGCGGGCCACACGGTAATTGCTGGAGACACAAAGCTTGCGCTTCACCAGGTTCCATCTGGCGTTATGTACGAGAACACCTATCCAGTTATTGGTAATGGCTGCATTGTTGACCCAGAGGTTCTTCTCGGCGAGATTGACATGCTGGAGAGCAAGGGTATTTCCTGCGACCTGCTCAAGATTTCCGGCAACGCTCACATTGTTATGCCTTATCACAAAGATCTCGATGGCGTGCATGAGAAAAAGCTGGGCAAGAATCTTATTGGTACCACCAAGCGCGGTGTCGGTCCAACGTATATGGATAAGATGAACCGTACTGGCCTGCGTATTCAGGACATGCTTGACGAGAAGATCTTCCGCAAGAAGCTTGAAGCTGCACTTGAGTACACCAATCCAATCTTGAGCCTTGTGTATGGTCTTCCAACCTATACCGTTGACCAAATTTGCGAGACCTACCTGCCTTATGCAGATCGCATTCGTCCTTACATTGTTGAGTCTTCTCTCTTCCTCAACGAAGAGCTTGAGGCTGGCAAGAACATTCTCTTTGAGGGTGCTCAGGCAACCATGCTTGATATTGACCACGGCACCTATCCATTTGTCACCTCTTCTAGCTGCACTGCTGGTGGCGCAGTAACTGGTTCTGGCGTTGGTCCAACCAACATTGACCGCGTCCTGGGCATTGCAAAGGCTTACCTCACACGCGTTGGCTCTGGTCCATTCCCAACAGAGCTCTTTGACGAGACGGGCGATCTTCTCGGCGAAGTTGGTCATGAGTACGGTGTAACTACCGGTCGTAAGCGTCGCTGCGGTTGGTATGACGCCGTAGTTGTTAACTACGCAGCTCGTATCAATGGTCTCACTGACCTTGCAATCACTAAGCTTGACGTTCTTGGTTGCCTTGACGAGATTAAGGTCTGCGTTGCTTATGAGTGCGACGGTAAGATTTACAAGACCGTTCCAGAGCACCAGAGCGTCTTTTATCACGCAAAGCCTGTGTACGAGACTCTTCCTGGTTGGAAGTGCGATATCTCCAATGTTCGCAACTTCTACCAGCTGCCTCGTGAGGCTAAGGACTACATTGACTTCCTGGAGCAGCTTGCTGGTGTACGCGTTTCTATCATCACCGTTGGTCCAGATCGCGAGCAGACAATCGACCGCTACTGGAGGTAACCCGTGGCGTCTTCGGACTGCTCAACTTTTGCAATAGTTTGCGATAACCCCTGTGGGCTTGAAGCTTCCCAGCTTGAAGCCCTGGGGGTTTCTGTAATACCTGGAGCTCTGAGTTCAGATGCTGATCAGGTAGGCGAGTTTTACCGAGGCATTTTTGAGTCAGGCGCTCAAAAGATCCTCTCGCTCCATGTGTATGCAGATTTTTCTGACTCGCTTCTTACGGCAAAAAAGGCTTGTCAGAACAATCCTGATATTTCAAGCTCAATTTGCCTGGTGGATAGCGGAAATATGCCCACCGCTATGGGAATCATGCTTGAGCGCTTAAGTGTGGCAAGAAAGTCTGGAGCTTCATTTGAAGCTGCTTGCGCGTATGCACAAGAGCTTGCTGAGGTAGTTGCCACAATGTACATTGCAATGAACAAGGTTGTCCTTCATAAAAGCAAGGACAAACACCCCAGGCTTTCGTTGCGACTTCGACTTGAGCGTTTGCATAGGCGCATCTCAAACGATATGTATTTGTATCGTTTGGTTGGCGGAAAATGTACAGAGGTGGCTCGCTCATCAGATTTTACCGATCTAGCAGCAAGAATTTCTCGCCTTATGAGCGCTTGTTTTGTAAAGCGCGGCGAGCTCAAGTATGTAGTGATTTCAAGTGGCGAGAAACGCATAGAAAAGCATCTCAAAAAGCCGCTTAAAACCAACGAATATGATGCAGAATGTATTGCAGAAAGACTTGCTTCCCCTGAGTTTAGAAAACATCTTGGAGAAGGCGCTGTTGGCGTTGCTTGTATCCCAAAGGCGTTGTATCAGAAGGCTGGAGTACTTATGAATGACACCGTTGATATTTTGTTGCTCGGAGCAGGTGGTCGTGAGCACGCTCTCTTAACTAAGCTGCAGGAGTCGCCTCGCGCAGGAAAAATTTACGTCGCTCCAGGTAATGGTGGCATGGCTGCCCAGGCAGAGATTGCTCCTATTGATCAAAATAACCCTGACGAGGTTGTTGCTTTTGCCAAGGAAAAAGGCATTAACCTGGTAGTTATTGGCCCCGAAGCACCTCTTGTTGTGGGCGTTGCAGACGCTGTTCGCCAGGCCGGTATTGCATGCTTTGGCCCTAATCAGAATGCAGCGCAGATGGAGGGCTCAAAGGCGTTTGCCAAGGGCGTTATGGAGCGAGCAAACGTTCCAACTGCTGCATGGAAGTCCTTCACAGACCAGGCGTCTTGTGAGGCATATGTTCGCCATATCGGCGCACCTGTTGTTGTTAAGGCAGACGGCCTTGCTGCAGGTAAGGGTGTTATTGTTGCAACTGAGCTTGAGCAGGCCCTCGAAGGTGTTCGCGAGTGTTTCTCCGGTCACTTTGGCGATGCAGGTGCAACCGTTGTTGTCGAGGAGTTCCTTGAGGGGCCAGAGTGTTCCTTGCTTGCGCTAACTGACGGAACGTACGTTGTTCCGCTGGCAACAGCCCAGGATCACAAGCGTGCTTACGACGACGATAAGGGACCTAACACTGGTGGAATGGGCGTCTATTCTCCTGTTCCTTTTGTGACCAATGAAGAACTTTCCCAGATGATTGCCATTGAGCAGCGCGTTGTTGACCAGCTCAAAAAAGAGGGTATCAACTATTCTGGCTGCCTTTATGGTGGATTTATGCTGACCAAAAATGGCCCTAAGGTTCTTGAATTTAACGCTCGCTTTGGCGATCCAGAAACTCAGGTTGTACTGCCTCGCCTCCAGGGCGATTTGGTTTCAATTTTGATGGCCTGCGATAACGGTACCCTCCGTCATCAGCAGGTTTCCTGGTCTGATACAGTGGCTGTTTCTGTTGTTCTGGCAAGTGCCGGATATCCTGGTTCTTACGAGAAGGGCAAGGAGATTACCGGTATTGAGGCTGCTCAGCAGCTTGAGGGCGTTTCTGTGTATCACGCCGGAACTGCTCAGACCGAGGACGGAAAGATTGTCGCAGCAGGCGGCCGCGTGCTCAACGTTACTGCGCTTGCACCAACTTTTGAGGAAGCTCGCGCTCGTGCATATGAGGCTTGCGACCTTATCAACTTTGAAGGCAAGCAGCTCAGGCACGATATTGGACTTAAGGCTCTTCAAGGTCGTCCAGAAAAATAGTTAGGTTAGCGCTTATGGCAAATCAAAATGACGAGAAAACCAACGTACAGGATGGTGCTTGGACCAGCGATCAAAGCAGTTCTCAGTTTAGTGATGTGTTTGATGATATGCAGTCTGCTGAGCCAGAGATTCTTGATGCTGACATGCAGGTAACTCCAGAGGTGTTTGATTCTGCTCGCAATGATTTGCACTCGGCAGTTGATTCGCTTACCTACGACGGTGAGCGTGTTGCTGTGGGCGATGCTGCCTACCATCATTCTGGGGAGCCACAAAAGCGCAGCTTTGTTGCAGGTACAGAGGATGCGCGTGATGCCTCTCTAGAAGAGAAGCCACTTTCTGAAGATACCGTTTGGGTTGGTCGCATTTTTGACGTGAATCGTCTGCGTGTTTCTCTTCCGGATGGACGCACTGCTCTTCGTGATGTTGTGCGTCATCCCGGTGCTGTAGCTATTGTTGCATTGACTGATGAGGGTAGAATTTGCCTGGTTCGTCAGTACCGAACTGCGCTTGGTCGCGTAACAGTTGAGCTACCTGCAGGAAAACTTGATCCAGGCGAGGATCCTCTTGATTGCGCTCACCGTGAGTTGCTGGAAGAAACCGGAATGAAGGCGGGAAAGATGGCTTTTCTCACCACTACCGCCACTTCCGACGGATTTACCGACGAGCTTATTCACCTTTATATGGCAACTGAGTTGACCTTTGAGGGATCAGACCCAGATGCCGACGAATTTATTAACGTGGATCTTGTTCCACTATCTGAGCTGGTAGACGCTGTTCTCGATGGCAAAATCGAGGACGCAAAGACTATCATTGGAGCTCTTATCTGCGATTCAATTTCACACCGATTGCCTATGGAGTAATTACGCATGCTTGATCGTTCTTCTCGCCCTGTACCTGGTAACAACGCCCCTGGCAAACATCGAAAATCGCTGTTTGCCAGTTTTCTTTCTTATTACGCTCCGCAAAAGCACCTGTTCATTCTGGATACTATCTGCGCCATCATTTTGGCTTGCATCGAGCTGGCGTTCCCTCAAATTCTGCGATCGCTCACAAAGGGATTGTTTACGCAGGGCAAAGATGCCATTCTCGGCAGCCTGGTATTTATTGCCGTCGGCCTTGTCGTGATGTATTTTGTCCACTTTCTGTGCCGCTACTTTGTTATTAGTTGGGGACACATCATGGGCGCACGTATGGAAAGCAAGATGCGAGAAGACCTGTTTGACGCCTACGAGCGCATGAGTTTCTCGTATTATGATCGCCACAAGACGGGTGACCTGATGAGTCGCCTGGTATCTGACTTGTTCGACATTTCTGAGACGGCGCATCATGGCCCTGAGTACCTGATTATTGGCTTGCTTGAGATTGCCGGCTCTTTTGTCATTCTGGCTTTTATTAACGTACCCCTTACGCTGGTGCTTGCTGGAATTGCTGCGGTGTTGGTAGTGTTTAATTTCTTTGCCAACATGCACATGCGCGGCATTTTTAAAGAGAACCGCATGCGCATTTCCGACGTAAATACCCAGCTAGAAGACTCACTTTCTGGTATTCGCGTGGTTAAGGGCTTTGCGGCGGAAGATCACGAGCGTAAGAAATTTAGAGCAAGCAACTCGGCATACTTAGACTCCAAGGCCAATATGTACCAGGCTATGGGTAGGTACCAAGCTGCAATTTCAGGCATGATGGGTGTTTTGAACACTGTTGTGTTGGTTTTGGGCGGCTGGATGATTGCTCAGGGTCAGATGCAAGCCATTGACCTGGCTACGTATGCACTCTACATCTCGCTGTTTACCACGCCAATCATGAACATATTGAACTTTACTGAGACATTCCAGAAGGGTCTTGCCGGCTTTAAACGATTCACAGAGATTCTTGAAACGCAGCCGGACATTCAAGATGCACCAGATGCCCGGGACATTCAAATTACCGCGGGTGAGATTATCTACCAGGATGTTCATTTTGCTTACAACAATGCTGAAGAGGTTATCGACGGCCTGAACCTTCATATTGAGAGTGGAAAAACTGTTGCACTGGTTGGACCTTCTGGTGGAGGTAAGTCAACTACCTGCGCTTTATTGCCACGATTCTATGACGTCACAAGTGGCAGCATCACCATTGACGGGCAGGATATTCGCTCCGTTACGCAGCATAGTTTGCGTTCGGCAATTGGCATGGTCCAGCAAGACGTGTACCTCTTTGACGGCACTATCGCGGAGAACATTGCATACGGCTGCCCTGAAGCTTCTGCAGAAGACATTGCGCTGGCAGCAAAGCGAGCAAATATCGCCGAGTTCATTGAATCGCTGCCAGATGGATATGACACGCAGGTAGGACAGCGTGGAACTAGACTTTCTGGTGGACAGAAGCAGCGCATTTCTATTGCGCGTGTGTTCCTGAAGAACCCGCCGCTGCTCATTTTGGATGAGGCCACTTCCGCTCTGGATAACGAGTCCGAGCGCGCGGTCCAGGAGTCCCTTTCCGAGCTGGCTAAGAACAGAACTACGCTGGTCATTGCCCATCGACTCTCGACTATTATGGGTGCTGATGAAATTATCACCATCAATCACGGTCGTGCAGTTGAGCGTGGAACCCATGATGAACTGCTAGAAAAAGGCGGAATCTACGCTCACTACTATCAAATGCAGTTTGGTGGTGCGCCAAACCTCGCAAGGCGGTAAAATAGAGCCTTAAGTGCTTTGCGAACTGCGGCTAGCGGCAGCAACCGCTTTTCTCGCGATGTACTTAACTGCAGGTTTGCGGTTTGCAACTTGCGGTTTGCAACTTGCGGCTGCAACTTGCGGTCTGCGACTTGCAGCTTGTAAACCGACGGGTTGTACTTAAGATCAAAAGTCAACGCATCGCACGCTTTAAAGTGTGTTTATGCAGGTTGAATGAGAGAGCTACATGGCTAAAGATGATGCAGAACGTTCACGCTTCGCGCGCCGCCAGAAGGGCGCGCTTGATGCTGACGCAGCTGAAGAATTGTTTACCAAGGTAGACGAGACAGGTCATCCTAACGAGGAACGCGCAGCTCTAGAGCGCGCTCGCAAGCAGGGCGGAGCTGTGGCAGTGGATGTTGATCCACTTTCGGGATCTGATCCTTCGGGCTCAAATATCGAGAAGGTCATTACAAAGACGGCGGTCCTTTTTGTCCTGATTTTCTTGATAATCGTAGTTCTGATGCAGGTCTCTTGTGGTGTTATTCGTCGAGCTAACACAGCAAATTTAACTGAATCAGTTACGGTGCGATCTGTTGCATCTGCATTACGCGGCGGTGTTGAATGGGGTAATGGATTTACGCAGTTCCCCGAGGATTTCTCGGTTCAGGAAGCTGACGAGAACACTGGTCGTGTTGAGGTAACAGTTACCGATACGACCTCAAAAGACGTGCTTGAATGCTATGCGGGATCCAGTGTCCAGGCGCAGGCATTTGCTATTAACGCGCTGCTCAACCCACGAATCAATACCGTTGTCTATCACGTCAGTGTTCACAGAAATGACCAAGGTGAGCTTCAGAAATCTCAACTCTTCGGATTCCTTAAACCTGGCGGAGATGCAACACCTATCTTTACCTTTACGTTCTCAAAGACGCAGTCTTCTGATGGAGTAAATATCACTATGGTCATTACTGGTGCAAACGACACCATCCAAAAAGAGCTACGAGACCAGATTGCCACGTCATTTACGCCGGTCCGCGTGCTTGGCGGTATTGTTGGCGGAGACTCTTCAACAAAGAAGAACACCACAACTGGAACAACAGGAACTACTGGTACCACTAACACCACAGGTACAAGCGACAGTTCTTCAAGTACTAAGTAGCATACGTACCTGCAAGCAACAAAGCAAAAGAGCCGCTGAAGTCAGCGGCTCTTTTACTTGTGCTGCTGGAAGTGACTTATCGGGAGGTCGGCACGCCTCAAAATGGTGGCGCGGCGAATGATTTGCACGTTAATTTGACTGAAAGTTATGGAATCGGTGTTTCCAAGACGATTTTGGTCCCAAAAAGGTAAAAAAGCCGTTTAGTTGGAGGTTTTAATCTTTATGCATGACGATTTTGAGCGATTTTGATTTAGCAATGTGTCGCTTGATTAATGCCAACTGGGCTTTTACTAATATCAAATCTTTAAGTAATTCCCTCGATTTCCAACTAAACGGCTTTTTTACCTTTTTCGCTATGTTTTGAGGCTCAATGTTTGTTTGATAAAAATTGAAACGAATAAAGTGCCAGAAAAATGCATTTTCGTGCATAACAACGATTGCTTGCGTAAAAATAGGTGCTCACTCTACGCGAGTGAGCACCTACGACAAAGAAAAAAGAAAACTTATCTGCGGCGCAAAGGCCTGTGCGAGCAGTTTGCTTTTGTAGAAGCGTTTTACTCCTGCAGAAGCTGGGCAATTAGGCCAAGCTTTGTCTCAAACGAAACGCCACGAAGCTCAAAGTTTGGCTGATCGCGAGTAATTTCCATGGACTCGCAGACAAACTCACCAGCGAACTCAACCGCGTCAGCGATTTCCTGACCACACATAACTGCAGCTAAAAGCGCAGAAGCAAACAGATCGCCGGTGCCGTGCAGCATATAAGGCAGAAGCTCGGAGACAATCTCGCCACGCTCGGACTCGGTAGCAACAAAATTTCGGATAAGGTCATCACCGCGAACAATACCCTTAAGGACAACGCACTTTGCGCCCATCGCAAGCAGTGCATCAAGCAGCTCATCTACCTGCTCATCAGTTAAATCCTGACCAGCGTATGGAATGCCCGTCAGAATTGAAGCCTCAGTAAGATTTGGCGTCAAGATATCTGCACCGTTTACCAGGGACTTCATTGCGTCACAAAGCTCTTGCGTATAGGTTGGATACATCTTGCCGCCATCGCCCATAACTGGGTCAACAACGCGAAGTGCCTTTGGATGCTCCTGGTACAAGCGCTGAATGCTTGCAACCTGCTCTGCTGCACCAAGGAAGCCAGAATAAATGGCGTCCAGGTCAATGCCCTCTTCCTGCCATGCATCCAGGTAATCCTCGAGCATGTTGGTGGTGTCGTGCATGTAGAACGTAGGGAACTTGGTGTGTGCCGAGAAAAGCGACGTAGGTACTGGGCAAACGTCACATCCCGCTGCTGACAGAACCGGAATAGCTACGCCAAGCGAGCATTTTCCGTATCCGCAGAGGTCATGCACTGCGGCGATGCGAGGGATGTACGAGCCTTCTCGCTGATACAGAACAGAGTTGGTTTCATTCATTACAGTTTCCTTTCACGTGGACTGATGGACCAACGTTCAAGAAAATCATACTCTATACTGTGAGATGGATATTTGACGTATCCGCCTATTTTATGAGACGTAACAAAGGAGCAGAGATGGCAGATCAGCCTGTTGTCGGCATTATCATGGGATCTAAGAGCGACCTTGCAACTATGGAGGGATGTACCGCTGAGCTCGAGCGCTTGGGCGTTCCATATGAGCTGGTCATCGCATCCGCACACCGCACTCCAGACAAGGTTCACCAGTGGGCCGAGACCGCTGCTGACCGCGGCCTCAAGGTAATCATCGCAGCTGCAGGAAAGGCCGCTCACCTGGGTGGAGTTGTTGCTGCATTCACTCCGCTGCCTGTCGTTGGCGTTCCAATGAAGACCTCCGATCTCGGCGGCATGGACTCCCTGCTTTCCATGGTCCAGATGCCATCTGGTGTACCCGTTGCCTGCGTTGCCATTAACGGTGCCAAAAACGCAGCTATTTACGCTACCCAGATTCTTGGCGCTTCTCTTCCAGAGTATCGCGAGAAGATCGTCCAGCTTAAAGCCGAGATGGCTGACGCATAAGCTGACGCGTACCCGCACGCACGCAGCTTGCGAATAAAGCTCGTACCCGCACGCACCTGCACACGAGACCCGCGCTTCAGGAGATCTGAGGCGCGGGTTTTGCATACCGCAAAATGTGATTATGCGATGACTTCATAAGATGCACAGAGATTTTTGTTCCGTGCATAGCTAAACTTTTAAGGGGTATGACAAAGGTATGACAAAGGTATGACAAAGGTATGACAAAGAGTACCTTCAGAAGGGAAGTGCATGGAATCAAAAAACGGCAAGCATTTTGCTTCATTCGCCGCTGACGACCAGACGGCTGGAAATACTCACACCTCAAAAACATCCGTCGAGATGGTTTCTATGAAAAACTCCGCGTCCTCAAAAAAAGAGGGCAACAAAAAAACCTCTCCTAAAAAGTCTGGCGAGAAACCCACTAAGAAGAAGGGTTTTGCTTATATTCTTTCCACGCTCTTGCTGGTAGTTGGCATTGGCCTCTTGGTTGTTGCCGGCGTTATGTTTGGCAAGACCCAGCTTGAATACCACGAGCAAGACGTCATCAACGAAGAGCTTGCTACATACGCAACAGTTTCCGAGAAAAAAGACGAGGCTCCAGTTATTGATTGGGCTGGTCTTCAGGCAGTAAACAACCAGGTTGTCGGCTGGATTCAGATTCCAGATACGCAAGTCAACTATCCTGTGTATCAGACTACAGATAACGATCACTACCTGCATACAAACGCAAAGGGAGAGTGGTCAATCGGTGGTCAGATTTTTATGGACTACCAAAACAATCCAAACGGCCTTACTGACCAGCAAACCATTCTCTATGGTCACCATATGAGAAACGGCTCTATGTTCCAGTACATTGGAGCAATGAACGACCAGTCTACCTTCGATAAGGTTGAGACCATCTGGTACGTCACGCCTACTCAGACATATGAACTTGAGCCGGTATTTACCTATCACACCGATGAAGACGACGAGGAAGTCAGGCAGTTTAACTTTGGCTCTGTTGATGAGTTCAGGTCTTACTTAAAAGACAGGCTTTCTAGAGCAGTAAGTTCTCGTTCCGATGCAGCAGATGTTATTTCTCGCGCTGATCATGTTCTTACACTCTTTACCTGCAATTATACCGACCAGTACGGCAGGACCATGCTCATCTGTGTACCAAAGACTGAAGCTCAGCCAAAGGCCCAGTAGCTGAAAAAGGGCGGTTTACAGAGGTTGTAAATGCCATTTTCTTAAAAAATTGTTACACGCTCCGAACATATTTGTTCGGAGCGCTTTTTCTTGCAAATTTCCAGGTACACTGTATGTATTGTTGCCAGACGTGAGAAGCGTTTGATCAAGGGTGACTCAGGCCGAGGCATCCGGAGGGGATCCAATGGAACTTCACGAGGAATGTGGCGTCTTTGGAGTATGGGCGCCTGACCGTGACGTTGCTCGACTCACTTATTTTGCGCTGCACGCGCTGCAGCACCGCGGGCAAGATTCCGCAGGTATAGCTGTCGGCGACGGCCATACCGTACTTATCAGAAAAGATACGGGCCTCGTAACCGAAGTTTTCAACAACGACGACCTCAACGCAATGCCAGGTAAAGTGGCTATCGGTCACTGTCGCTACGGCACCGCAGGCGCCAAGGGTTGGGAGTCGGCCCAGCCTCATATGTCGTCCATCGATGAGACCCTCATTGCCCTGGCGCATAACGGCACCCTCGTCAACTTTGACTCCTTGCGAGAAGAACTGTCTTCTCGCCAGATTTCCTTTAGATCGCACACCGATTCCGAGGTAGCAGCCCAGCTCATCGGCTACTTTACTCGTCGTACACACCGTCTGCGTACCGGTATTGCCGCAACCATGAACCTCATCGAGGGCGGCTACGCCATGGTGCTCATCCGCGAGAACGCCCTCTATGCGTTTAGGGATCCTAACGGTATTCGTCCGCTGGTACTCGGCCATATTGGCGAGGAAGGCGAGAATAACTGGGTAGTTGCATCTGAGACGTGCGCACTGGATATTGTGGGTGCTACGTACGTGCGCGAGGTGGCTCCTGGCGAGATTATCCGTATTTCCGACAGTGGCCTATCTTCTGAGATGGGACTTTCCCCTCGTCAGCAAGCAGATTGCATCTTTGAACAGGTGTACTTCTCGCGCCCTGACTCTATTATTAGTGGTCGCTCAGTGTATTCTGTCCGTCACCAGATGGGTCGCCAACTGGCAAAAGAGACCCCAGCAGACGTTGACCTGGTAATCGGTGTACCTGATTCCGGCGTTCCTGCAGCTGAGGGTTTTGCGCAAGAGCTGGACGTGACTTTTGGTACCGGTTTGATCAAGAATCGCTACGTTGCAAGAACGTTCATTCAGCCTACTCAGCAGCTTCGTGAGCTGGGTGTACGCTTGAAGCTCAATGCGCTTTCGGACGTTGTTGCAGGTAAGCGCATCGTAATGGTAGACGATTCTGTTGTTCGCGGCACTACTTCCAAGCAGATTGTTCAGCTGCTTAGAGACGCAGGAGCTACTGAAGTACACGTCAGAAGCGCATCTCCAAAGGTTATCTGGCCTTGCTTCTATGGTATTGATACTGCCGATCAGCACCAGCTTGTTGCGGCAAAAATGACTACTCAAGAGATCTGCGAGTATATCGGCGCAGATTCCTTAGGCTTTTTGAGCCTAGAGGGTCTGCTTGCCTGCGTTCCTTCTCGCGGTTATTGCGAGTCTTGCTTTAGCGGCAGGTATCCTGTGGCAATTCCGGAAGACTTCCACCAGAGGTTCTTGCCAGAAAACACCCCAGATAATCTAAATCCATCTTTTGCACGTAAGTTTGACCAGGTAGAACAGCAGTTAATTGACGAGGGCTTTGTCCCCTCAAAGCAGTAAGAAGGAGAATAATGACTACTTCCGCTGATCCAACCAAGCAGATTACCTACGCTGACGCAGGCGTTGACGTTGATGAAGGCGCTCGTGCGGTCGACGCCATCAAGGCTGCTGTTGCTACAACTACTCGTCCCGAGGTCATTGGCGGCTTGGGTGGCTTTGGCTCCTGCTTCTCGGCAGCAGCGCTCAAAGACATGGAAGAGCCTGTACTGGTCAGCGGCACCGACGGCGTTGGCACTAAGCTTGCCATCGCCCAGCTGCTCAACCGTCACAACACGGTGGGCGAGGACCTGGTTGCCATGTGCGTCGACGACATTGTTCCCATGGGCGCCGAGCCGCTGTTTTTCTTGGATTACGTTGCTGTGGGTAAGCTTAAAGCCGAGGCAGTCGCCGAAGTTGTTGGTGGCATTGCAGAGGGCTGCCGCAAGAGCGGATGTGCGCTGGTAGGCGGTGAGATGGCCGAGCATCCAGGTGTTATGAATCCTGACGACTACGATCTTGCTGGCTTTGTCGTAGGCGTTGTCGACAAACCAAAGATCTTAGGTCCCGAGAAGGTCAG
Source organism: uncultured Atopobium sp. (assembly GCA_963544135.1). GTDB lineage: Bacteria > Actinomycetota > Coriobacteriia > Coriobacteriales > Atopobiaceae > Lancefieldella. Next base: position 2,254 of record CAUUEB010000001.1, on the reverse strand, counting down.
TGAAGGTGACGTCATTCTGGGACTTCCTTCTTCTGGCATTCACTCCAACGGATATTCGCTGGTACGCAAGGTAGCCATTGAGGGCAAAACGGTTGAGGAGCTTAACCAGCCACTAGAGGAGCTCGGTGGAGAGTCACTCGCAGACGCTGTTTTGCGTCCAACCACCATTTATGCAGGTGGATTGCTTGCTGCACTCCGCGCAGGAGCTCCTATCAAGGCTATGGCACACATCACCGGTGGTGGAATCACCGAGAACCTTAACCGTGCACTGCCAGCTCACCTTGACGCAGAGGTTGATCGTGGTGGAGAGGCTGGTCCTGCATGGGATATTCCACCAGTTATTTCATACGTTTCTAACGCTGCAAACCTGTCTCTTGATGAGCAGTATCGCACCTTCAACATGGGCGTTGGTATGGCTCTTATCGTGGACATGGATGACGTTGACGATGTAGCAGAAGCCCTCTCTGACCAGGGATTTGAGCCATTTGTCATGGGCCAGATTATCCCAGGCACCGGAAAGGTGGTCTACAACGATGCCAATTAAGCTTGGCGTTCTTCTTTCCGGTTCAGGTACCAACCTGCAGGCCATTATTGACGCCATTGATGCTGGCAAGCTAGACGCAACCATTGAACTGGTTGTTTCTTCTCGCCCTGATGCATATGGTCTGAAGAGGGCGGAGGCAGCTGGCCTGCAAACCCTGACGCTCTCAAAAGAGACGTACGAAGATCCATTTGTTGCAGATATGGTTATTGCCACCGAGCTCAAGCGCTATAACGTTGATTATGTTGTTATGGCTGGTTATATGCGCAAAGTCGGCGTTCCTATTCTGAACACCTTCCTTAATCGTGTACTTAATCTGCATCCGGCGTTGCTGCCAAGCTTCCGTGGTGCACATGCTATTCAGGATGCGTATGAGTACGGCGTCAAGGTGACGGGCGTTACCGTTCACCTGGCAAACGCTGATTACGACCGCGGCCCCATTATTGCTCAGCGACCAGTTGTGGTTGAAGAGGGCTGGACCGTTGACCAGCTTGAAGAGGCGATTCATCAGGTAGAGCACCAGCTTTATCCTGAGGTGTTGCAGCTCTTCGCCCGGGACAGAGTTCACGTTGAGGGGCAAAAGGTTCGCATAGAGTTAGGCGAGTAAATGTCGAGAAGCCCTCTGAATAGTGACGGAACAACGGAGCGTTACTATTTTGCTGCAAGTAAAAGCGCAAATATTGTTTGCGTATAAACAAATGAGGAAGCAAACCAAATAAGCGGAACAACCAGGTCTCTAATGGTAATAAAACGATCTGATTTAGAGTGCTTTGCTATTTGCGTAAGGATTGCGCACGCAACAGCAATAGCAATAATTCCAACTATATAAGGAACAAGAAATTGCTGCTTAACTACAGTTTTAGTGGTAAGAAGCATTATGTCTACAAAGAAGACCATAGCTATAAAAAGGTAATAAAGTGCGAGCACTCCACCGCGGAAGAGGTCAAAATTTGTGCGCTTAAAGATTTTGCTCAAGCTTTGCTTTGCAAGAAGGGCATATGCCGCTATGAGATACAGAACGGCCATGGGAATATAGACAACTTTAAAGAAACCTATAAGAGCCACATGAACCGTCCTTATTGTGGAGTCTTAGAAAGCTGAGGGACCTGGCTGCCATTTTATAGCAGCGCAGTTAGCGCAGTAACAAGTCCAAAGAGAATACCAGGGGCGTTAGCAATCATAATGGGAACATCGCGTTCTTTCTTGAAAGCGCCGTAAACAAACCAAACAGTGCAGTTAATCATGGCAACTAGTGGTTGGATAAAGCTACCTTTATTGCCAGCAAGATTATTGGTAATCTGTGGGATATAAGAAACATACATCATGACTGAGAGAATGCTTCCAAATTGACCTAGCTTGTTGAAGAAATTCTCGTCAAAAGAAAGTGCGTGCTTTTCTGTCATGTAAAGTAACCTCCAATGCCTAACAAACAGACTGCTGATACTTACCCAAGTATTAAACAAGATATTCGTCAGTTCGTTGCAGAATAACTTGCATCAATCCATTGGCACAGCTCATCAAAGTCAACAGAGCCATCTAAAACCGCAGAGATCCAATTACCGTACTGATTCGCAACGTATTCAAACAGCTTTTCTCGCATAATCTGGCCCCCCTCGTCCATATTTTATTATGATTGACAGCTTCTCTATGGAGAAGTTGAAATTGTCATTATCTCCAGCATACGCGCCCTAAACAGCTATACTAAATGTGTTC